>NZ_KB905905.1:0-627556 GCF_000381105.1 Thioalkalivibrio sp. ALE12 | reverse complement strand
CGCGGCAGTCGGGCGTGTTTCTTGGGTACTTCTTTGCACGAGCAAAGAAGTACCTCGGGGCGCGCTGGCGAGTCAGCGCCTGGCAGGTGGCCGGACGAAGGCACCATAAACACCGGATGCCGAACCAGGCCTAGCCAACAATCGGCGGTACGCGGACCGAAGGCTCGTAAACACCGGATGCCACTCCAGGACCAGCCACCACGAGGCAGGCGGCGGGTAGAAGGCAGGGAAACGTGAGAGGGCGAAGAACACCGGCTCCCGTGCTCGTGATGGCGGAAGCCGGTGGGCCTAGAAGTTTTCGGTGGAGGTGAACAGGCCGACGCGGAGGTCGTGGGCCTCGTAGATCGGGCGGCCGTCGACCTTGACGATGCCGTCGCCGATGCCGAGCACCAGCTTGCGCGAGATCACGCGCTTCATGTCGATATGGTAGGTGACCTTCTTGGCCGTCGGCAGGACCTGCCCGGTGAACTTGACCTCGCCCACCCCCAGGGCGCGCCCGCGTCCCGGATTGCCGAGCCAGGCGAGATAGAAGCCGACCAGCTGCCACATGGCGTCGAGGCCGAGGCAGCCGGGCATCACCGGGTCGCCGGGGAAGTGGCAGGCGAAGAACCAGAGGTCGGGATTGATATCCAGCTCGGCGATCATCTCGCCCTTGCCGTACTGGCCGCCGTCGCTGTTGATCTCCAGGACCCGGTCCATCATCAGCATGTTGGGGACCGGCAACTGGGCGTTGCCCGGACCGAACATGTTGCCGTAGCCACAGGCCAGGAGTTCGTCGCGATCGTACTGATTCTTCTGCATGGGAGCGCCGCTCGGGGAAAAGGCCGGTATTGGACCGAAACCCGCGCGCAAAAGCAATTGCGACGGGATTCGGCGGTGCGCCGATAGTCCCGGGGGTGGGGCTGATTAGGTTGTCCTCGGAACGTCCTGGGACAACCTGTCGAGAGCTCTGCGTGCCCCGGATCAGGCGTCGGAGGGATACCGTAGCAGTTCCGCGAGGGTGAAGAAGCGGTCGCCGCGCAGGTAGCCGGCCTGGATGTCGGCGATCAGGGCGCCGGGGCGGCCCTGATCGTCGAGCTCGGCCACCCACGCGGTCGGGACCGTATCCAGGATGTGGGTACAGGCCAGGCGCCCGTCTTCCAGGTGGCTGGCGCGAACCTCGCCGGTGCGGCGGTTGCGGAAGGCCGGGAGCCAGCCGGCGGTGAAGCCGGCGTCGAGCCAGGCGGGGTTCTCGGTGCGGGCCGGTTCGGGTGCCGGCATGAGGTCGAGGCTGAGCATCGCGAGGTCTCCGGGGATTTAATCCGGGTATCGGCGCGGGCGCGGCAAACTTGAGCGTGATTGGCCCGGCGTGGAGACGGGAACCGGAACGATTCGACATAATCAGGCAACCGGTTGGTGGGGCCCGGAGTTGCGCCCGAGGTGGCGGGCGCGGACCATGCCTGAAAGAACAACAAGCGAGGGGGAGTCGTGGCCGTCACTGTAATGCTGTGGGTGCTGGGGATCGTGGTCGCAATCGTGGTGCTGGACCTGGCACGGCGGCCCTTGCGCCGCCTGCTGGTGGGGCTGACCGGCGGCGTGACGCGCCTGACGTGTGCCCTCCGGCGGCAGGTGCTGCATCTGCGCGACGCGACCCAGCGCTGGCATCACGCCCACCTGGCCCGGCTGGAGGCCGAACGCGTTCATGTGGCGGTCCATGCCCTGGAGCGGCGTTACGCTTGCCTGGTGGGCCACGATCTGGCCGAGATCCCCGATCTGCGCCAGCAGGTTCACGAGACCCTGCGCCAGCTGGAGGATGCCTATGCCCGCGACGAGGGGCGTCTTTCCGCCGAGCCCGGCTGGGTCAGCCGCCTGGAGGCCCTGGCGAGCACGCCGGTGGGCGACAGCCCGCAGAGTCAGCGCCTGGCGCAGGACATGCAGGAAACCGTGTTGCGGATTGCACGGCTCGGCATGGAGGAGCACCGACAGATGGCGCGTGGCCTGCTGTCGGCGCGGCGACGCCTGGAAGCCCCGTTGCACGAATTGACCGGGCGCCTGGAGCAGGTACACCGGCGCCTGGCCGACCTGCAACGCCAGGGCGAGCGCCTGGATAACGGTCTGGCGAACTGCGAGAACCGGGACCATCCGGCGCAGCGGCACCTGCCCGCGTATGCCCAGGCCGGCAGTCAGTGGCTGCTGGGCGCGGCCGGGCTGGTGCTGACCGCGGTGGCCGTGGTGGTGTACCAGCGGCTGTTCGATCCGGCCCTGGGGGCGCAGTTTCCGGCCTCGCTGGAGGCCGCCGGGGTGGCCTTCCCGGATCTGGTGGTGGCGACCCTGCTGGGGGCCGCGGCGGTCTCCGGCTGGCTGCTGGCCGAGGCCCGCGGCGTTTCCCGTCTGCTGCCGCAGGCGATGATGGACGGCAGTGAGGGCGTGCGCCGGGCGCTGGTGGTGGTGGCTGGCGTTGCGCTGGCCGTGCTCGCGCTGATCTCCGCGCTGGGCGGCTTTCATCTGGAGTGGGTGGCGTATCGTCAGGAGTTGATGGATACCCTGCTGGCCGGGGGCGAGGCGCTGCCGCCGACCCTGAACCTGTTCGAGCAGTCGGTGGGCGCGGTTCTGGGCCTTCTGGTACCCCTGATCGTGGCGCTGGCGCCGATCTGGCTGGTGGGGGTGTTGCAGGCGACTCGGGTCATGCTGGGCGGCCTGCTGACGCTCGTGCTGGCGGTGCTGGCGGGTATCCTGTACCTGCTGGCGGTCGCGGCGGCACAGGTGCGGCGTCTGCTGCCGGTGGCATTTGATCTGATCACGTTCCCCTCGCGGGCCGTGCGTGAGCGGTTCGCTTAGGAAACACTGATCTCAGTGTTTCCCCGAACGCCCGGGTGCCGGAATGTGAACTCGATCAACCCCCGGTACGGCTTTGCGTGCGCGGCTTTCTGCCCCCTGTAGAATGCGGCGCGGGAGAACCCGGCGAATCAAGAGATGGCAGCAGAGATGACAATGAAAGGGTGGTCGATGCGCTCGATGGCGCTGATTCTGGGTAGCGTGATGCTGGTGGCCTGGAGCGGGGCGGCCGCGCAGCAGACGCGTTATGTCAGCGAGGAACTCGAGGTTGGGGTTCGGGGTGGCCCGTCCAATCAGAATCGAATCGTGAGTGCGGTGCGCGCCGGACAGCCACTGACGGTGCTGGAGGCATCCGGCGATGGCTGGAGCCGGGTGCGCCTGCCCAGCGGCAACGAGGCGTGGATCCTGACCCGCTATCTGCAGGACGAGCCGCATTCCCGCGAACGCCTGGCCGAGGTCGAGGCCGAGCTGGCCGAGATCCGCTCCGGTGCGGATGATCAGGAGGGCCGGATCGCGGAGTTGCTGGACCGGCGCAACGAACTGACGACCGAGCGTGATGAACTCCAGGCCCGGATCGCGGATATGGAGTCGGAACTGGAAGAGCTGCGGGATATCGCGGAGCGGCCGCAGGAGATTCAGCGCGAGAACCGCCGGCTGGAGCAGGAACTGATCGAGTCCCGTGATTCGGCCGACGAGTATCGGCGTCAGGTCGAGGTGATGCAGGCCGACAGCCAGCGCAAGTGGTTCATGACCGGGGCCCTGGTCACGGTGGGTTCGGTGATCCTGGGCATTATCCTGACGCGCATCCCCACGCGCCGGCGGCGCAGCGACTGGGTCTGACCGGCAGCGCGTTTCCCGGAACGGTCCGCGCGAGGAACATCACGTTTCTTGCGCGGTCCCACCCAAGTCAGTAGGCTTCCGCGACCGCTCGAGACGGGCAGGTACCGGCCTGTCTCGGTTGCGACGGAACGATTTGTACGCGTGGCCGCGGGCCGCGTCCTTGGCCCGGAACCAAAAGGACTGAGCTGGCCGGATGCTCTACGCAATTCTCTCAACGTTCCTGCTGGCGGCAGCCGCCCCCGCGGTGCACCGCCTGACCGGCCGTGCCAGTGGCTGGGTGCTGGGTCTGTTGCCGGCCGCGTTGTTCGTCTATTTCCTGAGCTTTCTGCCGGCGGTCTCCAGTGGCGAGTCCATCGTGCTGGCCTGGCCCTGGCTGCCGGGGCTGGATATCCAGCTCTCGTTCCTGGTGGACGGGCTGTCGCTGCTGTTCGCGCTGCTGATCTCGGGCATCGGCTTCTTCATCGTCACCTACGCCGGGCGCTACCTCGAGGGGGACCGTGACCTCGGGCGCTTCTACGTGATCATCCTCGCCTTCATGGGCTCCATGCTGGGGCTGGTGCTGGCGGACAACCTGGTCGCGATGTTCGTGTTCTGGGAGCTGACCAGCATCACGTCCTATCTGCTGATCGGTTACAACCACGAGAACGCGGACGCCCGGAAGTACGCCCTGCAGGGCCTGTTCGTCACCGTGGGCGGCGGTCTGGCACTGCTGGCCGGGATCATCATGCTGGCGATGGCCGGCGGTTCCTGGGAGCTGTCCGAGATCCTCAACAACGGCGACGTGGTGCGCGAGCATGCGCTGTACCTGCCGTTGTTGCTGCTGATCCTGATCGGGGCCTTCACCAAATCGGCGCAGGTCCCGTTCCATTTCTGGCTGCCGCGCGCGATGGCTGCGCCGACCCCGGTCTCCGCCTACCTGCACTCCGCGACCATGGTGAAGGCCGGCGTATACCTGCTGGCGCGCCTGAACCCGTCGCTGGGTGGCACCGACATCTGGTTCACCACGCTGGCGTTGTTCGGTGCGGTGACCATGTTCACCGGTGTGTTCCTGGCCTTCCGCTCGACCGGGGTGAAGAAGGTGCTGGCGTACTCCACGGTGATGGCCCTGGGTACGCTGACTATGCTGATCGGGATCGGCACCGAAACCGCATTGATGGCGGCGATGGCCTTCCTGCTGGCGCACTCGCTGTACAAGGGCGCGCTGTTCATGGTCGCCGGTATCCTCGATCACGAGGCCGGTGCCAAGGATTTCCTGCAGACCGGGGGGCTGCGCAGCGCGCTGCCGGTCACGGCCGCGTTCGCGATTCTCGCGGCGCTGTCGTTGGGGGGTGTGATCCCGCTGTTCGGGTTCGTCGCCAAGGAGTTGATGCTGGAGGCCGTGCTCGATGCCCCGAGCCTGGGCGGCATCCTCGCGCTGCTGGCGGTGCTGACCGCGATCCTGGGGGTCGCGGTGGCCGCGATCGTCGGTATTCGCCCGTGGTTCGGGCCCAAGGTGGATACGCCGAAGACGCCGCACCATGACGCTCCAGTGGCCATGCTCGCCGGCCCGGCGGTGCTTGCGAGTCTGGGGCTGATCTTCGGTCTCGGCCCGGGACTGGCGGACGAAGGCCTGATCAATGCCGCGGCGGCCAGCGTGCAGGGCGCGCCGGTGGATGGCTACCTGGCGCTGTGGCACGGGATCAACTGGCCGCTGGCGATCTCCGCGTTCAGCCTGGTGGCCGGTGGGGTGCTGTACTGGCGCTGGGAGCAGGCGCGCCGCGCGCTGGCGTGGGTGGACCGCGCGGCCGAATACGGCCCGGAGAAGGGCTACTTCAAGATGATGGACGGCCTGGTGGCACTGTCGGAGTGGCAGACCCGCGTGCTGCAGAACGGCTATCTGCGCTATTACGTGATCGTGATCGTCGCGATGACCGCGGGCCTGGTCGGGGTGACGGCGCAGCTGTTCGACGTCGGCGTGGGCGGCCTCGACTGGGCCGCGCTGAAGATCCACGAGGTCGCGATCCTGGCGATCCTGGTGGCCTCGATGCTGTTCGCGGTGCTGACGCGCTCGCGTCTGGGGGCGGTGGCGGCGCTGGGGTCGCTGGGCTTTACCGTGGCCCTGGTCTACGTGCTTTACAGCGCGGCGGATGTCGGTATTACCCAGGTGCTCGTCGAGACCCTGACCGTGATCCTGCTGGTGCTGGTGCTGTTCCGCCTGCCGGGTTTCTTGAACCTGTCGTCCACCGCGCTGCGGGTGCGCGATGCCGGGATCGCGCTGGTGATGGGCGGCATGATCACGCTGCTGATCCTGAGCACCCTGGATGCGCGCCTGTTCCCGTCGATCTCGCAGTACTTCATTGACGAGTCGGTGCCCTCCGGCTACGGCCGCAATATCGTCAACGTGGTCCTGGTGGACTTCCGTGCGCTGGATACGCTGGGCGAGATCTTCGTGCTGGCGCTGGCGGCGATCGGGGTGTACGCGATGCTGCGTTTCCGCGCGGAGGACCGCCGATGAACATGCATTCCCTGATCCTGCGCACTGCGGGGCATTTCCTGCTGCCGCTGCTGCTGCTGTTCTCCGTGTTCCTGCTGCTGCGCGGTCATGACGAACCGGGCGGCGGCTTCATCGGCGGCCTGGTCGCGGCCGCGGCGATCGTGCTTTACCTGTTCTCGATGGATATCCAGTCGGCGCGCAAGGTGCTGCGCGTGGACCCGCGCGACGTGCTGGGCGTTGGCATGGTGCTGGCCGTGATCAGCGCGATCCCCGGGGTGTTCCGCGGGGAGGCCTTCTTCACCGCCCAGTGGTGGGAGTTCACCGCGCCGCTGTTCGGCGAGATGAAGCTCTCCACCGTGCTGATCTTCGATATCGGGGTGTACCTGGTGGTAATCGGGTCCGTGCTGACCATCATGCTGAACCTCGCGGAGGCGGAAGACTGATGGAAGTCGTCATGGCCTTTGTGGTGGGCGGCCTGTATGCCGCGGCCATCTACATGATGCTGCGCCGCTCGATCGTGAAGCTGGTGATCGGGCTGGTACTGCTGTCGAATGCCGCCAACCTGCTGATCTTCACCGTGGCCGGCATGACCTCCGGTGCGCCGCCGCTGATCGCGCCGGGCGACACGGTGCCCGAGGGCGTATCCGCCGATCCGCTGGCCCAGGCCGTGGTGCTGACCGCGATCGTGATCGGGTTCGGGGTGCTGGCGTTCGCCGTGGTGCTGATTCACCGCGCCTACGAGGTGGTGCAGGCCGATGACATGGATCAGATGAAGGACACCGATCGATGATGATGTCGGTAGCCCTTCCGGTCGTGCTGCCGCTGCTGTTCGGCGCACTGTCCGTAATGTTCTGGCGCTCGCACTTCGCGCAGCGCTCGCTTGGCGTGCTCGGCACCGGCGCAATGCTGGCGGTCTCCGTCTGGCTGCTGGCGGATACCTGGGAGCACGGCCATGTGGTGATGGAGATGGGCTCCTGGCCCGCTCCGTTCGGGATCGTGCTGGTGTCCGACATGCTGGCCGCGATCATGGTGGTGCTGACCGGGATCATCGGCTTCGCCACCGCGCTGTATTCGCTCTCCGGCATCGGCAAGATGTCGGAGAAGTTCGGCTACTACCCGCTGCTGCACCTGCTGCTGGCGGGGGTAAACGGCGCCTTCCTGACCGGCGACATTTTCAACCTCTACGTGTGGTTCGAGGTGATGCTGGTCGCCTCCTTCGCCCTGCTGATCCTGGGCGGGGAACGCGCGCAGATGGAGGGGGCGATCAAGTACGTCACCCTGAACCTGCTGTCGTCGATGATCTTCCTGACCGCGATCGGCCTGACCTATGGTCTGACCGGCACGCTGAACATGGCCGACATCGCGGACAAGCTGGCCACGGTGGAGGACACCGGGCTGATCACCGTGATCGCGATGCTGTACCTGGTCGCCTTCGGGGTGAAGGCGGCGGCGTTCCCGTTCTTCTTCTGGCTGCCGGCCTCCTATCACACGCCCAAGGTCGCGGTATCCGCGCTTTTTGCGGGTCTGCTGACCAAGGTCGGGGTATATGCGCTGTTCCGCGTGTTCACGCTGATCTTCAATCAGGACGTGGACTACACCCACGAGATCCTGCTGTGGGTCGCGGCCGCGACCATGCTGACCGGCGTGCTCGGGGCGGCGGCGCATTACGAGTTCCGGCGCATCCTGTCGTTCCACATCATCAGCCAGATCGGCTACATGATCATGGGGCTGGCGCTGTTTACGCCGCTGGCGCTGGTCGGCGGGGTGTTCTACATCATGCACCACATCATCGTGAAGGCGAATCTGTTCCTGATCAGCGGGATCACCTTCGTGATGAAGGGCACCCACGAACTGAAGCAGATGGGCGGGATCTACCGCACGAATCCGATGCTGGGTGTGCTGTTCCTGATCCCGGCGTTGTCGCTGGCAGGGCTGCCGCCGCTGTCCGGGTTCTTCGCGAAGTTCATCATCATCCGCGCGGGCATCGAGGCCGAGGCCTACTGGGTGGTGGCGGTCGCGCTGGTGGTGGGGCTGCTGACGCTCTACTCGATGATCAAGATCTGGGCCGAGGTATTCTGGAAGGCGCAGCCGGAAGGCGTGGAGACCGATGACGTGACCTCCGGTCCGATGATCTGGATGTGGCTCCCGGTGATCATGCTGGCGCTGATGACCGTGGCCATTGGCCTGTACGGCGAGCCGATCTACCAGATGGCCCTGATGTCGGCCGAACAGCTGCTGGATCCGTCGCAGTACATCGAGGCGGTACTGGGGGCACAGCCATGATCGCGCTGACCTGGAATATCGCGCTGGCCCTGATCTGGGTCTTCCTGACCGGCACGTTCAGCACCGGCAACCTGCTCGTGGGGTTCTTCCTCGGCTATGTGCTGCTGGCCTTCGCGCTGCGCGACAAGCCGGGTTTCTCGAGCTACGCGCGGCGGGTGCCCAAGTTCATCGCGTTCATTGGCTACTTCCTCTGGGAGCTGTTCCTGTCCAATCTGAAGGTGGCGTATGACGTGATGACGCCGACCCACCACATGGTGCCGGGCGTGATCGCCTTCCCCCTGGATGCCAGGACCGATGGCGAGATCACCATCGTCGCCAACCTGATCTCGCTGACCCCGGGAACGCTGAGCCTCGACGTGTCCACCGACAAGAAGGTGCTGTACATCCACGTGATGTACATCGAGGATCGCGACGAGGTGATCCGCTCCATCAAGTACCTGGAACACCGCGCGCTGGAGGTCCTGCGCTAGGCGCAGGGGATGCAGATGTTCGATATCGCCATCATCGCTTCCAATGTGCTGCTGAGTATCGCCCTGCTGCTGGGGTTCTGGCGGCTGTATCTGGGGCCGACCCTGCCCGATCGCGTGGTCGCGCTGGAACTGATCGCATCGCTGACGATCGGCTTTATCGCGGTGTATGTAATCTCCAGCGGCCGCACCCCGTTCATCGACGTGGCTATGGTGCTGGCGCTGACCGCGTTCCTCGCGGCGGTCGGCTTTGCCCGTTACCTGGAGAAAGGGGGGCATCGCGACGATGACTGAGTTCTTCACGGGGCTGTTTCTGGTGGTGGGTGCGGCGTTCATGGTCGTGGCGGCGCTGGGCCTGGTGCGCATGCCCGACCTGCCGATGCGCCTGCACGCGACCACCAAGGCGGGCGTGCTGGGGGCTGGCCTGATGATGGTCGGGGTCGCGGTGTACTTCGGTGACGGCGGCGTGACCACGCGCGCGGTGGCGGTGATCGGCTTCCTGCTGCTGACCGCGCCGGTGGCCGCCCATGCGATCGGGCGCGCGGGTTATTTCGTCGGTGTCCCGCTGTGGGAACACAGCAAGACCGACGAGCTGAAGGGACGCTACGACGAGAAGACTCACACCCTGTCTTCGCCGCCGGAGATGCACGAGCCCGAGGATCGGGACGACGCATCGCGCTGAGACCGATGCTTTTCGGCATACCCAGCGAGCCCCGTGGCCATGCCGCGGGGTTCGTTCGTTTGGGGCCGGCGCGGCCGGGGCGAGAGGACACCCGTCTGCGTTCGGAGGCCATGCGGTCACCCGGCCGGGGTGAAGCGCAGAGCCGGGATCTCCGGCGTCAGCAAGAGCCCGGATGCTTGAGATGACCCCCGGTTCAGCACACCCCGAAAATCGCAGGAGCCTGCTCGCAGGCGAAGCCCCTGCCAAAGTCAGACGTGGTCAGGGGAATTCGCCTGCAAGCAGGCTCCTGCAGGGGGCTATGGAGGCGCGACCAGGGCGGCCGACAAAAAAGCCGGGGCGTTAGGCCCCGGCAATGGGTACAGTCGTTGGAGAGACGACAGTTCCTTGGTCCGGGATCGCTCCCGGCATGCAGCCGTCAGGCCGCGTGGGTTTCCTTGGCCTCGCGGGCGGCCTTGGCCTGTTCCGGGTCGTAGGCCGCGCCGGACCAGAGCATCTCGTAGGCGATCTCCTCGTTCCCGTTCTCGCACAGTTCCAGGACCTGCTGGAACAGGGGCTGGAAGGTCTCGCTCTTATGCGACGCCTCGTGTTCCTCGAAGCTGTTCCAGAAGGTAATGATCAGCGCTTCCTTGTCCTTCATCGGGCTCTCGACCGCCTGGCCGATCGTCGAGCCCTCGTTGGAGACCGCGCCGGAGTTCAGGGCGACAAAGCCGCCGACAAAGCCGGTATCCGAGTGGTAGGTCTTCACGTTCTCGCAGAGTACCGCGACACGCTCCTGCAGGTCGTCGATGGTGTACTCCGGCTTCAGGATCACGCGGTTGATGGTGACCACGCCGTCGGCCGGGAAGTTGTTGATCAGCTGGCTCATGACGTCCTCCTTTTGCAGGGGAAGGGTGCCCGTGGGCACGGGATAGTCATTCAGTTAGTAAGCAACTTCTAATTGAAGTTCCCGAGTACCGTACTCAGGAATTACTGCGTTCGCCAGAATGCCCCAAAAACCGGAGGGTCCGGTCCCGCGCGGGTGCGCAAGCAGGGCTTGCGTTGGCGGCGCGCGTTGGTTAGCTTATATTCCAACGAATATTGGAATGTGTGCGGTGTCCGGGCGCGAACTCAAAGACCTCCTGTACGAACAGGTGGCCCGCATTGCCCGCGCGGCCGCCAGTCCCAAGCGGTTGGAGCTGATCGAGATCCTCGTGCAGGGGGAGAAGAGCGTCGAACAACTGGCGTCGGACGCGGAGATCAGCGTGAAGCTGGCCAGTGCCCACCTGAAGGAGCTGCGCCTTGCGCGGCTGGTGGAGGCCCGGCGCGAAGGCCGGTACATGTTCTACCGCCTGGTCGATCGGCATGTCGCCGATTTCTGGGTGATGCTGCGAACACTGGCCGAAGAACGGCTGCTGGAGCTGCAGGCCGCCACTCGAGAGATCGCCGAGGGTGCGGGCGATCTGGCCCCCATGGCGGGCGAACAGCTACTCGAGCGGGCGCGGCGCGGCGAGGTGATCGTGCTCGACGTACGTCCGGGCATGGAATACGCCAGCGCCCATCTTCCCTATGCCCGATCCATCCCCGTCAGCGAATTGCGCGACCGGCTGGGCGAATTGCCGACTGACCGCCCCGTGGTGGCGTACTGCCGAGGACCGTACTGCCTGATGGCGAGCGAGGCCGTCCAGATCCTGGGTCGGCACGGCATCCGGGCCAGCCGGCTCGAGGACGGCATCGCGGAGTGGCGCTACCACGGTCTGCCCGTGAGCGCCGATGAGGACAACCGACAAAAAGAACGCGACCGGTGAACGGTCCAGGAGGAGTGTCATGTTTTTTCATCAATTGCCCACCCGGGAGTCGTCGCTGTCCTACCTGTTCGGCTGTGGATCGCTGGGCAAGGCCATCGCGGTGGATGTCGTGGACGGGGACCAGGAATGGTTCCTGGAGCGGGCCGCCGAGGCGGGTGTTGCCATCACGCATGTGATCGACACGCATGTGCATGCCGATCACTATTCCGGTGGCCGTGACCTGGCCCGACGTGCCGGGGCGGAGTATTGCCTGCATGCGTCGGATCGTTCGGTGGTGGAGTTCGACTTCCATGCGCTGGAGAATGGCGATCGGCTCGAGGTCGGCAACGTCGAGGTCGAGGTGATCCATACCCCCGGTCACACGGAGGACAGCCTGTGTCTTCTGGTGACCGACAAACGCCGCGGGGACCAGCCCTGGTTCGTTCTTACGGGCGATACGCTGTTCATCGGCAGTGTTGGACGCCCCGATCTGGCCGGGCGGGAGCGCGAGATGGCGGGACGGTTGTTCGACAGCCTTCACGAGCGCCTCCTGGGCCTTCCGGACGAACTGGAGATCTATCCCGGTCACTATGCCGGCAGTGCCTGCGGCGCGGGGCTGTCCGGGAAGCCGTCGTCGACGCTCGGGTTCGAAAAGCGCTTCAACCCGGGGCTTGCGATCGGTGAGAGGGAGGCGTTCGTCGATTTTCTGACCCAGAACATCCCCCCGCGCCCGGTGGGAATGGATGCCTACGTCGCGGCGAATATCGCCTCCTGATCCGATAGCAGAGGGACTCTTCATGACGGACCATCACAAGGCCGCCGAAGCCTACGCCCATCTGACGCACGGGATTCGGGAGAACCTCGGGCAGTTCGGGCAGCAACTGATCCAGGTCTTCTTCGTTGGCCTGACCATCGGGATGATGCGCACGGTCGTGCCGGCGCTGGCGGAGAGCGAGTTCGGTGTGGCCGAGGGCTCGTTCATGCTGCTGACCGCGTTCGTGGTCGCCTTCGGGGTCGTGAAGGGGGCGCTCAACTTCGTTGCCGGGCGCCTGTCCGAGCGGCTGGGGCGCAAGACGGTCCTGATGCTGGGCTGGGTGGCGGCCATCCCGATCCCGTTCATGATCCTTTACGCACCGTCCTGGAGCTGGATCGTCGCGGCGACCGTCCTGCTGGGCGTGAACCAGGGGCTGGCGTGGTCGATGACGCAGACCGCCAAGATGGATATCACCCGGGCCGACGAGCGCGGCTTCACCATGGGCATGAACGAGTTCTCCGGGTATGTCGGGGTTGCCGTGGCGGGGATCGTGACCGGCTATATGGCGGCCGCGTTCGGGCCGCGTTGGGGCCTGCTGATCTTCGGCCTGGTGGTGATCGCCCTGGCGATCGTGATGACCGCCGTGTTCGTGCGCGAGACCCTCGACTGGGCAAAGGCCGAGGGTGCCCGGCATGCGGCCGGTCAGTCCACCGGCCCGGTGCCGCGTTACCCGACGAATATCCCCGACACGCCGACGACCTGGCAGGTGTTCACCCTGATGTCCTGGCGCGACCGGCGCATGGCGGCGTTCAGTCAGGCCGGGCTGGTGGAGAAGTTCGTGGATGCGCTGGTCTGGGTGTTCTACCCGGTGTTCCTGTATCAGCAGGGGCTCAGTCTGGCGGCGATCGGCTGGGTCGTCGGGATCTACGGCTTCGTCTGGGGCGGTTCGCAGTTCCTCACCGGGCGCCTGTCCGATCACGTGGGGCGACGCCAGCCGATCATCTGGGGGATGTGGATCTGTGGCGGCGGGGTCGCCCTGACCCTGCTCGGCGAGGGCGTACTGTGGTGGTCCTTCGCGGCGGCGGTGACCGGGTTCGGCATGGCGCTGCTGTACCCGAACCTCAGTGCGGCGGTGGCGGACATTGCACACCCGAACTGGCGCGGTTCGGCCATCGGTACCTACCGGTTCTGGCGCGATCTCGGCTACGGCGTTGGGGCCCTGGGCCTGGGCATCGTGGCCCACCTGGGCGGCTCGGTGAACTGGGGCTTCTGGTTCGTGGTGATCGCGATGTTTGCATCCGGTGCGCTGGTCTGGTGGTGGGGCGACGAGACGCATCCGCGCCTGAACCCCCGCGACGAGTAGCCATCAGGTCGTGATTCGCCCGGTACTGCGTTACCAGCGCGCCTTGTCCCACATCTCCGGGTTGGCCCAGAAGCGGGCGTTCAGCCAGTCCGGGGTCAGCTTGTAGTCGTACAGGCTGGTGCGATAGACCGCGTGATCCGGCGCGGCGGCCTCGGCTTCGGGGTCGCGCCGGAACCCGAGCGCCAGGAAGTCGTTCAGGTCCCAGCGTTGGTCGTCCAGCCGATGCAGAATCAGCACCTCGTCGGCCCAGCGGTCGCGCAGGCCGCCCAGCAGTTGTTGTCCGGTGGTCACATCCAGCGCGCTGAGGGTGTCCGGGAGCAGGACCAGCGGCACTCGTGGCTCGGGCGGATGCTCGAGAAACGCTGCCACCGTTTCCTGCTCCACATCCGGTGGACTGTCCGTGGTCTCCGGGGCGGCGACCAGCAGGAGGGTGCGCCCCTCGCGCAGGCGTCGCGGCAGGTTACGGCGCAGGACGTCGATGTCGATCAAGGGCTACCTCCCCGGCGTTCCGTGGCGTGTCGGCCCCGTCCCGGGGCCGTGTTCGTTATACTCTAAAGCACTCTCACTTCTACCGCGGACCCGTCAGAAGGAACCCTCTCCATGTCCAAGGAACTGCTGACCGAATTCCTCTCCAAGCACCCGATCTCGGCGTCCCTGACGCCGGCCGAGGTCGAAGTCCTGCTCGAGTACCTGGAAGTGGTGGAGACCCATCACAAGCAGGTGATCGCGGACATCGGCGAGGTCGGGGAGTCGCTGTTCTTCGTGGTCAGCGGGACCGCCGCGCTGTACCACGATGACGGCAGCCAGGAGATCGAGGTCGGTCGCATGCAGACCGGCGAGCTGGCCGGGTCCATGTCGTTCTTCGACCGCGTGCCGCGCGGCGTGCGCATGCGTGCCCTGAGCGACAATACCCGCCTGTTGCGCCTGTCGCGCTCCATGTATGACCGCCTGCGTGTCGAGCAGCCGTACATCGCGGTGAACCTGCTCGAGTTCGCCATCATCAGCCTGGATCACCTGATCCGCCGGGTCTCCGAGGACGTGGCCACCTACGCCCACTATCTCTACTCCCCGGGCAAGAAGTAACCCCGGTCGCGGGCGGAGACTCTCGTGCTCGCCACCCTGCAGACGATCGCCGAGCACCTGCTGCTGCCGCCCGGTCTGGGCATCACGCTGACCCTTGTGGGCGTGGCCTTGTGGTGGGCCGACTGGCGGGGCGGGCGGGCGCTGCTCGCCCTGGGCCTGCTGGCGCTGGTGCTGCCGAGCCTGAACATCGTGGCCCAGCCGCTGGCCCACAGCATCGAGCGTGACCTGCGCGACGGCGTAATCGCGGTGGGCCGGGCCGATGCCATCGTGGTGCTGGGGGGTGGCCGCTGGCCCGGGCGCGCCGAGGACGGCGGGCGTGACGCCCTGAACCCGCGGACCCACGAGCGCCTGCGCCATGCGGCGCGGCTGCACCGCGATACCGGCTTGCCGATCCTGGTCTCCGGCGGGCGTCCGGGTGCCTTGCCGGGGCGGCGCTCCGAGGCCGAGCTGATGGCGGCGAGGCTGCAGGGCGATCTGGGGGTGCCGGTGCGCTGGCTCGAGAACACCTCGCGCAACACCTGCGAGAACGCCACCCACACCCGCCAGCGACTCCAGAACAGTGATGTGCAGCGGGTACTGGTGGTGACCCAGGCGCTGCATCTGCCGCGTGCACTGGCCTGCTTCGAGCGCGCGGGACTGGCCGCCGACCCGGCCCCGGCCGGCTTTCGCGGCCCGACCGGCGACCCGATGCGGGTCGAGGACTTCCTGCCGCGACTGGACGCCCTGGAGACCTCCCGCTTCGCCCTGCGCGAGTGGGTGGCGCGTCTGGCGCGCCCGCTGCGCGATCGCCTGCCGGAGCGGGGCGACCCGGCCTGATGCACGCGCGGCGCGGTGCACCGGGCGCAGTGGCCGCGGCGGCCGGGCTGGTGCTTTTCCTGCTGGCGGGGTCGGTGACGGCCGCCGAATCCCCATCGGCTGCCGGCGGTGTCCAGCTCGACCTGCAGATCGAATCCCTGCTGCGCGAGGATCTCGATGCCCGCGGCCTGAGTACGCGGCTGCAATGGACGCGCGAAGGCCTGTCGCTGGAAATCCGCGCGGAACGCGTCGAGCTTCCCGCCCCGATCGGGACCCTGCGACGACTGCGGGTGGAATGTGGCGACCTGCGGCTCGGCCGTACCGAGGTCCGCTGCGAGGCCGCCCGGCTCTGGGGGGATGCCGGGGATCTGGACCTGCGCGGCGCGCGGGTGCGCCTGGTCTGGGGCCGCGAGAGCGGTCAGCTGACCCTGGCGGGCGCCTGGCCGGGCTGGTTCGGGGCCAGCGGGGATGTTCGTGTGCACCGCGACCCGGCGCGCGGCTGGGATGTGCGGGCCGATCTCGACGGCATTGATCTGGCGGCGCTGGCCGCCTCCCCGCGCCTGCCGATGGAGCTGCCCGTGCACCTCGGGCAGGGCCGGGCGGATGTTGCGCTGCGCTGGCGTGAACGCGGCCGTTCGGAAGGCACCCTGCGGGTCCATGACCTCGCCTTCAGCGATGACCTCGGGCTGCAGGCGGGCGAGGAGCTGGATGCGCGACTGTGGGTCGCGGGGGACGCGAACGGCTGGGATGTGGAGGCGGCCGTGACGGCAGGCGTGGTGTTCGTGGATCCCTGGTTCGTGGATCTCGACGCCGAGGGGCCGGTCGTGCTGGAGGCCCGTGGCCTGGTGGCGGACGCCGACAACGGCTCGGCGCGCACGGATTTGCTCTCGCTGGACTATGGGGCGGCGGCGGCCCTGCAGGGGCAGGACCTGGCGTTCGCGCCCGGGCGCGGGCTGGAGGGCCGGGTCCAGGCGGAGATCGCGGCGCTGGGGGTGATCTACGACACCCTGCTGTCGCCCTGGCTGGTGGGGACCCCGCTGGGCGAGCTGGATGTCGCGGGTCACCTGGCGGGCGAGATCGAACTGCAGGATTCCATGCCGCGTTACATGCGTGCGGAGTGGTCCGGGGTGGAGGCGCAGGATCGCCGGGGACGCTTCGGTCTCAGTGGGGCGCGGGGTGGACTCGACTGGTCGGACACGGTGCCGGGCGGTCCGGGGCGCATCGAAGTGGATGCCGCCCATCTCTACGGGCTCCCGTTCGATGCCTTCAGCGCGCAGGTGCGGGCGCGGCCACAGGGACTGGAGTTACTGGAGGCGACCGAGATCCCGATCCTCGATGGTGGGCTGCGGGTCGGGGCCTTCAGTCTGCAGCAGACGGAGACCGGGCCGGATGTGCAGTTTCAGGGCGGCATCCGGGCCATCAGCCTGGAGCCGCTGACCGAGGTGCTGGGATGGCCCCGGTTCTCCGGGCAGGTGGCGGGAATGATCCCGCGCGTCCGCCTGGAGCATGGCGACCTGAACGTGGACGGGCGGTTGCTGGTGCAGGTGTTTGACGGCGAGGTGGTGTTGCGCGATGTCTATATCCACGATCTGTTCGGCTACGCCCCGGAGCTGGGGCTGTCGACGCAGATTCAGCGCCTGGATCTGGAACTGGTCACCCGTGCCTTCGACTTCGGGCGTATCCAGGGCCGTCTGTCGGGCCACGTGAACGACCTGGTGATGGTGGACTGGTCGCCGGTGCATATGGATCTGGAGCTGATGACGCCCATGGACGCGCCGGGGCGGCGGCGCATCAGCCAGCGCGCGGTGGAAAACATCACCGAGCTGGGCGGCGGGATCCAGGCGGCGGCGTCGTCGATCTTTCTGCGCTTCTTCGAGAACTTCAGCTATCGCCGCCTGGGTTTCCGTTGCGAGCTGCGCGGGGACGTATGCACCGCCTCCGGCGTCGCGGATCGCCCCGATGACGGGTTCGTACTGGTCCAGGGTGGCGGGCTGCCGCAGATCCAGGTGATCGGGTACAACCGACGGGTCGACTGGCCGGAGCTGATCAACCGCCTGGCCACGATCCAGGCGGGCGAGGGCCCGGTGGTGCAGTAACCACGCATTCAGCGTTTGGTTGCCATTCAGGATGATGGTGTAGATTGGGCACATGCGGGACGGACCCGCTCGAACAAGGGATGACAGGCATGAAGGCTTTGTGGAGTGTTCCGGGACTGGCGCTGGTGTTTGCCCTGCTGGCCGGCTGCGTGACCATCAATATCTACTTCCCCACCGCCGCGGCGGAGGAGGCGGCGCGTGCCATCGTGCGCGACGCGCTGCAGGTGCCGGACAGCGAGGCCGCGCCGCAGTCCGAGTCCGGTGCGCAGCTTCCGGCCCAGCCGCGTCATGCCGGGGCCGCGACGGGCAGCACGCCGGTGCTGGCCTGGGTGCTGGAGCGTCTGGTCAGCCCGGCCGCGGCGCAGAGCCCGGACCTGCAGATCGAGACCCCGGCGATCAATCGCATCCGGACCTCGATGCGCGAGCGGGCGCCGCAGCTGGCGCCGCATTTCCGCAGCGGGGCGATCGGGTTCGGCAACAACGGCGACGTGGTGATCCGCGACCTCTCCGAGGTGCCGCTGCGGGACCGCAGCACCGTACAGCGCCTGGTCAGCGAGGAGAACTCCGACCGCGATTCGCTCTACCGCGAGATCGCGCGCGCCAATGACCGCCCGGACTGGGAACGTCAGATCCGCGAGACCTTTGCCCGCGTCTGGGTGGAAGAGGCCCCGGCGGGCTACTGGTACCAGGACCGTAACGGCCAGTGGCGGCAGAAGTAGGGCCTGGTGACGGGGCCACATACCCACGGGAGTGATGCGTGGCGGGCGTAGCCTGGGCCGAACGCCTGGATGCCCGCCGGCGCCAGCTGGTCGAGCTGGTCCAGGACACGGACCTGTCGGCGCTGCCCTGGTGGAAGGCGGTCCCGCTGGGTGTCGTGCGGGGCCTGTTCGGCCTGGCCCGCGAGGTCTCCGAGGGCCAGCTGACGCTGCGGGCGATGAGCCTGGTCTACACCACCCTGCTGTCGATGGTGCCGCTGCTGGCGCTGTCGTTCTCGGTGCTCAAGGCCTTTGGTGCCCACAACGCGGTGGAGCCGTTCCTGCTGGGCGTGCTTGAACCGCTGGGCGAGCAGGGGGTGGAGATCGCCCACAACGTGCTCGACTTTGTCGACAACATGCGCGTGGGCGTGCTCGGCTTCGTCGGCCTGCTGTTCCTGGTGTATACCGTCATCGCGCTGGTGCAGAAGATCGAGCTGGCCTTCAACACCATCTGGCGGGTGGAGAACAGCCGCAGCCTGGCCCAGCGCTTTTCCAACTACCTGTCGGTGATCCTGATCGGTCCGGTGCTGGTGGTCTCGGCGCTGGGGCTGACCGCCACGGTGATGTCATCGGCCGCGATGCAGGCGATTGCCGGGGTCGAACCCTTCGGCATGCTGATTACCGAGATCTCGCGGCTGGTGCCGTACATCCTGATCATCTCCGCGTTCGCGTTCATCTACGTGTTCGTGCCGAACACCCGGGTCAAGATCCTCCCGGCGCTGATCGGCGCGGTGGTGGCCGGTTTCCTGTGGCAGAGCGTGGGCTGGGTATTCGCCAACATGGTGGCGGGTTCAACGCGCTATGCGGCGATCTACTCCAGCTTCGCCATCATGATCATGCTGCTGATCTGGATCTACCTCGCCTGGCTGATCCTGCTGATCGGGGCCAATGTCGCCTTCTTCGTCCAGCACCCGGAGTACATGAACGTGCGCGGCATCCGCCTGCGCCTTTCCGGGGCGGCACGCGAGCGCATGGGTCTGCACCTGATGCAGCAGGTCGGCCAGCGCTTCCACGACGGGCGCCCGGCACCCACCCTGGACGAGGTGGCCGCGACCCTGGCGGTGCCGGGCAATGCCCTGGGTGATGCGGCGCGCCGGCTGGAAGAAGCCGGTCTGCTGTTGAAGGCGGGAAGCGAGGGCCAGCATCTGGTACCGGCCCGCGACCTGGACGCGATCCGCGTGGACGAAATCCTGGAGGCGCTGCGCGAGGACAGTGACGACCACGCCATTCGTCGTCTGCGCGGCAGCCTGAGTGTGGAGACGACACTGAAAGAGGTGGATCAGGCGCGCGAGGAGCGCCTGAACGGGCGCACCCTGCGCGACCTGCTGGCGCGCCCCGATGCCAGCGCCGCGGCGGAGACCGCCTGACACCCGGCCACGCTGGGGCCAGGTTTGGGGTCAGGAACGGGCCGCCTCGGCGTCCAGCCGCTGCTGGGCCCGTTCCATCAGCTGGCCCGACACCCGGTCGACCAAGGATTGGGCCGCGCGCCGCACGGCCGCGTCGAGCAGCGGGTTCAGCTTGTACTCCAGTTCGAACTCCACGCGCGTGCGGTCCTCGCCCTCGGGACTCAGGCGGTAGCTGCCCCGGTTCTGCACCCCGCGGATGGAGCGCCAGGCAAAGTGCTCCGGCGCGATCGCGGTGCAGACCTCGACATCGAAATCCATGCGCATCCCGGCGGCCCGAATGGTCCAGCGATAGCAGTCGTCACCCAGGCACTCGATATGCTCGACGTGGTCGCACAGGTCGACAAAGTTGGGCACGTGACTCAGCAACTCGAAGACCCGTTCCGGCTCGGCGCGCAGGGAAGTGGCGTGGGAGATGGTTCGCATGGCGCAGTCTTCTTGGCTAAAGGCTTTCCGTTTAAGAGCCTGGCCCCGGTCTGGGGTTCCCTGCAAGCCATGCGGGAACTACACGAGCGTGTACATTCACCGCTGTTTCCCGAGGGAAACACTGATTAATGTGCACGCTCGCGCTCGAGTCGCTTTTGCGTGCGAACAAGGCGCGGTGACTGCCGTGCAGTCATTCTGCACAAGGGAGCCGCAACGCCGTTCCCGCGCCCGTTTTTGTCAACAACGGGCGGCCGAGCCCCTTCGTTCAATAGGTTGTGAGGTTGGCACCCCAGGTTCCCCGATCCTGCGTTGCGCCCCGAATCCATCAAAAACGGGCGGGTAGAACCACTACCCGCCGCACGACGCGCCTGGTCTCGAAGAACCTGGGGTGCCAACGCGAGTGTGTACATTGATCAGTGTTTCCCTAGGATAAGGGTCTTTTCCGGATAAACGGATCTCCGTATGAATCCAGCGTCCCAAGGGCCCGTGCCCGACTTCCTGCAACGTTTCGAGGCCGGTTCCACCGGCATCCTGTACTGGGAGCAGCTGGAGCGGCTGTGGACGCTGCTGCGCGACCGCGCCGATGGCGGCTGGTACATCTACGCGGTAGGGGATACCGTGCCCGTGGAACCGGTCTCCGCAGAAGATTTCCGGCGTTTCATCGACGAGGTCGACACCCTGCTGCGGCAGGATCACGACGAGGACTACTGCGGGATCGTCTACGTCGATGACCGCGAGGCGCCGGAATTCGTGAAGATCTTCGACCCCAACAACCTCGGCTCCAGCTGCGGCTCCTCGGGGCTGCGGGTGCTGCCGGGCTGGGTGCTGTCGCGGGTGCCGCCGGTGGACCTGGAGGCGGCGATGCCGCCGACCGGCAGCCGCCGGCGCTGGTGGCAGCGTCTGTTCGGCGGGGCAAAGTGAGTACCGCCGGCATACAGCGGAGGCGCGGCGATGGCTGATTCCTGGTGGCAGCGCCTGCGCGGACAGGCGCGCGTGCTGCTCGCGCTGGGCATCCTGCTGCTGGTGATCCTCTGGATCGCCTCGGGGATGTTCGGGCGCGAGGCCGACGAGGCGCCGCGGGCGGCCGAGCCGCAGCCGATGGCCGTGGCCGTGACCACGCTGGAGGCGGAGCCGGTGGAGCGCCTGCTGGTGCTGCAGGGGCGGGTGGAGCCGGATCTGCGCGTGTTGGTGCGTGCCGAGACCGCCGGTCAGGTGGCCGAGTGGGAGGTGGCCCGCGGGGCACGCGTGGCCGCCGACGTACCCCTGGCGCGACTGCGCATGGACGACCGCGAGGCGCGCCGGCGCCAGGCGATCGCGCGGCTGCGCGGCGCCGAGAGCGAATTCGAGGCCGCCCAGCGGCTGCACGATCAGGGCCATGTGTCGCGCACCCAGCTGGAGGCCCGCGAGGCCGAGCGCGAGGCCGCCCGCGCGGAGCTGGAGGCGATCGAGCTGGATATCCGCAACACGCGCATCATCGCGCCGGTGGCCGGGGTGGTGAATCAGCGTCTGGCGGAACGGGGCGACTTCGTGGCCCGTGGCGACCCGGTGGCGGAGATCGTGGACAACGACCCGCTGCTGGCGGTGGTGCATGTACCACAGCATCAGATCGGGCGGGTGGAGTCGGGCCAGGCGGCGCGCATCCGCTTCCTCGACGGGCGTCGTGCGGAGGGCGAGGTGCGGTTCGTCTCGCGGGTGGCCGAGGCTGGCACCCAGACCTTCCGCGTGGAGGTGGAGGTACCGAATGCCGACGAGGCGCTGCCTTCCGGGATCAGCGCCGGGGTCGAGATTCCGACCGAGACGGTCGCGGCGCACAAGCTGTCGCCGGCCTGGATGGGGCTGGACGACAGCGGCCGGGTCGGGGTGAAGACGGTGGATGACGACGACCGGGTGGTCTTCCACGCGGTCGAGGTGATCCGTGCCGCCACCGACGGCGTCTGGGTCACCGGGCTGCCGGAGCGCGCGCGGGTGATCACCATCGGCCACGGCTTCGTGACCCCGGGCGAGACCGTGCGGCCCCGGCCCATGGAGGCATCGACGGGCGCGGCCGCGCCGGAACCGGTGGGCGAGGCCCTGCGGTGAAGGCCCTGATCGCCTGGGCGGTGGAGCACGCCCGGACGGTGCTGCTGTTCCTGCTGCTGATCCTGGTACTGGGCGCGACCGCCTACCAGGTGGTGCCCAAGGAGGCGGCCCCCGAGATCGACATCCCCATCTTCTTTGTGTCCGTGCCCTATCCGGGGGTCAGTCCGGAGGATGCGGAGCGTCTGATGCTGCGCCCGCTGGAGCGCGAGCTGCAGACCCTGCCCGGGGTGGACGAGATGCAGTCCTGGGCCGGCGAGGGCTTTGCCCTGGTGCGACTGGACTTCGAGCCCGGCTGGGACAACCGCCGGGCCCTGTCGGACCTGCGCGAGGAGGTCGACCAGGTGCGCCCGGAACTGCCCGCCGGGGCAGAGGACCCAAGCGTCTCCGAGGTCGACCTGTCGCTGTTCCCGGTGCTCACGCTGAACCTGTCCGGGCCGCTGGACGAGCGGACGCTGGTGCGTCTGGCGCGCGACCTGCGCGACCGCGTGGAGGCGATCCCCGGGGTGCTGGAGGCGGATGTCGGTGGCGATCGCGAGGAGCAGATGGAGGTGCTGGTCGATCCGCTGGTGCTGGAGACCTTCGAGCTGTCGTTCGACGAGCTGACCCGGGCGATCGAACGCAACAACCGTCTGGTTGCGGCCGGGGCGCTGGATACCGGGGCCGGGCGCATCCCGTTGCGGGTGCCGGGCACCATCGACGACGTCGACGACGTGCTGGATACCGCGATCCGGGTGGAGGGCGACGCGGTGGTGCGGGTGCGCGATGTCGCCGAGGTCCGCCAGAGCTATCTGGACCCGGAAGGCTTCACCCGCATCGACGGCCAGCCCTCGGTGTCGCTGGAGATCCGCAAGGCCTCGGAGGCCAACATCCTGGAGGTGGTGGCGGCCGCGCGCGCGACCATCGAGGCGGCGCGGGCCGACTGGCCGGAGACGGTCGAGGTCACCTACCTGCAGGACATGGCGCGCGATGTCGACGACCTGCTGGGCGATCTCGAGAACAGCGTGATCGCTGCGGTGCTGATCGTGGCGCTGGTGATCCTGGCAATGATGGGGGCGCGCGCGGCCCTGCTGGTGGGGGTGGCCATCCCCGGGGCCTTCCTCGGCGGCATCCTGGCGATCTATCTGATGGGCTTCACGCTCAATGTGGTGGTGCTGTTCGGGCTGATCCTGGTGGTCGGCATGCTGGTGGACGGCGCGGTCGTGGTGGTGGAGCTGGCCGATCGCTACGTGGCCGAGGGTATGCCGCGGCGGGAGGCCTTCCGCGCCGCGGCCCAGCGCATGTCCTGGCCGATCACCACCGCGATCGGGACCACGCTGGCGGTGTTCGCGCCGATGCTGCTGTGGCCCGGCATGGTCGGCGAGTTCATCGTCTACCTGCCGGCCACGGTGATCGTGACCCTGATCGCCTCGCTGGCGATGGCGCTGGTATTCATCCCGGCGCTGGGGGCCGTGATCGGCCAGAGCCACCCGATCAACGCGGCCCAGACGCGCTACGTGCGCGCGGCCGAGGATGGTCGCTATGACGAACTGCAGGGCCTGACCCGTGCCTATATCCGCCTGCTGC
Source organism: Thioalkalivibrio sp. ALE12 (assembly GCF_000381105.1). Taxonomy (NCBI): domain Bacteria; kingdom Pseudomonadati; phylum Pseudomonadota; class Gammaproteobacteria; order Chromatiales; family Ectothiorhodospiraceae; genus Thioalkalivibrio; species Thioalkalivibrio sp. ALE12. The sequence continues at coordinate 603,917 of NZ_KB905905.1, read as the reverse complement.
AGCCGCTGGTGCGTCGCCCCGTCTGGACGCTCGCGGGCACGCTGGCGCTGGTCGCCGCCGCCTATGCACTGTATGCCCAGCAGGGGCGCGGGGTGGAGTTCTTCCCGCAGGTGGAGCCGGACTTCGTGCAGGTGCAGGTACAGGCGCGCGGCGACCTGTCGGTGTGGGAGGCGGACGCCCTGGTGCGACAGGTGGAGGGGCGCCTGCAGGGGGTGCCGCAGATCCAGCATGTCTATGCGCGGACCATCGGTACCCAGCTCGGGCGGCTGCAGGGCGACTACCCGGAAGATCTCGTCGGTCTGATCCAGCTGGAACTGGTCTCCTGGCGCGAGCGCCCGCCGGCGGCCGCGATCATCGAGGACCTGCGCCAGCGTACCGCCGACCTGCCGGGCATCCGCCTGCAGTTTCGCGCCCAGGAACGCGGGCCGCGCGAGGGCCGGCCGATCGTGGTCGAGGCCTCCAGCCGCCAGGCCGACCGCATTGCGCCGGTGATCCGCGAGATCCGCGCTGCGATGGACGAGCTGGGCGGCTTCGAGGACGTGACCGACGATCTGCCACTGCCCGGGGTGGAGCTGGAGGTGCGCTTCGACCGCGAACAGGCGGCGCGCTTCGGCGTGGACGTGCCGCTGCTGGGCGAGGGGGTGCAGCTGCTGACCCGCGGCATCCAGCTTGGCAGCTACCGCCCGGACTACAGCGACGAGGAGGTGGATATCCGCCTGCGCCTGCCGGCGGAACAGCGCCACCTGCAGCAGCTGGCCACCCTGAACCTGCCCGGGGCGACCGGGCTGGTGCCGCTGGCGCATTTCGCGGAACTGGTGCCGGTACCGGCCACCGGTCTGATCAAGCGCCGCGACGGCGATCGCGCCTACAGCCTCGAGGCGGATGCGGCCAGCGGCTACCTGGTGGACGAGCGCCAGCGCGCGCTGGAGGCGCGCATCGCCGGCATGGACCTGGACCCGGAGGTGCAGCTGCGGTTTCGCGGCCAGGCCGAGGAACAGGCCGAGGCGGCGCGCTTCCTGCTCGCGGCCTTCGCGCTGTCGCTGTTCCTGATGCTCGCGATGATGGTTACCCAGTTCAACCGCTTCTCGCAGGCGCTGCTGGTGATGTCGGCGATCGTGTTCTCCACCGCCGGGGTGCTGCTGGCCCTGCTCCTGCGCGGCGAGCCATTCGGCATCGTGATGAGCGGGATCGGGGTGCTGGCACTGGCCGGGATCGTGGTGAACAACAACATCGTGCTGATCGACACCTACAACGAGCAGCGTCGACGCGGGCTGGATGCCCTGGAGGCGGCCCTGCGGGCCGCCGCCCAGCGCATGCGGCCGGTGCTGCTGACCGCGATCACCACCATCCTCGGCTTGATGCCGATGGTGCTGGCCTGGACCGTGGACTTCGCCGGAAGGGATTTCTATGTCGGGGCGCCGGTGACCGGCTTCTGGGTGCAGCTCGCGACCGCGATCGCCGGGGGGCTGTTTGTCGCTACGCCGCTGACGTTGCTGTTCACCCCCGCGATGCTGGTGCTGCTGGATCGGCTGGGACTGGACCGGCAGCCGGCGCCGGCCGAACAGTCGGCTACCGGCTCGCCAGGCGCTTGAGGCACTCGAGGTAGGCGTTCTCGTCCGGTGCGCTGTTGCTGCGCTGGGCTTCCCACAGGGTCTGGCCGAGGCATTCCATCATGCGGTGCTCGGCGTCCATCACGCCAAACCGGGCGCACAGGCCCTGGTGCAGTTCGCGGATGCCCGCGGGCCGGTCGGTCCGCGCCTGGTCGCGCAGGCTCAGGTGCATCGCCATGTGCAGGAACGGATTGGAGGTGCCCAGCTCGGGCGGGAACTCGCCGGTCAGCGCGGTCTCGCGGTCCTTCAGGTATTCGTGGTACTCGGGGTGTTCCGAGATCACGTCCACCAGTTGCTGCTCCAGGTCGGTGACTGGCTCGCCGGCCTGCGCCTTCTGCCAGGCGTCGACGAACTGGGTACGGATCTGGTCGCGGTTGCCGTACATGCGGGTTGTCCTCGGAGTTGGGGGTGTCAGGCGCCCGCGGGCGGCGGGGTCTTGGCCTTGTATTCGCACAGGTCGGCGATCGGGCAGCGCCAGCACTCCGGCTTGCGCGCCTTGCAGACGTAGCGGCCGTGCAGGATCAGCCAGTGATGGGCGTCCTGCAAGTAGGCCTTCGGGGTCAGGCGCATCAGGCGCTTCTCCACCTCGAGCACGGTCTTGCCCCTGGCCAGCCCGGTACGGTTGGCGACCCGGAAGATATGGGTATCCACCGCGATGGTGGGGACGCCGAAGGCGGTGTTGAGGATGACGTTGGCGGTCTTGCGGCCCACACCCGGCAGGGCCTCCAGCGACTTGCGGTCGCGTGGAACCTCGCCGCCGTGCTGGTCGACCAGGATGCGGCAGGTCTTGATCACGTTCTCGGCCTTGGCGTTGTACAGGCCGATGGTCTTGATGTGTTCCTTCAGCCCGTCCAGGCCCAGTTCGAGGATGCCCTCGGGGGTGTTGGCGACGGGGTAGAGGCGGCGGGTGGCCTTGTTGACGCCGACATCCGTGGCCTGGGCCGACAGGATGACCGCGATCAGCAGTTCGAACGGTGTGTCGTACTCGAGCTCGGTGGTCGGCTCGGGATTCGCCGCCTTCAGGCGCTCGAAGATGGCTTCTCGCTTTGCGGCGTTCATGGATGCGGAGGCTCCAAACAAACCGGCCCCGCTTCGCGGGGCCGGCAACTCGCGTAGTGGCGTTGCTCAGACGTGGCGGAACATGCCGACATCCGGCGCGGCGTCGCGCGGGTTGGATTCGGCTTCCTTCTCCAGGTCCTTGATCAGCTTGGCGTGCTTCTCTTCCAGATCATGCATCGCCTTCTCGTCCAGCTTCGGGAAGATGACGTCGCGGATGAACGAACCCAGTTCGTCCAGGCAGCTCGGCCAGTACTTGTCGTTCAGGTGGAACGAGTGGTGGGCGTGGGTGCCCATCGGGTAGCTGTCGAACTTGCGGATCATGGTGTAGGACAGGTCGCTGTCCTTCTCGACGAAGTCCTTGGCCCAGTCGTACCACCACTTGTAGTACTTCTCCTGCAGGTCGTCGTTGAACCCGTGGTTCTCGAAAAAGGCGGCGATCGTGCCGCGCGGGGCGAGGCCGTAGCGCGTGCCGCGCTTGCCAGCAAACGGGAAATGTCCAGCCATGCCAATCTCCTGGGACGTTTGAGTGTCCGGGGCGCGCGGCCCCGGTAGAACGGATTCGTGGCGCCGGAAGTTTACCGGCTGACGGCCAGGAATCAAGGCCGGTTCGGTTCAGGCGTTGTCGGGGGCGGCTTCGGATTCGGTGGCGCTCTCGTCGCGGCTGGCGGTCGGCTCCGGCTCGAACTGGCTGTCGATCCAGTTCTTCGCGGCGATCAGCAGGCCCATGGCCATGAAGGCGCCCGGGGGCAGCAGGGCCAGCAGGAAGCCGTGCTCGGAGGGATAGAGCTGCAATGTCATCCCGTGCCCCCACTCGCCGAACAGCAGGTGGGCATTGGCCATCAGCGTGCCCTGGCCAAGGACCTCGCGCAGCGCACCCAGGGCGATCAGCACGCCGGTGAAGCCCAGGCCCATCATCAGGCCGTCCAGGGCGGCGCGCGGCACCGAGTTGCGCGAGGCGAAGGCCTCGGCGCGGCCGATGATGGCGCAGTTGGTCACGATCAGCGGGATAAAGATCCCGAGGATGAGGTACAGCCCGTGGAACCAGGCATTCATCGCCAGCTCGATCGCGGTGACGATGGAGGCGATGATCAGCACGTACACCGGGATGCGGATCTCCGGGCGCGCGTGGTTGCGGATCAGCGAGACCAGCACATTGGACAGCAGCAGGGTCAGGGTGGTCGCAATGCCGAGACCGATCGCGTTGACCATGGTGCCGGAGATCGCCAGCAGGGGGCACAGCCCCAGCAGCTGCACCAGCCCGGGGTTGTTGTGCCACAGGCCGTCGCGAATGATGTCGGTCAGGGTCGGGTTCATCGGCTTGCCTCGTCGTCCCCGTGGTCCTCGGGCTGCGGGAGCGGTTCCGCCATGGAGCGGGCGTCGTCGGGCCGGGTCGCCAGCAGCTCCTCGCGGTGTTCGTCGAAGTATTGCAGCGTGCGATAAACGGCGCGAACCACCGCACGCGGGGTGATGGTGGCGCCGGTGAACTGGTCGAACACGCCGCCGTCCTTGCGCACGTGCCAGTCCTCGGCCGGAGGGTTCCCCAGCGAACGGCCATGGAAGTCGTGGATCCAGTCGGAGCGCTCGGCCTCGATGGCGTCTCCCAGACCCGGGGTTTCGCGATGCGCGGAGACGCGCACCCCCTGGAGCTCGCCGTCGCGATCCACGCCGATCAGCAGGTGGATGTCGCCACTGTAGCCATCGCGCGCGATCGCGGAAAACACGATGCCGACCACTTCGTCATCGGCATCGCGGGCGAACCAGGCCGGCAGGTGGTCACCGCCCAGGAGGTCATGGCCGAGATCGATGGTGTCGTGCACGGGGTCGTTCCGGTAATCCAGGTCGCCGGTCAGCTCCGCGATGCGGTTGCGGTTGACCGCCATGCGGTTCTCTTCGATGCGGGCCTCGGTCGTGCCCTGGACGAGAGCGACGATCCCCGCCCCGGCGGCCGCAAAGCCGGCGAGCAGGGCGGTGGCCAGCAGGATGTCGCGGGGCTTCAGGTCAAGCATGCCCGTCCCCCGGCGGCGGTCCGCGGCGCGAGCGCCCGAAGATGCGCGGCCGCGTCAGGTGGTCCAGGGTCGGGGCGACCATATTCATCAGCAGCACGGCGAAGGCGACCGCATCCGGGTAGCCGCCCCAGGTGCGGATAATGAAGATCAGCACGCCGATGCCGGCGCCGTAGAGGATGCGACCCAGCGGCGTGGTGGAGGCGGAGACCGGATCGGTGGCGATGAAGAAGGCGCCGATGATGACCGCGCCACTGAACACGTGGAACGCCGGCGAGGCAAAGGAATCCGGGTCCAGCATCCAGAAGAAGCCGGCCGGGATGGCCACGCCCAGGATCACCGCCAGCGGGATATGCCAGTGGATGATGCGCCGGAACAGCAGGTACAGGCCGCCGAGCAGGAAGAAATTGCCGATCCACTCCCAGCTGGTCTCGCTGAAGCTGCCGAACAGCGGGCTCGCGGTGACCTCGCTGACGGTCCGCCCGGCCCCCAGGCCCTCGCGCATTGCGTCCAGGGGCGTGGCGCGGGTGATCGTGTCCCACTCGAGTGCGGCCGGTAGGCTGCCGGTGAGCACGGTCTGCAGCGTCTGGCCCAGGCCCAGCGACAGGTCGGAGAGGGTGTCCGGCGCGGGCCACAGGGCCATCTCCCGCGGGAACGAGACCAGCACGACCACGTAGCCGACCATCGCGGGGTTGAACGGGTTGTAGCCGAGCCCGCCATACAGGTGCTTGGCCACCACGATCGCGAAGGCGATACCGATCAGGGTGACCCAGATCGGCGTCAGCGGCGGTACGGCCAGGGCGAACAGCCAGCCGGTCACGATGGCCGAGTTGTCGCTCAGGGTGGCCATGACCGGGCGCTTGCGGGCCGCCACGATCGCAGCCTCGAAGGCCACGGCGAACAGTACCGCCAGGACCACATTGACCAGGACGCCCCAGCCGAAGAACCAGGCCATGGCCAGCGTGCCGGGTACCAGGGCCATCTGGACCTGCTGCATGACCCCGCCCACCGAGTGGGCCGGGATCATGTGCGGCGAGGATTCGGTGCGAAAGCGCATCAGCGGCTGCCCGAGTCCGTGGAATCGCGCGGGCCGGATTCGCTGGATGTGCCGGCCTCCGCGGTGCCGGCGTTGTCCTGTCCGTCCCCGGGGGTCTCGGCGGTCTGTCCGGCCTTGGCGGCCTTGCGCGCGCGGGCGCGTTCCAGCGCGGCCTGGATGGCGGCCTGCTTGTCGTCGTCGGCGCCTTCCTCGCCCTCCTTCTTCTTCACCGCCGCCTTCTTCCTGGCCATGCGCTCGGCCTTCTCGCGTTCCTCGCGCTCGATGCGCTCCTGGCGGAACTCATAGCGTTCGCGGGCGATGTCGGACTTCTGCCGTTCCTTCTCGCGCGCCCAGATCTCGTTCTTGGCGTAGCGGTAGTACTGCACCAGCGGGATATTGCTGGGGCAGACATGCGCGCAGCAGCCGCACTCGATGCAGTCGAACAGGCCGTAGCCCTGGATCGCGTCGAAGTCCTTGGCCTTGGCCTGCCAGTAGAGCTGCTGCGGCAGCAACTGGGCGGGGCAGGCGGCCGCACACTCGCCGCAGCGGATGCAGGGCATCACCGGCCCCGGGGGCGGGGTGTCCTGGGGGCGAGTGGCGAGCAGGCAGTTGGTGCCCTTGATCACGGGTATGGCGTCGTCGTGGACCGCGAAACCCATCATCGGGCCGCCCATCACCAGGCGATCCACCCCATCGGCGTAACCGCCGGTCGCGGCGATGACGTCGGCGAACGGGGTCCCCAGCAGGGCCTCGACATTGCGCGGGTGCCGCACGCCCGGCCCGGTAACGGTGACGATGCGCGACAGCAGGGGGCGCCCCTGGATGATCGCGTCGCAGACCGCCTTGAAGGTGCCGGGATTGTTGCAGACCATCCCGATATCGGCCGGAAGACCGCCGCTGGGGACCTCCTGGCCGGTCAGCACCTTGATCAGCTGGCGTTCGCCGCCGGTGGGGTAGAGGGAGGGGACCGAGACCAGCTGGATCAGCTCGCGCAGTTCGCCCGGCAGGTTTTCGGTGAGGGCCCGCATCGCCTCGGGCATGTTGTCTTCCACCGCGAACAGCACCCGTTCGACGTCCAGCAGGTGGGCAACGATGCGAATGCCCTCGAACACCGCCTCCGGGGCGGTGCGCAGCAGCATGTCATCGGCGCTGATGTAGGGCTCGCACTCGGCCCCGTTCACGATCAATGTATGGATGCGCTGACCGGCGCGCGGGTTGAGCTTGACCGCGGTGGGAAAGGCGGCCCCGCCCAGCCCGACGATGCCGGCGTCGCGGATGCGCTGGCGCAGCTTGCGCGGCTCGCGGGTATCCCAGTCCAGCCAGGGTTCCATGCGGGTGTCGCCCCAGGCGTCGCGCCCGTCGGTCTGGATGACCACACAGGGGGCGTCCAGACCGGAGGGATGGGGCACCGCGTGCGGGGCGATCTCGATCACCTCCCCGGAACTGGGGGCGTGCACGTGGGCGGCGATATATCCCTTGGACTGGCCGATGCGCTGACCCTTGGTCACGTAGTCGCCGACCGCCACGCAGGGCTCCGCGGCCTCGCCGATGTGCTGGCCCAGCGGGACGATCAGCTGCGGAGGCACGCCCATCACCAGCACCGGATCGCGGGTGCTGGCTTCGGTCTCGTCGGCCAGTTTCAGGCCCCCGTGGAAGCGATGCAGCTGCATAAGCGTATTCTAACGGTTTGCGGACATCCGACTCAGTCGGAAGCCCCCGAACCGTCCGCGATGGCGTGGATGGGCCGCTTGATGGGCTGCTCGATGGGCGAGGGTTCCGGTTCCGACCAGCGCCATTCGGTGATGTCGGTGCCGACCGGAACCATGGTGATGCAGTCGACCGGACAGGGCTCGATGCACAGCTCGCATCCGGTGCATTCCTCCTCGATCACGGTATGCATCTGCTTGGCGGCGCCGAGGATGGCATCCACCGGGCAGGCCTGAATGCACAGGGTGCAGCCGATGCAGATGTTCTCGTCGATGATCGCGACGGCCTTCTCCTGCTCTTCTTCCTCCAGCGGGGTGGGCTCGCGGTCGAGCAGGTCGGCCAGGGCCTGGACCGTGGCCTGACCGCCGGGCGGGCAGCGGTTGATGTCCGCCTCGCCGGCGGCGATGGCCTCGGCATACGGCCGGCAGCCGGGGTAGGAGCACTGGCCGCACTGGGTCTGCGGCAGCAGGGCGTCGATCTGGTCCACCACCGGGTCGGCCTCGACCCGGAAGCGCTGCGCGGCGAACCCCAGGATCAGCCCGAATGCAGCGGCCAGGCCGCCGATCGCGAGGATGGCGTAGAGCACGCTCACAGCCGCACCAGCCCGGAAAAGCCCATGAACGCCAGCGACATCAGCCCGGCGGTGACCATGGCGATGGCGCTGCCGCGGAACATCACCGGCACATCGGCCACGGCGATGCGCTCGCGGATCGCGGAGAACAGGATCAGCACCAGCGAAAAACCGACTGCGGCACCGAAACCGTACAGGGCCGACTCGACAAAATTGTGTGCCTCCTGGACGTTGAGCAGGGCGACGCCCAGCACCGCGCAGTTGGTGGTGATCAGCGGCAGGAAGATCCCCAGCACGTTGTAGAGCAGGGGCGAGGTTTTGCGCACCACCAGCTCGGTGAACTGCACCACCGCCGCGATTACCAGGATGAAGGCGATGGTGCGCAGGTATTCCAGCCCGAGCGGGGTCAGCAGGTATTCATTGATCACGTAGGAACTGACGGCGGACAACGTCAGGACGAAGGTCGTGGCCAGGCCCATGCCGGTGGCCGTCTCGACCTTGCGCGAGACCCCCATGAACGGGCACAGGCCCAGAAACTTCACCAGTACGAAGTTGTTCACGAGGATCGTACTGATGAGGATCAGGACGTATTCCACGAAAAATCCGAGTCGTCAGGTCAACAACACAGTATCGGCGACGGGCGGTGCCCGCTCAACCCTGCCCGCGACGGGGCCATTGCCCTTTCCGGGCGCGAAACCTAGGTGTGGAGTCTCACAAGGTTGTCCTCAGGTAGACCGAGGACGCTGATGGGTGGCTGCTTGTTCAGGCTACCGTGTGGGCGGTGCCAGTTGTAGTCGTGGATCCATCGGGGCAGATGGCGTTTGCGCTCCTCTGACGTGGCGTAGGTGAAGGCGTAGGCCCACTCGCGCAGGGCGGTCTGGATAAAGCGCTCGGCCTTGCCATTGGTTCGCGGCGTGTAGGGCCGGGTGCGGCGATGGCGGATGCCCAGTCGGCGGCAGGCCTGGCTGAACGCCCGGGCGTGGTAGCAGGGTCCGTTGTCGGTCAGGACCCGTCGGATGGTGATCCCCAGGGTGGCGTAGTAGCGCACGGCCGCCTCCAGGTGCGCGATCGCATCCTGGGCCCGCTCGGCGGGATGGATCTCGCTGTAGGCGATGCGCGAGCGGTCGTCGATGGCCACATGCACGTACTCGTAGCCCGCTCCGATGGAGTCCTTGGCGCGGACGCCGGTCACGCGGTGGCCCGGGTGACGGAAGCGCGCCAGCTTCTTGATGTCGAGGTGGAGCAGATCGCCGGGGTGTTCGTGTTCGTAGCGCCGGGGTGGCTCGGCCGGCTCCAGTGCGCTCAGGCGGTTCAGGCCCTCGCGCCGCAGGATGCGGCTGACGCTGGCCCTCGAGATCCTTGTGAAGGTCGCGATGCGATCCATGGTCCAGCGCTGGCGCCGCAAGGCGACCACCTGCCGTTGGATCCGTCGGGGGGTTCGCCGCGGCTGGCTCCGCGGCCGGGACGAACGGTCCACAAGTCCGGAACGGCCGGCCTCCTGGAACCGCTGGACCCAGCGCTGCACGGTCTTCGGATCCACGTCAAAGGCGCGGGCCGCTGCACGAAGGCTCAGGCCGTGATCCACGACCAGGCGAGCCATCCGCTCTCGACCGCGGGGACCCATTAAGGCATTTTGATGAAGGTTCACGGGGCGTCCTCCTTGGGAATGGCTCAGTCCGCAAACTCAGCATCCTTCGGAGTCGTCCCGTGGACAACCTATTGAGAGATCACACCTAGGGAGACGCTGATTGAATCGCACGTCCGCGCTCGAGTCGCTTTTGCGTGCGAACAAGGCGCGGTGACTGCCGTGCAGTCATTCTGCACAAAGGAGCCGCAACGCCGTTCCCGCGCCCGTTGTTGATCATAAAAACGGGCGGCCGAGCCCCTGCTTTCAATCGCTTGTGGGGTTGGTGCCCCCTGTTCCCCGATCCTGCGTTGCGCCGCTTGCGGGTAGAACCACTACCCGCTACACGACGCGCCTTGTCTCGGAAAACAGGGGGCACCAACGCGGACGTGCGATTCAATCAGCGTCTCCCTAGTCCGGCGCGTGGCCGAGGCCGGGAATGTCGAGTCAGATTAGTGCCCGTCGGCGGTGTCGGAGATGAGCGAGGTCAAGGGCCGCACCGGATGGTCGTCCTCGGCCTGGGGGTCCGCGGCCGGGCGAGCGGTCAGCAGCCAGGCCTGGTGGGCGGCGTCCAGCTCGTCACGGCGGGTGGACAGCACCAGCACGGTCTCCGGCGTCAGGCCGATCTCCTCCGCGAGACGACGGTAGCTGCCGGCATCGCGGCGGCCACCGATGCGGGTGTCGAACAGTCCGGTCAGGTGTTGTTCGACCTCCGGGTGCGGGCCGTGGCGCAGCCAGTCGCGCTGTACCGGTGCCGGGGTCGCGCCGAAGCTGTACAGGGCCACTCCGCTGCGGTGCAGCCGGTCCAGCGTCGCGGCGGTTTCCCGGGAGAGTTGTGGCTGCAGGGCCCCGGCCTCCAGCGCATCGGCCCAGACCATCCCCTGGAGCTGGCGCACCGGCGTGATGTCCTGCCCGCCCCGGATCCACGCGCGGATCTGGGACAGCAGCCCGTCCACGTCCAGCTCGCGCCCGGAGTAGGCGAGGATGTCCGTCAGCGTCCGCTGGACCGCGGTGGACTCGGCGTGACGCTCGAGGAAGTCCGGCAGCGCCTCGAGGGCGTGTGGTTCCAGCGTATCGCGCAGCACGCCGGACGGGGCGAGGACTCCCTCGAAGGCCAGGATGACGGCCTGGGGGGCGGGGTGAGCGGAGGTCGGGGTCATAGGGGTAGCTGGCGGGCCAGCGTTTCGCATTCGAACATGAACTCGAAGGCCTCGGTGCGCTGCATGGCCCGTTCCACCGTCTCGCCCCAGGTGTAGAGCCCGTGACCGCCGATCAGGTAACCGGCAAGTGCCGGGTCGCGGTCCATGGCGGCGTCGACCCGGGCGGCCAGCTGCTGCATGTCCGGCTCGTTGGCGAACACCGGGATGCGGATGCCGCGCGCGGGGTGTTCGCAGCCGGGGAGTTCGCGCAGGGCCTCGTAGTCGCGCAGCAGCAGTGAGCCCGTGACCTGCCGCGACAGCACGGTACCCTGCACGCTGTGCGTATGCAGGACGGCGCCGAGCTGCGCGTCGCGGCGGTACATGATGATGTGCAGGAAGGTCTCGGGGCCGGGTTCGCCGCTGCCGGTGACCCGATGCCCTTCGAGATCCACCACCATGAAGTCGTGGGCGTCCAGCAGGTCCTTGCTGCGCCCCGGGGCGGTAATCACGATATGCCGGTCGTCCAGACGCGCGGAGAAGTGCCCGGTGCGCGCGGGGAGCCAGCCGCGGTCCGCGAGTTCGCGTCCGGCTTCGGCCAGCAGGCGAACCTGCGCTTTGAATTCGGGGCTTTGTTCCATGCGTCCGGGTGTCGACAAAAGAGCGGCAGCTTACGCGAGGCTCGGGTGCAAATCCATGGGCCGCGCGCGTTCCATGCCGTTCTCGTCGGTTGCGGTGGGCATCACTTGACGCGCATGCCGGGGCGGGCCCCGTCATCCGGGTTCAGGATGTAGAGCTCCGACCCACCCGGGCCGGCGGCCAGCACCATGCCCTCGGAGACGCCGAAGCGCATCTTGCGCGGGGCCAGGTTGGCGACCATCACGGTATACCGGCCGATCAGGTCCTCCGGGGCGTAGGCGGACTTGATGCCGGCGAATACCTGGCGCGTCTCGGAACCGATATCCAGGGTGAGTTTCAGGAGTTTGTCGGCGCCGTCCACGTGCTCGGCATTGGCGATGCGGGCGATACGCAGATCGACCCGGGCAAAGGTATCGAAGTCGATGGTCTCGGCAATCGGGTCCACGTTCGCCTCCGTGGCCTGTTCAGGGGCCGCGTTGTCGGGGCTGGCGGTCTCGCGGGCGGCCAGAGTGGCCTTCGAGGCCTCCAGCAGCTTTTCGATGGTCTCCGGCTCGATGCGCGTCATCAGCGGCTTGAACTTCTGGATGGAACGTCCGATCAGGGGTTCGCGGTTCGCCCAGCGGGTGTCGTCCAGGTTCAGGAACGCGGCGGCGTCGGCCGCCAGCTTCGGCAGCACCGGGGCGAGATAGACAATCAGGATGCGGAACAGGTCCAGCCCCTGGGTGTTGATGGCCTGCACCTCGGCCTCGCGACCTTCCTGCTTGGCCAGCACCCAGGGCTGGGCCTCGTCGATGTACTGGTTGGCCTGATCCGCCAGCGCCATGATGCGGCGCATCGCCTGGGCGAACTCGCGCCGCTCGAATGCCGCCGCGATCGCCTCGCCCTCGGCGACGAAGGCGTCGTGCAGGTCCGGGCGCGGGAGTTCCGCGGCCAGCTGGCCGTCGAAGCGCTTGTGGATGAAGCCGGCGCAGCGGCTGGCGATGTTGACCACCTTGCCGACCAGGTCCGAGTTCACGCGCTGCACGAAGTCGTCCAGGTTCAGATCCAGGTCGTCGACCCCGTCCCCCAGTTTGGCGGCCAGGTAGTAGCGCAGCGATTCGGGGTTCAGGTGGTCCAGGTAGTCGCGGGCGCGGATGAAGGTCCCGCGCGACTTGGACATCTTCTGGCCGTTGACCGTCAGAAAGCCGTGGCAGAAGACCGCCGACGGGGTGCGAAAGCCCGCGCCATGCAGCATGGCCGGCCAGAACAGGGTGTGGAAGTAGGCGATGTCCTTGCCGATGAAGTGGTACAGCTCGGCGTCGGAGTCCGCGCCCCACCAGGCGTTGAAGTCCAGGCCCTGCTGCTCGGCGAAGGCGCGAAAGCTCGCCATGTAGCCGATCGGGGCGTCCAGCCACACGTAGAAGTACTTGCCCGGGGCGTCGGGGATCTCGAAGCCGAAGTAGGGCTTGTCACGGGAGATGTCCCAGTCGCTCAGGCCGGTCTCGAACCATTCGTCCAGCTTGTTGCGGATCGCGTCCTGCAGACGGCCGGAGCGGGTCCAGTCGCGCAGGAAGGCCTCGAAGTCGCCCAGCTTGAAGAAGTAGTGCTCCGAGGCGCGGGACTCCGGGCGCGCGCCGCTGATGGCCGATACCGCGTCTTTCAGGTCCATCGGGCTGTAGGTCGCGCCGCAGGCCTCGCAGGAGTCGCCGTACTGCTCCTGCGCGCCGCATTTGGGGCAGGTGCCCTTGATGAAGCGATCCGGCAGGAACATCCCGGCCTCGGGGTCATAGGCCTGGTCGATGGTGCGGGTCTCGATGTGCCCGGCGTCGCGCAGGGCCTTGTAGATCTGGCCGGCCAGCTCGCGGTTCTCGTCGGAGTGCGTCGAGTGGTAGTGATCAAAGCCGATCAGGAATTCGCTGAAGTCGGCCTCGTGTTCCTGGCGCACCCGCGCGATCAGTTCTTCCGGCTCGATGCCCTCGGATCGGGCCTTGAGCATGATCGGCGTGCCGTGGGCGTCGTCCGCGCATACGTAGATCACCTCGTGGCCCCGCGCACGCTGGTACCGCACCCAGATGTCGGTCTGGATGTATTCCACCAGGTGCCCGAGATGGATCGGGCCGTTGGCGTAGGGCAGGGCGCTGGTGACGAGGATCTTGCGCGGGGTTTCGGTCATTGCTTGGCTCGTGATGGGCGGCGCCGGGCCGCGGGTGCAGGGGCGCTATTGTCGGGTGTGTCCGGCGGCTTGTCGAGGCGCAGCGCGGGCTGGGCCCGCTTGTCCACAGAAGCTGTGGATAAGTCTGTGGGAAACCCGGTGGAATCGGTCGCTACCCCTTGCCACACAAGGGCGCATGACAAATTGGTTAAAAATCGACCAACCCAAAAGAAATCCAATAAAACATGAACTTAAACAACTATTGTGCAGCGTTTTGGACGTTTGTGCGGCTATCTAGGCCTGTCTTCCCCGTATGCGCCATGTTTGTGCATAAAACCGTTGCGAAAGGCTTGACACCCGGCCGGATGAGGATGTTTGGGCCCCGGGAAAGGACTGGCACTGCGTGTTGCCATTGGCGTGCCGTACCGGTGCCAGTAGAATCGCGCGGTCACCCTTAAATTGCTGGATGGAACGAACACCATGGCCGAACTCTCGCGCGAGCAGATCGAAAACGCCCTGAAGACTGTTCAGGACAAGTACCTGGAGCAGGATTTGGTGGCCGCCGGCGCGGTCAAGGACATTCAGGTGGAGGGCGCGCGCGCCTCCATTGCCATCGAGATGGGCTACTCCTCGAACGGCTATCACGACGAGCTCCGCGCAGCCATCCAGGGGGCGCTGGCCGGTGTCGCCGGGCTGGAATCCTCGGAAGTGACCATCAACACCAAGGTCACGACGCACGCAGTGCAAAAGAGCCTCAAGCCGATGGCGGGGATCAAGAACATCATCGCCGTGGCCTCCGGCAAGGGCGGGGTGGGCAAGTCCACCACCGCGGTGAATCTGGCGCTGGGCCTGGCGGCCGAGGGCGCGCAGGTCGGCATCCTGGATGCGGACATCTACGGCCCCAGCCAGCCGCGCATGCTGGGCATCAAGGGCAACCCGGAGTCCAAGGATGGCAAGAGCATGGAGCCGCTGGAGCGCCACGGCGTACAGGCGATGTCCATCGGCTTCCTGATCGAGGAGGACACGCCGATGATCTGGCGTGGCCCGATGGTGACCCAGGCGCTGGAGCAGCTCCTGAACGAGACTAACTGGAAGGATCTGGACTACCTGATCATCGACCTGCCGCCGGGCACCGGCGACATCCAGCTGACGCTGTCGCAGAAGATTCCGGTGTCCGGCGCGGTGATCGTGACCACGCCGCAGGACATCGCGCTGCTGGACGCCCGCAAGGGCCTGCGCATGTTCGAGAAGGTCGAGGTGCCGGTGCTGGGCATCATCGAGAATATGAGCATCCACATCTGCTCGAAGTGCGGCAACGAAGAGTACATCTTCGGCCAGGGCGGGGCGGAGAACATGGCCGAGGAGTACGGCGTGGATATGCTGGGCGCCCTGCCGCTGGACATCCGCATCCGCGAACAGGCGGATGGCGGCGAGCCCACCGTGATCGCCGACCCGGATGGCCGCATTACCGAGATCTATCGCGAGATCGCGCGGCGCACCGGCGCCAAGCTGGCGGAGCAGTCCAAGGACTACAGCAGCAAGTTCCCCAATATCGTGATTCAGAACAACTGATCCGGCGAACCGCCGACCAGGGACAGGGCCAATGAGCATCAAGTCGGACTGCTGGATCCGGGAGATGGCCGAGACGCAGGGCATGATCGAGCCCTTCGAGCCCGGCCAGATCCGCTACCGCGACGAGGAGCGGATCGTGTCCTACGGCACCTCCAGCTACGGCTACGACGTGCGCTGTTCGGATCATTTCAAGATCTTCACCAACATCAATTCCAGCATCGTCGATCCCAAGGGCTTCGACGAGGGCAGCTTCGTGGATGTGCAGTCGGATGTCTGCATCATCCCGCCCAACTCCTTTGCCCTGGCGCACACGGTGGAGTACTTCCGTATCCCGCGCGACGTGCTGACCATCTGCCTGGGCAAGTCCACCTATGCCCGCTGCGGCATCATCGTGAACGTGACCCCGCTGGAGCCCGAGTGGGAGGGCCACGTGACGCTGGAGTTCTCCAACACCACGCCGTTGCCGGCCAAGATCTACGCCAACGAGGGTGTGGCGCAGATGCTGTTCCTGCAGTCCGACGAGGTCTGCGAGACGTCCTACAAGGATCGCGGCGGCAAGTACCAGGGGCAGCGCGGCGTCACCCTGCCGCGGACCTGACACCCACCAAATACCCCGGAGGACCGCCATGCGCATCGTGATCGCGCTGGGCGGCAACGCCCTGTTGCAACGCGGCGAGACCCCCTCGGCCGAGGCCCAGCAGCGCAACGCGCAACAGGCCGCCGAGGCGATCGCCGCCGTGGCGCGCGAGCACGAGGTGGTCGTCACCCACGGGAACGGGCCGCAGGTTGGCCTGCTGGCCAATCAGGCGGAGTGCGATCGCATCGCCTGGCCGCTGGACGTTGTCGGCGCCGAGAGTCACGGCATGATCGGCTACATCCTGGCGCGCGAGCTGCACAACGCACTGGGGCATGACCGGGTGGCGAGCCTGCTGACGCAGACCGAGGTCGACCCCAACGATCCGGCCTTTGGCCATCCGGAGAAATTCATCGGCCCCACCTGGGATGAGGCCCGTGCTCGTGCGCTGGCCGACGAGCGCGGTTGGGATATCGCGCCCGACGGCGAGGGTTGGCGGCGCGTGGTAGCCTCGCCCGAGCCGCAGCGGCTGCTGGGCATGGAGGCGGTACGCTCCCTGGTGGATAGTGGCGCTGTCGCGATCTGCGCCGGGGGTGGGGGTGTGCCAGTCGCGCGCGACGCGGCCGGGCGCCTGCAGGGCATCGAGGCCGTGGTCGACAAGGACCTGACGGCCGCCCGTCTGGCCGCGCATGTCGAGGCCGACTGGCTGCTGATGCTGACCGATGTCGACGGCGTCTATATGGACTGGGGCACGCCGGACGCTCGGCGCTTGAAGGCCCTGCTGGTCACGGCCGTGGAGCCGGCGGCCTACCCCGCGGGTTCCATGGGCCCGAAGATGGAGGCGGCGCGGCGCACGGCGCAAGGCGGCATCCGGGTCGGGATCGGTGCGCTGGGGCATGCCGCTGATATCCTGGACGGCCAGGCCGGGACCCGCATCCTGCCGGTCGGGACCGTCTGACAGCGAATCCGCAGCCAGGCGGGTCTCAAGGGCGTGTGCCAAGCCCGTGATCTTCACGCCGGCGCTTGCGCGCCGGGCCGCGGGCTTGCACGCTTTGACCTGAAAACACCCGAGAGCGATAGCGATGCGAGAGATTCAGCGAGCGACCCCCCTGGTGATCGGACTGACCGCCGTGGGCCTGCTGGCCCTGGGCTGTGGCAACGGCGCGCCGGAGGAGGAGTCGGCGGGTGCACCCCAGAGTCTGGGTGAGGGGGGGCTAACCCCTCAGGACATGTCCAGTGACGAGGCCCGGCGTCCGCAGCAGTCCGGCATGCCGGCCGCGGACGTGAAGCGCACCACGGACTGACGGACCCGCGGGGCCGCCGGTCCGTGCGTGCCCCTTGCCCTCACCACATCAGGTCATCGGGGACGACGTAATCCTTGTAGGGGTCGTCCGGGTCGGGGTCGGACGACGCATCATCCTCGGCCGGAATCACCAGCGGCCATTCCGGCTCGCGCTCGCGGATGCGGTTCGCTGTCTCCCGCGGGATGACCCGGAAGCCCTTCTCCGGCCGGATATCCAGCCCCGCAATCGCGGCGCGCCCGTCGGCGAGGCGCTTTTGCAGATCCGCTGTCACCGGTAGGTGACGGATCTGCCCCCCCTGCTGAAAGTGATAGTCCAGCGCGGCATCGCCCGTGGGGATCGGCGCCAGGTGGGTGCTGACCAGCTCGCGGATCTGCGCGTGGCGGGCGCGGCGTTCGGCACGCTCCTGCTGTTCGCGGTTCTTCTGCCGCGAGCGTTCGGCCTGCTCGGCCTTGCGCGCCTCGGCCACGCCGGGCTCGGGGCCGGTCTTGCGGTCCTTCTTCTTTTTCGCGTTGCCCTTTTGCGCCTGATGCTTTTGCGCCTTGGCCTTGCGAACCTGTTTTTCGTCCACCAGCCCCGTCTTCAGGAGCTGGCTGCGCAGATCGTCGGACATGAATCCTGCCGTGTAGGGTCTGTATGCCGGGGAGGATAGCCGGAACAGCCAGCGCATGCAGCCGGTATGCCGCTACGTACGTCCCTGCGTGGACACGCTATTGAGAGCACCGATCCGGAGTGTGTGGCGCGTCGCGGATCTCGGCCTCCGGCAATGCGGGGAACAGCGTGTGCAGTCGGCGCCGGTGGTTCACGGCGTGGGACCGGCTATCCGGCGTCGAGAGCTGGCGGGCCTGCGCGAGCAGTTGCAGGCCCGCCAGGCGCTCGCTCTGGAGTTCGAGCGCGAGTACCGCGCGGTAGAGCGTGTCGCGCTCGGGGGTGCGCAACTGGCGGCGCAGGGCGCGGATGCGTCCGGTGGCAGAGGTCTGCCAGCGGCGGGCGGTTTGCGCGAGCCGTTGCCACTGAGAGGTCGTCAGCGGTCGGGGGTACCACAGGGCAAACAGCGCCAGCATCACATCCACCCCGAAGTCCTCCTGCCAGCGCAGCAGGCGCGCGCGTGCATCGGGGTCGGCCCAGAGGGTTCCGGCGAAGCGCCAGAAGGCCTCGAAGTCCGTCGACGGCTCCTCCGGGGTGCCTCCGGATTCAGGCACTGCTCGCGGCGGAGGAGGTGAACGTCACCCCGGCGGTGTTCCGCAGACTCTCGGGCTCCAGGATCTCGAGGTCGCGGGTGTGCAGGCTGATTACGCCCTGGTTGCGCAGCTGGGTGAACAGTCGGCTGATGGTCTCCTGGGTCAGGCCCAGGTGGTTGGCGATGTCGGCGCGCGACATCGGCAGGTAGAACCGCTCGGGGGACAGGCCGCGAGTGCGCTGGCGTTCCGACAGCCCCACGAGGAATGTCGCCAGGCGCTGCTCGGCCGTGCGCTGGGCAAGCAGCGCATGCAGGCTTTCGTCCTGCGCGAGCTCCTGGCTCATCACGCTCATCATGTGCTGGCGGAACGTGGGCAGGCGCCCGGCGAGGTCGTCGACATGCCCGTAGGGCACGGCACAGACGCTGGTGGATTCCAGGGCCACGGCACTCACCGGGTGCTTGCCCGAATGGATCGCGTCCAGTCCCAGGAGGTCGCCGGCCAGGGCAAAGCCCGTGATCTGTTCAGTGCCGTCATCGGAGATCAGCACCGTCTTCAGCGCCCCCGTGCGGACCGCATACAGCGCGTCGAACTTGGCCCCCATGGTGAACAGGGCCGCGCCCTTGGCGATCGGCCGGCGCTGCTGGACGATCTCGTCGAGCTGCCAGAGCTCGTCCTGCGGCAGGCCGACCGGCAGGCAGAGCTGGCGCAGGGTGCAGTGCTGACAGGCTTGGGTGGGTCGTAGCGTCATGAGTGCAGGGTAGCCGTTTTTTCGGAATTGGGGAAAGGGATTTTCGGGGTCTGCCATCACGCTCGGGAATGCGCTACTGTCCCTGTGGAATGCAGGTGATTCGGGTCGGGGTTATTACGGGTCTCGAAGCGGCGCCGGCCGCCCACTTCACCGCGCGCGGCATCAGGCATGGACAACGCGAGATAACAATATTTAGACTCAGTTTACATTGGGTGGCGCGGCAACGGCCTGGAACCCACGCGTTGCGCACGGGCCGCCGAGACAAGGACAGGGGTCAAGATGATCGAGCGGTTACTCGAGCAATACATGCGCTACGGGACCTTTGTGCTGCGGCACCCGGATGGCCGCGAGCAGCGTTTCGGTAGCGGTACGCCGGAGATCGCGATGCAGCTGCATGACCGGGCGGCGCTGCGCAAGATCGGTCGCGATCCGGGGTTCCAGCTGGGCGAGACCTACATGAACGGCATGTGGTCGCCTGGCCCCGAGGGCCTGCAGGTGTTCCTGGATGTGGCTATGCGCAACTTCGCGCCGATGTTCCAGCAGCGTGTCAATCCGGCGGTGCGTATGCTCCGGGCGCTGATCGAGCAGGGCAACAAGGTGGCGCGCTGCTATCAGAACATCGCCCATCATTATGATGTCGACGAGTGGCTTTATCGCCAGTTCCTGGACGAGGGCATGTTCTACAGTTGTGCCTACTTCGAGCGGCCCGATATGACGCTGGAGGAAGCGCAGCAGGCCAAGTGCGCGATGCTGCGCAGGAAGCTGCGCCTGGAACCCGGCATGCGGGTCCTTGATATCGGTTGCGGCTGGGGCGGCCTGGCCTTCCATCTGGCCGAGCACGCGGACGTGCAGGTCGACGGCGTGACACTGTCCCGGGAGCAGCTGCGGGTGGCCCGGGAGGAGGCCGGGCGACGCGGGCTGGAGGACCGGGTGCGGTTTCTCTACCAGGACTACCGCGAGCATGACGACCAGTACGACCGGATCGTCAGCGTCGGCATGTTCGAGCATGTCGGCACACCCAACTACGGTACGTTCTTCCAGCGGGTACACGACCTCCTGACGCCCGACGGCATCGCCGTGCTGCATACCATCGGGCGGCAGGAGCCGCCGGGCACCTCCAACCCGTGGCTCAGCAAGTACATCTTTCCGGGCGGGTACACCCCGGCGCTGTCCGAGGTGATGAGTGCGCTGGAACCCACCCCGCTGTACACCACGGATATCGAGTTCTGGCGGCTGCACTATGCCGAGACACTGGCCGAGTGGTACCGCCGCTTCCAGAAGGTCCGGGCCGAGGCCGTGACGCGCTTTGACGAGCGCTTCTGCCGCATGTGGGAGTTCTATCTGGCCAGCTGCGAGGGCACCTTCCGCTGGTGGGGACAGGTGGTCTTCCACGTGCAGATGGCCAAGCAGCAGGACGCGGTGCCGCTGACGCGCGACTACCTCTATCGCGACGACGCCTCCGAGGTGGTCTCGATCCCCCCCGGCGAGGCCCAGGCACGGCGCAGCAACGCAGCCTGAGGGGCGGCCGAATGCGTCGGGAACGGCGCGAAAACGGGGCCCGGAGCGCGCGAACCGAACGTACTTTCCCTACACTAATGGGGACGTTGCGGCCATGCCGGCGGTGACCATCCATTCCGGAGCAGGGGCGCGTGTTCGGTCGCTTTCGTAAACGCAGGGAGGCACCGGGTCAGGACGACCCGCAGGCCGTCGGTCCTTCGCAGGAGAACGTCCTGATCGAGGCGGCTGGCCGCAGCCGCATCACCGAGGTGGCGGCCACCGCGCGGCGCGTCCCCTGGTCGCTCAATTTCCTCCAGCTGCTGTGGGCGGCGGGCCCGGTCACGTTCCTGGCCATGCAGGGCGGGTACTTTCTCGGTTTCGGGCACGCCGCCCCGGCGCAGAACTTCATCTTCTTCGCCGTCTACACCCTGCTGTTCGGGGTGATCGGCCTGGTAGCGCGCTTTGTTGCCGATGCCACCCGCGGCAAACGCCAGGAACAGTCACGCGAGCAACTGCGCAATACGATCGACCTGCTGCCGGACCTGCTGTTCGTGACTCGCGATCTGGCCATGAGCGAGCTCCCACCGGACATGCGCCGGCGCAAGGCGGCCGAGGTGCTGCTCCACGAGGTGGATATCTCGCCCGAGGGGGTGGCCGTCGCGGTACGCGAGATGACCGGCGATACCAGCCTGGCCGCCGCCGCGGAGCAGATCGAGATCTATCGCCGCCTGGGCCTGCGCTCGCGCGTGGGCGATCTGGTGGGCGCGACCGAGGATTCCCGGCTCGCGGCCCTGGAAAAGCTGCACCACGAGGCCCCGGAAGTTGCCGACCTGCTGCGCGATCGGCTGCGCGGCGTGGCGCCGACCCAGGAAGATGGCGTGCGCCGGGTGGACCAGTTCCTGGACCGCCTGTTCTCGGCGGCCGATGCCGACGACCTGGCGCGTTGCACGCTCGACGATGCGCAGGCGATCTTCGTGCTTGCGTTCGAGCTCGTGAATGGACGCCAGATCAAGCGCCTGAGCTTCGAATGGTCCGGTGGCTGGCAGCTCGGAGCGGCGCTGGACCGGCTGGAGTCCCAGGGCAACCGCTTTCGTGTGGCGCAGGCCGGGGTGGTCAGCCGCCTGCGCTCGCTCGGCATTCTGCTGTCCCAGAGCGATGCCTCGGGGCTGGACCCGCAGGTCCTGCGCGAGCCGGCCACCGACCTGGGGCGCCAGGTCCTGGAGGCACTGCGTACGCTGGAAGATCGCGAGCCGCCGGAAAATTCGGCCGAAGGGCAGCTGCTGGGACTGGCGCTGCGGCGCGTCGAGGACCTGCGCGAAGCGCGCGACCAGCTGATGCAGGCGCAGAGCCGTTACGCCAATGCGGTGGAGCGCTGGGAGGCCCTGCGCCGCGCCCAGGTGGAGAAGCGGGGCGAGAAGCGCTGGTTCAAGCGCAGTGTGCGCGGTATCCGGGTCAGCGAGGAGCTGATCGAGCTGACCGATGACCAGAAGCTGAAGCTGGCCAACGACTTCTGCAACTTCCTTAAGGAGTTGAAGATCCAGCGTGAGGGCGACCTGTTCTACTTCGGAGGGGCAGCGCTGGACGCCGAGACGGCCAAGCGCATCGGCATCCAGCTGGCCCTGATCCTGGAGCCGCTGGTGGACCTCACCAACCCGAGCATCCAGCGCGCGATCTACGCCAACCCGGCCGCGTATCTCGGGGGGCTGTATGTGGGCATGAGCGCGGATGCCAAGGCGGGTCTGGGCTCGGCCATGGTGCGCAAGGTACGTCAGGATCTCGGGCGCATGGCCGAATGGCTGGCGATGCGCCTCACGCGGATCTATCACCTGCCTTTGAGCGATTCCATGCGCGATTTCCTGGTCGACCAGTACGGCGCCAACCGCGAGCGCCTGGACATGCTGGCAACGCATGCCGGGGACGAGTCGCATCCCGTGGCACTGCGCGCCGAGCGGTCGCCCGAGTTCGACGCCATGCTGCAGGACAAGACCTGGGGCCTGCTGCTGAAGCGCGGAACCCGCTACCTCCACGCCGAGGAGCGGCGCCGGCGCTGATGAGGCGTCGCGACGGGCCCGGTTCGACGGTTCCGGTTGTGCGAGATCGAATCTCCCCCGGCTGGTAATTTTGCGCCCAATTGTGTAGTGTTCGCCGCGTTCCCCGGTGCCCGGCCAGGCTCGACCTGGCGGGTTAAACGGGAAGTTCGGTGAGTCCGGGCAGGTCTCCGAGGCCTGCGGACGAAACCGACGCTGCCCCCGCAACGGTGATCGAGCGAGGGACCGCCCGACGGTCCCTGATGGTCGCGGCCAGTGCCACTGAACATGATGTTCGGGAAGGCGCCGCACCGGAACGCTCGTCAGCCCGGAGACCGGCCAGGGAATGATCGCGCGGCATGCGGCGGGCATGCGAGGCGGATGATCGGGCCTGGCCGCTAGCCGGTTGTGGCCGATCCCCCTCGTGTCTGTCTCCCCCTGTTCGCGCGATCCCGACGAATCAACGGCGTGCGGGCGGCTCGCCGGGAGACACGGACGACATGAAACGCACAGCACTTTCCACGGCCATCCTGCTGGCCACCAGTCCCGTTCTGGCGGATACGCCGGATACCAACGACGCGCAGACCCTGGAAACCGTCCAGGTCACAGCCTCTCGCGTCGCGCAGACCGTCGACGAGACGCTTGCTTCGGTCACCATCATCGACCGCGAAGAGATCGAGCGCCTGCAGCCCCAGCAGTTCACCGATCTGCTGGAGGGCCGCGCCGGGATCGAAACCTCCCAGAACAGCGCCTTCGGCAAGACAACTTCCGTCTACACCCGCGGGACAAGCTCCGACCACACCCTGCTTCTGATCGACGGCGTGCGCATGGGGTCGGCCACCAGTGGTGGCGCAAGCTGGCAGTTCCTGCCACCGGAGGAGATCGAGCGGGTGGAGATCGTGCGCGGTCCGCGCACCAGCATCTACGGTTCCGATGCGATTGGTGGCGTGGTGCAGACTTTCACTCGCGAAGGCCGCAAAGGGTCTCCGAAAGTCAACGCGTTTGTCGGCGGTGGCAGTTTCAATACCCGCGAGGCCGGGGTTGGTGTCGCGGGTGGTACCGAGAGCACGAACTACAGTTTCTCGCTCAGCCACTTCGCGACCGACGGCATCAATGTGCAGGACGATGTCGGTGACGACGACCGGGATGGCTACGACAACACCTCGTTGGCAACCAAGGTCTCGCACCGTCTGGATAATGGCGTCGAGTTCTTCGGGAATATCCTTTATTCGGAGGGCACGAGCGAATTCGACGGTACCGAAGATGAAACCGATTTTCGGCATGCCGCCCTTCGTGCTGGCTTGCGAGTGCCTGTAACCCCTCTTTGGGACACCGAACTCAGTGTTAGTCACAGTCGCGATGAGAACGATAACTTTAGCGATGGCGTTTTTTCTTCCCGCTTCGACACTAAACGCAATGGTGTGGATTGGCGAAACGATCTCGAGATAACGGATCGTGTTTATTTGATTGCCGGGATCGATGCGTATGAAGACCGGGTGGATAGCACCAACGATTACGTTGAAGATTCGCGATACAACGTTGGCGCATACTCGGTGGTGCAGGTTGGCCTGGGCCGCCATGATCTCGAGGGAAGTTTGCGTTACGACGATAATGAACAGTTCGGCGACAAGGTGACGGGGCAGGTAGCCTGGGGCATGCAGGCAACCAACATTATACGGCTGCGCGCGTCTTACGGAACGGCCTTCAACGCGCCCACGTTTAACCAACTGTATTGGCCGGGGGCGGGCGATCCAGAACTTCAAGCAGAAGAGTCCGAAACGTCTGAAATAGGCCTGCGCGCTAACTTTGATCAAGGGTATCTGGATGCTTCGATTTTCCAATCGAGGGTGGACAAAATGATCGCAGGTTGGCCGCCTGAGAATGTTGACGAAGCGAGGATTTCCGGGCTTGAGCTGGAGGGTGGTTACGAACGTTATGATTGGATTTCGCGCGCTTCGTTGACCCTTCTGAATGCAGAAGATCGTGAAACAGGCAACGAGCTCCAACGGCGTTCACCCGTGACGGCCCGTGTGGATATCGATCGGAAGTTTCAGCGTTTCTCGCTGGGGGGCTCGGTGATTGCCAAGAGCCGCTCGTATAACGACGCCAATAATGACGAGCGTCTCTCCGGGTACGGTTTGCTGAACCTGCGCGCGAGCTATCAGATCCATCCGGAATGGCAGCTCCAAGCTTCGGTTCAGAACGTGTTCGACAAGGACTACGAGACGGCCCTTGGCTACAACCAGCCGGGGCGCGCCGCGTTCGTGAAGCTCCGCTATCAGCAGAGGTGATCCATGGGTAATCGACTGTCGAAGATTGCGACCCGTACGGGTGATGAAGGCCGGACAGGCCTCGGGGATGGCTCGCGGGTGGACAAGGACTCGCATCGCGTCGAGGCGTTTGGTGACGTGGATGAGCTGAATAGTGTGGTGGGCCGGTTGCTGGTCCACGACCTGCCGGAGGAGGTGCGGCGCTCGCTCGCGCTGGTACAGCACGAGTTGTTTGATCTCGGCGCGGAACTGGCCGTGCCAGGGCACCAGGCCCTCCCGGAGGCTTCCGTGGAGCGGCTGGATGTGGAGTTGGAGTCCTTCAACGACGATCTGCCCGCCCTGAAGGAGTTCATCCTTCCGGGGGGGGGTCCCGCTACGGCCGACTGTCACATTGCGCGCACCGTCTGCCGGCGCGCGGAACGGCGTCTGGTGGCGCTTAACCACCACGAGGCATTGCGACCGTCTTCGCTGGCCTATATCAACCGGCTGTCGGATCTCCTGTTCGTGCTCTGCCGCGTCCTCGCTCGCCACGAAAACGGTGCCGAGGTCCTCTGGCAGCCGGCCAGCCAGCGCGGCTGACGGCTCTTCTGACGGGCGCCGCTCTGGCGGCGTCCCATTCCCATTGCAGCGGTTGCTGGCGTGTCGGGTATACGCCTCGCGACCCCTTGCCGCTTTTTGTCGGGAAGTCCCATGCGTTTCCGTGTTTCCATTCTGATTGCTTTCGCGTTTTTCCTCTTTGGGGGTGTTCCGGCCGGCGCGGGACCGCTGGTGGTGGGTGTGGTCTCCGATCGCTCGGCGGCGGAGGTCGCCGCAGGCGCGCATCGCTTCCTGGAGGCCCATCCGCAGGCGGAGGTGATCCTGCGGACGCCGGAGCAACTCACGGACCAGTCGGACGAGGCGGTATCGGCGCTGTGGCGCGAGGCCGACGCGGTGCTGGTGGCCGCGGTATTCGGGGATCAGGCCGCGCGCCTCGACCGTCTGTTGCGGGAGGCCCCGCCGCCCGAGGCGGCCCCGATTCTGGCGATCAACAGCGTGCGTCACCTGACGGCCCTGTCGCGGATCGGCGGCGAGGCCGTGCTTGCGGGCCTCGATGACGAGATGCGCACCGAACTGGCGGCCAACCCCGACCCGGGTAAAGACCCGCGCGTGCACCTGGCCCAACAGCAGGCGCGTTTCCCCGAGCAGGCGGACTGGCTGACGGGTCGCGCGTTTTACCAGGGACGCACGCCGGAGAATATGGAGGGGCTGATGCGCTGGCTGGCCGCGCGTGGCGGGCACGAGATCGAGGTGCCGGAGCCGGATCCGCGCGAGACCGTCCGCTATTACCGGCATGGCAGCTCCAGCCCGAATCCGGACGCTCTCGAGCTGGACGACGGGCCCGCCGTGGCGTTGCTAGATCTGGATACCGGTGACCGGCCGGGCGACCGGGCGCTGCTTGACGCCGCCTGCAAGGCCCTGGAGGCCCGGGATATCCAGTGCTTCGCGGTACTCGCGCGCTGGGGCGGGGCCAGCCGCGAGGCGGTCGAGACGTTGGCCAAGGTGGCCGGGTCGGCGGATCTGGCAGGGATCGTCAGCCTGCAGGACTTCGTGGTGGGCGGGGGTGGCAACCGCGAGGCGGTGGCCGAGGCCTTCGGCGCGCTGGATGTCCCGGTGATCAAGGGGATCCGCCTGGCGGACGTGAGCGCGACCCAGTGGCGGCTCTCGCACGAGGGCATCCCCTGGGACAAGGTCCACTACCACGTGGCCATGCCCGAGTTGCAGGGCATGAGCCAGCCGATGGTGCTGGCGACCGCCGGCGAGCCGAAACAGGACGCCCGCACGGGCGTACGCCTCACACTGACCGAGCCGGTCGGCGAACGGGTCGAGGCCCTGGGCGACCGGGTGGCGAGCTGGCAGCGGCTGCGCCGCCTGGACAACACGGACAAGCGGGTGGCGGTGGTCTACTACAACCATCCGCCCGGTCGCCAGAACATCGGCGCGGACAAGCTGGATGTCCCCGAGTCGCTGCTGGAGATCCTGCAGCGCCTCGAGGCTGCCGGGTACGACCTGGGCGACGCGGTGCCGGAGGACGCCGAGGCCCTGCTGGACATGATCCAGGATCGAGCCGTGAACCTGCCGGAACAGGCGGATGCGCTGGACGCGATCGCCGGCCGGGTCGCCTCGCTGGACCGCGACCAGTATCAGGCGTATTTCGATAGCCTGCCGGAACCCGTCCGGGCCGAACTGGTCGACGGCCCGATCGGCTATCTGCAGGCACGCCTGGAGGCCGCCAGGGCCGCCGACAAGGTCGAGATCGCGCAAGGTGCGCTGGAGGCCGGCGTCGGCGATCTGCGCCACATGCTGGAGAGTTATCCGCACGCAGCGCAGGAGCGGGCACTGGACCTGCTGGGCCAGTACGAGGAGGCCTGGGAGGCCACGTTGTCCGGTGACGACGAGCACGCGACGACCCGGCAACTGCGCCGTGCCCTGGTCCGTACGGGCATCCCGGGCTTGACCGGATGGGGGGAGCCACCGGGCGAGGCGATGACCCGTGACGGCGAGATGCTGTTCCCGGGGATCGAATTCGGCAACGTGTTCATCGGCCCGCAGCCCCCGCGCGGCTGGGAGGTCAGCGAGCGCCTGCTGCACGCGAATACCACCTTCCCGCCGACCCACCAGTATGTCGGCTTTTACCACTGGATCCGCGATCACTTCGAGGCCGATGCGCTGGTCTACGTCGGGCGTCACTCGACCCGCGAATTCCTGCCGCGCCGGCGTGCGGGGCTGGCACCGGACGACTATCCCGAGATCCTCGGCGGCGCCCTGCCGATTATCTATCCCTACATCGTCGATGGCGTGGGCGAGGGCATCCAGGCCAAGCGCCGCGCCATGGGCGTGATGATCAGTCACCTGACCCCGCCGCTGGCGGCCACCGAGCTGTACGACAGCCTGCTGGAACTGCGCCAGCTGGTGGAGACCTACGAGGCCGCCGCGCAGCCGGATGCCGCGACGCGCTCGCGGGCCGCCCAGACTCTGCGCGAGCGCATCGACGATCTCGGCCTGACCGAGACCATCGAGCGTGAACTGGCGCGGGGTCATCATCACGATCACGGGCATCACCACGACGATCACCACGAGGGTCATCACGAGGGTCACCACGAGGGTCACCACGAGGGTCACCACGAGGGTCACCACGAGGGTCATCACGAGGGGCACCACGAGAGGCACCACGACGAATCCGACTCCGGGCATGGCGAAGTGCATGCGGACGAACACGGCGACGAACATCGCCACGCGGACCATCACCGCGAACACGGGGATGAAGCGCACGAACATGCCAACGAACACGGTCATCAGGAGGCTCATGCGCGTCATGGCGACGATGATCACGGGCATTCGGGCGATCATCACGACCACCATGGCCATGATCACGATCACGGGGATACCCCGCTGGCGGAGATGGACGAGGAGTTGCTGGTCCACGAGATCGGCCACTACCTGACGGACATGCAGGAAGACCAGATGCCGCTGGGGCTGCATGTGTTCGGGCGTGACTGGAGCGACGAGGCCGTGGACACGATGCTCGAGTCGATGGCGGGTGACGACGCGGTCGGCGACGACTGGGACGCCAAGCTGCGTGGATCCCCGGCCAGCGAGCGCGCGCATCTGCTGGCAGCGCTGGAGGGACGTTTCGTGCCGCCAGGGCAGGGCAACGATCCGATCCGCACGCCGGAGGTGTTGCCGACCGGGCGCAACTTCCACGCGCTGGCGGCGGATCTCGTGCCCACGCGCATCGCCTGGGGCATTGGTCAGGAACTGGCCGCGGATGCCCGTAAACACGGCGATCCCGAGGCGGATGGCAGTGAGGCGATCATCCTCTGGGCATCGGATACCGTGCGCGACGAGGGCGTGATGATCGCCTTCGGCATGGACATGCTGGGCATTCGTCCGGCCTGGAACAGTCGCGGGATCGTCCAGGGGCTGGAGCGCATGGACCTCGACGAGGCCGCGCGCGATCGCCGTCGCGATGCCCTTTTTACCACCTCCGGTCTGTTCCGCGACCTCTACGAGGACCAGCTGGTGTGGCTGGATCGAGCCGCCCGCCTCGCACTGGACGGCTCGTTCGAGACCATTCTTGCCGAGTACCCCGAGCTGGAAGAGGCACTGGAGGCGGCCCTGGCCCCGCTGGGGCAGGACCTGCGCGATCCGGGCGCCGAGCCCCTGTCGCGCAACGACGTGGCCGCACAATGGGTGGAGGACACCCAGGCCCTGCGCGCCGCAGGCCTCAATGGCCTCGAGGCGGGGCAACAGGCCGCGCTGCGGGTGTTCGGTACCGCCCCCGGGGCCTATGGGGCCGGGGTCAATCGTCTCGCGGACCGTTCCGGCGCCTGGGAGGATCGTGCCGAACTGGGCGCGGCCTATATGCGCCGGATGGGCCACGCCTACGGGGCGGACGAATCCGGTGGCTCCGCGCACGAGGCCTTCGAGGCCCGGCTGGGCCAGGTCGGGCGCACCTATCTCGGGCGCGCCTCGCACCTCTACGGCCTGCTGGACAACGACGACGGTTTCGATTTCCAGGGCGGGCTCTCGACCGCGGTCGAGAGCATCCGCGGCGAGGCGCCGGACAACCGCGTGCTGCAGCATGCCGATCCGGACAACCCGCAGGTGGAGACGCTGGGACGCGCGCTGATGCGCGAGCTGCAGGGGCAGAACCTGAACCCGCAGTGGATCGAGCCGCTGATGGATCACGGCTATGCCGGGGCCCGCACCATGGCCCGTGACTTCGTCGACAACCTGTGGGGCTGGCAGGCCACCAATCCCGAAATCATCCGCTCCTGGGTCTGGGACGAGGTGCATGACGTGTATCTGCAGGACCGCCACGGGCTGGGCCTGGAGGCGTTCCTCGCCGATGGCCACAACGTGCATGTGAAGACCCACCTGCAGGCCGTGCACCTGGTGGCCGCCAGTCGCGGGTTCTGGGACGCCGAGCCGGAGGTCTTGGAGGCCCTGTCCGAACGTTTTGCCGAACTGGTTGCGGAACACGGCCTGCCGGGCAGCGGGCACACGCGCCCCGACCACCCGATGCTGGACGAGGTGGCCGAGCGCTTGGAGGACCCCGAACTGCGCGAGGCCTTCGAGGCCGTGCGCGCGTCCGCGCAGATCGATCGCGCACAGGCGGAGGCCGACCCCAGCCGTGTCACCGAGATCCAGCCGCTGGAGGACCCGGACGCCCGGGAGATGCAGGAGCTGCCGGAAGCGGCCGCGGCCGAGGGCGGCCAGGAAACCGGCGACGACGCGGCCGGCATGCCCTGGATTCCCTGGCTGGTCGCCGCCGCGCTGTTCCTGCTGCTGATCGGCGGTATCGCGGCAGGCCGGCGGCGATAACCGCCGCTGGAAATGTCTCCTGTAGGAGGCCAGCCCTCTGGCCGATGGGGTATGTCCGGCGGCCCATCGGCCAGAGGGCTGGCCTCCTACATAAGAACGTGGGAAGCGCTGAACAAAGGTTAATGAGGTAAACGCGAATGTCGTTCTCGATCACGATGGAGTTGATGGACACCGTGGTGCGCTGGCTGCTGGAGCCGGTGATCGTCGGCCTGCTGGTGCTGGTCGCGGTGGCGGTCTGGGAGTTCGGGCTGGCCCTGGGCGAACGCTCCGGGGGGGTGCGGCGGCTGGAGGCCACCGGTGACGCCGAGCGCCTGGCCTATCGCGCGCGGCGCCGCATCGACCGGGCGGATCTGCTGGCACGCATCGGCCCGATGCTCGGGCTGATGGGCACGCTGATCCCGCTGGGGCCTGGGCTGGCCGCGATGGGCCGGGGCGAACTGGAAATCCTCGCCCAGGCCGTTACGGTGGCGTTCAACACCACGGTGCTGGGGCTGCTGGTCGGCATCCTCGGCTTCCTGCTCGGACGCCTCCGGCGGCGCTGGTATGACGCTGCGATGGAGCGCCTGGAGGCAGCGGCATGAGGGTCCCGCACTACCGCGCCTCGCGCTTCGACGCCCCCGACGAGGAGCCGATGGGCCCACTGGCCAATCTGGCCGACATCATGCTGGTGTTCGCCGTCGGCCTGATGGTGGTGATGGCCGCCTCGGGGAGCGGACTGGAGCCGGCCAGTGGCGGTGCCGAGATCGAACCCGGGCGCGAGATCCCGGACCCGCCCGAAGGTGCCGGCGAGGCTGGCTCGGGCTTCGAATCCATGGGGCAGGTGTACCGCGACCCGGACACCGGTCGCATGATCCTGATCGGCGAGTGAACGCCGTTGCGTACCGTGTTGGCCCGCGGGCAACTAACAAGGGGAGTTTCCGATGATCACTCAGGTCTGCCGATACACGCGCGCTTTCGGTTGCAGCTTGCCATGGACCCCGGGGACCGGGTTTCTGGCCCTTGTCCTGACCGCGGGGTTGGTGTTTCCGGTAACGGCGACAGCGGGCGAGTGCCCGCGGATTGTCAGCCAGTCACCGTACATCACGCACTCGCTGGAGTACCTGGGCCTGACCCCCTGCATCGTGGGGGCGAGCCGCTACGACGATCTCGACGTGGAGGATACCGGCGGCATTCTGGACCCGGACGAGCAGGCGATCGGCCGCGTCGAACCGGATCTGGCGTTCACCTCGAGCTGGGTCGAGCGCGATGACTGGGCCGATACCGTGCCGGCCAGGACCCGGGCCATCGTGCTGGGCGGCTTCGAAGGGATGGATGCCGTGCGCGAAAATCTCGAACGCATTGCGGATGCTGCGGGCCTGGACGACGGTGCGGTGCGCGCCGCCGCATTCGACGATGCGTGGAAGGAGGCGGCCGATGCCGTGGGGGCCTCCGGCGAGCGTGCGGTCCTGATGTCCTCGTGCAGCGCGCAAGCCTACGTGTACGGCCCGAAGACCTGGCTGCATGATGCCTTCACCCGCGCGGGATTCGACGTCGTTGCGAACCAGCCAGGTGTGCATCACCTGAGACTGTCGGAGGACACCGACGAACTGGCCGATCTGATCAACCAGTATGACGCCGACGTGGTGTTCACCTTCTCTGGGTCCGAGGCTCGCAGCTGCCGAGCGGTGGTCGCATCGAGCCCGGTGAGGGTGGTGAATCTGCCAAGCGGGTATTTCTCGCACCCGGCACCGGTGATCCTGGATGGACTGGCCGAGCTTGAAACGCGGCACACCGAGTGGGCGGCGGCCCAGTAGCTTGTCCGGCCGCACCCGCACCGCGTTTTTCCATTACGAACTGCAGGAGAGAGCGACATGACCAACGATACCGACGCAGCTAAGGCCGAACGCCACGCGCAGCGTATGGCGCGCAAGAAGGAAGTGGTGGACCGCAAGATCGCCGAGGCGCAGGAAGAAAAGGGCGTGTTCCTGATCCTGACCGGCAACGGCAAGGGCAAGAGCTCCTCCGGCTTCGGCATGGTTGCGCGCGCCCTGGGGCACGGCATGCACGTCGGCATCGTGCAGTTCATCAAGGGCCAGTTCGCCACCGGCGAGGAGGCCTTCTTCCGTGGCCAGGACAAGGTGCAGTACCACGTGATGGGCGAGGGCTACACCTGGGAGACCCAGGACCGCGACAAGGATGTGGCCGCGGCCCGCGAGGCCTGGGCACATGCCCGCGACATGCTGCACGACCCGAACGTCGACCTGGTGCTGCTCGACGAGCTGCACATCGCGCTGAAATATCAGTACCTGGATGTGGACGAGGTGCTGGAGGATCTCGCCAATCGCCCGCCGATGCAGCACGTGATTACCACCGGCCGCGCCGCGCCGAAGGCACTGATCGAGGCGGCCGACACCGTGAGCGAGATCGGCGTGGTCAAGCATGCCTTTCAGGCCGGCATCAAGGCGCAGAAGGGGATCGAGCTGTGAGTGTGAGCTGCCCCGCGGCGTTCGTGGCGGCCCCGGCCTCGGGGCAGGGCAAGACCACGATCACCGCCGCCATCGCCCGTTACCACCGCAACCAGGGTTTGCGCGTGCGCGTGTTCAAGACCGGCCCCGACTTCCTCGACCCGATGATCCTGGAACAGGCATCCGGGCATCCGGTCGACGCCCTGCATCTGTGGATGGTCGGGGAAGAAGCCTGTCGAGCGATGCTGTACGAGGCCGCACAGGATGCCGATCTGATCCTGGTCGAGGGCTCGATGGGGCTGTTCGATGGCGATCCCTCCGGGGCGGATCTGGCGCAGGCCTTCGGTTTGCCGATCCTGGCCATGGTGGACGCCAGCGGCATGGGCCAGACATTCGGGGCGCTGGTGCATGGCCTGTCGACCTACCGCCCGGGTCTGTCCTTCGCGGGCGTGATTGCCAACCGGGTGGGCAGTCCGGGCCATGCGCGGATGCTGGAGGATTGCACCCCGGAGGCGATCCGCTTCTTTGGTGCCGTGCAGCGTAACGAAACGCTGAGTGTCCCGGATCGTCACCTGGGGCTGGTGCAGGCCGGCGAGATCGCCGATCTGGATGCGCGGCTGGAGGCGGCAGCGGCCGCGATTGAAGAGGCTGGGGTGACAGGGCTCCCGGAGCCGGTGCGCTTTGATCCGGAAACAATTGCGCCGATCGAGGCGGCGCTGTCCGGCGTGCGCATTGCGATCGCGCGGGATGCGGCTTTTGCTTTCATGTATCCGGCCAACCTGCGCCTGCTGGAGAAGATGGGCGCCGAACTGCGGTTCTTTTCCCCGCTTGCGGGGGACGGGTTACCAGAGGCCGATGCCGTCTGGCTGCCGGGTGGCTACCCCGAGTTGTATCTGGATCAGCTGTCCGCCAATGCTGTCCTGAAGTCGGACCTTGAGGCCCATCATGCGGCGGGTCGCCCCATCCTGGCGGAGTGCGGGGGCTTTCTCTACCTGCTGGATGAACTGGCCAATCGCGAGGGTCATGCCGCGGCCATGGCCGGGCTGGTGCCGGGCAAGGCCCAGCTGGCAGACCGCCTGCAGGGTCTGGGGCTCCAGGCGGCCCCGCTGCCGGAGGGCGAGCTGCGCGGGCACACCTTCCATCACACCCATTCCGAGGTCGGGCTCGAGCCCTATGGTCATTGCTGGCGTGCGCGCGGGACGGGGTCGCAGGGCGAGGCGATTTATCGTGACGGGCGCCTGACCGCGACCTATCTGCATGCCTGGTTCCCCTCCAACCCGCAGGCCACGGCGCGACTGTTCCAGGCATGAGCGGTACAGGGCAGCACAAGGTGGCCAGGATCGGATCCGGTGCGCGCCCTGGGGTGACCCTCCCGTTTCGCGGCGAGCGGCGGGCCGGGTGCGTGGATCTGGTGGGCGCGGGGCCGGGCGATCCAGGCCTGCTGACACTGGACGCGCTCAGCGCGATGCAGCACGCGGAGATCCTGCTGCACGACCGCCTGATCCCGCAGGCGATCCTGGATCTGGCAAACCCCAAGGCGCAGCGTCTGTACGTGGGCAAGGCGCGCTCGCGGCACAGTTGTGATCAGGGCGATCTGAACGATCGCATGGTCGCGCTGGCCCGGGAGGGGCACTACGTGGTGCGCCTGAAGGGGGGTGACCCGTTTGTCTACGGGCGGGGCGGCGAGGAGGCCGCCGCGATTGCCGCCGCCGGGGTGCCAGTGCGCATCGTGCCGGGGATTACCGCAGCCGGTGGCTGTGCAGCCTATGCAGGGATCCCGCTGACCCATCGCGATCACGCCTATCGCTGCCAGTTCGTGACCGCCCACCGGCGTGCCGGCGAGACCAATCTGGACTGGGCCTCGCTGGTGCATCCGCAGCAGACCCTGGTCGTCTACATGGGGCTGCATACCCTGGCCGAGGTCTGTGGCGAGATGATGGCGGCGGGTGCGGACGGCGCGATGCCGGCCGCGCTGGTCGAACAGGGGACGCGCCCGGGCCAGCGTGTCATCGAAGGCGTTCTGGCCGACCTCCCCGCGCGGGTGGCGGATCTGGATATCCAGTCGCCGGCGCTGCTGATCGCGGGCGAGGTCGTGCGCCTGCGCGAGACGATCGCCACGCAGGGTGCCGAGTCCGTCCCGGGAACGCATGAAACCGGCTGAGCAGAACAGCTCGGCGGGCGGAATGCGCCCGGAGACGCCCGAGACGAGCGGGCGTCTGCGCACGGGGCTGACCACCGGTGTGTGTGCGACCGCCGGTGCCGTTGCCGGCGCACGCTGGCTGCTGGAGGGGCGGCGGCTCGAGATGGTGGAAGTCATCCTGCCGAAGGGACAGGTCGTGAGCCTGACACTGAACGACCTCGAACCCACTCCGGGCGGCGCGGTTGCCGGGGTCATCAAGGATGCCGGCGACGACCCGGATGCCACCCACGGGGCCCGGGTCTGGGTGGAGGTGAATCTGTGCGGTGCGCCCGGTGTCGAGTTCGTGGCGGGTGCCGGGGTCGGGACGGTCACGCGCCCGGGCCTGGTGCTGGAGCCGGGCGAGCCCGCCATCAATCCGGTCCCCCGACGCATGATCCAGGGGCATCTGGAGACACTGGCTGCAGCCGCTGGGTACAGCGGGGGCTTCAGGGTCACGGTCGGCGTGGACGGTGGCGAACGCATTGCCGGGCGGACCATGAACGCCCGCCTGGGGATCCTCGGGGGGCTCTCGATCCTGGGCACCACCGGCATCGTCCGGCCGTTTTCCTGCGCCGCCTATATCGCATCCATTCATCAGGCCATAGACGTGGCCCGCGCCAACGGCTGTCCGCGTGTGGCCTGCTGCACCGGGGGTACCAGCGAGGCGGCGATGCGCGAACAGTACGGCCTGGACGACATGGCGCTGATCGAGATGGGGGATCTGTTCGGGGCGGCACTGAAGTACCTGGGGCGTCATCCTCTGCCTGCGGTGGTGCTGGCCGCGGGGTTCGGCAAGCTCAGCAAATTCGCGGCCGGACACCTGGATGCCCACAGCCGCAAGTCGCGCATCGATCTCGACGCGCTGGCGGAGGAGGCGGCGGATCTGGGAGGCAGCCAGGAACTAGTCGCGCGCATCCGCGCGGCGAATACCAGCGCCCAGGCGCTTGCGGATTGCCTGGAGCAGGGTGTGGCGCTGGCCGACCGTATCAGTGCGCGCGCCTGGAAGCGGGCGCGCGGGATGCTGCCGGAGACCACGGCGCTGGAGGTCTGCGCGGTGGATCGGGCCGGACGCATCGTCGGGTTGGCCAGGGACACCGGGGGGCTGGCGCCATGATGGCCCCGGCAATCGCCCTGAAGTCGGTGGCCAAGCGCTATGCCGGTGGCCGGGTCGGGCTGGCGGACGTGGACCTGGAAGTCCCGGCGGGCCGTTTTTTCGGCCTGCTGGGGCCGAATGGGGCCGGCAAGACGACCCTGGTGGGACTGCTGACCACGCTGGTGCGGGCCGATCGCGGGTCGATCCGGGTCTGCGGCTTCGACGTGGCGACACAGGCGGTTGCGGCGAAGGCCTGCATGGGCGTGGTGCCGCAGGAGATCAACTTCAACAGCTTCGAGCCGGTGGGCGAGATTGTTGAAGCCCAGGCGGCCTATTACGGATTGTCCCCGCGGCGGGCGCGCGAGCGTACTGGCCAGGTACTGGAACAGGTGGGCCTGGCGGACCGGCGGCGGCAGTCCGCCTGGGGGCTGTCGGGCGGAATGAAGCGCCGGCTGATGATTGCCCGGGCGCTGGTGCACCGCCCGCGCGTGCTGCTGCTGGACGAGCCGACCGCGGGGGTTGACCTCGAGGGACGCCATACAACCTGGGAACTGCTGCGTGCGCTGAATGCGGATGGTGTGACCATCCTCCTGACGACGCACTACCTCGAGGAGGCGGAAGCGCTGTGCGATTCGCTGGCGATTCTGGATCAGGGCGAGATCGTTGCGCGCGGCGAGACCGGCGAACTGCTGCACGGGCTGAACGTGCAGACCCTGGTGCTCGAGTTGAGCGCCCCCCTTGATGCGTGCCCCGAGCTGGAAGGGTTGGCGATCCGGCGGGTGGATCGCTGGACCCTGGAGATTGACCTGCCGCAGGGTATGGAGGTGAACGCGCTTTTTGAGCGTCTCGGTGTGTACGGTGTCCGGGTGGCGGGCCTGCGCAACAAGCGCAACCGGCTCGAGTCGCTGTTCCTGCAGCGCATCGCGGAACGTGCCAGTGCATCGCAGGGGGCCGGGACATGAGGCTCGCGGCTTACGGATTTGCCTACCGCGGGATGGTGATCAAGCAGGTGCGCCGCTTCCTGCGTGCCTGGGTGCAGAACCTGCTGCCATCAGTGGTGACGACCGTTCTGTTTCTGGTGATCTTTGGCCACCTGGTCGGGCGCGAGCTGGGCACCATGCGTGGCGTCGACTACGCCGATTTCATCCTGCCGGGCCTGATCATCCTGGCCGTGTCCACCAACGCCTACAGCAATGTGACGCTGGCGTTCTATGGCGCGCGCCTGCAGCGGCACATCGAGGAATTGCTGGTTGCGCCACTCCCCGCCTGGCTGATCGTGGCGGGCTTTGCAACCGGCGGGGTGATCCGCGGTCTGCTGGCCGGGGCGCTAGTGGCGCTGGTTGCGATCCCGTTTACCAACCTGCAACTGCACCACCTGGCGGCGACTCTGGGGATCGCGCTGGTCAGTGCCACGCTGTTCGCCCTGGCCGGCCTGCTGAATGGCCTGTACGCGCGCAGTTTCGACCACACCTCCGTGGTGGCGACGTTTGTGCTGACCCCCCTGATCTATCTGGGAGGGCTGTTCTATCCGGTGGAACGGATGCCCGAGCCCTGGCAGTCGCTGGCAGCGCTGAACCCGCTGTACTACATGGTCGAGGGCTTTCGCTACGGCCTGTTGGGGACCGGGTCCTTCGCCTGGGCCACAACCTTCTGGGTGCTCGTGGGGACCACCCTGGTTGTCGGCGGGGTGGCCTGGACCCTGGTCGCTCGCGGCGTGCGGATCCGGTCATGAGCAGGGGTCCGAAGCCGTTGGGTGCCGAGCATCCGCGTGTGCGCCGGGCGTGTCCCGGAGTCGCTGCGCCCATGACGACCGGAGACGGGCTTCTGATGCGGGTACGTCACCCGATCGGAGGGCTTGACGCGGCGCAGGCGCGCATCCTCGCCGAGGTGGCGCTGCGTTTCGGTTCCGGTGACCTGGAGCTGACCAGTCGCGGCAATCTGCAATTGCGCGGTCTGGACACGCCGGGCCTGGAGACGGCACGGGCCGAACTGGAGGCGGCGGGTCTGGCGGATCGCGATCCCGAGGCGGAGGCGGTGCGCAATGTGCTGGTGGCACCAGCGACGGATATCGACCCGGAGGCCGCCATGGATGTACAGCCCATCGCGCGGCAACTTGCGCGGGCACTGGGCGCAACCCCGCGCCTGCGCGCACTGCCGCCGAAGGTCGGGGTGCTGGTGGAGGCGGGTGGCGGGTTGCCGCTGGGTAGAGTGCCGGCGGACCTTCGACTGGAGGCCTGTACGGGACCGGGTGGCGTGTGGATTCGCGTGGCCGTCGGGGCGTCGGCTCACGCCGCGACGGTGCTTGGGTGGGCACGCCCGGAGAAGGCCGTGGACGCTGCCCTGCAAGTCCTCGAGCAATTCGTGGCGCTGCGCCAGGGGGATCCGGATCCGCCGGGCCGTTTGCCCGGCGCACTGGCTCGGTTCGGCGCGAAGGCCCTGACGCCTCCCGGGCTGGAGCGGGTGCTTCCGGGTGGGGATCCGGTTGCGGCACGGAGCAGCGAAAACGCCGACTCCGGGATTGGTGCGTGCCTGAATGGCGATGCCTTCGGGGTCGCGTTCCCGTTCGGATCCCTGCGCGCCGAGGCCCTGCGGGGGCTGGCCGAGCAGATCCGCGGCCAAGAAGGGCGCCTGCGGCTGACTCCCTGGCGCAGCGTGCTGCTGGTCGGGGCGCGGCCGATCACCCTGGACCGGCTGGCTGAATGGGGCGGAGTAACGGATCCACGAGATCCTCGCCTAGTGGTGAGCGCCTGTGTCGGTCAGGGGGGATGCTCGGCGGGTACGACATTCACTCGGGCGGACGCCGCGATGCTCGGGACAGCCGCCCGCGGGCTGCTGGCGGATGACGAATATCTGCATGTCAGTGGCTGCGAGAAGCACTGCGGGAGGCCCGCGAATGCCCGGGTGGTCCTTGCGGCGCGGGCGGGGCATTACGACCTGTCGCTGCAATCTGCCCCGGCGCACTGGGAGGCCCTTCTTGAGGGTCTTTCACCGGATCAGCTGCGAGCGGCCCTGTCGGCGCTTGAACAGATTACGCACGCAGAGCGCGTCGGGATGCTCGCGGCCCTGCGCAGGCTGGGCCCGACCGACCTGCGTCGGCGCCTCAACGCGATGATGAATAACGGAGAAGAAACATGACGCAGAGCGATACCGCGGGGGTCGTACCGGATTACGAGCGCGACGGCGCAGCCATCTACCGGGAATCCTTCGCGATTATTCGATCCGAGGCGGCGCTGGATCGTTTTCCGGAGGATCTGGTGTCTGCGGTGGTACGCATGATCCATGCCTGCGGTATGACCGACCTGCCGCAGGACGTCGGGTTTTCGGCTGGCGTGGCCCGGGCGGCTCGCGCGGCGCTGGCTGCTGGCGCGCCGATCCTCTGCGACAGCAACATGGTGGCGCATGGGGTCACGCGCGCCCGGCTGCCGGCGGATAACCCGGTGATCTGCAGCCTGCGCGAGGACGGAGTGGTGGCTGCTGCCGAGCGTATGGGCACAACGCGTTCGGCGGCGGCGCTGGAATGGTGGCGACCGCATATGGAGGGTGCGGTGGTGGCGATCGGGAATGCGCCCACGGCCCTGTTTCACCTGCTGGAGATGCTGCACCAGGGCGCGCCGCGTCCGGCCGCGGTACTCGGTATCCCGGTGGGCTTTGTCGGTGCGGTGGAGAGCAAGGAGGCGCTGGCCGCCAGCCCGCTGGACCTCGAGTACCTGACCATCTTCGGACGCCGCGGTGGCAGCGCCATGGCCGCGGCGGCCATCAACGCCTTTGCGAGTGACCGGATATGAAGACTTCTTCCCCTGTGAATGCATCTCCGGAGGCGGGCTGCCTGTATGGAGTCGGCACCGGGCCTGGCGATCCCGAGCTGCTGACGTTGAAGGCCGCGCGGCTGATCGCACAGAGTCCGGTCGTGGCCTACTTCTGCCGCCGTGGCGGGCGCGGTCAGGCGCGTGCGATTGTGGACGCCCACCTTGGTACCGGCCAGTGCGAGATGCCGCTGGAGTACCCGGTGACCAACGAGATTCCGCACGGCTCCGAGGAATACCGCCGCCGCATCGAACAGTTCTTCGACGCCTGTGCCGAGCAGCTGGCGGCCGAACTGGAAGCCGGGCGCTCGGTCGTGGTGCTGAACGAGGGCGACCCGTTCTTCTACGGCTCCTTCATGCACGTATACCTGCGGCTCAAGGAGCGCTTTCGCACGAGTATTGTGCCCGGAGTGACTTCGATGATGGCCTCTGCCGCCCAACTGCCAACTCCGTTGACCATGCGCGATGACCTGCTGACGGTGATCCCGGGCACGATGCCGATCGACGATCTGCGCCAGGCCCTGCAGGGGACTGATGCAGCGGTCATCATGAAAGTGGGGACCCATCGCGATGCGGTGGTCGGTGTCCTGCAGGAGCTGGGGCTGAGTGAGCGCGCCTGGTACGTGGAACGCGCCAGCACTGCCGAGGAGCGGGTCCTGCCGCTGTCCGAGATCCCGGAACGGGTGCCCTATTTCTCGATGATCGTGATCCCCGGGCGCGGGGTTCGGCGATGAGCGGGGATGGCGGTCCGGTGGTCGGTCGGCTGAGTGTGGTCGGGGTGGGTCCGGCGGGGCCGGAATGGATCACACCGGAGGTCGCTGCCCGTCTCGAAGCGGCCACCGATCTGGTGGGGTACGGGCCGTACCTGGAACGGATTGCGGGCCCTCATCACCGTGTTCATTCCTCGGACAACCGTGAGGAACTGGCGCGCGCGATGCACGCCCTGGACATGGCCGCCGAGGGGCGGGACGTGGCCGTGGTCTCGGGTGGCGATCCGGGCGTATTCGCGATGGCGGCGGCGGTTTTCGAGGCCCTGGAAGGGGCGCAAGCGCAACGCTGGGCGGGAGTCGAGGTGGACGTGACTCCCGGGATCTCGGCGATGCAGGCCGCCGCGGCGCGGCTGGGTGCGCCGCTGGGGAACGATTTCTGCGTGATTTCGCTGTCGGACAACCTCAAGCCCTGGTCGCTGATCCAGCGTCGGGTACGGCTGGCGGCCGAGGCCGACTTCGCCATGGCCTTCTACAACCCGATCTCGCGCGCACGTCCCTGGCAGCTGGGGGAGGCACTGGGCATCGTGCGCGAGGTGCAGGGGTCGGAGACACTGGTCGTGCTGGCCACCGCGGTGGGACGCGGCAAACGCGAAGACGTGCAGATCTCCACCCTCGGCGAGGTGGACCCGACGGCGGCCAACATGAGCACGCTGGTGATCGTGGGCGCCGCCTCCACCCGGGTGCTGGAGCGCCGCTCCGGCCGGCGCCATGTGTACACCCCGCGCTATGTCGAGTCGGCGGAGTCGCGGTGAACGCGCGGGAGGCCTTCCAGCCACTCCAGGGCCGCCTGCGGGGCGTGGAAGCGGGGCACCCCGGGGGCGTCCGGCGGCCGGTCCACCATCACCACCGGGATGTCGCGTTCGCGGGCGGCCTGCAGCTTGGGGGCGGTGGCCGCGCCGCCGCTGTCCTTGGTGACCAGCACGTCGATGGCGTGGGTCTCCAGCAGCCGGTGCTCATCGGCCAGGCTGAACGGGCCGCGGGCCCGCAGCCAGGTGACCCGGGGCAGCGCCGGCGGCGGTTCCGGCGGGTCGATGGAGCGGATCACGTAGTCCAGCTCGGGCGCGGCCGCGAAGGCCTCCAGGTGCTGGCGCCCGGTGGTGATGAGCACGCGCCGGCCGAGGCCGGGGAGCGCGCGGGCGGCGGCCTCCAGGTCGGGCACGCGCAGCCAGTGATCCCCGGGGGCCGCCTGCCACGGCGGCCGGGTCAGCCGGGCCAGGGGTACGCCGGCGTGGCGCGTGGCGGCGACGGCATTGGCCGAGATCTGCCGCGCGAACGGGTGGGTGGCGTCCACCACGGCGTCGATCGCGTGGTCGCGCAGCCAGGCGGCAAGGCCCTCGGCGCCGCCGAACCCGCCGGTGCGCCGAGGCAGTCGCGAGGGCGCGGGCCTGCGCGTGCGTCCGGCCAGCGATACGGTGGCGTGCAGCCACGGGTGGCCGTCCAGCAGCGGTTCCAGGGCTGCGGCCTCGGTGGTGCCGCCCAGCAGCAGGATCTGCCGCGGGCGTGCTGCCCGGGGGCCGGTATCGGTGGATGAACGGGAGCTCATGAGGATGACCAGTCTAGCCACCAACGAGGAGCGAGCGCCATGGCTGAACATCGTCGGCGTGGGCGCGGAGGGGCTCGCCGGGCTGGCCCCGGATGCCCGCATGGTGCTGGACACGGCGGCGACGGTGATCGGCGGCGCCAGGCATCTGGAGATGCTGCCGGAGCGGCCGGGGCAGGAGCGCCTGGTGTGGCCGTCGCCGCTGGAGATCGCGCTGGACTGGATCGAGGCGCGCGCCGGGCAGCCGCTGTGCGTGCTCGCCAGCGGTGACCCCTTCTGGTTCGGGGTGGGGGCGACCCTGATGCGGCGCTTTCCGGTCGCGCAGACCGCCGTCTGGCCGGCGCCCTCGGCGTTCAGCCTGGCCGCCGCGCGCATGGGCTGGCCGCTGCAGCAGACCCGCTGCCTGTCGGTGCACGGCCGGCCGATGGAGGCGCTGCGGCCCTGGCTGCATGACGGCGCGCGACTGCTGATCCTGAGCCGCGACGGGGATACCCCGGCGGAACTGGCGCACTGGCTGACCGGGCTCGGCTT
Source organism: Thioalkalivibrio sp. ALE12 (assembly GCF_000381105.1). Classification (NCBI taxonomy): domain Bacteria; kingdom Pseudomonadati; phylum Pseudomonadota; class Gammaproteobacteria; order Chromatiales; family Ectothiorhodospiraceae; genus Thioalkalivibrio; species Thioalkalivibrio sp. ALE12. The sequence goes on along the minus strand of NZ_KB905905.1, from coordinate 561,507 downwards.
CGGCGATTCCACCCTGACCGTGCTGCAGTCCCTCGGTGCGGACCGCGAGGCGGTCGTCCGCGCGCGCGCCGGGGCCTGGCCGGAGGTCGCGATCGAGGCGCTGAACACCGTGGCGCTGGAATGCCGGGCCGATCCGGCGGCGCAGGTGCTGGCCGCCAGTGCCGGCCGGCCGGAGGCGCAGTTCGAGCAGGACGGTCAGATCACCAAGCGCGAGGTGCGGGCGGTGGCGCTGGCCCTGCTGGCGCCCGGTCGCGGCGAGCGGCTGTGGGACGTGGGCGCCGGCTCCGGTGCCATCGGCATCGAGTGGATGCTGGCGGATCCGGCCAACACCGCCGTGGCCATCGAGCCGCGCGCGGAGCGCCTGGAACGCATCGCGCGCAACGCGAGCGCACTGGGAGTGCCGGCACTGCGCCGCATCCACGGGCGCGCGCCGGAGGCGCTGGATGACCTGTTTGCCCCCGACGCGATCTTCATCGGTGGTGGGCTGACGACGCCCGGGCTGGTGGAACACTGCGTGGAGCGTCTGTGCCCGGGGGGGCGCCTGGTCGCCAGCAGCGTGACGGTGGAGGGCGATGCGGTGTTGGCGGCGGCTCGCGAGCGCCATGGTGGCGAGCTGACACGCATCAATGTGAGTCGCTCGGAACCGCTCGGCGCGATGTCCGGCTGGAAACCGCTGCGGCCGGTGACCCTGTGGGCCCTGCGCCGGATCTGAACCAGGAGGGGGGCTTGGTCGTGCCGGGCGTCGGCTTCGCCTCCGCCTGTACGGCCCGGGAGCTGGAGGGTCTGATGCGCGAGGTACTGGCCGAGGCTCGCGCCGTGCTGGGAGTGGAGCGTGCCGGAGTGCTCGGGGCCCGGCAGCTGGCGGCACCGGTGCATAAGAGTGACAGTCGCATGCTGGCGACGGTCGCACGGGAGCTGGAACTGGAACTCGTATTCCCGTCCATGGCCGCCCTTGCGGACTGCCAGGGGGGAGTGCTGACGGAATCGCCACGGGTGCGTGCAACGGCCGGGGTCGGTTCCGTGGCCGAGGCAGCGGCGCTGGCAGCGGCCGGCGAGGGCGCGCGTCTGCTGTTGCCGCGGCGTCTGTCACCGCAGGCCAGCTGCGCGGTGGCCTGGGTCGACCGCCAACATCTTTTCGAGGAGTCATCATGACGGTTCATTTTGTCGGTGCAGGCCCGGGTGCCGCGGATCTGCTGACCCTGCGCGGCCGGGATCGTATTGCGGCCTGTCCGGTGTGCCTGTACGCGGGTTCACTGGTGCCGGAGGCCGTGCTGGAACATGCCCCGGAGGGGGCGCGCGTGGTCAACACCGCGCCGCTGACGCTGGACGCGATCATGGAGGAGATCGAACGCGCCCACGCGGCGGGCCAGGACGTGGCGCGCCTGCACTCCGGCGACCTGTCGGTCTACAGCGCGCTGGGCGAGCAGATCCGTCGGCTGGAGGCGGCCGGGATCGAGTACAGCATCACGCCCGGCGTGCCGGCATTCTCCGCCGCCGCCGCGACTCTGGGGCGGGAACTGACGGTGCCGGAGGTGGCGCAGTCGGTGGTGCTGACGCGCACGCCGGGACGGGCGTCCTCCATGCCGGAGCGCGAACGGCTGGCGAGCTTTGCCGCCACCGGGGCGACCCTGGCGATCCATCTTTCGCTGCACAATATCGAGACCGTGGTCGAGGACCTGCGGCCGCACTACGGCTGCGACTGCCCGGTGGCCATCGTCTTCCGTGCCAGCTGGCCGGACGAGACCGTGGTGCGCGGTTCGCTGGGGAATATCGCGGAACGGGCGCAGGCCCTGACCACGCGGCGCTCGGCGCTGATCCTGGTGGGCCCGGCGCTGGACCCGGGCGATTTCCGCGACAGTGCGCTGTACGACCCGGCGCATGTGCGCCGTTACCGCGGCATGGACGGGGACTAAGCGGCGGCGGCCCCGATCTTCCGCAGGCAGGGGTGACTCCGGTGGGTGTTGTGGGGCACTGGGCTTTTCGCCTGCAAGCAGGTTCCCACATCGCCAGGAACCTGTAGGAGTCTGCTTGCAGGCGAAGGCGGTTTCTTCTCGATCAGGACCACGGAAAGGGCCGCCGTGAGGCGGCCCCTTGGTTCCCGCCCGGTTTAGCGGCGGCGGTAGTGGTCGTGGCAGGCCAAGCAATGGTGGCGCACGCCGTTCAGGGCCTCGGTGGCGCGAAGCTGGAAGTCTTCGTTCTCCAGGTCCTCGGCCGCCTCGACCTTGCGCTGCAGTCGTTCGGCGGCCTCGCGGTAGGCTGCCTTGTACTCGGAGAACTCCGGGTCCTCCCAGGCCGCGGGCAGGGCGCCGGGTTCGCCGTCCCGCGCCGGGGTCTCGCGAGCGAACCAGGTTTCGATGTCGGCGGCTCGGCGCGCCAGTTCCTCGGCCAGGTCGGGCAGGCGCTCGGCGAACGGTGCGTCGTAGCGCAGGATCTGCTCGATGCTGCGGTAGGTGGCTGAGGTGCCCTGCATGCTTTGCTGGCGGAAGCGCTGGAAGGCCTCGGTGGCGTCTACTGTGGCCGGGTTGTCCATCGTCTCGCTGTAGTCTTTGCCCCAGGGGCCGGGCATGGGGAGCGTCACCTCGTCGCCATGGGCGCCGGTGGCAGCAAGCAGGAACAGGACAAGGCCGGCGATCCGGAGGGCCGGTGTAAAGGGGGTTCGAGTCATGTCGGATCTCCTTTCCAGTGTCAGAAGCGGAATTGGTGCTGCAAGTGCAGCTCCCAGTCCGAAGTGCCGGCGTCGCGGTCCAGCCACATCAATTGGGTTTTTTGTCGCTGGCCGCGGTGGTACCAGTTGAGGCCGGCGCCCCGCTCGCGCTGCCAGCGCTCGTCGGTGCCGAGGTCGTCGCCGGCGTCGTGGCGCAGCACAGCGTGGCGCGCGGCAACCTCTAGCCCCTCCCAGGGCAGTGCCTGAGCCAGCTCGAGTTCGGCGCCCAAGTCGTGGTATGCGGGGCCGTGATCGGGCGATACGTCGCGGCGGAAGGCGGCGAATGAAATGGCGGTGCGGGCAAACTTGACGACGCTGTCGGCCGTTGCGGTGACCCAGTCGGCGCGTTGCTGATTTACCTGGTTCTCCCGCCCGCGAGTCCAGTCGCGCAGGTGATTGCGGTTCGCCGCCTGCAGGCCGACGCCGTGGGCCACTGTATGCTCGACCGGCTTGCCGACGGTCGTGTTGTCGCGTGGAAGGGTGCCTACCGGTGCCCAGGCCCCCCGAGCGCTGAACAGGTGGCCGGAGGTGGACGGTCGGTCATCCCGCTGGTCAAGGCGGCCGCGACCATCAAACACGCCGATGGCCCAGGCCCGGTCGTCGCCGTCGCCCCCCAGTAGGGTGACGCCGGTATCGCGTCCAGCCGGGACCTCGAACTGATTCCCCGCGATGCTCAATTCGGTGAACAGCCGGTTGGGGCCACCGATGTCCCGCGGCAGGCCGAAGGGCACGGTGAACTGGCCGGCGCGCAGGTCGAGGGACTCGGTCAGTGCGTATTGGAGCCAGACATCGCGCATCGAGAGCTCGCCGCTGCTGAAGTCGGGCTGCAGGCGAAAACTAAGATCGGGGTGGAAGAGGGTGCCCGTCGTGTCCAGCCAGGCACGGCGAAAGTCGAATTCGGTGGTGGTTCCCTCGTCGACCCGCTCGATGGCGTAGCGGCCCTGGATGAGCGGGTCCAGGGTGATGGCGAAGCCGTCGGCTTCGCTGCCGAACTCGAACTGTGCCTGGAGGGGGGAAGCCCCGCCACTGGCGATCAACAGGCCGAGAAGGGTCGGGGCCGGAGCCAGGAGTGGCGGCCGGCCGGGTCGTCGGGTCGGTTTGTTCAAGGTCATTCTCCCTGGGACGCACACCCCGTGCGCCGTGGATGGAACGACGCTGGGTGGGCCAGGGGAGGTCGGGGACTATAGACACAGCAAGCCCGACCCGACCGCTTGCCCGCCGCAGCGTCAGGTTTCCTCCTGGCCGGTCTCCGGACTCGTGAAGCGGGCGGGGGTGCCCGGGCGGATCGCCTTCCCACACCGAATTGCGGCGCAGTGGTTGTTGATCCGTTGTCTTCACCTACCGTTGCGGGGGCAGTGCCGGCATTGCGAACGGCAGTTCGCGCACCGGCTTCCCGATTATCCCCGGCGATGGAACGCCAGGGCACCTGGAGGCGGGGCGAAGGGTACTGGGGTGCAAACAGGCTGGCAAGAAGAGCGTTTGATGAGCGACCAACCGCAGTGATTGATCTGGATCAACGGGAGCGCTGATTTCGCTGGTCGATCGAATACCGGGTCGATAGGGTGGGATTCAGGTGATTTGGACCGAGTCTATATCGGTCTTCGCCGACACCGATCCAATTTCAGGGAGACTTTGCCATGATCCGAGGTTCTTATCTTCGCAGCGCCATCTTTTCGGCCTGCACCGCCCTGGCGCTGGGCGTGGCCGCGCCCGCCGTGGCGGATACTGATTACTCGCAGTATCGCGATGTGTTCGAGCCGCTGCCGGCGCTGCCGCCGATCCCGGCGGACAACTCGATGACCAAGGAGAAGATCGAGCTGGGCAAGATGCTGTTCTTCGAGCCGCGCATCTCCAGCTCCGGCGTGATCTCCTGCGCGACCTGCCACAACCCGGCGCTGGGCTGGGCGGACCGCATCCCGCGCGCGGTAGGCCATGACGGCCAGGTTGGCGAGCGCAATACCCCGACCGTGCTGAATTCCGGCTTCTTCACCGCGCAGTTCTGGGATGGCCGAGAGGACGACCTGGAGGGGCAGGCCCTGGGCCCGATCCAGGACGCGATCGAGATGGCGATGCCGCTGGAGGATGCGATCGCCCGCCTGGAGGAGTTCAATGAGTACCAGGAGAAATTCGAGGCCGCCTATCCCGACTATGACGGCGACAACGTGATCAATACCGACCACGTGGCCAAGGCGCTGGCGACGTTCCAGCGTACGCTGAACACCCCGAACTCGCCGCTGGATCGCTGGCTGGCCGGGGATGAGGGCGCGATGAGCGAGCAGCAGATGCGCGGGATGAAACTGTTCGCCGACAACGGCTGCGTGGCCTGTCACCGTGGGCCGGCGCTGACCGACAGCAACTTCCACCGTATCCAGGTGCCGGGTTCGGAGGACGAGGGCCGCTACCTGGTCACGGGTGAGGAGAGCGACCGGTTTGCGTTCAAGACCCCGACCCTGCGCAACGTGGCCCTGACCTACCCCTACATGAACAACGGGGAGACCGCCACGCTGGAAGAGGCGATCCGCATCATGGGCGAGGAAATGCTGGGGCAGGACTTCAGCGATGACGAGGTCGCGGATATCGAGGCCTTCATGCACGCGCTGACCGGCGACATGCCGCAGTTCGAGATTCCTGCGCTGCCGTAACCGGCCGCATCGGAATCGAATGCGCCAGCCCCCCTCCGGAAACGGAGGGGGGCTTTTTGATGGTGTGGTACAGATCTATTCCACGGTAATCGTGATCTTCTCGGAGACAACGGGCGGGTCGAAGCTGATGTGACGGTAGTCCATGAACAGCAGTTGCAGGGCGTATTCGCCGGGTTCCAGTTCCAGCTCGCCCTCGGTCTGCCCGCCGCCGAAATGGCGCTTGTGGTCGGAGAAGGGCAGCGAGGCGTCCAGGTCCACCTCGTCGAGCGGCTTGTTCACCAGCAGGTGGTGGTGGCCGGTGTTGTCCATCTCCACACCGGCCGGGGCGACACCCATGCCGCGCAGGCCCATCTGGACCCGCACCGGGCTTTCGAGCGTTTCGCCATCCTGCGGGCTGATGAAATAGACCTTCGCGCCATCCGGCGGCGCGATGCGGTCGCTGCCCATGGCACTTCCGGCCAGCGCGAGGCCTCCCGTCAGCACGAGCAGTGTGGAGAGCCGAGTAAGAGCGGTATTCATGGGTACTCCTTGGGCCCGGGTTCGGCCGGTCTGTGTACTCATTTCGAGTATAGTCGGCGGTCCGCGCGGCAGTGCAGTGGCGTTCTGCTACCCTATGCGCCTTCGTTTTCCACCTCCCGATCGAGACGAGTAGCCCGCATGAGTTTTCGCACCCGTTTTGCCCCCAGTCCGACCGGCTATCTGCATATCGGCGGTGCCCGCACCGCGCTGTTCTCCTGGCTGTACGCCCGCCACCATGGTGGCGAGTTCGTACTGCGGATCGAGGACACCGATCTGGAGCGCAGCACCGCGGAGTCGGTGAACGCGATCCTCGAGGGCATGAACTGGCTGGGGCTGACCTACGATCACGGGCCGTTCTACCAGACGGAACGCTTCGACCGGTACAAGGAGGTGATCGACCAGCTGATGGCTGCAGGCCACGCCTATCGCTGCTACTGCACGAAGGAAGAGCTGGATGCGATGCGCGAGGAGCAGAAGGCGCGCAAGGAAAAGCCGCGCTACGACGGTCGCTGCCGTGCGCGCACCGAGCCGCGCGAGGGCGTGGAGCCGGTCATCCGCTTTCGCACGCCGGACGAGGGCGTGACCGTCGTCGATGACATGGTGCGTGGCAAGGTCGCGTTCCAGAACAGCGAGCTGGACGACCTGATCATCGCCCGCTCCGACGGCTCGCCGACCTACAACCTGACGGTGGTGGTCGACGACATGGACATGGGGATCACCCATGTGGTCCGTGGCGATGACCACCTGAACAATACCCCGCGCCAGATCAACATCCTGAAAGCGCTGGGCGTGGAACCGCCGCGCTACGGCCACCTGCCGATGATCATGGGCCCGGACGGTGCCAAGCTGTCCAAGCGCCACGGGGCGGTCTCGGTGATGCAGTACCGCGACGAGGGCTACCTGCCGGAGGCGCTGCTGAACTACCTGGTGCGCCTGGGCTGGGCCCACGGCGACCAGGAGATCTTCTCGGTGGACGAACTGGTGCGTCTGTTCGATATCGAGGACGTCAACCAGTCCGCCTCGGCGATCAACCCCGACAAGCTCCTGTGGCTCAACCAGCACTACATCAAGTCGCTGGACCCGGATCATGTGGCGCTGGAGTTCGGCTGGCACCTGGGCCAGCTGGGCATCGATCCGGCCAATGGTCCGGCGATGCGCGATGTGGTGATCGCCCAGCGCGAACGCGCGCGCACGCTGCGCGAGATGGCCGAGAACAGCGTGTACTTCTATCGCGAGTTCGAGGACTACGACGAGAAGGCCGCGCGCAAGCAGCTGACCGCCGAGGCAAAGCCCGTGCTGCAGACCCTGCACGACGGGTTCAGCGCACTGGGCGCCTGGGAAAAGGAGCCGCTGCACGAGGTGGTGGTGCATACCGGCGAGCGCCTGGAGTTGAAGCTCGGCAAGGTCGCACAGCCGCTGCGCGTGGCCCTCACCGGGGGTACGGTCTCCCCGCCTATCGATGATACGCTGGTGCTCATCGGGCGCGAGCGCGCCCTGGCCCGCATCGACCGCGCGCTGGCGAAAATTTCCGCCGAAGCGGGTTGACACATTTCGGGGTGCTGGCTACAGTACGCGCTCGCCTGACACGGGGCCATAGCTCAGCTGGGAGAGCGCCTGCATGGCATGCAGGAGGTCGGCGGTTCGATCCCGCCTGGCTCCACCACTCAGGTGATTTGCGAGTTCATCAATGCATCGTTTCGGGGTCATATCACTCTACGTTGGATTGGTGCTGGCAGTAGTCGGATTGATCGGCGGATTCGGGCTGATGCTCACCGGGGAACAGACCTGGTCCAAGCCCCTCATCGCGCTGGTACCGATCGGGTTTTTGCTGGTATTCAACGGTCTGGTGACGACGCTTCTGCATCGGCCACCGGGTAGCGAAGAAGACCGGCCCAAAGGCCCACCGGAATAGCAACAAGACGTTGCCTCTACGTCCCCATCGTCTAGAGGCCTAGGACACCGCCCTTTCACGGCGGCGACCGGGGTTCGAATCCCCGTGGGGACGCCATATCCCGAGAAGGCCCGAACCGGAAGGTTCGGGCCTTTTCTTTTTTGGGTGGTGGCAGCACCACCGCCGCGGCCCCGGTTGTGGGCTGTCCCGTTCGCTGGAGCGTGTACGGCCTCAGGCGAGGCGGGGGTCGCGCTGGCGGGGTTCGTCCGGGTGCGGGCGGGGAATGATGCAGTGGTTGATGCGCAGGAGTTCGCGCTCGGCCCAGGACTGCACCTGGGGGTCCGTGGCGTAGCGCGCATGATCCAGTAGGGCCTGGCGCTCGATATTGGGGTTGCCCTGTTCGTGGGCGATACGGCGGGCGCGCTCGAGTTCGTGCCAGCCTTCTTCGTCGCGTCCCTGGCTCTGGTCGAGCAGGGCCACGGCGCGCAGGCGCCGGATCGGCGCTTCGAACGCGAGGTCGCCCCGCTTGCGGCAGCCGGCCAGGGCGACGTCGGCGACGCTCAGGCGCTGGTCCGCCGCGGTGCCGCTGGCCTGCAGGGCGTCCAGCAGGATGTACTGGAAGATGGTGTTGACCCCGTCCATGATGTGACGCATGGCCTCCACCTGCTGCTCGATGGTCTGACAGGCGTCGGCTTGTCCCTGGCGGGCGAGGGCCCAGCTCTCGAGGGTGATGCCGGCGGCGCGCCACAGCGGGTAGTCGTAATCGCGCGCGATGGCGAGCGTTCGGCGTGCCGCCGGCAGGGTGGAGTCCGGATCCCCGCTGTAGAAGCCGAGCACGGCGCGGAAGGCCTGCACGAAGGCCTCGGTGGGCCGATGGCCGAGTGCGTCCGCCTGCTCGCAGGCGGTGTCCATCTCGGCCCAGGCGCGCGCGTGGTTCCCCAGGTGGAGCAGCGTCCAGGCCATGAAGCCGCGCGCGCTGATGGCCGGGTTCTCGGTGTGCCGGGCTACCAGGGCGGCGTGGTCTTCCTCGCGATAGAGCTCCACCGCCCGGGTCTGATGTTCCAGGGCCTCGGCGAAGCGACCGGTCCAGAAGTGGGTGTTGCCCTGTACGTAATGGGCGGCGATCCGCAGCAGGCGGTCGCCGGATCGCTCGGCGAGCTGTTCCATCTCCCCGGCGAGACGGTGGGCCTCGGTGAAGCCATGCCAGGAGCCGGCGCCGTGCCACAAACCCCACAGCACGCGGAAGTACTGCACCGGATCCTGCTCCGGCGCGGTCAGGTGCATGGCCCGTTCGAAGATGTCATTGACCGTGCGCGAACCGTAGCCCAGCAGGGCCAGATTGGACGCGCCGAGCCCGCCGAGGGCCCGCAGCGTGTTGTGTTCCAAATCCGTCGGGTCATGTTCCTTGTGAGCTGCCGGATGGCGCTCCAGGCAGGCCAGGGCATCCTCGAAGTAGTGCGAGGCCTCGGGCAGGAGGCCTCGCGCGAACGCCGCCTCGCCGGCATGCAGGCAGGCGCTGACCGCCTCGGGGTAGCGAGCGGCATGGTAGAGGTGGCTGGCGATGCGGCCCCAGTCCGCGGTCTGCATGCCGTTCTCGCCGTCTTCCTGCATCAGGTCGGCCAGCTGGCCGTGCAGGCGCGTGCGTTCGCTCAGCAGCATCGACTCGTAGGCCGCCTGGCGGAACAGGGCGTGGCGGAAGCGATAGCGCACGCCGTCCACCATGCCGGCGGGTTCGATGAATCCCTTTCCGGTCAGCCGGGTCAGCTGCCGTCGGATGGTGTCGGCGGGTTGACCACGCAGTCGGCTGAGGATGCGGGTATCGAAGTCGCGGCCGATGACCGCGGCCGAGTGGGCCAGTTCCCGGGCGCTGCCCAGCTGTTCCAGGCGTGCGACCAGCAGGTTGGAGAGACCGGGTGGCAGGGTGTCCGGGAGCTGACCGCTGCGGGCAGCCTCCAGGGCATACCGCGTAAGTTCCTCGAGGAACAGCGGCACGCCTTCGCCGCGTTCGACCAGCTGGTCGCGCACGCCGCTGGCCAGGCGGCCGTGGGGGTCCAGGCGATCGACCAGGTCGCGGGCGGCGGCATCGTCCAGGCCGTGCAGTCGGATGTGCTGCAGTGAGAGATCGCGCCAGGAGGAGCGGAAGCTCATGCGCGCGGTCAGGATGGCCATCACCGGCTGGTGCTGCAGGCGCTGGTACAGCCGGCGCAGGAACTCCGCCGTGCCCGAGTCCATCCAGTGGAGATCGTCGCAGATCAGGAGGGTCGGACCGTGGGCGGCGCGCCGCTGCACCAGTTCGACCAGGGTGTCGATGATGCGGTCGCGGTCCAGCCCTTCGTGGGCGAGGCTTTCGGGGCCGTCGGCGTCCGGATGGGTGAGCCAGTGGGCCAGGCGTGGCGCAAGCTCCGGGGCGACCCCGGCATGCTTGAGGGCGCCGGCGAGTCGGCGCTTTCGGGCATCGCGCAGGGTGTCGTGTCCCATCCAGGTGGCGAAGGCCTGGCGTACCGGGGCCAGGAGCTGGCGGGCGCGGTCCTCGCGGCACTTGAGCAGGTAGCGTGAGCGGGCCTGGCCGCGGACCTGGAGATCGAGCCCGCGGGCCAGGCGGCTCTTGCCCAGACCGGCCTCGCCCTGAACCAGCACGAAGCGGACCTCGTCGCGGTCGAGCACCTGATCCCAGTGGCTACGCAGTGCCTGCAGTTCCGGGTTGCGGCCGGTCAGCGGCGTCAGGCCACGCAGGGTCTGGGCATCCACGCGGTCCAGCGGACCGGGATCGCCGGTGACGCGGTAGGCGCCCGTGCCGTCCTCCGCCTCGCGGAAGCTGAAGTAGCCGGACACGCGGGCATGGGTGGGTGCGCTGACGCGCAGGGTGCCGGGGTCGGCGCGCTGGGCGCACTCGTGTACGCGGGCGGTGAGCTGGCCGGCGGGGTCGGGCAGATCCGGGTCGGCGCCGGTGACGATCAGGTCGGTATCCACGGCGAGGCGCAGCTGGCAGTCACCGGGGGCGCTCTCCAGCGCCTGCCAGGCGGCATGCACGGCGTCGACCGTCGCCTCTTCGCGTCCGGCGGGATAGCCGAAATAGGCGAGCAGGCCATGGCCGGGCGAGGGCACGACATGGCCGTGGTGGCTCAACAGGACGAAGTCGACATGCTCCAGCGTGCGGTTGACCTGTTGCTGCTGGATCTCGATGTCGGCGTCGGCATCGGGCTGTACATGGCAGGCCACGACCGTGACCCGACGGCGTTCGGGGCGCAGGGTGGCGGGCTCGGCATCCTCGGGGCTGGCGTGCTGATGGCTGGCCTCGGCGCGTTCGGCGCCCAGGATTTCCTCGCGCGTGCGCGCCAGCAGTTCGCCCGGGGGCTTGCCGGCCTCGGCCTCCAGGTGGGCATAGTGCTCGAGCGCGCGCTTGGGGTGGCCGCTGGCCGCCAGGGCCTTCATCAGGAGGTGGTGCAGGGTCTCGTCGTGGGGCTCCATGGCCAGCAGGCGGTGGAGCTCGGCCAGCAGGGGTTCGCCCTCGTTGGGCTTGGCGAGTTCGGGGAGATTGTGGCCGATGAAGACCAGAAGATTCTGCCAGTGATGGTCGCGCTGGGACTGGGCCCAGGCGGATAGTTCCGGCAGGTCCTGCAGGGCGCGCAGGCCCTCGAGGAAGTGTCCGCGGTACTCGCACACAATGGCCAGGTCCGGCGGGGGTGCCGTGGTCTCCCGCCCCTCGGTCGTGCGGCGCTCGGAGCGCGCACGCTGCAGGGTGAGGAAGTCGATGCGCGAGTCCGCTTGCGGCTGGAAGCGCACATAGCGGGGCGTCGTGTCGAGCAGGGGCGGGTCGCCGGCGGGTAGCTGGCGACGCAGCTGGAACAGGCCCTGGCGCAGGTTGACCCGGGCGCTGTCGGCGTCCAGGTCGGGCCAGAACAGGCGGGCCAGTTCCTCGCGCGGGATACGCCGCGGGCTCTCGGCCGCCACATAGGTGAGGAGCAGGCCGAGTTTCGTCCCGGAGAGAGCGGGTATGTCACGGTCCTCCACGCGCACGCCGACGGTGCCGAAGGTCGTGATTTCCATATGCGCCAAGCAGGTCTCCCGTCTTCTTCGTCAGCGGCCGTTTGTGGCCTTCCGCGATCCGGTCAGGGCGTTCGTGTACCGGGCCGCCGCCGCATTTGCGGTGCAGGGGCGGGCCCCATCTCCGTCCGGGTTGATTGTACCGGCATTCCGCGGCCGGGGTCAGTCAATGCGGATGGTTGCATAGCCCTGGTTTTCGTAGCCCATGATCGAGAGGAACGTGTTGCCGACCAGGTGAATCCCGGGCAGCAGGTCGTCCTGTTCGAGGTCGAAGCGCCGCGTGGCAATGCTGCAGGCCTCCATGTGGATGCCGTCCAGTTCCAGCAGGCCCTCCAGCCGTTCGTGGATATGGCGCACGGCGGAGACGTCCTCGATATCGAGGTGGTCGGTGGAGCGGGCGATCAGCCCCGCCGCGCCGCCCCGGAAGGCAAACACCATCTCCGGCTCCAGGCCCTGGCGCTGCATGTCGTCGTAGGTCTCGCGGATCACGCTCAGGCGGGCGATCAGCCGGTCGGGTTCGCCGATGGTGATGTCCCAGAGGATGCGCCCGGTGTCCATGCCGGCAATGGCACGCTGATCGCCGGGTTTGTCGGCGAGTGCCAGGCCGGGGAGCAGCAGGGCACCAAGCAGGAAAGATGCAAGTAAGCGGTGCATGGCAGTCGTCCCTTTTGGCGGAGGTCCTGTTACGAGAGTAGCAGTCCCGCGCGCGCTGCGTGCAGCGATGTCGGGTCGACGCCGGGGGAACAACGGCCGCGCCCGGAGTCGGGCGCGGCCGTCGGCAGTGGTTCAGTGCCCGTGGTGGCCGTTGTGCAGAAATTCCACCGCTTCGAGGGTCTGGACCTGGATCTCGCGCACCGAGATGAAGCGCGAGGCGCCCGGGCTGACGACCTCCTCGGTGACGCGGATACGGTAGGGAGCCTCGTGGTTCAGCAGCTGGCCGATGAAGCGCTTGCCCTCGTGGGTGACGCGTACCGGGGTGGTGTCGTCGTAGCGGCTGAAGTTGTAGCTCACGTCCTTGGGGTACTGCAGGTTCTGTTCGGAGAAGCTCATGGTAGGGGCCTGTTTCGATCAGTGGTCTTTGATGGCCTGGAAGGCCTCGAGTGCGGCCTGGCGGCTGGCTTTCAGGTCCACGATGGGGGCCGGATAGCCGCGTGCGCCGCTGGCGCCGGGCGCGTGAATATACCGCGTTTCGACGTCCTTGAGTACGGGGACGAAGCGGCGCACGAAGGCGCCGTCGGGGTCGTGGCGTTCGCCCTGGGTTTGCGGGTTGAACACGCGAAAGTAGGGCGCGGCATCGGCGCCGCAGCCTCCGGCCCACTGCCAGCCCAGGGTGTTGGCGGCGAGGTCGGCATCCACGAGGGTGTCCCAGAACCAGTGCGCGCCGTGTTGCCAGTGCAGGCGCAGGTTCTTGGTCAGGAAGGAGCCGACCACCATGCGCAGGCGGTTGTGCATCCAGCCGGTCTCCCACAACTGGCGCATGGCGGCATCGACGATCGGGAGCCCGGTGCGGCCCTGCTGCCAGGCGCGCAGGTCCGCCGCGTCCTCGCGCCAGGGGAAGGCCTCGAAGCGCGGGTTCAGCGGCCGTTCCGGGGTGTGGGGGAAGTGATAGAGCACGTGATGGGCGAAGTCGCGCCAGCCGAGCTCGCGCACGAAGGCCTCGGGTCCTCCGTGGTCCGGATGCAGGCCGGTCTGGCGCAGGGCGCGCAGGATCTGGCGCGGGGAGAGCTCGCCGAAGTGCAGATGCGGTGACAGGCGCGAGGTACCGTCATGGTCCGGGCGGTCGCGTTCGCTGGCGTAGGCGTGCAGCGCGCCGTCGAGGAATTGCGTCAGCCGCTGGTGGGCCGCGTCCTCCCCGGGCGTCCAGGCGGCGCGCAGGCCCCCGGCCCAGTCGATCTCGGGCAGGAGTCCGAGGTCTTCCGGGCGCAGGCTGGCGGGCCAGGCATCGGGGGGCGGCAGGTCGTTGGGCGCGGGCAGCGGGTCGCGATCAATGCCGCGGTGCAGGCAGGCCTTCCAGAATGGGGTGAAGACCTTGTAGGGCCGGCCCTGGCCGGTTTCGACCTCCCAGGGCTCGACCAGCAGGTGGGCATTGAAGCTGTGGACTTCGAGGCCATCGGCGCGCAGGCCGGCCTTGATCTCCGGGTCGCGCAGGACCCGGGCGGGGTCGTACAGGCGGTTCCAGTAGACGGCAGTGGCACCGGTCTCGCGTACCAGGGTCCGCACGTTGTCAAGGGCGGGGCCGGCGCGCAGGATCAGGCGCGAACCGTTCTTGCAAAGGTCCTGGTCCAGGGCCTGCAGGCTGTGGTGCAGCCACCAGCGGGATGCGGCCCCCGGTTGCCAGGGCGCCTCGTCCTCCGGGGCATGGATGAACACCGGGATGACCGGCCCGCCGCGCTCGCTGGCGGCGTGCAGGGCAGGCTGGTCGGCCAGGCGCAGGTCGCGGCGCAGCCAGACGAGGGTGGGGCCGGGGCGCGGCATCAGATACGGTCTCCCTGCGCGAGTGTGTTGCGGATGTGGCGGGCCTGGTCGCGGATGGCCTCGAGGCGTTCGGGGTCCATCTTCTCGAGGTGCTTCCACTGCAGCGCGGTGCGCGGGTGGCGGGCGAAGCGCTCGCGGTGACGGTCGAGGAAGTCCCAGTAGAGCGTGGTGAACGGACAGGCCTTCGCGCCGAGGGCTTCGGCCGGGTCGAACGGGCAGTGCCGGCAGTAGTTGCTCATGCGCTGAATGTAGCGGCCGGTGGCGACGTACGGCTTGGAGGCCATGCGGCCGCCGTCGGCATACTGCGACATGCCCACCACGTTGGGGAGTTCCACCCACTCCACGGCGTCGACGTAGATACCCAGATACCAGGCGTGGATCTCGGCCGGGCGCACGCCCAGGAGCTGGGCGAACAGCCCGGTGACCATCAGTCGCTGGATATGGTGCGCATAACCGCGTTTCAGGGTCTGGCCCACGGCCTGGTGCAGGCACTGCATGGAGGTTTCGGCATCCCAGTAGAGGGCCGGCAGCGGCTGCTCCGCCTCCAGGGCGTTCCATTCGTGCCAGGCCTCGCCAAAGTGGAAGTACAGCCCGCGCACGTATTCGCGCCAGCCGAGGATCTGCCGGATGAACCCCTCGACCGCGGGGAGCGGCGCATGGCCGTCGCGCCAGGCCTGTTCCGCCGCGTCGATCACCGAGCGCGGATGGATCAGGTGCAGGTTCAGCGCGGCCGACAGGCGGGCGTGATAGAGCCACGGCTGGTCGGTCCACATCGCGTCCTGATAGGTGCCGAACAGGGGCAGGCGGTGCTGGATGAAGTCGGCCAGGGCCTGTTGTGCCTGTTCCGGGGTGACCGGCCAGTCGAACGCATCCGTCTGGCCCGCCAGTTCCGGCAGATACCGGGCGACGGCATCCCGGCATTCGCGCGTGATCGTGTCGGGTTCGAAGGCGACGGGGGGCGGCAGCAGGCCGGGCCCGTCCCGGCCGAAATGTCCGCGGTTGTCGGCGTCAAAGTTCCACTGTCCACCGGCGGGTTCGTCGCCATTCATCAGGATGCCCAGGGCGGCTCGCTGCTGGCGGTAGAAGTACTCCATGCGCAGCTGCTTGCGCGTCCCGGCCCATTGCTCGAAGGTCGTCTGCGATACCAGGAAGCAGGGATCCTCGCGGACCTCCATTGGCACGCCCCGGGTGCGGCAGGTGGCCTCAAGCTGACGGCATACACGATGTTCCCCCGGCTGGAGGACGATCACCCGGGTCGGCTGGAGCCGTTCCAGGTCGGTGTCCAAGGCCTCGCCCAGGGTTGGCTCGGGGTGCTCCCCGAGATGGCGATAGTGAACGCTCAGGCCTGCCTTGCGGAGCTGCCGGGCGAAGTGGCGCATCGCCGACAGAAACAGGGTGGTGCGGGCCGCATGCGAGAGGACGTGGCGGGATTCGTGGGCCACCTCGGCCATCCACACGGCATCCCGGTCGGGGTCCAGCTCCTGCAGAACCGGGTGGTCGGGGGCGAGCTGGTCGCCGAGCACAACCAGGAGGGTGCGCACGGATGCGGCGGAGGTGGCCACTGAGCCGGGAGGCGCGCGCGGCGGCTACTGGGGCAGGTGCCGGGAGAGTCGTGCGGCGGCCTCCAGCGGCGGTCCGGGCAGAACCTCCACCGTGCGGCCGTGCTTGACCTTGGAAAGCTCCAGCGCGGCCGAGCCGGCAAGGTAGCAGGGCGGTCCGGCTTGGTTGAGGATGGCCTCCACCCGGGGCAGTTCGGGGCTGCGCATCAACTGCGAGGAACCATGGATGATCAGCGCCGGGGCACGCAGACGGCGCATCAGCGTCTCCAGACCCTCGGGGCTGGTGGCGTCGAACAGGGGCAGGGTCTTCAGGCCGTGGCGGGCGCAGGCAAGCTGCAGCAGCATACCACCGACTTGCTGGTGGCCGCCGCCGAGCACCAAGCAGGGGTAGGACGGGTCGTCGCAGGCGCGCGTGGCCGAGCGCAGCTGGTCCGCGAATGCCGCCGTGGCCCAGGCGGCGAACACCGCCAGGCGGACCTCGCCCTCGGCATTGTGTCGGGATTCCTCGCGCAGGCGGCGGTACACCTCGAGGAAGGCGCTTTCGTGCACGCCATTCCAGCCGTGGCGCATGACCAGCCGGGCGTAGACGCGATCCAGCTCCCCTGCATCCAGATCCGTGACCGAGTCGTACAGTGCCTCGGCAACCGGGTCCATGGTGTGGGGTGCAATCCCGGGGCCGGGGCTGTCGCGATGACGGGGCGTTGTGGTGGTGTCCGGGGCGTCTTCGGTCGCGTCCGGATCCGGGCGGGGAGTGGCGGCTGTGGGTTCGTCGTCCAGAACCCGGTGGACCTGGGAGACCGGGATGCCCTGGTCCAGCAGTTCCATGATTCGCTTGATGCGGGCGATATCGCCGGGGCTGTAGAGCCGGTGGCCCTTGGGCGTGCGCATGGGACGAATGAGCCCGTAGCGACGCTCCCAGGCGCGCAGCGTCACGTCGTTGATGCCCGTTTCCGCACACACGTGGCGGATCGGGTACAGGCCTTCTTCGTCTTGAAGTTCGATGTGCGTTGCGCTCGCCATGGAGAAATTGTACGACATTTATACAGCGCATGTACAAGTGCCGGATCCCGGATGCGATCCGCGGAGACCATTGGGCTGCAGGGATGAACCTTTCCGGTCTTCGCGTCCCAAAGGGTAGCAACCTTTTCTAGATGCTGCTGGAGGGTCACATGTTTGCAACGCCGGAAAATCGCCGGGTCGGTCTGGTCGTTTCGCTGCTGGTCGCAGCCCTCGCGATGCCCGGTGCGGCGCAGGCCAACCCCGAGATGGCCGACAGCATCTCGCCCTACCTCCGGCTGCACACGGACGACCCCGTCCAGTGGCGGGCCTGGGATCCGGCCCTGCTGGAACAGGCCAGGGAGGAGCGGCGGCCGCTGCTGATCTCCAGCGGTTACTACTCCTGCTTCTACTGCCACGTCATGCAGGAAGAGAGCTTCCAGGACGAGGGCATTGCCGAGCGGCTGAACGAGAATTTCATCCCGGTGAAGGTCGATCGCGAGGTCGACGGGGCGCTGGACAGCTACCTGCTGGAGTTTCAGCGCGCCACTGCCGGGAGCGCGGGCTGGCCGCTCAACGTGGTGGTTACGCCCCAGGGGCATGCCCTGACCGGCGTGGTCTATGCCCCGCGCGATCAGTTCGCCGAGTTCCTCGACGGCATTACCGAACGCCTGGAGGCGGACTACGACCGGCTGGTCGATCTGGCGCGGCGCGGCAGTGACGAGCTGACCCAGCAACTGCGTGCGGGCGAGGAGCCCTTGTCGGAAAGCCGCGCCGGCCGCCTGCCGCAGGTGTTGTGGAGTCGCCTGGAGCGCGAGTCCGACGACCTGCAGGGCGGGTTCGGCAGCTCCACCAAGTTCCCGCATTCGCCGTATCTGCACGCGATGCTGGAGGCCGAACAGGCGGGCACCGCGCCTCCCTGGGTCGGCGAGTTCCTGGAAATCACGCTCGACGAGATGGCGCACTCCGGTCTGCGTGACGTGCTGGGGGGCGGGTTCTTCCGCTATTCCGAGTCGCCGGACTGGAACGAGCCCCATTTCGAGGTGATGCTGGAGGATCAGGCCCAGCTCGCGCTTTTGTATCTACGGGCCGGTGAGCATTTCGGTCGCGAAGACTGGATCGAGCTGGGGCTGGAGAACCTCGACTTCGTCAAGCGCGACATGGCCCTGCGCGAGGACGAGACCGGCGAGCAGGCGGATACCGCCGAGGGTGGTTTCCGCGGGTTCGCCTCCAGCCTGTCGGCGGTCGACGAGGAAGGGCATGAGGGGGGTGCCTACCTGTGGCCCGAGGCGGATCTGGAGTCCGCGCTGGCGGACCATGACTACCCGGACCTGGTGCGCGCGTGGTTCGGCATGGAGGGCAGTTCCGTGTTCGATCTCGGCTACCTGCCCCGGCGCGGCGCGGGGGTCGAGGCCCTGGTGGAGCGCTTTGACCTGGACGAGGCGGAGGTTCGCGAGCAGGTGAACGCCGGGCGCGAGATGCTGATCCGGGCGCGCGAGGCGCGCGGCCTGCCGCGGGACGAGAAGGTCCTGACCGGGGCGCATGGCCTGCTGCTCTCCGCCCTTGCGGAGGGGGCGCAGCATGACGAGCGCTTCCGCGAGGCGGGTGCGGCGGTGCACGGCTGGCTGCTGGAGGTCGCTTCCGATCCGGACCAATTGCCCACGCTGATGGGGCTGCCCGCGGATCAGGCCGGGACGGCCACGCTGAATGATTACGCCTTTGTCGCGCGCGGCCTGCGGGACTGGAAGGCCGCCACGGGCGAGGGTGAGCAGGGGCCGGCGCTGGCACTGCTGGAGGCGGCCTGGGAACGCTTCCGCGATGACGACGGCTTCCGCTCGGAGCCGGAGCCGCCGCTGCCGGGGATGATCTCGCAGCGCTTCCATCCGGCGGTGCACCGGCCGTCGCCGACGACCCTGATCTTCCGTCTCAGCGCGGAGTGGCGTGATGCCAGCGAGGCGGTGGATGCGGCGTTCGCGGAATACGACCTGCGCCCGGGGCGCGCCATCGAGTCCGACCCGCACCACCACGCCCGCCTGATCCTCTGGCTGCAGCAGCGCGATCGCTGAAGGGCTGTATTACCACAGAGCGCACAGAGGACACGGAGAAGGTCAAGGGCGGTTAACAGGAAGAAGGGAAGGCTGGAAGGAACGATTTCTGGTGGCGATTTGCCCGTTTCCGGGGTCATTCATCCAAACTAAATTCCTTCCGATCTTCTAACCTTCCTGTTAGTCGCATCTGACCTTCTTCGTGCCTTCGTGTGCTTCGTGGTGACCCAACAGGCCCTTCAGGCGTCGGAGCGGGCGGAGGCTTCCTTTTCGGCCTTGTGCAGGCGCTGGAGCATCGCCTTGAGGACCTTGGGGTTGCCGGCGACGACGTCGCCGCGGCGCATCACGTCCGGGTTGCCCTGCCAGTCGCTGACCACGCCGCCGGCTTCCTGCACCAGCAGCAGGCCCGCGGCCATGTCCCAGGGCTGGAGGCCCATCTCCCAGAAGCCGTCGAAGCGCCCGCAGGCGACCCAGGCCAGATCCAGCGCGGCCGAGCCCGGGCGGCGCACGCCGGCCGTGCCCGGGATCAGGTGGCGCAGGCTGCTGAGGTAGCGCTCCAGGTCCTGGCCCTCGCGAAACGGGATGCCGGTACCCAGAAG
Organism: Thioalkalivibrio sp. ALE12; assembly: GCF_000381105.1. Lineage (NCBI taxonomy): Bacteria > Pseudomonadati > Pseudomonadota > Gammaproteobacteria > Chromatiales > Ectothiorhodospiraceae > Thioalkalivibrio > Thioalkalivibrio sp. ALE12. Next base: position 542,033 of record NZ_KB905905.1, on the reverse strand, counting down.
CGCGCCGTTGAGGTCCTTGCGCTCGGAGACCCGGATGCGGCGGCTGTTGAGGAAGGCACCGGCACCTCGGGTGGCGGTAAAGAGCTCTTCCTTCAGCGGGTCGTAGACCACCGCCTGTTCCAGCCGTCCCTTGTGCTTCAGCGCGATGGAGATGCCGTACTGCGGGATCTCGCGCAGGTAGTTGGTGGTGCCGTCCAGCGGGTCGATGATCCAGACGAAATCGGCATCGGCACCGCTTTGCTCGCCGCCTTCCTCGGCCATGATCGCGTGATCGGGGTAGGCGCGGCGCAGGGTCTGCACGATCGCCTGTTCCGCCGAGAGGTCGACGTCCGAAACCCAGTCGTTGCGGGCCTTCTCGCGGGTATTCATGCGATCCGGCCGGCCCCAGGCGCGGGTGGTGATGCGTCCGGCCTCGCGGGCCGCCGATACCGCCGTGTTCAGCATGGGGTGCATGGGGGTCTCCTGGTGTTCTGCGGGGTGTCCGGCGGGCGCCTGTGGCGCGCCGCGGGAAGGCCGCGAACAATACACAAGCGGCTCTTTCTTGGGAAGTCGTGACCGTGCGCGTGTACAATCCCGCACCGTTCAATACAGGGCCCCGGGAATGGAAGAACGCCTCGGTCGGGTGCGGGTCGTGCTGGTGGGCACGACGCACCCGGGCAACATCGGTTCCGCCGCACGTGCGATGAAGGCCATGGGGGTGACCGACCTCGTGCTGGTGGCGCCGGAGCGGTTCCCGCATGCCGACGCGACGGCGCTGGCCTCGGGCGCGGACGATCTGCTGGCGGGTGCGCGCGTGGTCGAGGATCTCGCCGCCGCGATCCGCGACTGTGTCTGGGTGGTGGGGACCAGCGCCCGTCTGCGCACCCACTCGGTGCCGGTCCTGGGCCCCGATGTCGCGGCCGGGCAGGCGCTGGGAAACGCCCCCGAGGGGCCGGTGGCCCTGGTCTTTGGCCGCGAGCACAGCGGTCTGACCAACGCCGAACTCGATCATTGCAATGCCTTTGTGCAGATACCCACCGTCCCCGATTTCAGCTCCCTGAATCTGGCCGGCAGCGTTCAGGTGATGACCTACGCGCTGCGCATGGCGGCGCTGAATGGCGAAGCACCCGCCGTGTCCGGAGCCGAGCCGACCGGGGTGGAGCGGGACCCGCCCGCGACCCAGGCGGAGATGGAGGGGCTGTTCCGGCATTTCGAGCAGGCCCTGACCACCATCGATGTGCTCGATCCGGACAACCCGCGCCACCTGATGCGGCGCCTGCGCCACCTGTATCTGCGGGCCGGCCTGAGCGCCAGCGAGGTGCGCATGCTGCGCGGTATATTGACGCACACGGAAAGGGGCCGCTGAGGGCGCGCGCGGGGCGCGTGATACCTTAGTGCAAGACTCAGGAATGAGGCCGGCCGATGTTTGACAGGATGCGCGAGGACATTCGCTGCGTGTTTGACCGCGACCCGGCGGCACGCAACGCCTTCGAGGTGCTGACCGCGTACCCCGGGCTGCATGCCCTGTGGTATCACCGCCTCGCGCACTGGCTGTGGACGCATCGCCTGCGCTGGCTGGGCCGGGTGGTCGGCAACTTCAGCCGCTGGCTCACCGGCATCGAGATCCATCCCGGTGCGACCATTGGCCGGCGCTTCTTCATCGACCACGGCATGGGCGTGGTGATCGGCGAGACCGCCGAGGTGGGCGACGACTGCACGATCTATCACCAGGTCACCCTGGGCGGCACGACCTGGGAGGGGGGCAAGCGCCACCCGACGCTCGGCAACGAGGTGGTCATCGGGGCGGGTGCCAAGCTGTTGGGCCCGATCCACGTTGGCGACCATGCGCGCATCGGCTCCAACGCGGTGGTCCTGAAGGACGTGCCGGCCGATGCGACCGCGGTCGGCATCCCGGCCCGGGTCATCGGGCCACGGCCCGAGCCCGATCCACGATTCCAGCAGATGGCCGACCGCATGGGCTTCGATGCCTACGGCCTGTCGCGCGACATGCCCGACCCGGTGGCCAACGCGATCCACCGTATCGTGCAGCGGGTGCACGACCTGGACGAACGCATGGAGCGGGCCTGCCAGGCGCTCAAGCGCGCCGGGATCGACCCGGGCGAGGCCCTGGGCGAAGACGATTCCGGCCCGCTGGAGGCCTGCGATCTGGAGGGCCTGGAGCCGGACGAATGCGAGGTCCCGGGAGCTGCCACGAGCGAACAAGAACGTAAACAGCAGGGGAATACTTGATCGTTTTTGTCAGGTATTGCTAAGCTTGCCGGCAAATGACCGACAAGTGCACTCAACCATGAAACTGACGACCAAAGGCCGCTACGCCGTGACCGCCATGCTGGATGTGGCGATGCACACCCGCAACGGGCCGGTATCCCTGGCCGAGGTGGCGCGCCGGCAGAAGCTCTCATTGTCCTATCTGGAGCAGCTCTTTTCCAGGCTGCGCCGCAAGGGGCTGGTGAACAGCAGCCGCGGTCCGGGCGGAGGCTATGCCCTGAGCCGGGATCCGGAGGGCATCAGCGTCGCCGATATCGTGGTGGCGGTGGACGAGCCGGTGGACGTGACCCGCTGCGGTGGCAAGGCCAATTGCAATTCCGATTCGCGCTGCCTGACGCACGACCTGTGGACCGATCTGAGCCAGCAGGTCTACGACTTTCTCAGTACCCGCTCGCTGGCGGATGTGCTGCAGCGCCACCGCGAACAAATGGAAAAAGACGGTGTGCAGGAGGTCGTGATGCACGGCGCCTCCCTGCAGGCCTCGACCGACAAAAGCCATGCGGCCGCCGAGGCGGCCGCGGAGAGGAGCTAACGCCCCATGAGTGACCTGAAACTGCCGATCTATCTCGACTATTCCTCCACCACGCCGGTCGACGAGCGCGTGGCGGAAAAGATGGCGGGCTGCCTGACCAAGGACGGGCTGTTCGGGAACCCGGCCTCGCGCAGCCACAGTTTTGGCTGGAACGCGGAGAAGGCGGTCGAGAACGCCCGGGGCCAGGTGGCCCAGCTGGTGGGCGCCGATCCGAAGGAGATCATCTGGACCTCCGGTGCGACCGAGGCCGACAACCTGGCGATCAAGGGCGCGGCGCACTTCTACCAGCGCAAGGGCAAGCACATCATCACGGTGAAGACCGAGCACAAGGCTGTGCTGGACACCACGCGCCAGCTCGAGCGCGAAGGCTTCGAGGTCACCTACCTGGGCGTGAAGGAAAACGGCCTGGTCGACATGCAGGAGCTGGAAGACGCGATGCGTGACGACACCATCGTGGTCTCGGTGATGCACGTGAACAACGAGATCGGAGTCATCCAGGACATCGAGGCGATCGGCAACCTGTGCCGCGAGCGCGGGATCGTGTTCCATGTGGACGCCGCGCAGTCCACCGGCAAGGTCGCCATCGATCTGTCGAAGCTGCCGGTAGACCTGATGAGCTTCTCCGCGCACAAGACCTACGGTCCGAAGGGCATCGGTGCGCTGTTCGTGCGGCGCAAGCCGCGGGTGCGTATCGAGGCCCAGATGCACGGCGGTGGCCACGAGCGCGGCATGCGCTCCGGCACGCTGGCGCCGCACCAGATCGTCGGCATGGGCGAGGCGTTCGCGATCGCCGGTGCCGAGATGGGTCCCGAGCTGGAGCGCGTGCGCATGCTGCGCGACCGCCTCTGGGCCGGTCTCGACGGCATGGAAGAGGTCTACCTGAACGGTGACCAGGAACAGCGTGTCGCGCACAACCTGAACGTGTCGTTCAACTTCGTGGAGGGCGAGAGCCTGATCATGGCGCTGCGCGACATCGCGGTGTCCTCCGGCTCGGCCTGCACCTCGGCCAGCCTGGAGCCGTCCTACGTGCTGCGCGCACTGGGCCGCGACGACGAGCTGGCACACAGCTCGATCCGCTTCTCCATCGGTCGCTACACCACCGTGGAGGAGATCGACCATACGGTCGAGATCGTGCGCGCCGCGGTCGCCAAGCTGCGCGAGCTCTCCCCGCTGTGGGAGATGTACCAGGACGGCATCGATCTGAGCACCGTCGAGTGGGCGGCCCACTAGGGGCCCGCTCGACACCACTAACGCAACGCGTACACACGCAACAGGAGAACGGTCATGGCGTACAGTGACAAGGTTCTGGACCACTATGAAAATCCGCGCAACGTCGGCAGCTTCGACAAGAACGACGACACGGTCGGCACCGGCATGGTCGGCGCCCCGGCCTGCGGCGACGTGATGAAGCTGCAGATCAAGGTCAACGACGAGGGCATCATCGAGGACGCCAAGTTCAAGACCTACGGCTGCGGCTCGGCGATCGCCTCCAGCTCGCTGCTCACCGAATGGGTGCGTGGCAAGACCCTGGAAGAGGCGAGCCAGATCAAGAACACCCAGATCGCCGAAGAGCTGGCCCTGCCGCCGGTGAAGATCCACTGCTCCGTGCTGGCCGAGGACGCCATCAAGGCGGCGGTGTCGAACTACCAGGAGCGCCACGGCCAGGCCGCGGAAGCCGAGAAGAAATCTGCCTGAGGGCTCTATGGCGATTACAGTGACCGAACCCGCGGCCGAACGCATCCACAACTTCCTCGAGAAGCGGGGTAAGGGTGTGGGCGTTCGGCTGGGCGTCAGGACGACCGGCTGCTCCGGCATGGCCTACGTGGTGGAGTTCGCCGACGATATCGAGGAGACCGACACGGTCTTCGAGGATCGTGGCGTCAAGATGGTCGTGAACCCGAAGTCCCTCGTGTACCTGGACGGCACCGAGCTGGACTTCGGCAAGGAAGGCCTGAACGAGGGGTTCAAGTTCAACAACCCGAACGAGAAGGCCCGGTGCGGCTGCGGTGAAAGCTTCAGCATCTGACTGAGCCTCGCACGCGGGGTGGTGCATGGCGGTTGCCCGGGGATACGTCCCCGGTGGCTGTCGTACCACCCCTTTTCTTTTGCAAGCCCGTCGCAAGGGACGCAATGAACGACCCATTCGAGCAGTTTGACCTGCCGGTGGCCTTCGAGGTCGACCGGCAACAGCTGGACGAGCGCTTTCGTCGCCTGCAGGCGGAACTGCACCCGGACCGCTTCGTGCGCCAGGGTGACCAGGCGCGCCGCATGGCGGCGGCGGTGGCGGCCGACGTGAACGAGGCCTACGCGATCCTGGGCGACGACTACCGCCGGGCGGTGCACCTGCTGGAGCGGACCGGGGTGGCCTTTGACCCCGAACGCGATACCAGTCAGGACATCGAGTTCATCCAGGCGCAGATCGAATGGCGTGAACGCCTGGAGGAGACCGCGGCGAGCGGGGATGCGGCCGGACTGGAAGCGGTCGCGACCGAGCTGGCGCAGGCCCGCGCCGAGGCGCGGGCGAAGGTCGCGGATGCCCTGAAAGACCCGGAAGCACCCGCGCCGGATGCCAAGGACCGGGTGCTGGAGCTGCGCTTCTTCGATCGCCTGCTGGAAGAAACGAAACGAACCCGACAGAACCTGGCGCGCGGCAAGTAGCACCCGCCGCGCCCGTGTGAAGGAGCCGAATACCCGATGGCGTTATTGCAGATCACCGAACCCGGAGCCGAGTCCGCGCCGCACCAGCGCCATCTCGCGGCCGGGATCGACCTCGGCACGACCCACTCGCTGGTCGCGACCGTGCGCAGCGGCGAGGCGGACACACTGCCCGACGAACAGGGTCGGCATATCCTGCCGTCGGTGGTGCACTATGCCGCGGATGCGGTGAGCGTGGGGCATGCGGCTGCCGAGCACGCCGCGGATGACCCGCACAACACCATCGCCTCGGTCAAAAGGCTCATCGGGCGCGGCGCGGCGGACGTCGCCACGCTGTCCGGCGAGCTGCCGTTCCGGCTGAAGACCGGCGAGTCCAGCGTGCCGCGCATCGAGACCGCCGCGGGCGACAAGACGGCGGTGGAGGTGTCCGCGGAGATCCTGCATACCCTGCGCCAGCGGGCCGAGGAGACCTTGGGCGACGAACTCGAAGGCGTGGTGATCACCGTGCCCGCGTACTTCGACGATGCCCAGCGCCAGGCCACGCGGGACGCCGCACAGCTGGCCGGCCTGAATGTCTTCCGCCTGATCAGCGAGCCGACCGCGGCGGCGGTCGCCTACGGACTGGACCAGGGCGAAGAGAACACCATTGCCGTCTATGACCTGGGCGGCGGTACCTTCGATATCTCCATCCTGCAGCTGCGCCGCGGGGTGTTCGAGGTGCTGGCGACCGGCGGTGATTCCGCCCTGGGCGGCGACGATATCGACCGCGCCATCGCCGACTGGCTGCTGAACCAGGCCGGCATGGCCGGCGAGACCGATCCGCAGCGCCTGCGCCGCGTGCTGCTGGCCGCCCGCCAGGCCAAGGAGGCCCTGACCGATGCCGCGCGTACCCCGGTCGAGGTCAGGCGCGCCGACGGCTCCACCTGGTCCGGCGAGCTGGATCGCGACACCCTGGTGGAGCTGGCGCGGCCGTTGCTGGAGCGCACCATGGCCGCCTGCCGGCAGGTGCTGGAGGATGCCGGGCTGGAGCCCGGCGCCATCGACGAGGTGGTGCTGGTGGGTGGTTCCACCCGCATGCCGGCAGTGCGCGAGGCGGTGGAGGGCTTCTTCGGCCGCACCCCGCACGCCGGCATCGACCCGGACCGCGTGGTCGCGATCGGGGCCGCGCAACAGGCGGACATCCTCGCCGGCAACAAGCCGGATACCGAACTGGTGCTGCTGGACGTGATCCCGCTGTCGCTGGGGCTGGAGACGATGGGCGGGCTGGTCGAGTTCATCGTCCCGCGCAACACCACCATCCCGGTCACGCGGGCGCAGGAGTTCACCACCTTCAAGGACGGCCAGACCGCGATGTCGCTGCACGTGGTGCAGGGCGAACGCGATGTGGTCGATGCCAACCGCTCGCTCGCCCGGTTCACATTGTCGGGCATCCCGCCGATGGTCGCGGGCGCTGCGCGCATTCGCGTGACCTTCCAGGTGGACGCCGACGGCCTGCTGAACGTAACGGCACGCGAGCAGACCCAGGGTGTGGAGGCGCATATCGAGGTCAAGCCGAGCTACGGCCTGACCGATTCCGAGATCGAGCAGATGTTGCGCGATTCCGCCTCCTCCGCGCGCGAGGACATGGAGGCGCGGCGCTTGCGCGAGGAACAGGTCGAGGCCGACCGCGTGCTCGAGGCGCTGGACGCCGCGCTGGAGACGGACGGTGACCGCTACCTCGAGGCCGCGGAACGCCAGACCATCGAGCAGGCGCGCGACGCCCTGCGCGCCGAACGCGAGAAGGGGGCCGACCCCGACGCCATCGAGGCGGCGCGCAAGCGCGTGGAGCAGGCCTCCGAGGCCTTTGTCGCGCGGCGCATGAATGACAGCATCCGGCGCGCGCTCGCCGGACACAACGTTAGCGAATACGACGCAGGGAACTGACACCATGCCCCAGGTAATCTTTCTGCCCCACGAGGAAATCTGCCCGGAGGGGGCCTCCATCGAGGCCGAGCCGGGCATCAGCATCTGCGATCTCGCCCTGAAAAACGGGATCGAGATCGAACACGCCTGCGAGAAGTCCTGTGCCTGCACGACCTGCCACGTCTACGTGCGCGAGGGGCTGGACAGTCTGGAGGAGGCCACCGAGGACGAAGAGGACATGCTCGACAAGGCCTGGGGCCTGGAGCCGGACTCGCGGCTGTCCTGCCAGGCGATCGTCGCGGACACGGACCTCGTGGTGGAACTGCCGAAGTACACCATCAATCAGGTCTCCGAGAACCACTGAGCGAGGGAAAGGCGATGAAGTGGACCGATACCCAGGAAATCGCGATGCAGCTGGCCGACGAACACCCGGACGTCGACCCGCGCAACATCAACTTCGTGGACCTGCGCCAGTGGGTGATGAACCTGCCGGACTTCGACGATGACCCCAACCGCTCCGGCGAGCGCATCCTCGAGGCGATCCAGGCCGCCTGGATGGACGAGGCCGACGTCGACGACTGAAGACCCAAGCCTGGTTTCGTATCAGCGCCCTGAAGGTCAAGAGCGGTTCACAGGAAGGTTTGAAGATTGGAAGAATTCAACGGTGCTTCGCCCCGGCAAGAGCCACCCGATCGCCACACATAATGATTCCTTCCAGTCTTCCCATCTTCCTGTGAGTCGCTTTTGACCTTCGGTACGACGCTGGCGGTGCACTAAGGTCTTGGCGCGGTCGATTGCCGTGGGCGTGGGAGGTCGATAGACTACGCGCCGCACGTTGTGTCCGCGTTGATTTTGCGTTGGGAACCCGCTGTTCAGCGGGTTCTCTCGTTTTCAGGGCGGGCCCGGCGACCGATCTTCAAACCCAGTAGCAGGAGAGCCGCCCCATGGCCGTTGAACGCACCCTTTCCATCATCAAGCCCGACGCCGTTGCCAAGAACGCGATCGGCGACATCATCGGCCGCTTCGAGAAGGCCGGCCTGAAGGTCGTGGGCGCGCGCATGATGCACCTGAGCCGCGAACAGGCCGAAGGCTTCTACGACGTGCACAAGGAACGCCCGTTCTTCAACGATCTGGTTGAGTTCATGATCTCCGGCCCGGTGCTGGTTCAGGTCCTCGAAGGCGAGGACGCCATCGCCAAGAACCGCGACATCATGGGCGCGACCAACCCGAAGGAAGCGGCCCCGGGCACCATCCGCGCCGATTTCGCCGTCTCCATCGACGAGAACGCCGTGCACGGCTCCGATGCCCCGGAGACCGCCGAGCGCGAGATCGCCTTCTTCTTCGGTGACGACGGCGTCTGCCCGCGCACCCGCTAAGACGGTCCGCACCGCATGTGCTGCGGGGCCCGGTTGCACCGTGCACCGGGCCCCGTAGGCAGGCATCCCTTCGGCACAGTACACTAGGGGACTTGAGCCAACCGGTCCCTGATATGGCAAGCGCATCCTCCACCCCCCTGAATCTGCTGGGCTACAGCCACCAACAGCTTGTCGAGCTGCTGGCGCAGTGGGGTGAACCGCGTTTTCGTGCCACCCAGCTCGTCAAGTGGATCCATCAGCGCGGGGTCACCGACTTCGAGCAGATGACCGACGTCTCGCGCAAGCTGCGCGAGCGCCTGGCGCGCGAGACCGAGATCCGCGTCCCCGAGATCGGGCTGGAAAAGGCCTCCGCCGACGGCACCGTCAAGTGGGTGCTGCGGCTCCCCGACGGCAATGCCATCGAGACCGTCTTCATCCCCGAGGGCGGGCGCGGCACGCTGTGCATCTCCTCCCAGGTCGGCTGCGCGCTCGACTGCACCTTCTGTTCCACCGCTCAGCAGGGTTTTAACCGCAACCTGACCAGCGCCGAGATCATCGGCCAGGTGTGGCTGGCCATGCAGCGCCTGCCGGCGCCGGAAGGGCGCAAGCGGGCGGTGAGCAACGTGGTGCTGATGGGGATGGGCGAGCCGCTGGCCAACTTCGACGCGGTCGTGCCGGCCTGCCAGCTCATGACCGACGACAACGCCTACGGCCTGAGCCGGCGGCGCGTGACCCTGTCCACTTCCGGTCTGGTGCCGGCGCTGGATCGTCTGAGCGAACACACGGATGTCGCGCTGGCCGTCAGTCTGCACGCGCCGAATGATGCGCTGCGCGACCGTCTAGTGCCGATCAACCGCAAGTACCCGATCGCCGAGCTGCTGGACAGCTGTCGCCGCTATGTGGAGGCGACCGATGCCCACAGCGGCGTGACCTTCGAATACGTGCTGCTGGCCGGGGTCAACGACCAGCCGGAACATGCCAACGAGCTCGCCGGACTGTTGCGCGGTATTCCCGGCAAGATCAACCTGATCCCGTTCAATCCGTTCCCGGGGGCCCCGTTCGACCGCCCGCGGGAGGCCGATGTGCTGGCCTTTGAACGACGGCTGCAAAAGGCCGGCTACGTCACCACCGTGCGGCGTACCCGCGGGGATGACATCGATGCCGCCTGCGGCCAGCTGGTGGGCCAGGTCGAGGACCGTACCAATCGCGGGATGCGCATGTTCCGCCTGCACGCCGAATTGCCACAGACGGATCGGAGGGCTTCATGACGGGACGCGCGGGTTGGCGCCTCGCCGCGGCGTTGACGCTGGCGCTGGTGCTGGGGGGCTGTGCCGCCACGGCCGACCGGCCGGTGTCCGGCGAGCGCGAGGAGGCCGCCGAGGTGCACGCCGAGCTCGGGATCGGGTATCTGCGCGAGGGCGAGTTCGAACAGGCCGAACGCAACCTGCGTCGGGCGCTGGACTATGACCCCGGCGATGCCCTGGCCAATATCGGCATGGCCGCGGTCCTCGAGCGCAAGGGCCAGCTGGATCGCGCCGAGGAACATTACCGCCGGGCCCTGCGCCGTGACGAGGGCAACCCCTTCGCCCAGACCAACCTGGGGGCGTTGTTGTGCAGCCGCGAGGAATTCGACGAGGCGCAGGCCCTGTTCGCGCGCGCCATCGACAATCCGGATTATGACCGCCGCGACATCGCCTACATGAACTCCGGCGTCTGCCACGCCGATGCGGGCGATACCGAGCAGGCGGAGCGCCAGCTCCGTCAAGCGCTGGAGATCAATCCCGGCTATCCCCGCGCGCTGCTGGAGATGGCCCGGCTGACCTACCAGGACGGCCGGCCGATGCAGACCCGCGCCTTCCTGCAGCGGCTGGACAGCCAGGGTATCGAGAGCGCCGAGACCCTTCTGCTGTGCTATCAGGCCGAAACCGCGCTGGGCAACAGCCGCGCGGCCAATGCCTGCGCCGAGCGCCTGAGCCGTCAGCATCCGGACAGCGACGAGATGACCGAGTTGCGGCGTCTGGAGCGTGAAGGATGAGTGATCCGCGCGACAAGGAACCGGACCTGGGGCGGGTCGAGGACGTTGACGATTCGACCACCAACGTCGCCCCCCTGCGTACCGAGGGGAGCGACCCGGACCCCGAGCCGTCGTTCTCGGCCGCGCACGGCCTGACCACGCGCGACCGGCCCGCCGAGGCCGAGGCAGAGACGCCCGGGGGCGAGAACGAGCCCGGTGCGAGTCTGCGCCGTGCCCGCGAGGCCGCGGGCCTCGATACCGCGACCCTGGCCAGTCGGATCCACCTCGGGCGCGGCACACTGGAAGATCTCGAGGCCAATCGCTTTCATCACATGCCGCCGGCCTACGTACGCGGGTACCTGCGCTCCTGTGCCCGCGAGCTGGGGGTGGACGCGGGACCCTGGATCCAGTCGTTCGAACAGCACGGGCTGGTGGATCCCGAGCTGCAGGCGGTCGCGACTCCCTCGGCGCGGGCACGCCGGCGCCGCCGCAGCCGCGGGATCTACTGGCTGGCACTGTTGCTGCTTGTGGCCCTGCTGGGGCTCGGGGTCTATGCCTGGAACGAGCGCACGGGCGCGCTCGGCCTGCCGTCTATCAACCTTGGGGATGCCCGGGAGGCTGTACAGGGCCTTGCGGATCCGGCGCTGACGGACGAGGAACCGGCCGTGGTGCCGGATGGTGAAGCCGCGCCCCCGGAAGCGCTCCCGACCGAGGGCGGAGCGGAGGATAGCGCGGCGGCCGAGGCCGCCGAAGCCGAGCCCATCGAGTCGGGCGAGAGTACCCCTGACACTGGCATCGAGGATGGCCAGACCCTCGCGATCACGCCCGAGTCCCTGACCGAGCGCGTGGCCGTGCCGGAGGAACCGGTCACGCCCGAGGTCGCGTCCGAGATCGCCTCGCTGCCGGAGGCCGAGGCTCCGGCCGAGACGTCGCCGGCCCCGGCGGACACCGCCGGGGGCGCCGAGCTGGTGCTGGAGTTCTCCGAAACCTCCTGGGTGGAGATCCGCGACGCCGCTGACGAGGTCGTCCTGACCGGCGTCCTCAGTTCGGGGGATCGCGAGACGCTGCGCCTGGAATTGCCAGGCCGTGTGATCCTCGGCAACGCCGAGGGGGTCTCGCTGACACTGGATGGCACGCCCGTCGATCTCGAGCCGCATATCCGGAGCGACCGCACCGCGCGCTTCGACCTGGAAGGCTGACGCGGGATCTGCCCGCGCGGCCATCACGTACAAGAAAAGACATCATGAAAGCGATCAAGTCGATCCGCGGGATGCACGACATCCTGCCCGAGTCCGTTCACGTCTGGCAGCACCTGGAAGACACGCTGCGCGAGGTCCTGGAGGGCTACGGCTACCATGAAATCCGCATGCCGATCGTCGAGGCGACCGAGCTGTTCAAGCGTTCCATCGGGGATGTCACGGACATCGTCGAGAAGGAGATGTACACCTTCGATGACCGCAACGGCGACAGCCTGAGCCTGCGCCCCGAGGGCACGGCCAGTTGCGTGCGCGCGGGGATCCAGCACGGGCTGCTGCACAACCAGGTGCAGCGGCTGTGGTATCTGGGGCCGATGTTCCGCCACGAGCGGCCGCAGAAGGGGCGGTACCGCCAGTTCCACCAGGTCGGGGTCGAGGTCTTCGGTCTGCCGGGGCCGGATGTGGACGCCGAGATGCTGGCGATGACCGCGCGCCTGTGGCGCATGCTGGGGCTGGCCAACGTGCGCCTGGAGCTGAACACCCTGGGGACGCCGGAAAGCCGCCGCCGGTACCGCGACCATCTGATCGCCTATTTCGAACAGCACCGGGAGGCCCTGGACGAGGAGGCGCAGCGTCGGCTCTACGACAACCCGATGCGCATCCTCGACAGCAAGCACCCGGAAACCCGTGCGATCGTCGTCAACGCCCCCAGCCTGATGGACGACCTCGACGAGGCCTCCCGTGCCCATTTCGATGCCCTGTGCGCGCACCTCGATGCGCTGGGCATCCCCTACGAGCACAATCCGCGACTGGTGCGCGGGCTCGATTACTATACGCACACCGTGTTCGAGTGGATCACCGACGATCTCGGTGCCCAGGGCACGGTCTGCGCCGGGGGCCGGTACGATGGCCTGGTCGAACAGCTGGGCGGGCGCGGGACCCCGGCCATCGGCATGGCCATGGGCCTGGAACGCCTGGTGGCGTTGCTGGAGGCCCGCGAAGAGGCCCCCGCGGCACCCGGGCCGGATGCCTACCTGATCGTCGGGGGCGACGAACTGGTGGGGCCGGCGCTGCAACTGGCCGAGGCGCTGCGTGGCGAGCTGCCCGGCTTGCGCCTGGTCCAGCACTGTGGCGGCGGCAGCTTCAAGTCGCAGATGAAGCGGGCCGATCGCCTCGGCGCCCACTACGCCCTGGTCCTCGGGAGTGACGAGCACGCCGCGGGCACCGTGACGGTGAAGCCGTTAAGATCGCAGGGAGGCGAGCAGGTAGCCGTGGAGCGTACCGCACTGGCCGATCATCTCCGTACAGCGCTGGCGCAGCGGTCGTAACCGCGCCAGCGCGGATCCAGCAAGAACAAGGAACAGCATGAGCGATCTCACCGACGAAGAAAAAGCCGAACGCATCAAACAGTGGTGGGCGGACAACGGCCTTGCGATCGTGGCTGGCCTGGTCCTCGGGGTCGCCGGCCTGTTCGGCTGGAACTGGTGGAGCGATCGGGAAGAAACCCGCGCCCAGGCGGCCTCCGAGATGTATCAGGCCCTGCAGGTGGCCGGCCAGACCGGGCAGACCGATCGCGCCCAGGAACTGGCCGATGCGATCATCGAGCAGGGCCGGGGCACGCCATACCGTGCGCTGGCCTGGGTCTACCGCGCGGATGTCGCCATTGCCCAGGACGATCACGACACGGCGATCAGCGCCCTGCAGGCCGCGCGCGACGCGGCCCCCGATCGGGGCTACCGCGAGGTGCTGACCCTGCGTCTCGCGCGCCAGATGATCCTGGCCGAGCGTCTGGACGACGCCGAGACCACCCTCGCGGATGTGCGCAGTGAGGCCTTCAACGGCCTGAAGCGCGAGCTGCAGGGCGATCTCGCCCGTGCTCGCGGCGATCGCGAGGGCGCCCGGGAACATTACGAGGCGGCCCTGGACGCGGGCCACAGCCCCGAATATCTGCGCCTGAAATACGAAGAGCTTTCCGTTTGAATGAGGGGGGCGGAGTCTGTCGGACTTGGAACTGATCGGCTGCGCGCGTGGGAGAACGGCCCCTTTTTCCGCTCTCTCTCGTTACATAGTGCCCACTATGCGCCTCGAGAGACCGAAAAAATGGACTCGCTCTCCCGCCACGCTCGCGACGATCGCCCGAATCCGACAGACTCCTGGGCCGCCCGTCGTTCGCGCGCACCCGCGACACGAACGCGAGTGCGTACATAAACCCTTGTTTCCTTAGAGGATCTGTCGCCCGATGTCAGTGCCTTACCTTGCAAGTCCGGCCATGCGTCTGCTGATTGCCGGCGCCCTGATCCTGTCCCTCAGCGCCTGCGGGCTGTGGCAGCGTGATACCACCGAGCCCCCGGCCGAACTGCCGGAGTTCGAGGCGGAGGGACAGCCGGAACGGCTGTGGTCGCGCTCGGTGGGCAGCGGCGGCGAGCGTTTCCTGTGGCAGGTCTACCCGGGGATCACCGACGACCTTGTGGTGATGACCGACGCCAGTGGACGTGTCTCCGGGCTGAATCCGGAGAGTGGCAGCCAGCGCTGGCAGGTGCGCCTGGACGACGCCCGAGTCTCGGCCGGTGTCGGAGTTGGCGAAGACCTCGCGGTGGTCGGGACCCTGGACGGCTATGCGATCGGTGTGGACCTGGAAGGGGGCGGGGAACGCTGGCGCGCCGCGCTGTCCAGCGAGGTGCTGGCAGTCTCGGACGTCGCTGGCGGGCTGGTGGTCGTGCGCACCAATGACGGCCGCCTGCATGCGCTGGACGCCGCCTCGGGCGCGACCCAGTGGACCGCGCTGCGGACCACGCCCTCGCTGAGCCTGCGCGGCGCCCAGCGCCCGCAGATCACCTCCGGACGCGTGCTGGCCGGTTTCGACAACGGGCGCCTGTTGATGCTGGGGCTTAATCGCGGCAATGTCCTGTGGGAGACCACGCTGGGCATCCCCAGTGGTCGCACCGAGGTCGAGCGCATGGTGGACGTGGACGGCCATATCCCGCTGTATCGCGGTGCGGCCATTGCCGCGAGCTATCAGGGCCGTCTGGCCGCGCTGGATCTGAATTCCGGCGAGCTCTTCTGGACCCGCGATTTCTCGTCCTACCAGGGCGCGGACGTGGACACCGACTCCGACGTGCTGGTGGTGACCGATGCCGAGAGCCACGTGTGGGGCCTGCAGCCGCGCAGTGGCGGCGACCTGTGGCAGATGGACGGGCTGCGCCTGCGCGGGGTCACGGCGCCGGTCGTGGTGGGACCGCATGCGATCGTCGGCGATTACGAGGGCTACCTGCACTGGATCGATCTCGAGGATGGGCGCATCGTCGCGCGGCTGCGCGCGAGCTCGGGTTCCGTGGTGACCCGCCCGACGCTGGTCAACGGGACGCTGTACGTGGTGACCGACAACGGGCAACTGACCGCGGTGAACCCCGCGATCCGGGGCGCCGAGTGAGCCCGCTTAGGCCAGCCGCCTCTGGGTACCGCGGGGGTCGGGAACACCGATGATCCCGGTGATCGCGCTGGTCGGGCGCCCCAACGTCGGGAAGTCCACCCTGTTCAATCAGCTCACGCGCTCGCGTGATGCCCTGGTGGCCGATGTCGCGGGGCTCACACGGGATCGCCAGTACGGGATCGGCAAGGTGGGCGATTTCCCCTACCTGGTGGTGGACACCGGCGGCCTGTCGGGCGAGGGCGCGGAAATGGACCGCGCGATGGCCGAGCAGACTCGGCGCGCGGTGGCCGAGGCCGATCACGTGCTGTTCCTGGTGGACGCCCGCGATGGCCTGACGCCGCAGGACCAGGTCATCGCCGACCAGCTGCGGGCGGCCGGCGTGAAGGCCCGGGTGGTGGTGAACAAGACCGACGGCCTGGATGCCGACTCCGTCAGTGCCGAATTCTACGCGCTGGGTCTGGGCTCGATCACGGCCATCGCGGCCGCCCACGGGCGGGGCGTCCAGGGCCTGATGCAGGGCGTGCGCAAGGACGTGGCGGCGGCGCGTCGCGCGGCGCTGGAGGCCGGCGGCGTTGAGGCCAGTGAAGCGGCGTCCAGCGACGGGCTCGACGAAGCCTCGCAGCAGGCGGCCCTGGACGACTGGCCGGGCATCCGCGTGGCGATTGTCGGGCGGCCCAATGTCGGCAAGTCCACCCTGGTCAACCGCATCCTTGGTGACGAGCGCGTGGTGGCCACCGATGTCGCCGGGACCACCCGCGACAGCATCTTCGTACCCTTCGAGCGTGACGGCACCGACTACACCCTGATCGATACCGCCGGTGTGCGGCGCCGGGCGCGGGTGCACGAGGTGATCGAGAAATTCAGCGTGATCAAGACGCTGCAGGCCATCGAGGCCGCCCACGTGGTGATCCTGGTGGTCGATGCCCAGTCCGGGCTGTCGGACCAGGATTCGCACCTGCTGGGCATGGTGATCGAGGCAGGGCGCGCGCTGGTGCTGGCGGTCAACAAGTGGGACGGCATGGAGGACCATGCGCGCGAGCGCATCCGGGACGAGCTGGACCGCCGCCTGGGCTTTGTCGACTTCGCCCGCATGCGCCTGATCTCCGCGTTGCACGGCACCAATGTCGGGCACCTGCTGGATGATGTGCGCGAGGCGCATGCCAGCGCCTTTCGCAAGGTCTCCACGCCGGAACTCACGCGCCTGCTCGAGGCCGCGGTGGCGGAGCATGCGCCGCCCATGGTCAGCGGTCGCCGGATCAAGCTGCGCTACGCCCATCAGGGCGGGCAGAATCCGCCGGTGATCGTGGTCCACGGCAACCAGACCGATTCTCTGCCGGGCAGCTACAAGCGCTACCTGGAAAACTTCTTCCGCAAGCACCTCAAGCTGGTCGGGACGCCCCTGCGCCTGGAGTTCCGGTCCGGTCGCAATCCGTATGCCGGCCGGCGCAACAAGCTGACTCCGCGGCAGCAGCAAAAGCGCAAGCGCCTGATGCGGCACGTGCGCCGCTGAGTCGAGGATGACCTCGGCGCCTTTCGCCAGCCCGGCCCATGACCCGGACCTGTCGGCATTCGCCAGGGTGGTCGAGCCGTTCCGCGTGATGGACATCCTCGCCCGTGCCCAGGAGGCCGAGCGCGACGGGCGCGATATCATCCATCTGGAGGTCGGGGAGCCGGACTTCCCGACGCCGCCGCCGGTGATTGCCGCCGGTCGTGCGGCGCTGGCCGCCGGGGATACGCGCTACACCCCCGCCCACGGGACCCGCGCGCTGCGCGAGGCACTGGCCGCCGACTACCGTCGGCGCCACGGTGCCGATGTGGATCCCGAGCGGATCGTGATCACGGCGGGCGCGTCGGCGGCGATCCTGCTGGCCCTGGCCGCCGGGGTGAACCCGGGCGAGGAGGTCCTGCTGCCAGACCCGGGCTACGCCTGCAACCGGCAGTTCGTCGCCGCGCGTGGCGCGCTGCCCGTGGGCCTGCCGGTGCACGCCGAGGATGCCTTCCAGCCGACGCCCGAGGCCATCGCCGGGGCATGGCACGCGAACACCCGGGCGGTGCTGCTGGGTTCCCCGGCGAACCCGACCGGGACCTGCCTGTCGCGCGAACGCCTGACCGCGATCGTCGAGGTCGTGCGCGAACGCGGCGGGCTGGTGATCATGGACGAGATCTACGCCCAGATTGTCTTTGACCGCCCCGAGCCCAGTGCCGCGGCCGGCTTCCCGGACGTGGTGGTGATCAACTCCTTCTCCAAGTACTTCGCGATGACCGGCTGGCGCCTGGGCTGGATGGTGGTGCCCGAGACCTGGGTGGACCCGGTGCGCCGCCTGGCGCAGAACCTGTTCGTGGCCCCGGCCACGATGGCCCAGACGGCGGCACTGGAGGCCTTCACCCCGGCGACCGAGGCACTGCTGCAGACGCAGGTGCGCGAGCTGGAACAGCGGCGCGACGTGCTCCTGGACGCGCTCCCGGGGCTCGGGCTCGCGGTCCAGGCCCGTCCGGAAGGGGCGTTCTACATCTATGCCGACTGTACCGCCCACGGAGCGGACTCCGAGGCGCTTTGCGCACGCATTCTCGACCAGGCCGGCGTGGCCCTGACGCCGGGTACGGATTTCAGCCCGACCCGCGGGCGCGACTATCTGCGGATCGCCTATACCCAGTCGGAGACCCGACTGCGCGAGGCCGTGGAGAGACTGCAGACCCTGCTGGGTTAGTTACCCCAGTATTTCCCTAAAGGCGGGGCAGGTGGCTGCCGAAGGACGAGAGCTGCCAGAACAGCAGCAGGAGTGCGGCGGGGGCCACGAAACGCAGGGTCCAGCGCCAGGTGGCCAGGACAAGCGGCCGGTGCGGCAGCTCCTGCGCCGCGATGTGCGCCGGGACCACCCAGCCTGCGAACACCGCGATCATCAGCCCGGAAAGGGGCAGCAGGATATTGATCGAGGTGTGTTCCAGCAGGTGGTAAAGCGTTGGCAGTTCGCGCCCAAGTAGCGTGATATCGATTTGCGCCCATTCCGCCCCGCTGAAGGAAAAAATGGTGATCAGGCTGCACGCCCCGATGCTCAGCGTGGCCGTAAGGGACGCCCACCAGTGCCCAAGCCCGAAACGTTCGTGGAGCAGGTGCACGAAGACCTGAACGCCGGTGATCATCGTGCCGAAGGCGGCAAGGCCCAGCATGACGAAGAACAGCACGGTCAGGAGCGCGCCGGCCGGGATCGCGCTGAGCGCCAGGGGCAGGGCTTCGAACATCAGAGCGGGGCCGGCCGTGGGATCGAGATCGAAGGCGAATACAACGGGAAAGATCGCGAGCCCCGCGGTCAGGGCAATCAGGGTGTCCGCGATTGCGATGCCGGCGGCGGTGCCGCCGATCGAGATCTCCTGTGGCAGGTAGGCCCCGAACATCATCAGCACGCCGGCCGCGAGGGTCATGGTAAAGAAGGCATGACCGACGGCGATCAGCAGGCTGCGCGGCTCCAGTGCCGCGAAATCGGGCCAAAACATGAAGGCGGCCGCGCTGCGGACGTCGCCGATCCACAGGCCGCTGGCCATTGCCAGCAACAACAGCGCGAACAGAAGGGGCATCAGGACGCTGACGCCGCGTTCCAGGCCGCCGCGCAGCCCCAGGCCGAGGATCAGAAAGGTGGCACCGATCCCGAAGGCCGTCCACGACAGCATTCCGCTGGCCGAGGTGGTGGTGGCCACGAAGACCGCCCGTACCTGTTCGCCATCGGCCTGGGAAAAGGCCCCGGCCGCCGCCTGCGGGATGTAGGAAAACACCCACCCCGCCACCACCACATAAAAGCCCATGATCACGAATGACGCTAGGATCCCGATCCAGCCCACCATCTGCCAGCCATCGTGCGCCCGACTCTCGCGGGCTACGGCCAGCGCCGCATAGCCCGGTGACCGGCGCCCGCGCCGGCCGATCATGACCTCGGCCATCATGACCGGGATACCGATTACGGCAATCGCCGCGAGGTAGACCAGCAGGAACGCACCCCCGCCGTTCTCGCCCAGGATATAGGGGAACTTCCAGATGTTGCCCAGGCCGACGGCCGAGGCAGTGGCGGCCAGCACGAAGGCATAGGCGTGCCGCCAGCGGATGCGGGTGGCGGTGATATCCATGCCGCGCGGGCCCGGTCAGGTGATGACGTCGGGTTTCTCGCGGCGGGTCAGGCCGGGGATGTCGCCGAGCCGGGAGGCGGCCTCGATCAGCGGACGCAGCAGTTCCTGCGGGTCGGCATCGAGGTGTTCCGGATGGGTCTCGTGCTGCTCGATGTACAGGCGCAGCGTGGCGCCCTCGGTGCCGGTGCCGGACAGCCGGAAGACGATGCGGGCACCGCTCTCGAACAGCACGCGCAGGCCCTGGTGCTCGGTCAGGCTGTTGTCCACCGGGTCGCGGTAGGCGAAGTCGTCCGCGCGCGCCACGCGCATGCCGGCCAGGGATTGCCCCGGCAGCACCGAGAGCTGTTCGCGGATGCGTGCCATCACCTGTTCGGCGCGGTCGCTCTCCACGGCCTCGTAGTCGTGCCGGGTGTAGTAATGGCGTCCGTACTGGCGCCAGTGATCGCGCACGATCTCCTCCACCGACTGGCGCCGGGCCGCCAGCAGGTTGAGCCAGAACAGCACGGCCCACAGGCCGTCCTTTTCGCGCACGTGGTCGGAACTGGTGCCGAAACTTTCCTCGCCGCACAGCCGGATGCGTCCGTCGTCCAGCAGGTTGCCGAAGAATTTCCAGCCGGTCGGGGTCTCGAAGCAGGGGAGGTCCAGCTTTGTGGCGACCACGTCTACGGCCTGACTGGTAGGCATGCTGCGCGCCACGCCCTTCAGGCCGTCGGCAAATGCCGGGATGTGGTGGGCGTTGGCCGCCATGATCGCGAGGCTGTCCGAGGGCGTGACGAAGAAATGCCGGCCGAGGATCATATTGCGGTCGCCGTCACCGTCCGAGGCGGCGCCAAAATCCGGGGCATCGCGGCCGTACAGGGCCTCGCGCAGCTCCCGCGCGTGCGACAGGTTCGGGTCCGGGTGGCGGCCCCCAAAGTCGGCCAGCGGCTCGGCGCGCAGGATGGTCTCGGCCGGGGCCCCCAGGCGGTTGACCAGGATCTCCTCGGCATACGGGCCGGTCACGGCATGCATGGCATCGAAGCGCATGCGGAAGTGATCGGAGCGCAGGAGTTCGCCGATGCGCTCGAAGTCGAACAGGGTGGCCATGTAATCGGCATAGGTCCCGACCGGATCGACCACCTCGACGGCCATGTCGCCCAGCTGTCCGGCGTGCAGGTGATCGATGTCCACGTGCTCGGTGCCATTTGCGATGCGGTAGTGCTGGATGCGGGTGCTCTGCTCGAAGATGGCGTCGGTCACCGAGGGCGGAGCGGGGCCGCCGTTGGCGGTGTTGAGCTTGACCCCGAAATCGCCCTCCGGGCCTCCCGGGTTGTGCGAGGCAGACAGGATCAGGGCGCCCGTCGCCCCGCGCGAGCGGATGAGGTGCGATGCGGCCGGGGTCGACAGGAGGCCGGCGTGCCCCACGGCGACCTTCTTCACACCGTTGGCAAGGGCCATGCGCAGGATCAGCTGGATCGCCTCGCGGTTGTGGAAGCGCCCGTCGCCACCCAGGAGCAGTTCGCCGTCCTTCAGGTCGGGACAGGCGTCGAAGATGCTCTGGATGTAGTTCTCGAGGTAGTGCGGCTGGCGGAACTGGCGGACGCGCTTGCGCAGGCCGGAGGTGCCGGGCTTCTGGTCGGAAAAGGGCCGGGTGGTGACGACGCTTATGTCCATGGGGTCGCGGATCCTTGTTGGTCGATTCGAAGGTACCAAAAACCCCGGGGGGTGTCCCGCCTGGCACTACTGGCGCTCGCGGCGAAGCCGCCCTGGCCTGTTAGACTGCGCGACATGTTGCTGGAGCGTCAGACCCCGTCCCACCTGGAACCCAGGCCCGAGAGCTTCGCGGCACTGATGGAGATGTACGAGGAGAACTACCTCGCGCTGCGCCGTCTGTGTCCCGAACTCGAGCGGCAGCCGGTGCGTTCGGTCTCGCGGGTGGCGGGCGCGCTGGATCTGTACCTGGAGGTGCTGGAGCGCACCCGCTATACCACCACGCTGCACCTCACCTACCGGTTCGATCATCAGGGTGAACGCCGCGAGCAGCCAGACATGCGCGTGCGCCTGTTCCATGACGCGCGCCAGGCCGAGGTGCTGGAGCTGCACTGCCGGACCATCGGGGACGGTGCCGTCCCGGAGATGCTGAGCGGCCACCCGGGCCTGGTCTGTCGCTGGCGGCACAACCGGTTCCTGTACAAGTGGCTGCGCTACTGCCTGCGCCAGGGGCACCGCTTCCTGGCGGATACCGAGTCGCAGGTGGCCGCGGTCGAGTAGGTCGAGCAGGCGGTCGTGGTCGCGGCCTACTGACAGGCTACGGGCCGGGGCGCGATCGCGTCGTTCTCCAGCAGGCGGTGCAGCGGGGCGGGCTGACCGAACAGGAAGCCCTGCATCATCGGACACTCCAGCTTGCGCAGGTAATCGCGGTGGGCGTCGGTCTCCACCCCCTCGGCCACGATATTCATGTTCAGGCCGCGCGCCATGGAGATGATCGCGTTGACGATGCAGGCCTCGTCCTCGCGGCAGATGGTCTGCGTGAAGCTGCGATCGATCTTGAGGGTATGGATCGGCAGCTTCTGCAGGTAGCTGAGGGACGAGTAGCCGGTGCCGAAGTCGTCCACCGCGATCTGCACGCCGGCGGCCCCCAGCCGGTTCAGTTTGTGCACCGTGTCCGGGGTGTCGCTCATCAGCAGGTTCTCGGTGATCTCCACCTCCAGCAGATCGGGCGGGAAGCCGGCCTCGCCCAGGATGCCCAGGAAGTCCTCGACGAAATCGTCGCGCTCCACCAGTACGGGGGAGAGGTTCACGGCCAAATGTAGTTCCGGATAGCCCGACTGCATGTGCTGCTGCACCTCGCGAATGGCGGTGCGCAGGGTCAGGCGGTCGAGATCCACGATCAGGCGGGTGTCCTCGGCGACCGGGATGAACTCGGCCGGGCCCAGCAGCCCCAGTTGCGGGTGGTCCCAGCGAATCAGCGCCTCGACGCCGACCATTTGCCCGGTTTCCGTGTCGACCTGAGGCTGATAGAGGATATGGAACTCGTCGCGCTCCAGGGCGCGGCGCATGTCCTGTTCCAGCTGCAGCCGGCGCGGGGGGTGGCCGCCCATGTCCGGGCTGTACACGCGCACCCCGGTCTTGCCGGTACTCTTTTCGCGGTACATCGCGATGTCCGCGTTCTTGATCAGGGCCTCGAGGTTGTCGCCGGCATCCGGGTAGATTGCGATGCCGATGCTGGCGCCGACGAACAGTTCGTGGTCGCCGATCTGGAACGGGGCCTGCAGGCTCTCCAGGATCTTCTCGGCCACCTGGATGGCGGACTCGCTGCTGGCCAGACCCGGTATCAGCAGGGTGAACTCGTCGCCGCCGAAGCGCGACAGCGTGTCCCCCTTGCGGATGCAGCCCTGCAGGCGCTGCGCCACGCCCTGCAGCAGGCGGTCGCCGACCGTGTGCCCGAGCGAGTCGTTGATCACCTTGAAGCGGTTCAGGTCGATAAACAGCACGGCTAGTTGCGTGCCGGAGCGATGGGCGTGGGAAATAGCCACATCCACGCGGTCGCGGAACAGGGCGCGGTTGGGCAGGCGAGTGAGCAGGTCGTGGTAGGCCTGGAAGTTGATGAAGGCCTCGGATTCCTTGCGCTCGGTGATGTCGCGGGCGGTGCCGTAGGTCAGCGCCTCATGCCGGCCCTCGGCGTTTTCGTCCCCGGCCCCGTTGGGCCACACCGCGACCTCGAAGAAGTGCCGGGTGTGGGACGGGCGCGCCGGTTTCAGGGCGAGTTCGACGGAGCGGATATGGGGCTGGCGGCGGGTGGCCTGTTCGAAAAAATACGCGGCCTTGTCGCGGTCCTCGGGTTCGACCAGGTCCAGGATGGAGGACTCGAGCAGGTCCTGACGGGCATAGCCCAGCAGTTCGTGGACGCGCGAGTTCACGAAACGGAAGCGGTGTTCCGCATCCAGCACGAACACGATGTCGGGCGAGTTGTTCACGATCATGCGGTGCAGGCGCTCGGATTTCTCCAGACGCGCGCGCATGGCGCGGTTGGCGTCTTCCAGCGCCTTGTGCTGCAGCGCGTTGCGTACGGTCGCCAGAAGTTCGGCCGGTTCGTAGGGTTTTTTCAGATAGTCGTGCGCGCCCTCGCGCAGGGCTCCGGCGACGTCCTCCACGGTGCTGTTGCCGCTCACCACCACGGTCAGGGTTTCCAGGCCGGCGGCCTGCATGAAGCGCAGGACATCGAGACCGTCGAGTTCCGGCATGGCGAGATCGAGCAGCAGCAGGTCATAGTGCTTTTCGCGCAGGGCCTCGATGGCGGCGCCGCCACCCGGGGCGGTGCGTACGGGATAGCCTTCCAGACTCAGCAGGCCCCGCAGGCTTTCGAGCAGGCCGGGATCGTCATCGGCGATCAGGATGCGGACGGACTGCGGGTCGATCGGCGTGTCGCGGTCGGTCATCAAGGCCTCAGGGCGTCATGGTTGCGTCATCCCTGATGCGTCCGCTGTCCCCTGTGTGACCAAGGGCAGGGTGATTTCGAAGCGCGTCCCGGCGCTTGTGCTGGTGAAGGTGAAGCCCGCACCGATCTCCTCGGTCAGGCGCTTGACGATGCTGAGCCCGAGGCCGGCATGGCCCGGCCCCTTGCTGGACGCCACCGGCGCAAACGCGGCGGCCTGGACCGCCGGTGGCAGGCCGGGTCCCTTGTCGGTGACCGACAAGGGCACTACGCGGCGGCCGTTGACCGTGGTCGGGGCGCGGGTGGCGATACTGATCTCGCCACCGTTCTCCTGCGCCTCCGCGGCGTTCTTCAGCAGGTTGGTCAGGATCTGGCGCAGGTGATCCGCCGACACGGACAGCGGCGGGTCCGACGGGCTGAGGTCCAGGTGGAGCTGGATGCCCCGGGTCCGGCACAGGGATCCGTCGACGATGTCCGCGACCTGGCGCACCAGTGCGTTCAGCGAGCCCGGTCCGGTCTCTCCGGTCGCGGCGGCCTCCGGATCGCGCAGGCGCAGCAGGATGCGCCCGACCCGGTCGATCTCGTCCTTGATGAGGCCCAGCTCGTGGCGGGCCTCGTGCTCCGCGCCCAGCTTGTGGTGCAGCACGCCCAGGTAGTTCTGGATGATGCTGAGCGGGTTGCCGGCCTCGTGCACGGTCTCGCGGATGCGCTGTTCGGTAGCGTCCGTGTCTCGGGGCTCGGGGCGGGGCTGCGTCAGGGCGCGTGCGATCTCGCGGGTCAGGGAGCGGATGAAGTCGCTGCGGGGTTCCAGGCCCTCCGCCTGGCCGTGCGTCAGCCCGAGGATCAGCACGCCGGCGGGCTGCTGACCCTCGGCCAGCAGCGGAAAGCTCCACAGGCGTTCCGCCTCGCACAGGCGGAACAGCTGCTGGTCGATCACCGGGAGGCCGGCGGCGTTTTCCTCCTCGTGACGCAGGATTTCGCGGTCCAGCAGGGTGTCGGTGACCAGGCTGCGCCCGGGCAGCAGCGGCAGGGTGAAATCGGGTGTCTCGTCATCCTCTACCCAGGCGGAGACCGACTGCTGGTCGTCGTCGACCAGAAACAGCAGGCTCTGGCTCACGCCCAGGGTCAAAAACAGGGTGCGCCGCGCGGCCAGGCAGCGGTCCTGCAGGCGGGTCGCGCGGGCCATCTCCGCGTTGATCCGTTCCAGTTCGGTGAGGTCCCGTACCCGTGCCCCAAGGGCGCGTTCGGCTGCCCGGTCGTTCGATTCCGGCCCGTCCTGCGTCTCTGGACCCGGCGCGGGGGCGTCGAGATCGATCTCCAGCGAGCCGGCGATGCGCCGGACATCTTCGGCCACCCGTTCGCGCAGGGCCCGTGCCAGACCCTCGTTCAGGCCGAACAGCGTGTCGGCGGCGGCCAGCGCTGTTTCGTTGCAGGTGGCCTCGGTGCTGGCCGCGAGGGTGGCCGGAAGGCACGCCATGGCATGTGCCAGGTTCACCAGCTTCACCAGGTGGTGGGCATCGCGCACGCGTTCGGCCGGCTCCAGGTGGTAGCGCACGGCATCGGCCACGAAAGGGCCGAGGCCCCAGGTCTCCAGGCAATCACCGCCCAGCTCGCCGTAGTGGCACCCGAAGCTGTCGCGTTCCAGGGCCACCAGGTGCGGGTCATCCTCCGCCGCCTGCAGCAGGGGCCAGTAGTGGCCCTCGTCTCCGGCAAGCCGGATCAGGCGGCCGATGTCGATCAGCAACCCGGCCAGGTAGGCCTCTTCCGGGCGGGGGTAGCGGGTCAGGGTCGCGAGGACCTGGGCGAGGCTGGCGGTGGTCAGGGCGCGGCGCCAGATCACACGCAGGTAGCTGCGATGCCGGGGTGCGAACTGGCCGAACAGCTGCTGGATCGCCGCGGTGAGGGCCAGGCTGCGCACCGTGTCCAGGCCCAGGCTGAACAGGGCGCGGTCGATGGTGCGGCAGGGCGAGCCGCGGTAGTAGAAGGGGGAGTTGGCGGCCTGCAGCAGGCGGCCGGACATCCCGGCATCCTGCAGGATGGCGCGGGCGAGGGACTGGAAATCGGCTTCATCTGCCTGGGTGGCATCGAGAACGGGGATCAGCGCCTGGGGCAGGCTGGGTAATGCGTCCGTTGCCGTGTTGACCCTCGCCATGCTGTTCCCCGGAGACGCTGTAGCCGACCCGCCGTCTCAGTTGCCCGAACCGCGAACCCGGTGGTGGCACCGTGTGGCGCCTGCGCGCCGGGCCGCTCTTGATAACCGACTATACTGTGCGGTATTCGGACGCGCTACCGGACGGGGTAGACCGGCCGTGAGTTCGCCGTCATCCTTTACCGATCAGGGTTTCCTCAATCCATGCCGATGAGTGCCATGCAGGGAGCCGCAATGTCCGATCGCAGTGCCTCGGCGGATCCCCGATCCGCAGCGGTGGCGCGGCCACGGGTCCTGGCCGTGGCCAGTGGCAAGGGTGGCGTGGGCAAGTCCAGCCTCGCGGTGAACCTCGGGATTACCCTGGCGCGCCGGGGGCGGCGGGTGTGCATCCTCGACGGCGACACCGGGCTGGCCAACATCAACATCCTGCTGGGGCTGCGTCCGCAACGGGGGCTGCCCGAGGTGCTGGCCGGGGAATGCGGCATCGAGGAGATCCTCCTGGAAGGGCCCCATGGCCTGCGGATCATCCCGGGCGCCAGTGGTATCCGCGAATATGCCGAGCTCTCCGAGGCCCACCAGCAGCGCCTGGTCACGGAGCTGGCGCGCATCGAATCGGATTTCGACGACCTGTTGCTGGACACCGCCGCCGGCATCGGCGACACCACGCTGGACTTCCTCGCGGCCAGCCATCAGGTCCTGCTGGTGCTCACCCCGGAGCCGACCTCCCTGACGGACGCCTTCTCCCTGCTGAAACTCGCCTTGCGCCGGCAGGCGCTGGATGTACGGGTGGTCGTCAACATGGTCGCGGACGTCGCCGAGGCGCGCAGCGTGTTCCAGCGCTTCGGCAACGCGGTGGAAAAATACCTGCATACGCGGGTCGATTTCCTGGGGTTCGTCCAGCGCGACGAGAGCCTGCGCACGGCGGTCACCCTGCAGCATCCGGTCGCGCTGTTTGCCGAGGGCGATCCGTCGGTCCGCCCGTATCAGCGCCTGGCCAACGCGCTGGACGACGACCCGCCGCAGGGGCCCGACGCGGCCTTCAGCCGCTTCTGGCGCGGGCGGCTCGAGGGGTCTCCACCCGCTCCCCGATCCGCTGTCGGTTCCGCCGGGGATGGCGGATCCCAAGCCACGGCCCCGCCGACAACGGCGGTCCAGGAAGCTGTGGATTCCCCGGCCGGCGAGACGCCCCCGCCGGAGGTGGATGCCGACCAGGGCCTGGACCCGTTGCGCCGGGCCTTCGAGAACGCGCTGGAGGTGGCGGACCCGGAAGCCCTGGCCGAGGTCCTGAACACCCTGCACGAGCAGTACCGGGCGCGCACGGGGCGACCGGCCATCAAGGGGGTTGAGCCTTCGGTCGATGCGCCGTCGGAAGAGGCGGCCACCCCCGAGGTTGCGGAGGATGTCGCGTTGGGTGAGGCGCAGGGCCCCGCCGATCCGCCGAGCCCGCGGGCCCCTGCGGAGCGGGATGCCGTTCCGGTTGCCGATACGCGGACGGCCGCCCCGCCACCGGACTTCGGCTGGCGTGCTGCGGACCCGGACGCGGGTATCCCGGGGCCGCAGCGGACATCCCGTGCCCCGGGCTTTGATCACGAGCGGTTCGGCTCTCAGGAAGCGCTGCTTGCGCGGCTCCGCGAACTGGAGGGCCGGGACGTAGACCTGGCGGCGTTTCTGCGCCGCCTGTGAAGGGCGCGACGGGCGCGACGGGCGCCTATCGGGGGCCCAACAGCAGCCAGGCGATCAGTCCCAGAAGCGGCAGGAACAGCAGGATCAGGATCCACAGCAACTTGACGACCGGGCCGGCGGGGCTTTGCGCGGTGCGCACGATGGCTTAGGGAAACACTGATCAATGCACACGCTCGCGTTGGCACCCCAGGTTTTCCGAGACAAGGCGCGGTGCGCAGCGGGTAGTGGTTCTACCCGCAAGTGGCGCAACGCAGGATCGGGGAACCTGGGGTGCCAACCCCACAAGCCATTGACAGCAGGGGCTCGGCCGCTTTTGCGCGCGAACGGCGTTGCGGTTCCCTTGTGCAGAATGACTGCACGGCAGTCACCGCGCCTTGTTCCCACGCAAAAGCGACTCGAGCGCGAGTGTGTGCATTGATCAGTGTTTCCCTAAATTACGATCAGCAGCCAGACGAGGCCCAGAATGCCGGTAACTTCGATGCCCATGGGATGCTCCTTGCGGGTTGGATGCGTGGCTTGACCGGAACGCACGCCCTGTTTGAAGGCAGGAGCAGGTGTCTCCTGTTCAGGTCCCGGATAGCGCGGGGCTTGTGCGGGTGCCAATCCGGGCGGCGAAAAATGTGCCAGGCGCCGCGAACCGATACCCTGTACCGCAACCGTCATTGAACGCCCCGGAAGGAGGCCCATGAAGATCTGGGTGGATGCGGACGCTTGTCCCGCTGTGATCAAGGAAATCCTGTTTCGCGCGGCGAAGCGGACCGGGACGCCGATGACCCTGGTGGCCAACCAGCCGATGCGCACGCCGCCGTCCAAGCTGATCGACTCCATCCAGGTGGGTGCCGGGTTCGACGTGGCCGACAACGAGATTGTCCGGCGCCTCGCGGCGGGCGACCTGGTGATCACGGCCGATATCCCGCTGGCCGCGGAGGTGATCGAGAAGGGCGGCCAGGCGCTCAATCCACGCGGCGAGCTCTATACCCGCGACAACATCCGCGAGCGCCTCAGCATGCGCGATTTCATGGACACCCTGCGCGGGAGCGGCGTGGATACCGGCGGTCCCGCGGCCCTGGGCCCTCGCGACCGCCAGGCCTTCGGCAATGCCCTGGACCGCTGGCTTGCCCAGCACGCCCGCTAACGCACGGTGCGCCGCAGTACCTAAACCCGCAGTTGCCGGATCAGCCTGAGGGTCTCCTCCGCCAGTTCCACCCAGTCTTCCCTTGGAGCGAGGTGTCGCCGTTCGTTCGGGTCCAGTGCCCCCGTGGCCTTCGGGCCGGCGCTCGACCGAGGCCGGGTCATTCGCGAGGGCGAGCGGGAGCGGTTCTGATGTGCCGAATTCATGCGTTTGAGCGTCCCTGTCGGGTGCGTGTGCGGGTCGTCATTCCCGGGTAACGGCAGCGAACCGTCTCGCTTGAGCCTGTGATTCGCGGGTGAATCGGCACGACGAATGCCCCTTTCGTTAGGCTGTATGGAGAAGGATGCGGCATGCGCCGTGAGCGGAACCGGGAGAAACGATCGTGTGGAAGGGGATGAAGGCCCTGATTCTGGGGTTGGTAGCGTCAGCCTTGTTGGTAGCCTGCGGTGGCGAGCGCGTGGCGCCGGTAACGCTGGAGCAACTGGCGGCGTCGGCGCCGGCGTTTGACGGCGAGCTGGTGGAAACCGCGGGAGTGGTAAACCGCTTCGACGATCCCGAGCATTACTGGCTCGAGGACGACGCCATCAACCGGGTGGCGGTTACCCCCGGTTCGGCGGTCCGCGACCACCTGGGCGAGAACCTGCGCGTAGTCGGGCGCTTTTCCTATCACCCGGAAGAAGGGCGGCGGATCGAGATTGACCCGGCCGCCACTGCGGCCCTGCGTGCATCCGCCCGTTGAACGAATCTGCTGCCTGAACCCCGGGTTTTGCCAAGGGAGACGCAATGACACATTGGATTGATGTAGCCCCGGTCGGGACGATCGAGGATGGAGACCATCGCCTGGTGGAGACGGCGGATACCGAGGTCGCCATCTTCAACCTCGGCGGCGAGTATTTCGCGGTGGAGAATCTCTGTACCCACGAGGATGTACCCATCGCCGACGGCGAGATCGACCCCGACGACTGCATTACCTGTCCGATGCACGATGCCCAGTTCTGTCTGCGCACCGGCGAGGTCATGGAGCCGCCGGCGGAAGAGCCGCTGACCCGGTTCCCCGTGCGCATCGAAGGCGACATGGTCCAGGTGGGCGCGCAGCCACTGGACGACTGAATCGGGCTAGGGAGAAGCTGATTTAATCGCGCGCAAAAGCGACTCGATCGCGAGCGTGTACCTTGATCAGTGTTTCCGTAGGATCGAGCCGGAAGCTGCCCCGGATGCTCTGCTTTTGCCGCGCCTGTACACTATTGGGTGCCTCACGTTGAACTTACGGGGGCAATCGCGCGGCTAGACGAGGGCACCCAAGCAATGGCAGGCACGGAGCAGAAAGGCCGGGAAGGCCCGGGGGCCGATCCAGCGAAGCTTTGGTCGGGACTGGCTGGATTGTCGGATGCGCAGCGCCAGCAACTGGCGCGTGGCATCGTTCCACGAGTGGCGGACCACCTCGACCGCTGCCTGGAGGCGATCGCCCGGGACTGGACCGCCGGCGGCAAGGATTCCGAAAGCAGCGAGTGGGCCAACCAGCTTCAGGGCTATCAGTTCGTGCTGCGCCGCCAGTTCGAGGAGGCCCTGGAACGGGACTTCCTGGCCACGACCTATCCCCCGAAGTACGAATTCTCCGGTTCCAGCTACGCGGGCGACAACTCCGGGTTGCAGATCCTGGACGATTACCAGTCCACCCGCCGCTCCCTGCGGCACAAGCTGGAAGGGCTTGTCCGCGAGCACAATCGCTATTCCTGGTTCGTCTTCCTGCAGGCGGCGCGCGAGGAGGATCGCTTCGAGCACCCCGGCTGGGCGCCGTGGTCGCCGCTGAACTGGTACGAGCGCCTGATCGAGACCGCCGAGGCCCAGTTCGGCCGTACCGACATGACCCTCGATCTGATGCGCGGGTATGTGCGCTGCCTGGGCAGCACCGCCGCGCCGACCCTGGCCTTCGTGGTCGAGACGGTGGAGTCCTGTGGGCTGGTCCGCGAGCCGGTTTCCGAGGAACCGGATGGCGATCTGGACCGGCCGGCGGCTCGCGCGAGCTGGGGCGCCGCCAGCGCCGAACCGGCCCCCGACGGCGCGGCGGCGCCCGCGACCGAGGCGGACGAGGCGGCCACTTCGGAAGCCGGCGCTGGCGTGGGCGTGGCGGCCCGCGCGCCGATGCCCGCGGCGGATGCGGCCCCGGAGGCCTGGCAGCAATGGGCGGCGTCCTCCGGCTGGCTGCTGGCCGCCGGCGGGGCGGGTATGGGCCCGGCGGCGGGCGCCGGTGGCTCGGCGGTCGAGGCCCCCCTGGAGGACGTCATCACGGGTGTGCTGGCGGGCGTGTTCGCCGAGGTGTCGCGCCAGCTCGAGTGCCATCCCGAGTTCCGCGCGATCATGCTGAAGCTGCAACCGCTGCTCGCGCGCGTGGTCAGCCGCGATCTCGAATTCTTCCACGACTCCGCCCACCCGCTGCGTGAATGGGTGGGCAGCCTGATCAACACCGGTGTGCGCATCAGCCCCGACAACGGCGCGGAGGATGCCGCGCTGGTCAAAGGCTATCTCGACGCGATGCGCCAGAGCGTCGAACGCCTGGAAAAGGAGGTCGATGTCCTCGATCGCGCCGGCGCACAGGCCCTGCGCGAGGAATGGGATACGGCCCGGGCGGAGCAGGACGCGCACTGGCAGGCGCAGGCGGACGCACTTGCCGAGCCGATGTGCGAGAAGGAACGCGCCGCCCGCGCCCGACGCACCCTGACTGTATGCGTGCTGGAAACCGGTGCCGAGCTGCCGGAGCGCGCCGCCGAGCAGATCGCCGAGGCCTGGGAAGACCTCCTGGCCGTGGACGAGGCGGCCGTGCAGGTCCTGGACGCCGAGGTTCAGGAGGTGGTGCGGGCGATCTGCAACGGGGTCACCCCGCAGGAAGTCAATCCGCTGGTGCAGAAGATCGTCGCCACCGCCCGCGAGCATGGCGCCGACGAGGCGCGCATCAAGGCGGTGGTGCAGCACCTCGGGCAGGCGCACCTGCAGCGTATCCGTGCCGCGGCCGACGAGCCGCGCTTCGACCCGCAGGCACGCATCCAGGCGCGTCGCGCCACGCGCCTGGAGGACGACGACCCGGATCTGCTGACCGATCTCGACGACCCCTGGGTCTTCGATGCCAGCCGGATGCGCACCGGCGAGTGGTTCGAACTGGTCGACAAGGCCAGCGGGCAGCTGCACCGCATGGGCCTCGTGTGGCGCGGCGAGGCCACGCGCGGCTATCTCTTCCTGTCGCTCGACCAGGGCGCCAGCCGCCGCCATTCCCTGCAGGGCGTCGCGCAGGAGCTGCGCGAGGGCCGCATGCGCCCGCTGCCGACCGACAACCCGCTGGATGCGCTACTGGGCTGATTCGGATCCCGCCTCTCACGAGGTCAAGGGCGTTTGGCACCACGAAGCGCACGAAGGCACGAAGAAGGGCAAGGGCGGTTTACAGGAAGGTTTGAAGGTTGGAAGGGATGATGGGCTGGAGGGCCTGGGGCTCGCAGGGTTTCGGCGAGTCGCCTTGCCCCGGAAGGCTTGCCTCCGAGATCGATGATTCCGGAGGAATGGACCCGGCCGTTGTTATTCCTTCCAGCGTCCTTCCCTACTTCCTGTAACCCGGCTTTTGCAGTTCTCTGTGCCCTCCGCGCTCTCTGTGGTGAAAAATGCCTTAGGAGACACTGATTGAATCGCACGTCCGCGTTGGTGCCCCCCAGTTGTTCGAGACAAACGTTCCGAGACAAGGCGCGTCGTGCAGCGGGTAGTGGTTCTACCCGCAAGCGGCGCAACGCAGGATCGGGGAACAGGGGGCACCAACCCCACAAGCCATTGAAAGCAGGGGCTCGGCCGCCCGTTGTTATCAAAAACGGGCGTGCGCACAGCGTTGCGGTTCCCTTGTGCAGAATGACTGCACGGCAGTCACCGCGCCTTGTTCGCACGCAAAAGCGACTCGAGCGCGGACGTGCGATTCAATCAGCGTCTCCTTAGGCGTTGCCCCGGGGGTCGGGCAGGCGCACGCGCAGGTGGGTTGCGCCGATTACGGCGGCCGGGACCAGCAGCAGGTTCACCACCGGCACCATCGCCAGCAGCGTGGTGCCGGCCCCGAAGCTGAGCGTCTCCAGCCGGTGGGCGCGCAGGGTCTGGCGGACCGCCGCAAACTCCAGGCCGTCGTTCGCCAGCGGGGCTTCCATGAATTCGACGGCCAGGACCCAGCTGCCGAACAGGAACCACGCCAGTCCGGCCAGCAGGTTCAGCCCGGGGATCACCGTGATCACCAGGACCGGGATGAACAGCAGGGCGTAGTACCCGGTTTTGCGCAGCGCGGTGATGCTCGCGTGACCCATCTCGCCGAGAAACGAGCGCGCCGGCTGGCGCGGTTCGTGGCCCAGGCCGCGGGCGGTACGGTAGGCCAGCGGGCCGGAGAACGGGCTGGCGATGATCGCGGCCAGGGCTACTGCCGATACCGCAAAGGCCACCAGCAGCGCCAGGGCGAACAACGGCCATAGCAGCCAGGCCAGCCAGTCCCAGCCACTCGGGAGCCACGCGGCCAGCAGCGCCTCGAAGCCAAGTGCGGCCGCCGCCGCAAGCCCGATCACCACCACGATGTTGATGATCAGGGGCCCGATCACCAGGCCCCGCAGGCCCGGCTCGAATACGCGCGAAAGCCCGCGAAAGGGTGCCAGGAACGCGAACAGCGGGGTCAGGCGGAGCGAACGGGCCGGCACGGTGGGCTCAGCGGCGCACCCCGAAGATCGCCAGCACCAGCCCAACGACGGACATCACGCCGCCCGCGATCAGGTACCAGCGCGTCTCGTCCGTGTAGCGCCCCATGAATTCCTGGTGCAGCTCCTCGCCCAGGCTTTCGGTCGCGTTATAGCCCATCACCAGCAGAATGATCCCGCCCACCAGCAGGGCAATCCCGAGAACTCGCGTCCAGTGCATGTCGTATCCCTTTGTTGTGGTGTTCCCTTCGGAATGTAGCATCGATCACCACCATTAGGCCCTGCCCCCGGATTTCCTGTAGGAGGCCAGCCCTCTGGCCGATGGGATGCTGGTGATGCCCCCCATCGGCCAGAGGGCTGGCCTCCTACATGGGTCTTGTCGGCACAGGAGACGGTCAGTCCGTGAAGCCGGGCTCCAGACCCACGCCGATGCGCGCGAGGCGGGCGGCTCCGCGCGCCGCGTCGTCATCCGCGGCCGGGGTGACCGGGCATTCGAGGATGCGGCTGCGGATGCGGGTCCATACGGGGTTTCGGGCGCCGCCGCCGAGCGAGACCACGTGCTCCACGCGCGGGGCGCCCAGTTCGGTCAGGCGGCGGTAGCCGTCGCGCTCGATGCGGGCGATCCCCTCGAACAGCCCTTGCAAGAAGCGCGCGTCGTCATCGGGGCGGGGGGCGAGACGCGGCTCCAGTTCGGGATCGTTGACCGGGAAGCGCTCGCCGGTTCGGGGCAGGGGCCGGTAGTCCAGCCCGCTGTCGTTCTCCGAGTCGATGGTGTCGCTCAGTCGCTCCAGCGCCGCGTCGTCGAAGTACTGGCGCAGTACGGCGCCGCCACTGTTGGAGGCGCCACCGACCAGCCAGCGTCCCAGCAAGCGGTGGCTGTAGATGCCCAGTTCCGGGGCGTAGATCGGCTCCGGTGCCAGCTGCTTGAGTACCAGCGTCGAGCCCAGGCTGGTGACCCCGGTGGTGTCATCGGCGACGCCGGAGGCGAGGAATCCGGCGATGCTGTCGGTGGTGCCGGCCACCACCCGGCAGGCCGGGTTCAGGTGCAGTGCCTCCGCCACCTGCGGGTCCACTGGGCCCAGCACGGTGCCGGCGGGGACCACCTCCGGCAGCAGGGCGGCGTCGGTCCCGAGGGTCTCCTGCAGCCAGTTCGGCCATCCCCCCCACAGGGCGTCGTAGCCCAGTTTCAGGGCGTTGTTTTCGTCCATGTGGTCGAAGCGCCCGCGCAGGCGCCCGGCGATCCAGTCGGCCTGATGCAGGACGCGGCGCACGCCCGAGAGCCCCTCGTGGCGACGCAACCACAGCAGCTTCGCGGCCGAGGAACTGGGGCTGTGCACGGCGGAAGCGGCCGGGGCCACCCCGGCCAGCACGGGCAGCATGTCGGTGGCCCGGGCATCGTTGTACATAAGAGCCGGGTGGGTCGGGCGTCCATCGGCGTCCAGGCGCAGCAGGGTCGCCGAGGTCCCGTCCACCGCGATTGCCGCCGGCTGGCCGTTCAGATGCGTAGCGGCCTCGCGCAGCAGCTCGCGCACATGGGACCACCAAAGGGCCGGGTTCTGCTCCGCCCGCTGCTCCTCGCCACCGACCGAGGCCGGCAGCGCCCGCTGCGCGGCATGGATCCGCTCGCCCGCCGGGTCCAGCAGCACGAGCCGGATCCCGGAGGTGCCGAGGTCGATGCCGATGGCGTGCATCGCGCGCGAGCTCAGCCGTTCATGTCGAGCGGGCTGCGCGTGGGCGAGGGCAGTTGCACCGGCTCCGGCGGGGTCCAGCCGGGCTTGCGGTGTTCCGCGACCACGGTGGTATAGACGCCACCGCGCACGTTGAAGTACGAGGTCAGGCGCATGTAGCGCGGGTCGGTCGCCGCCACCAGATCGGCCAGGATGCGGTTGGTCACGGCCTCGTGGAAGGCCCCCTCATCCCGGTAGGACCACATGTAGTTCTTCAGCGACTTCAGCTCCACACATTTCTGGTCCGCCACATACTGGATGTGCAGCTCGGCGAAGTCCGGTTGTCCGGTCGCGGGGCACAGGCAGGTGAATTCCGGTACGCGGATATAGATCGCGAAGTCGTTCTCCGGCGCCGGATTGTCGAAGGTCTCCAGGGTCTTGCTCGGCTGGCTGGGCATCTACGTCTCTCGTCGTTGAATGGGTGGCCCCTGCGTGTGACAGCCCCCTGTGGGAGCCTGCTAGCAGGCTCCTACAGCGGGACAGGTGCCAGGTGCTCGGGGGCGGGTCACTCTGAGGGTGTAAGCGTGTACCATTCTAACCCCGAGTTCCCTGACCGCGGATAGCGCCGAACGTGCGACTCGCCCGAATCAAGCTGGCCGGCTTCAAGTCGTTCGTGGACCCGACCACCCTCGTCCTGCCCGGCAATCGGGTGGGCGTGGTCGGGCCGAACGGCTGTGGCAAGTCCAACACCATCGACGCCGTGCGCTGGGTGATGGGCGAATCCTCGGCCAAGCACCTGCGCGGGGACTCCAGCGAGGACGTGATCTTCAACGGCTCCTCCAGCCGCAAGCCGGTGGGGCAGGCCTCCATCGAGCTCGTCTTCGACAACTCCGACGGCCGCCTGGGCGGCGAGTACAGCGGCTATGGCGAGATCGCCGTCAAACGCGCGCTGACCCGCGACGGCCAGTCCAAGTACTTCCTCAACGGCCAGCGTGCGCGCAAGCGCGACGTGGTAGACCTGTTCCTCGGCACGGGCCTGGGGCCGCGCAGCTACGCCATCATCGAGCAGGGCATGATCGCGCGCCTGATCGAGGCGCGGCCGGAGGAGCTGCGCGTGTACCTGGAGGAGGCGGCCGGCATCTCCAAGTACAAGGAGCGCCGGCGCGAGACCGAGAACCGCGTACGCCACACCCGCGAGAACCTCGAGCGCCTGGACGACGTGCGCGACGAGGTGGCCAAGCAGGCCGAGCGCCTGAACCGCCAGGCCGCCACCGCCGAGCGCTATCAGGCCCTGGCGGCCGAACGCCGGCAAAAGCGCGCCGAGGCCATCCTCCTGCGCCTGCAGGCGCAGGAACGCGAGATGGAGGCCAGCCGCACCCGGCTCAACGATGCCGAGACCGCGCTGGCCCAGGCGCAGGCCGAGGCCCAGAAGGCGCAGACCGGCACCGAACAGGCGCGTCAGGAGCGCCTTGAGCTGGAGGCCGCCACCACCCAGGCGCAGAGTGCCTACTACGATCGCGCCGCCGAGGTCTCGCGGCTGGAGCAGTCCATTCGCCATGCCGAGGACGAACTGGCGCGCGAACAGGCCGAGCTGCGCCAGCTGGACAGCCGCATCGAGGCCGCCGCCGGCGAGCATCAGGCGGTGGAGGCGCGCATCGCTCAGGCCGAGCAGGAGAGCGCGCAACGCCAGCAGGCCACTGCCACCGCCGAGGCCGAGCGCGAGCGTCTGGAGGCGGCCGCGGAAGAGGCCGAGACCGAATACCAAGCCGCGCGCGAGGCCCTCACCGAATGGGAACGCTCGCTGGCGGAGCCGCGCCAGAACGCGCAGCTCGCGCGTTCGCGCATGGACAACGCCGAGCACCTGCTCAAGCGGGTCGCCCAGCGCCGCGAGCGCCTCGAGGCCGAGCGCGCGGCCCTGCCGCAGACCCACCCGGGTACCGAGGCGGACCGCCTGGATACGGAACTGGCCGGCCTGCGCGAGCGGCTGCAGGCCCTGCAGGGCGATCGCGAACAGCAGCAGAACGCGCTGGCCGAACTGGAACAGGCCCAGCGCGAGGAGCAGGACCGCCTGCACGCCACCGAACGCGAGGCGCGCGAGGTCGCCGGGCGTCTGGCGGGGCTGGAGCACTTCGCCGGCGAGGACGACCCGCAGGAGACCCGCGCCCGGCGCGACGCCTGGGCGCGCGAACACGGGCTGGATCTGTCGCGCCCGCTGGTGCGGCAGCTGGAGGTCGCCGAGGGCTGGGACACCGCCGTGGAGATGGTCCTGGGGGCCTGGCTGGAGGCCGCCGTGACCGCCAACGCCGAGGCCGCGCCGGATCTGCCCGACGCCATGCTGCGCCTGGTCGATAGCGAGGTGCCGCAGGGGGCGCAGGCGCCGGCCGGCAGCCTGGCCGCTCGCGTGCAGGGCTCGCCGGTGGTCACCGCCTGGCTCGCCACGGTGCAGTGCGCGGACGATCTCGCAACCGCCCGCGCCCGGGTGGCGACGCTGGGTCCGGGCGAGAGCGTGATTACCCCGGATGGCACCTGGCTGGGGCCGGGCTGGGTCGCGCATCGCACTCTGGAGGGCGGGGCCAGCGGCGCGGTCGCGCGGGTGCGGCTGGCGCGCGAGCTGCAGGAGCGTCAGGAGGAGCTCGCGACCGATGTGAACCGCCTGCAGGCCGCGCTGGAAGAGCGCAACGAGACCCTCGCGGCCACCCGCGCCCGGCGCGAGGCGCTGGACGGGCAGATCCGCGAGCAGCAGGCCCAGATCGACGACCGCGAGCGCCGCGTCCAGCGCCTGCGTGACCAGGCCCGGCAGCTCGAGCAGCAGCAGGAACGCATCGACCGCGAGGCGGGCGAGCTGGACGAGGAGGCCGCGCGCGCCCGCGAACAGTTCGCGACCGCGGAGGCCGAGCGCAACGAGGCGCTGGCGCGCATCGAGACCCTGGAGGCCGACCGCGCCGCGCTGGAGGCGCGTGTCGAGGCCGCGCGCGGCGCGCAGTCCGAGGCCCGGGATGCGCTGCGCGCGGCGCGCGACGCGGCGAACCAGGCGCGCATGGCCGAACAGGAGGCGCGCCACCGCCTGGAGCGCGAACACAACGAGCGCGACCGCCTGGAACGCCAGCGCGAGGACGATGCCCAGCGCCGCGAGCGCCTGGCGCAGGGGCTGGGCGAACGCCAGGGCCCGCTGGAGCAGTGGCGCGCGGACCTGCAGACCGCCGCGGAGCAGCGCCAGGAGGCCGAGGCACGCCTGACCCGGGCGCGCGCCGACCTGGAGGCCTGCGACGCGCGGCTGCGCGAACTGGCCGGTGCCAGCACCGAGCTCGGCAATCGCGTGGAGGCGCAGCGCTCGACCTGCGAGGAACTGCGCCTGGACCTGCGCGAGCGCTCGGTGCAGATCGAGCAACTGAAGACCCAGTTCCAGGAATCCGGCTTTGCCGCCGAGGCCCTTGCGCCCGAGCTACCGGAGGACGCCACCGTCCCGGCCTGGGAGCAGGCGATCGGCGAACTGGACCGCAAGATCGAAAAGCTGGGGCCGATCAACCTGGCAGCCATCGACGAGGCGCGTAGCCTGGAGGAACGCTCGCGCTACCTGGAAGAACAGCACGCCGACCTGATCGAGGCACTGGAGACCCTGGAGGCGGCGATGCACCGCATCGACCGCGAGACGCGCGCGCTGTTCAAGCAGACCTTCGACCAGGTGAATGCCGGGCTGGGGCACAAGTTCCAGCGCCTGTTCGGCGGCGGTGAGGCGCGCCTGGAGATGACCGGGGACGACCTGCTGGATACCGGCGTGACCAT
The DNA here is from genome assembly GCF_000381105.1 of Thioalkalivibrio sp. ALE12. Lineage (NCBI taxonomy): Bacteria > Pseudomonadati > Pseudomonadota > Gammaproteobacteria > Chromatiales > Ectothiorhodospiraceae > Thioalkalivibrio > Thioalkalivibrio sp. ALE12. Next base: position 503,034 of record NZ_KB905905.1, on the reverse strand, counting down.
CATGGCGCGCCCGCCCGGCAAGCGGCTGTCCACCATCCATCTGATGTCCGGAGGTGAGAAGGCGCTCACGGCTTCGGCATTGGTGTTCGCGATTTTCGAGCTGAATCCGGCGCCATTCTGCATGCTGGACGAGGTGGACGCCCCGCTGGACGAGGCCAACGTCGGTCGGTTCTGTGATCTGCTGCGCGAGATGTCGGAGCAGATCCAGTTCATCTTCATCACGCACAACAAGGCGACCATGGCCATGGCCGAGCAGCTGATTGGCGTTACCATGCACGAGCCGGGCGTGTCGCGGCTGGTCAGCGTCGATATCGACGAGGCCGTGGAGCTGGCGGAGGCCTGAACGAACCGCCCCGTCATTGCGAGCGAAGCGAAGCAATCTCCGGGGGCTTCGCAGCGTGTTCTAGCGGGCTTTGCGCCCTGGTAGCCCACGGCACAAAACAGCAACACAACGAGGTACTGCGTGGATTGGATGCGCATCAGTCTGGTCATACTGGGGATTGCCCTGATCGCGGGGATCTGGCTTGGCCATCGCCTGCGCACGCGCGCGGCAGCGCGCGACGAGGAGGACGATGCCGCGGACTGGGGCGATGAGGCGGTGCATATCCGCGCCAGTGAGCAGCCGGGGCAGAAGCGCTGGTTCGAGCCGGCCGAGCCCGGCAGCGTTTCCGAGCCGGAGGCGGGCTGGGGGGATCCGCTGGATACCGGCAGCGTTCGCACCGGCGGGGCGCGCGAGCCCGCATTCGAGGAGCCGCACCTCCCCGGTGCGAATCGCGAGCAGCGCCACGAGCCTCATCTGGGCGTAACCGCCAACGACGACGAACCGGACCTGGAGCCCGACTACGGACGCCGGGGCGACCGCGCCCAGGATATCTACGGGGTGCTGGACAGCGACGAGGAGCCCACGCCGCCCCCGCCGCACGGTGCCTTCGAGCCGTCGCCGGAGGACCGCCCGGTACACACCCGGCGCAAGGGCCGGGCGAGCGCGCCGGTGGAGCGTGTGCGGGCGGCGCTCGGTGGCATGGGCGCCCGCCTGCGCGCCGGCATGGAGCGTGTGCGTCCGGAACGGCTCAAGCCCGCACGCGCCGAAGACACCCTGGGCGAGCACCTGCACCCGGACCACGAGGTGGACCCGGACCTGATCGAGAAGCCGGCACCGGATATGGAGACCCTGGGCGAGTATGTCTCCGAGCCGCGCGTGGTCGGGCGCAATCCGAAGGCCGAGCGCCGCGCGACCGACGAGAAGATCCTGCTGCTGCACGTGGTGGCCCCGCGAAACAAGCCGTTCACCGGCGTGGCCCTGGGCGCGGCCATGCAGCGCGCCGGCATGACCCCCGGCGAGATGGACATCTACCACTTCCAGGAACCGGAGACGGACAACCGTGTGCCGCTGTTCTCCGCCGCCAATATGGTGCCGCCGGGCACCCTGCGCGAGGAGGACCTGGCGGACATGATGACACCCGGCGTCACGCTGTTCACCCAGGTGCACCGCAGTGCCGAGCCGCAGCGGGCCTTCGAGGCCCTGCTGGAGCATGCCCACGTGCTGGCGCGCGACCTGGGCGGCAGCATCCTGGACGCGCAGCAGTCCACCGCGACCAACCAGACCCTGGCCTACATGCGCGAGGACCTGAACGACTGGTTGCGCCGCCACCGCCCGGACGTGCTGCGCCGGCGCAGCACGCGATGAGCCCGTCGGGTACGCCGGCCGGGCAGAATTCGGCGGCTGCCGCGGCGCGCGTGGACGCGCTGCGCCGGCAGATCGAGCACCACAACTACCGCTACTACGTACTCGACGATCCCGAAGTCTCGGACGCCGAGTTCGACACGCTGATGCGCGAACTCGAGCAGCTCGAGGCGGAGCACCCCGAGCTCGTCACCCCCGACTCGCCTACCCAGCGCGTCGGGGCCGCGCCGGCCGAGGGCTTCGCCACGGTGCGGCACCGTCTGCCGATGCTGTCGCTGGCCAATGGCTTCGAGGCGGAAGAGATCCGCGACTTCGACCGCCGCGTGCGCGAACGCCTGGCGAAGCAGACCGGCGACCCGGCACGCCTCGAGGCCGCCGTGACCTATATGGCCGAGCCCAAGCTGGACGGGCTCGCCATCAGCCTGATCTACGAGAATGGGCGTCTGGTCCAGGCCGCCACCCGCGGAGACGGCGAGACCGGCGAGGACGTGACCGCCAACGTGCGCACCGTTCGTCCGATCCCGCTGCACCTGGGCGACCGCTTCACCGACGACGCCCCGCAGGTGCTGGAGGTGCGCGGCGAGGTGTTCATGCGCCGCGCCGACTTCGAGCGCCTGAACGCCGGCCTGGAGGCCGACGGCCAGCGCGGATTCATGAACCCGCGTAACGCCGCCGCCGGCAGCCTGCGCCAGCTGGACCCGCAGGTGACCGCGCGCCGGCCGCTCAGCTTTTTCGCCTACTCCGTGGGCTTCGTGGAAGGCGGCACCCTGCCGGACACCCAGTCCGGCACGCTGGACTGGTTGCGGGAGCTCGGCTTCCCGGCCTGCCCGGAGCGGGAGGTGCTGGAGGGTGTAGAGGCCTGCCTCGACTACTACGAACGGCTCGCCGCCCGGCGCGCGGGGCTGGACTACGAGATTGACGGCATCGTGTACAAGGTGGATGCCCTGGCCGACCAGCAGGCGCTGGGCTTCGTCTCGCGCGCGCCGCGCTGGGCCATCGCCCACAAGTTCCCGGCGGAGGAACGCACCACCACGCTGCGCAATGTCGAGTTCCGTGTCGGCCGCACCGGCGCGCTGACGCCGGTGGCGCGCCTGGAGCCGGTGCTGGTGGGCGGCGTGATGGTCAGCAACGCCACCCTGCACAACATGGACGAGATCGCGCGCAAGGATGTGCGCATCGGCGACCGCGTGATCGTGCGCCGCGCCGGCGACGTGATCCCCGAGGTGGTCGGCCGCGCCGGCGGCGAACGGCCGGCGGACACCCGCGCGATCGAGATGCCGGCAACCTGCCCGGAGTGCGACTCGCACATCGAACGCCCGGAGGGCGAGGCCGTGGCCCGCTGCACCGGCGGGCTGGTCTGCCCCGCGCAGCGGCGCGAGGCGCTGAAGCATTTCGTCTCGCGCCGCGCGATGGACATCGAGGGCTTCGGCGAAAAGATCATCGAGCAACTGGCCGACGGCGGCATCGTGCAAAGCCCGGCGGATCTGTTCGCGCTGGATGCCGAGCGCTTGGAGGCGCTGGAGCGGGTAGGGCCCAAGCTCGCGGCCAACCTCGTCAACGCCCTGGAACAGGCGCGCGAGACGACGCTTGCGCGGTTCATCTTCGCCCTCGGCATCCGCGAGGTGGGCGAGGTCACCGCCCGCAACCTGGCCACGTACTACGGCAATCTCGACGCACTGATGCAGGCCGATGCCGAGGCCCTGCAGGAGGTCCCGGACGTCGGCCCCATCGTCGCCGAGCACATCGCCAACTTCTTCGCCGAGCCGCACAACCGCGACGTGATCCAGGCCCTGCGCGACGCCGGCGTCCACTGGCCCGATCCGCCCCGCCGCGAGTCTACCGAGACGGGGGATGAAGCCCCACTCGCTGGCAACACCTACGTCCTCACCGGCAGCTTCGACACCATGACCCGCGACGAAGCCAAGGCCGCCCTCGAGGCCCGCGGCGCCAAGGTCACCGGCTCCGTCTCCAAAAAGACCACCGCCGTCATCGCCGGCGCCGACCCCGGCTCCAAGGTCACCAAAGCCGAATCCCTCGACATCCCCATCCTCGGCCCCGACGACCTCGCCCAGCTCCTCGCCTGATCAGCCCACCTGTAGGATTGGGCTGGAGGAAGTAGTCTGGTCGGAGTGGATTTGTGGGGGTTGTTTTGTGGGAGCGGCCTTGGCCGCGAAGCCCCTGCCAAAGTCGGACCCGGGCAGGAGCTTCGCGGCCAAGGCCGCTCCCACGGGATAGATGCCACAGATCTGGTCTGAAAAAACTGCCCCCACAAGGCTCATCACGGCAACGCCGAGGATAAGCGACCGCGCGTTTGCTACTCTGACGATACGACTTAGCCTCGAATCGTGATTCCCATGCTTCAGCCGGAACGGATCAGCCGCATCAATGAACTCGCCGCCCGGCACCACTGGCGACTGGTGATCCTGTTCGGGTCCGTAGCCCGGGAAGGGCACGGGCGGGATGTGGATCTGGCCGTCGAACCGCAGGCGATGCCGGACCTGATGACGCAGGGACGGTGGCAACGGGAACTGGAAGAAATCTTCGAGCCCGACCCGGTCGATCTTCTGCTCCTTTCGGATCGTGTGTCGCCCGTCACCCGCTTCGAGGTGTTCCGCGATGGCGAATGTCTGTTCGAGGAGCGTGAAGGGCGATTCCATGCGGAGCAGGACCGTGCGTTTTTCCTGCACGCGGATTCCGTCCTGTTCCAGCGCCACCAGTCAGAGGGTTCGGATGTCGCCTGATACTTCCGAGGTGATGCAGCGCAAGTTGTCGATGTTGCGCCAGTTCCTGTCGGACCTTGAGCAATACCGTGCCCTGGAACCCCGCCAGCAGCGTCGCGAACACTATGCCATCGAGCGCCTTTTGCAACTCCTGTGCGAGTCTTCTGCGGACATCGGTCTGCAGCTGTTGCGCCGCGATGGCTATCGCCTCGCCGCGACGTTTTCGAGACGCTTCGCGATCATCTTGATCTCGAGGAGACACTGGCCGAGCAGTTGATGGACGCCTGCGCGATGCGCAACGTCCTTACACACCCGTACGACACGATCGATCTGGAGCGGGTCATCGGCGCTGTCACGCCAGCCCTTCAGGTGTACACCCAGTTCGCTCATTGGGCTGAACAACGCACCTAGCTCGAACTCTGGCGAGACGGTTTGTTTGGTGGGTGTGCACCGTGGGAGCGGCCTTGGCCGCGAAGCCCCTGCCAAAGTCGGACCCGGGCAGGGGCTTCGCGGGCAAGCCCGCTCCCACAGAACTATGGAGTGGTAACAATCTCGGGAGGCTCGGATGCCACGGAAGGCACGATCCCACCGGTTGCGGCGTGGGCGGGTCAGCGAGCACGGAAGGATTTACCTGGTCACGGCGGTATGTGCCGATCGGCATGCCTGGTTTCGCGCGCTCGATCACGGTCGCTGCGTGGTTCAGGCGTTGCGTGAGGTGGAAGGGACGGCGACTACACTCTGCTTCGTGGTCATGCCCGACCATGTCCATTGGCTGATGCAACTTGACGATGGGGAATTGTCCCGCACCGTACAGAAGGTGAAGAGTTCCACGACTCGTCGAATCGGGCAGTTGAGTGGACGACCTTGCCGGGTTTGGCAGCCGGGTTTCCATGACCGCGCTTTGCGCCGGGAGGAGGACCTCCAGGCCGTCGCGCGTTACGTGGTGGCTAATCCTCTACGGGCTGGGCTGGTGAGTAATCTGGGCGACTATCCGCTGTGGGATGCGATCTGGTTGGAGTGAGGGGCTGAATGGACTTTGGCAGGGGCTTCGCGGCCAAGGCCGCTCCCACAGCGGGACCCTGGGTTCTGTCAACTGTGGGAGCGGGCTTGCCCGCGAAGCCCCTGCCAGAGCAGGGAGATGGTCGCGCGTTGGGGCAGCCCCGTATGGGCCGCCTTGGCAGCGAGGCTCCTGCGCGAGGTGGGTTTCCCAGCGCGGGCGGGGGCTTCGCCTGCAAGCAGGCTCCAACGGGGGTTTCTGGGGTGGGTGCATTCTTATCAGGGGTTGCTTATGCTTCGCGGGCCGTGACGGATCGCGGTGGCCCTCGGGATATGCGCTTGATGTACTGTATCCGGGTGGTTTTGGTGGACATCGGAGTCGGGCGGCCAATGCGTAAAGGGTGTTGCAGCTCATGCTGAGCAGGAGCCTGGAAAGGTTGCTCAACCTGCCGCGCTCGCAGAAGCGCTGGCTGATGGTGCTGGCGGATGTCGTGATGCTGCCGCTGGCGCTGTGGTCCGGCTTCGCCATTCGCCTGGCGGAGCCGTTCCCGCCGATCATGCTGGAGACCTGGTGGCTGTTCCCGCTGGTGGTCTTGGTGGGCATCCCGGTGTTCGCAAAGCTCGGGCTTTACCGGGCGGTGGTGCGCTTCATGGGGTCGCGCACGATCTGGGCGGTGGGATCCGGTGTGGCCGTGCTCGCACTCGTGCTGTGGGCTGCGGTGGCGATCGGTCGTATAGACAGCTTTCCGCGTTCGGTGCCGATCAACTTCGCGATCGTGGCCTTCCTATACGTCGGGGGCAGCCGGTTCCTGGTGCGGACCTGGTATCGCTCCATCATCGAGGCATCGGCGGGTGCCGAGCCGGTGATCGTGTTCGGAGCCGGCGAGGCCGGTGTGCAGTTGCTGTCCGGGCTCAAGGCCGGAGGCCGCTTCCGTGTGGTCGCGTTTGTGGACGAGGACCGCAGCCTGCAGGGCAGCTCGATCGACGGCATTCCGGTCCACAAGCCGGCTCACCTCGCGCGTCTGGTCAATCGTTTCCGGGTCGGCCGGGTGCTGCTGGCGATCCCGTCCGCGACGCGCCAGGAGCGCCGCCGCATCCTCGAGCAGCTGGAACCGCTCCCGGTGTACGTGCAGACCGTGCCGTCGATGGAGGCAGTGATCTCCGGACACGCGAGCCTCGAGCAGCTGGAGGACGTCGACATCGGCGATCTGCTGGGACGGGATCCCGTTCCCCCGGACCCGGAGCTGCTCACCAGGAGCGTGCGTGGCCGGGTGGTGATGGTGACCGGGGCGGGTGGTTCTATCGGTTCGGAGCTTTGCCGGCGCATTATCCGCCTGGAGCCGGCCGCGCTGATCCTGTTCGAGCGCAACGAGTTCGCGCTCTACAGCATCGAGCGTGAGATGCAGGAGGTTGCGGCACAGCTGGAGCAGTACCCGGCGATCCGCGCCGTCCTGGGCTCGGTGGCCAATGCGCGGCGCGTGGCCGCGGTGCTTGAAGAGCACGGCGTGCAGACCCTCTATCACGCGGCCGCCTACAAGCACGTGCCGATCGTCGAGTCCAACCTGATCGAGGGCGTGCGCAACAACGTCTTTGGCACCGCCGTTCTGGCGGAAGCCGCGCTGAACGCGGGTGTGGAACGGTTCATCCTGATCTCCACCGACAAGGCCGTGCGTCCCACCAACGTGATGGGTGCCACCAAGCGCCTGGCCGAGATGGTCCTGCAGGATCGGGCCCGCGAGCGGCGCGGCACGATCTTCAGCATGGTGCGTTTCGGCAACGTGCTCGGGTCCTCCGGCTCCGTGGTGCCGCTGTTCCACCAGCAGATCCGTGACGGCGGGCCGGTCACGGTGACCGACCCGGAGATCACGCGCTATTTCATGTCCATCCCCGAGGCGGCCGAGCTGGTTATCCAGGCCGGTGCCATGGCCGAGGGCGGCGAGGTCTATGTGCTGGACATGGGCGAGCCGGTCAGGATCATCGACCTCGCCCGGCGCATGATCCGCCTGCACGGGCGCCAGGTGAAGGAAGACGGCATGCCCGAGGACGGGGTCGAGATCGTCTTCACCGGCCTGCGCCCGGGCGAGAAGCTCTACGAGGAACTGCTGATTGGCGACAACGTCGAGCCCACCGCGCATGCGCGGATCATGCGCGCCCGCGAGGACTGCGTCGCGCCACAGGATCTGCAGGCGGCCCTGACCCAGCTGGACCAAGCGGACCGCGAGATGGATACCGAGCGCGCCTGCCAAACGATCCGCGCAGTGGTGCACGAATACGCCCCGGCCGAACACCCGCCGCAAGAACGGTTCGCGGGGTAAGGGCAGCGTTAGCCTTTCTTGCCTCCGATCGCATCATTGTTCATGGCGCCTCAGTATCCTCGGGCTCTGAATAATCGCGGTCGGTGGGCCAGCCCCCCGTAGGAGCCTGCTCGCAGGCGAAGCCCCTGCCAAACCCGGAACCTGGCAGGGGCTTCGCCGCCAAGGCGGCTCCTACGGCTTCGGGGCGACCGCAAACGCAGACACAAAGATCCAGACAGAAAGGAAGCAAGGTATGAAAATCGCAGTCGCCGGAACCGGCTATGTCGGGCTTTCCAACGCCGTCCTGCTCGCGCAGCACCACGAGGTGGTCGCGCTGGATGTGGTGCCGGAGAAGGTCGAGCAGATCAACCGCCGGCAGTCCCCGATCATCGATGCCGAGATCCAGGATTTCCTCGAGAACCGCGAGCTGAACCTCAAGGCGACGCTGGACAAGCAGGCGGCCTACGAAGACGCGGACTTCATCATCATCGCCACGCCTACGGACTACGACCCGCAGACCAACTACTTCAATACCAGCACTGTCGAATCCGTCATCCGCGACGTGCTGGCGATCAACCCGCACGCTACGATGGTCATCAAGTCCACCGTGCCGGTGGGTTACACGCGCGAGATCCGCGCGCAGATGGAGACCGACAACATCCTGTTCTCGCCCGAGTTCCTGCGCGAGGGCCGGGCCCTGTACGACAACCTGCACCCTTCCCGCATCATCGTCGGCGAGCGGTCCGACCGGGCCAAGGCATTCGCCAACCTGCTGGCGGAAGGCGCGGTCGACGACGCTATCCCCATGGTCTTCACCGACTCCACCGAGGCCGAGGCGATCAAGCTGTTCGCCAACACCTACCTGGCCATGCGGGTGGCCTATTTCAACGAACTGGACAGCTATGCCGAGGCCAACGGCCTGGACACCCGCCAGATCATCGATGGCGTCTGCCTGGACCCGCGCATAGGAAGCCACTACAACAACCCGTCGTTCGGGTTTGGGGGCTACTGCCTGCCGAAGGATACCAAGCAGCTCCTGGCCAACTATGACGAGGTGCCCAATAACATCATCAAGGCCATTGTGGACGCCAACCGGACGCGCAAGGACTTCATCGCGGATGCGATCATCAAGCGCCAGCCCAGGGTGGTCGGGGTCTACCGGCTGGTGATGAAGAGCGGCTCCGACAACTTCCGTGCCTCCGCCGTCCAGGGCGTGATGAAGCGCATCAAGGCCAAGGGTATCGAGGTCGTCGTCTACGAGCCGGAACTCCCGGACGACGACTTCTACCGCTCCCGCGTCATCCGCGACCTCGACGAGTTCAAGCGCATCTCCGACGTCATCGTCGCTAACCGCATCACCGACGACATCCGCGACCAGACCGACAAAATCTACACCCGCGACCTCTTCAACAGCGACTGACCAGAACCCGGCAACAAAACTGTAGGAGCGTGCTTGCACGCGAAGCCCCCGCCAAAGCCATCCCTTGGTACGAAGCCCTGCCAGCCCCAACACGGGGAGGAGCGTTCGCCTGCAAACAGGCCCCTACCGGGGGTTGTTTCGGGTCTTGAGGTGCCCTTCAGGAGCCACTTCAGCGGCAATCCCTGCCGAAGCATGACAGGCCAGGATTTTGCGGGCAGTCGTCCTCTCGCCTTGGAGCCCCATTCCCGGTTGGTTGTTCGGCCGAAGGAGGGCTCTAGGCGTCTTCTGCCGCCCGCGCATTCGCCAGGAATTCGCGGAAGAACGCTCCGAAAATACCCAGCAACAGGCCAAGTACCAACGAGAGGGCTGCAAACAGGGAACGTCCAGGACCATCGGGGGTGTCGGATGCGAGGGCGTAGGCAGAGCCCCGGGCAGTCGTTTCGCGGATGCGTTCCTCGTCGCGTTTCAGCGCTGCCACGCGCATGTCATGACGGGCCTGTTCCCGCTCGATTTCTGATTGGATGCGCTGAGCAGCATTCTCAAGTTCAGTCAGGCGCTGCTGTACCTCATTTATCTGGTCGGGAATCTGTGTCCGAAGCCGCCGTTCCGCGCTGAAACGCATCTCGGTGATCGACGCCATCGGCATCATGGTCCACAGGGGGGCGGATTGCTGATCCGTGTCGGAGATTGCGGAGTCAAGTTGGTGGCGCAATGGGTGCAGGTCTTCGATTTGTTCTTCCAGCAAGAACCGCTCTTCTTCGAGCAGTTCGAATTGCGCGGTAGCCCGGACCTTCCGTTCCTCGATTATTTCGAGTTCGTTCTGCAGGTCAGCCAATTGGGCTTGGTGCTCAAGTTCCGTTGTCCGGCGTTGGTCGTCCAATCGGGCGCGGACGTCATCGATCAGGAGGTTGTGTTCGCGGCGGAGTGCTCTGACCGTTAGGCTGTGCAGCTGTTCAACCGATTCCTGTCTGTGTAGCGGGGCAGAGGTGGTTAGATGGACATACTCCGTGCCCTCGGTATGTCGCGCACGCGCTTCGGGGAGCTTCACATCGTCAGCATCGGCGAGCAGGTCTCGCCAGATTCCGGGAATCAGGACGTCATTCAGGAACGAGACCGTAACCTCGGGGTCATCAATGCGATTCCCTTGACTGTCCTGGCCGAGCTGAATGGTCGTCTGGTAGCTGTAGCTCGGTGTGTGGAATACACCGTATGCCGTCCCCAGAAAAAAGACGGCGACCGTCACGGAGAGAATCCACCACTTGCGTCGGGCGAGCACTTTCCACAGATCAACTAGACTGATCTCGTCGTCGTAAGGGCCCCGGCCGATCGGCTGAGGGGGGGTGGGGGTGTCCTTCGTTGACATGGCGCGTCCTGGTAGTGATAGCGAGCCCGAGCCGGCGATTGTCCGTCAATCGGTTCAGAAAATTAAGTGGGGTTTACCGATAGGGGGCTCGTCTGGCAGTGGTTGGAGAGCTTTTGCGTTTCTTCTAGTCGTTATGATCGAATGCACGGATTGTTCACGCGGTGAACGCTGGATACAGTCTAGGGACCGATAGGCGGGGCCCGCCTGGCATCGGGCGTAGCGCCTTTCCTGTAGCGTGCCCATCCGCTACCTGCGAGCAGGGTGATTCATTGATTGACGAGGATCTTCATCTGGCAGTGCTCCGCGTGCTGGAGCGCGAACCGGACATGAGCCAGCGCCAGCTTGCTCGAGCGCTGGGCCTGTCGGTCGGCAAGACGCACTACGCGCTCAAGGCCGTGCTGGATCGCGGGTGGGTCAAGGCACAGGACTTCCGCCGCTCCGACAACCGCTCGGCCTATTTGTACAAACTCACCCCGAACGGGCTCCATGAGAAGGCCCGCCTGGCCTATCGGCTGCTCCAGCGCAAGCGCGCCGAACACGAAACCCTGATGGCCGAGATCGAACAACTCCGTGCCGAGCTCCAGGGCTATGGCGAATCCGCCCTGTAGGAGCTGCCTTGGCGGCGAGGCCCCTGCCACAGTCGCCTGCGAGCGGGCTCCTGCAGTAATTGGATGGAATCGAGTAACGGATGACGGAATGGAATTGATCACGCCTTACGGCGGCACGCTTTGCGAACGCTATGTGGATGAGGCGACTGCCCGCGACTTGAAGGATGCGGCGCGGGACATGCCCTCCTGGGATCTGACGGAGCGCCAGCAGTGCGACGCCGAGCTGCTGCTGAATGGCGGTTTTTCCCCGCTGACGGGCTTCATGGGCCCGGCGGATTACGACGGCGTGCTCGAGAACATGCGTCTGGCCGATGGCACGCTGTGGCCGATGCCGATCACGCTGGACGTGACCGAAGCCTTCGCCGCGCAGGTGGAGGAGGGCAGCCGCATCGCTCTGCGCGATGCCGAGGGCATGCTCATCGCGGTGATGGACGTGGAGCATCGCTGGACGCCCGATCGCACTCGCGAGGCGCAACAGGTGTTTGGCACCACCGATACCGCGCACCCGGGCGTCAACGAGCTGCTGCATCGCACGGGCCCCGTCTATCTGGGCGGCACGCTGCATGGCCTGGAGGCCCCGGTCCACCACGACTTTCGCACCTACCGCTACAGCCCGAGAGAGTTGCGAGAGTACTTCCAGAAGCTCGGCTGGAAGCGCGTGGTCGCCTTCCAGACGCGCAACCCCATGCATCGTGCCCAGGCGGAGCTCATCCGCCGGGCTGTGCGCCAGACGGAAGCCAACCTGCTGATCCATCCGGTGGTGGGCGTGACCGCCCCGGGCGATGTGGATCATTTCGCACGCGTGCGCTGTTACGAGCATGTGCTGCGCCAGGCCCCGGAGCAGACGACGCAGCTGAGCCTTCTGCCGCTGGCGATGCGCATGGCCGGCCCGCGCGAGGCCCTGTGGCACGCGATCATCCGCCGCAACTACGGTTGCACGCACCTGATCGTCGGCCACGATCATGCCAGCCCCGATGCGGGCCCGGACGAACAGGCCTTCTATGGCCCCTGCGAGGCACAGGACCTGATCCAGCGCCATGCCGACGAGATCGGCATCGAGATGGTCCCGTTCCAGGCCATGACCTACGTGCAGGACCGGGCGGACTTCGTGCCGTCCGACGAGGTGCGCGAGGGCGAACACACCCTCAGCCTCCCCAGCTCGGAGTTTCGCCGCCGCCTGCGCGAAGGCCTGGAGATCCCCGAGTGGTTCTCTTACCCGGAAGTGGTACAGGAGCTTCGCCGCAGCTTCCCGCCGCGCGACCGCCAGGGCTTCACCGTCTTCTTCACCGGCCTTTCCGGCTCCGGCAAGTCCACCATGGCCAACGCCCTGCGGGTCAAGCTGATGGAACTGGGCGGACGCGCCGTCACGCTGCTGGATGGCGACATCGTGCGCAAGGAGCTCTCCAGCGAGCTCGGCTTCTCCAGGGAACACCGCGACATCAACGTCCAGCGCATCGGCTATGTGGCCAGCGAGATCACCAAGAACGGTGGCTGCGCCATCTGCGCCCCCATCGCGCCATACACCGACATGCGCCGCCGCGTGCGCGAACGCATCGAGCGGGTAGGGGGCTTTATCGAGGTCCACGTCGCCACGCCGCTGGAAACCTGCGAGGCCCGCGACCGCAAGGGCCTCTACGCCAAGGCCCGCGCCGGCCTCATCAAGGAATTCACCGGCATCGACGATCCCTACCAGGAGCCGCAAAACCCCGAGCTGCGCCTCGACACCCGCGAGATGACCCCGGACGAAGCCGCCCACCGCATCCTCCTCAAACTCGAAGCCATGGGCTTCATCCGCAACCCTTAGCGCACAATCCGCCAGAGGCCTGGCCCCCCACACCCAATGCCACTCCCCCCCCTGTGGGAGCGGCCTTGGCCGCGAAGCCCCCGCCAACGCCAGAAAACCACCCAATCTTCACAACTAGCCAAGCCACGCAACCTCCACCAGCCTTCCCGGCCTTCGCGTAGCGCAGAGCCGGGATCTACTGCTCCTGTAGTGGCCCAGACGAGGGGGGGCGGATAACCGCTGAGCGGTTTCCGGGAGGTTGTTGTGGTTCGAGGCGCGGGGATGTCAGGCGCCCGTGACCAGCATGGCTCGTTCCACCTTTGTGTGCCATATTGGAGCCGAGTGTGGCAGAGGGAGAAAGCGGTGGCACAAAATGAAAACGAGGTGCAGGTCGGCGCACAAGGCCGTGTCGTGATCCCGGCCACGTTGCGCAATACCCTAAAGCTGCGCCCTGGCGACCGCCTGGTCGCCCGACTGGTCGGGGAGAGCCTCGTGCTGGAACGGCGCGAGCGGGTCGAGCGGCGGCTCCGTGAGCGATTCAGGCACATCCCGCAGGACGTCAGCCTTGTGGATGAACTCATCGGCGATCGGCGGGCCGAAGCCAAACACGAGCATGGGGAGTCATGACCACCGTGCTGGATGCCTCCGCCCTGGTAGGGAAACACTGATGAATGTACGCACTCGCGCTCGAGTCGCTTTTGCGTGCGAACAAGGCGCGGTGACTGCTGTGCAGTCATTCTGCACAAGGGAGCCGCAACGCCGTGCGCGCGCAAAAGCGGCCGAGCCCCGCGGGGTTGGTACCCCCAGGTTCCCCGACCCTGCGTTGCGTCGCTGGCGAGTAGAGCCACTACCCGCTGCGCGACGCGCCTTGCCTCGGAAAACCTGGGGTACCAACGCGAGCGTGTACATTCATCAGTGTTTCCCTGACCTTCCTGCATGACGAGCCGGGCGGGGACAGGGTCGCCCGCGCCCTTGATGGCGGATGCGTGTCCACCGTGAACTGGTCCGAGGTGCTGCAAAAATCCCTGCAACGCAAGGTCGACGTCCAGGGCATGCAGCAGGAGTTTGTCGACGTCGGGCTCGTTTTCGAGCCGTTCACGGCGCAACAGGCGGATCTCGCCGCACAGCTGTGGGAGTCCTCGCGCCGGCATGGCCTGTCAATGGCCGACCGAGCCTGCCTGGCGCTGGCCAGGGACAAGGCCCTCCCGGTGCTGACCGCCGACCGGGCGTGGACCCATCTCGACCTGGACATCGAGATCCACCCCGTGCGCTAAACCCTCCACCTGTGGGAGCAGCCTTGGCCGCGAAGGCCCTGCCCGCGTCGGACGCCGGCAGGGCCTTCTACTACAGACACGCTCGTACGGCTGATTGCAACGCCGTCGCAGGAATGCGGCGCCTGCGCGATGGGGCACGTCCCGAATCCAACTGGCCAGAGCCCCGGGCTCTTCATCGTTACCTGTGGCCGGCAACCTTGCTTTCTGTTGTCCGAGCCACCCCCAAACCTTGAGCCCAACCCCCCAACCATGGTCCAATCCGCGTTCAACCGCTGAACACACCCCTGTAGGAGCGTGCTCGCACGCGAAAACCCAGGCGAGCCATACCCCCTCTCGCACGCGCTGCCCCCTCCAGAACCAGCACCCGGAATCCAGTACCCAGCAATGTTCAGCACCTACCGCAAAGCCCTGGCCCTCCTCACCCCCAGGGAAAAACGCCGCGGCGGCCTGGTGCTCGGCATGGTCATCGTCATGGCCGTGCTGGAAACCGTCGGCGTCGCCTCGGTCATGCCGTTTCTGAGCGTGCTGGGCAACCCCGAAGTGGTGCAGACCAACCCGGTACTCAACAGCGCGTACGAGGGCCTAGGCTTCACCTCGGTGGATGCCTTCATCCTCGCGCTGGGCGCGGCCGCATTCGGGCTGATCCTGTTCTCCGCCTTCTGCCGCTCGCTCACGCACTACGCGATGAACCCCTTTGTAGTGGCGCGGTGGCATCGCTTCGACGATCGACTGCTGAGGGGTTTCGGCGGCGCTGGCCCTTTGGCTGCTTTTCGGCCTGGTCGGCCAGCTTTGTTTCAGGAAGCGGGCAGGTCGCCGGATCCTACCCTGACGACACAACCACAAGAGTGAGTGAATGACTGCCGTTAACTCATCCGAACCCCTTGCCATCATCGGGCTCGGCTACGTCGGCCTTCCGTTGGCCGTAGCGTTTGCCCAGCAGCGCCCGGTGATCGGCTTTGACGTCAACGCAAAACGCGTCGACCAACTGCGCGATGGCCACGACACCACCCGCGAGGTCGAAGACGACGAACTGGCCTCGGCCACCCACCTCACGGTTACCACGGACCCGGCAGACCTGACGGCGGCGACTACCTTCATCGTGACCGTGCCGACACCGATAGACAGCGCCCGCCAGCCTGATCTCACCCCGCTCATCCGTGCGAGTGAAACAGTGGGCCGAGCCCTCAAAGCGGGCGACCTGGTCATCTATGAATCGACCGTCTATCCCGGCGCCACCGAAGAAGTCTGCGTTCCGGTGCTCGAAGCCGCATCCGGCCTGCGCTATAACGCTGACCGCAATGGCTTCTACGTCGGCTATAGCCCCGAGCGCGTCAACCCCGGCGACAAGGCCCACCGCGTCACCGACATCGTCAAGGTCACCAGTGGCTCCACACCTGCCATCGCCGAGCGTGTCGATGCCCTCTACGCTGCGATCATCACCGCCGGCACCCACAAGGCCAGCAGCATCCGCGTCGCCGAAGCCGCCAAGGTCATCGAGAACACCCAGCGGGACGTCAACATCGCACTGATTAACGAGCTGGCACTGATCTTCAACCGCCTCGGCATCGACACCCACGAAGTCCTCGCCGCCGCCGGCACCAAATGGAACTTCCTGCCTTTCAAGCCGGGCTTGGTGGGCGGCCACTGCATCGGGGTGGATCCCTACTACCTGACCCACAAGGCGCAGCAGATCGGCTACCACCCGGAGATGATCCTGGCCGGCCGGCGCATCAACGACGGCATGGGTGCCTACGTCGCCGGTGAGCTGGTCAAGACCATGCTCAAGCGGCGCATTCAGGTCGACGGCAGCCGCGTCCTCATCCTTGGGCTCACCTTCAAGGAAAACTGCCCCGACCTGCGCAACACCCGTGTGGTCGACATCATCAGCCAGCTGCGCGACTACAGCATGGCCATCGACGTCCACGACCCGTGGGCCGATCCGGAAGAGGCGCGCGACGAGTACGGCATTGAGCTGACCGAGCGCCCGGGTAACGGCCAGTATGATGCCGTGCTCCTGGCCGTCGGCCACCGCGAATTCGCGGAGCAGGGCGCTACGGCGCTGCGCGATTACGGCCGCGCCACCCACGTGCTCTATGACATCAAGGGTCTGCTGCCCCCTGAACAGGTCGACCTGCGCCTGTAAACGACAAAGAGGAAGACGATGTTTCCCACCATCCACAATCGCAAGATTCGCGTCGGCATCGTCGGATGCGGCCGTATCTCGAAGAACCATTTCGGCGCCTTGGATATCCACCGAGACGACATGGAACTGGGCGCCGTCTGCGACATCGACGGCAGCACCCTTGAGGCTCATACAAGCCAGTACAACGTGCCCGGCTACATCCACATGGAAGAGATGCTGCAGAAGGAGGATCTCGACCTCGTCTGCATCTGCACCCCCAGCGGCCTCCATCCCGATCAGGCCGAGCTCGCTGCCAGCTACGGCGTCAACGTCATGACTGAAAAGCCCATGGCCACCCGCTGGAGTGATGGCTTGCGCATGGTCAAGGCATGTGACAAGGCCGGGGTGCGCCTGTTCGTGGTCAAGCAGAACCGCCGCAACACCACGCTGCAACTGCTCAAGCGCGCGGTGGATGAGAAGCGCTTCGGCCGCATCCACATGGTGAACATCAACGTCTTCTGGACCCGGCCGCAGGAGTATTACGACTCCGCCAAATGGCGTGGCACCTGGGAGCTGGACGGTGGCGCCTTCATGAACCAGGCCTCCCATTACGTCGATCTCATCGACTGGCTCATTGGCCCGGTGGCCGACGTCCAGGCGATGACCGGCGCCCTGGCCCGAGACATCGAAGTGGAAGACAGCGGCGTCCTCAACATCCGCTGGCGCAACGGCGCCCTCGGCTCCATGAATGTCACCATGCTCACCTGGCCGAAGAACTACGAGGGCTCCATCACCATCCTGGGCGAAAAGGGCAGCGTCCGCGTCGGTGGCGTCGCCGTCAACGAGATCCAGCACTGGGACTTCGCGGACGAGTGCGATTACGACGAAGACGTCCTCCAGGCCAACTACGAAACCACCTCCGTCTACGGCTTCGGTCACCCGCTTTATTACAAGAACGTGGTCGATACTCTGCGCGGCGAGGCCGAGGCCGAAACCGACGGCCGCGAGGGCCTGCGTTCCCTGGAGATGCTCATCGCCGCCTACCTCTCCGCCCGCGATGGCAAAACCGTCTCCCTGCCGCTGGAGTATTGATGCTCGCTCACGCAAAGGCGCTAAGGCGCTAAGTGCCGTCCCCTCAAGGATGAGGAATGGAACAGGAAAATCGGATCGCCAGAGAGATTGTTGATTCGGCTTACAAGGTCCATGTGCAGACGGGGCCGGGATTGCTCGAGTCGGTGTACGAATCGATCCTCACGTACGAGCTAAGGGCACGGGGGTGCCAAGTGGATGTGCAGGTGCCCATTAGCATCGATTACGAGGGCCTGAATATTCGCGATGCCTTTCGTGCTGACCTGATCGTGGACGGGAAAGTGATCGTAGAGCTCAAATCGGTGGAACAAGTGCAGCCTGTTCACAAAAAACAGCTGCTGACGTACCTGAAGTTGTCGAACAGCCGCCTGGGTCTGCTCATCAACTTCGGTGCCCCCATGCTCAAGCACGGTCTGACGCGCATCATCAACTCAGCAGGCACACCGTGAGAGCTATAAATGCCGCTTGAGTTTCATAACCTTAGCGCCTCCGCGACTTGGCGAGAAAACACAAGACCATGAATTACCAAGCACACGAAACGGCCATCGTTGATGATGGCGCGACCATTGGCGAGGGTAGCCGCATCTGGCACTGGGTTCACATCTGCGCCGGCGCCCGGATCGGCGCGCGCTGCTCGTTTGGTCAGAACGTCTTTGTCGGCAACCGCGTGGTCATCGGCAACAACGTCAAGGTGCAGAACAACGTCTCGGTCTACGACGACGTCACCCTGGAAGACGACGTCTTCTGCGGCCCCAGCATGGTCTTCACCAACGTCTACAACCCGCGTTCGGCCATCCCGCGCAAGGACGAATACCGCACGACCCTGGTCAAGCGCGGCGCCACCCTTGGTGCCAACTGCACAATCATCTGCGGGGTCACCGTGGGCGAGCACGCATTCATTGGCGCCGGCGCGGTGGTCAACAAGGACGTCAAGCCCTACGCCCTGATGGTCGGGGTGCCGGCCAAACAGATTGGCTGGATGAGCGAACACGGCGAGCAGCTCGACCTGCCGCTGGAGGGCGACGCCTCAGCGCAGTGCCCCGCCACGGGTACACTCTATTTCCTACGTGGCACAACGCTTGGCAGAGAGTGAGCTGCCCCAGCATCCCGAGGTGAAATCATGAAAATCGAAGCCACACTCGACGAGAAAGGCCACCTGCAGTTTGCTCGTCCGCTCAAACTCCGCCATCCGCGGGTGCGCGTTCAGGTCACAGTGCCCGATGACGAAATCGAACCAGAGGAAGAAGCGGCCGCCACCAGCGGGCAGCCCCCCCATGCGCACCACAGCGGAACCGCGACCACTGGGGACTTCATTGGCCAGCTTCAGTCGACCCAGGCCCCCATCCGGGACGCCCTCCGATTGGCAGAGAACCGCACGCTGAGCAAGAGCGAAATCCGCGAGCGCCGGGCGCAAGCCTGGGAGGACAAGCACAGTGGCTGATCGGCACTGGATCCTCGACGTCAGCGCGATCCTCGACATGTGGCTGGACGCGGACGTGGAGCACAACCCCACGGCGCGGCTGCTCGAAGAGGCGGCGGAAGCGGGCAGCACGCTCTGGATCGGGGCCAGCGCCCTGAGCACCCTGGATTTCGTCGCCGTGCGACGCCTGAAGGAGCTGGGAGTGGAGCCCGAGACCGCTCGCTCCACGGTTCAGAAACTCATGCAGCAACTGCTGGAGCGGGTCGCGGTACTGAGCCTGTGCGGGCACGAACAGGCCGAACTCTACACCGCGGCGCGCGACTTCGAGGATGCCCAGATCGCCGCCGGGACACGCAGCCTGCGCGGCGGTGAAGTGGCCATTGTCACACTGGACGCGACCTTCGACACGCTCGGCGAATGCGAGACGCTGCAACCGAGCGAGGCACTGGCCCGACTGCAACACGAGGCCGGCACGGAACAGACAGCAATCCCCTTCATCGACCTGGCCGCCCAGCAGCGGCGGATCCTGCCGGCAATCGAACGCCGCGTCGAGAACGTCCTGCGCCACGGCCAGTACATCATGGGGCCCGAAGTCGGTGAGCTGGAGGAGCGCCTCGCCGCCTACACCGGCAGCAAGCACTGCATCAGCGTGAGCAGCGGTACCGACAGCCTGCTCATTGCCATGATGGCGCTGGGCATCGGCGCGGGCGACGAGGTCATCACCACGCCGTTCACCTTCATCGCCACCGGCGAGATGATCGCCCTGCTGGGGGCGAAACCGGTCTTCGTCGATATCGACCCGGCCACCTACAACATCGACCCGAGCCGGATCGAGGCGGCCATCACCGCCAGAACGAAGGCCATCATGCCGGTCAGCCTGTACGGCCAGCCGGCCGACTTCGACGCCATCAACGCCATTGCCGAAGAGCACGGCCTGCCCGTCATCGAAGACGGCGCCCAATCCTTTGGTGCCACGTACAACGGCCGCAAGAGCTGCGCGCTCTCCACCATCGGCTCCACCAGCTTCTTTCCCAGCAAGCCGCTGGGTGGTTACGGCGACGGCGGCGCCCTGTTCACCGACGACGACGAACTGGCCAAGGCCATGCGCGAGATCCGCGTACACGGCCAGGACCGCCGCTATCACCACCCGATCATCGGCGTGAACGGGCGCATGGACACCCTCCAGGCCGCCATCGTGCTGGCCAAGCTGGTCATCTTCCCCGAGGAAGTGGAACTGCGTCGCCAGGCGGGCGAACGCTACACCGCACTGCTGAATGCCGGGGAGCTGAGCGATATCGCCGCACCCCATGTAGTCGCCGGCAACACCAGCGTGTATGCGCAGTACACCATCCGAGCGGGAGACCGCGAGGCGGTGCAGGCGCGCCTGAAAGAGGCCGGCATTCCCACCGCCATCCATTATCCGGTCCCGCTCTACCGCCAGCCGGCCGTCGCCGAGCTGGGCAACACCCCAGAGGACTTCCCGAACTCCGAGCAGGCAAGCCAGCAGGTCATCAGCCTGCCCATGCACCCGTACATCAGCGAAGCCGAACAACAGACCGTCGTCCGTGCCCTGTTTGCGGGTTAACGCACTGCTTTTGTATGGCCCTGACAACAAATTAACACTGTGTTAAGTTTTGAATGACCACGGACGGTATCAACCAACCGCTCACGGAGCCAGAGGCGACGCGCCGGATTCACGAAATGGCGCGGGATCCACAAGTCTCGCGCACCTTCAGCGGTCACGCCCGCCAGAGGATGCGCGAGCGGCAGATCCATGCCGACTGGGTGGACCACGTGCTGCGAGAAGGCCATGTAGATGAAGCCCGGCACGAGAATGGTACCTGGCGGTACCGCGTCGCCTTCGTCGACGAGTGGGGGAGAACGGCTGTTGTCACGGCCATCCCCAACCACCACACACTGGTCATCGTGACCGTTACGCGTTCGGAGTGAACAGCATGAACCAGTGCATCATCTGCGGATCCACCCAACTCGAGCACGACTGCATTACGCATCATGCCGAAGAGTTCGGCGTGCACTCCGTCGAGTTTCTCAACGCGCCGCGCACTCGTTGCCGCGACTGCGGCGACGAGGCCATCGAGATCCCCCGCTATGTCCAGGTGGCTCGCCAGATCCGGGACCGGCTCTGCGCCCTCAACCGCATCCTCACGGGGGGTGAATTCGCGCTGTTGCGGCGAGAACTGAAACTCACCGCCAACGAACTGGCCCGCCGCATCGGAGTGAGCCCGGTGACCGTGTCGCGCTGGGAGCAGGGGCATGTGCCCGTGCAGCAGCTGGCCGACCGGCTGATACGGACCTGGACCCTGGGGGCACTCGGCTACGCCTGGCGCGACATCGACCACCTGATGCAGAACCTGCCGCATGACGGGATTGATCGGGTGCAGATCGATCTTGCCACCGGTCCCGATGGCGAATACTGGATCGAAACTCACCACCGCTTTGGCGGCATCGACGCCGCGTGGGTGATGTCCCGATGACCGGGGAATGCCAGCAAGACCCGACTCTGCCGGAGTGGGCCAACCGTGCACAGCTCCTCGAGGCCTACCTTGATGGCATCCAGTATGAACGGGGCCCTGCCTCTGTGCCTGAGGGACGCCCGGGCATGCTCAGCAGTCGGCTGCATGCTAGCGACGAGAGCGCCGGTCGAACGGCTCGCGGAGAGGCGACGGAAGGGCCCCGGATCCACGTGCGCCTGGAGTTGGAGCTGAACGGTCTGCACCCCGATGCAGAAACCAGCGAACAGGCTGACATCGATGATGAGCTGACCGTGTTCCGCGCCCACCTGACGTATCGCGCGGAATACGCGCTCGCGCATCAGTCGGAGCTCCCGCCGGAGTCGGAGCGCCAGTCGTTCATTCAAACGTTCGTCGTGCCACAAATGTGGCTGCAGATGCGGCACATGGCCGATCTCGTCACCGCACAAAGCCCGACGGGCCGCGTGCTGTTGCCGGCCGCGCCGCCCGGCATCCAGCGCGTGGAAGAGCAGTGAGCGACGGATCGTCCCTGCAACTCCCCGGCGGCATGTCGTAATCCGAACATGAAGGAACGTCTCAAGCGTCTGCTGCCGAAGAACCGCTTCGCTCGCAGCGTCTCCGTCCTCGCCGGCGGTACGGCAGCCGGACAGATTATCGTCGTCGCCGCATCGCCGATCCTCACGCGGCTGTACAGCCCGGAGGATTTCGGGCTGCTGGCCGTCTACGCCGGTCTGCTGGGCATCCTGGGTGTGATCGCCAGCTTGCGCTACCAGCTCGCCATTCCGTTGCCGGAGAGCGATGAGGAGGCGGCCAGCGTCGTAGTGCTCAGCCTCCTGGTGGTGCTGGGCATGACTGCCGTGAGCGCCGTGATCGTCTGGGTCTGGGGCGGCCCCATTACAGCGACGCTGAACACCCCGGCGCTTGCGCCGTACCTGTGGCTACTCCCCATTGGATTGTTCCTGAGCGGCGTTTATCAGGTCTTCAACTACTGGGCGATCCGGGTGAAGGCATTTCCGGCGATTGCCCGGACCAAGCTCACCCAGGCGCTTAGCATGGTCGGGTTGCAGCTCGGCGGCTACGCACTCGGTCCGGTGGCTCTGCTCCTGGGACAGGTGAGCGGCCAGGCCGCCGGTACATCCAGCCTCGGGCTCCTCACCATCCGCCGCAAATGGGCCACGTTCCGGCAAGTGCGCTTGCCAGATATTCGCTGGGCGGCGAAGCGCTATCGGCGTTTTCCCATCTATTCTTCGTGGGGCGGTATTTTCAACAAGGCCGGTACCGAACTGCCCCTGATTCTGTTTGCCGCACTGTTCAGCCCGGCTGCCGCCGGGATCTATATGTTGGCACATCGTGTGTTGGCCATGCCGATGCAACTGGTTGGCAAGGCTGTGGGCGATGTTTTTTTTTCGTCAGCATCAGACGCTTATAGAGATGGTAATCTGAAGCAGCTCGTAAAGAATGTTAACGGCATTCTTGCCTATATCGCGATGCCCCCCACCTTGGTGTTGATTGTTTTCGGTCCTGACTTGTTTGCCTTTGTCTTCGGAAGTGAATGGCGCCAAGCCGGTCATTTTGCGCAATGGATGGCACCTTTTCTATATTTCAATTTCATTTCTTCTCCGATTTCCACATTGAATTCGGTATTGGAGAAGCAAGCGCATGCATTGGCCTTCCAAAGTGCAATCCTTGTGGGGCGGGTAGTAGTACTTACCGTTGCTGCAAATACAGGCGGGGTTGTATTGGCTGTGGCTACATTCGCTCTTTTTAGTGCCGGCATGTGGGCTGGTTGGCTTTTCTGGCTGCTTCGTATTTCCGGAAACCACTGGGCGGTCGGGATCGCTAACACCGCGAAGGCGTTTGCCGCGTCATCACTAGTCTTGAGTCCTATGTCGTTTGGGGCATGGTTTTGGGGCTGGGGTCAACTTGGATTTTTAGCGGCGAGTTCGGTATCCATGGCTTTGGCTGTCTATTGGTATGTGTCGCTCTTCCGTTCCCGTTCCGAACTTAAGTCCGATGTAGTAGGGTAAAATGAAAATTCGTCGTGTTCTTAAATTGATCGTCGGATCGATTTTAAAATCAGTAAATATAGTTGGTGCTTTGCTGGATTCGTTGGCTTCACGGGTTGTGCGCGGAAAAGGTCCAAGCGTATACATAATAGGTGCTCCGCGCAGTGGTACAACCTTGACGTTTCAGGTTTTATCCCAAGCGTCGGATTTAGCCTATCCAGATAATTTAATGTCAAGGTTTCCACAGGCATTGTGCATCGGCGTCGGGCTTAGCCGAGCAGTTAGGGCAATGCGCGCAGGGCCTGTCTATGAGTCAAACCATGGTAGAGTGCGGGGTTTTTCGGGGCACTCTGAGTTCGGGGCTTTCTGGTATCAGTGGTTTCCGCGAGGGGGTGTCATTGTAAATGACATGGAATGGGGGATGAATAAAACCAAAATGGGCCGTAAAATCAGGCTCTGGAAAGCATTAGAGGGGCGGGGCATAATCTGTAAGAATGTTTATAATTCGCTTAGAATAAGGCAGATAGTTGCCGCTGACTCAGAAGCACGGTTTGTTGTGGTGAGGCGGGGTGAAGCTGACAATATTCGATCCATTGTAGCAGGACGTATGCGCATGAATGGGCGATATGATGCTTGGAGGTCTGTTATGCCGCCTCAGATGCGCAATTTAAAGATAGGTGACCCTGCTCGTGAGGTCGCGGCTCAGGTGGGGTTTTTGTACGATGAAATTTATAGTCAGCTAAAAGCTGCGGGGTGTCGGTGGGTTTCTGTGTCATATGAAGAACTGTGTTTGGAGCCTAGGGTGGTCATTAAAAAGGTTTCAGATTCTCTCGATGTTCCGTTCGGCACACTTAACCCAGGGGAGGGTGAAGACGGTATACCGGGTGGGTTCTCGCTTTCGAGAAAAAAGCTTTCTGTAGAGTGGGAGGGAAAGATTGCTGATGCATGCGATTGGTGGGCGAAGGGTTCGGCTTATCGGCTTTTAGAACGTGGGCCGAGTCCTGGTGGCGAGGAAGGAAGCAGGCATGGCTGATCCAATGCTCCTTGATGGCTGGCTCCAGTTTAACGAGGAGCACTGGGGCCTCTCGGCACAGCGCCTTGTATTGTCGCCTGAAAAGGGGAAAAGCTGGGAGCTCCAAACGGTTCTGTACACAAACCGGAAGGGAATAATCGTCCAGCCGCCCCGAAATCCTTATTTGCCGATACAGTTTGCGACGTCGGCGACACGGGTGTCGGCGATTAACCGGCGGAAACGTGATGCGTTTGAGGCATTAGTCAAAGCGATGGAGTCGTACCGGGGGCAGCGGCCGATTGCTCTGGACCCGGTGGTGCAGGATGTAAGGCCGTTTGTTTGGGAAGGGCAGGTGGCTCGACCTCGTTATACGTACACGCTGCCTTTGCCTGGCTGGAGCGAGCAGGCTGACAAAACGGTCTTCCAGAAGGCGCGGAAGGCGGAGAAGGGCGGCTATACAGTGGAGCAGACATTCGATTATGAGGCCGTTCAGGGGTGCCTGGAGAGCGCGCAGGATCGGAAGGGTTTCGATCACAGGGTCAGTGCGCGGGGCCTCGCCCGACTAGCAGAGCTGATGGGCGGGGAGCATTTCGTGTGCTTTTTGGCGCGCGGTGCCGACGGGACTCCGAAAGGTGCTTGGGTTCGAATTTACGTGCCGGGCGGGCGGGCATTGGCATGGTCGGCAGGTGTACAAACAGAAGCTTTGAAAGATGGTGTGAACAGCTTGCTTGCCGTCCATGCGCTTGAATGGTTTGAAAGTAGGGATTGTACAAGCTTTGATTTTGTCGGCGCGAATATCCCGGGGGTTGCCGCAATGAAGGAGACCTGGGGGGGCGAGCTCACGCCGTACTACGTGGTTTCTCCCAGAAGCCTGCGCTATCTAGCACTAGAGGCGCGGGAGATGGTGCATGGCTGGTGGGGCTCGTTCAGGAAGGCGCGTTGAACTTCCGCCACGACATCAACGGCCTGCGTGCCATCGCGGTGGTGGCGGTGGTGCTGTTTCACTTTCAGGTGCCGGGGTTTGACGCCGGGTATCTGGGGGTGGACATCTTCTTTGTGATCTCCGGCTTTTTGATGGCGGCGATCCTGATGCGGGGGCTGGATAGTAACCCTGTTCCGGGGGGTATTCTTTGGTCCTTCTACCTGGCGCGGGCGCGGCGGATTGTGCCGGCGCTGGTGGTGCTGGTGGCGGCGCTGCTGGTGGCCGGGTGGTGGACCCTGTCGCCAGCGGATTACGAACAGCTTGCCAACCATGCGCGGTATGCGCTGGGGTTTGCCTCCAACCATCGGTTCTGGGAGGAGGCCGGCTACTTTGATGTGGCATCCCACGAGAAGTGGCTGCTGCATACGTGGTCGCTGTCGGTGGAGTGGCAGTTCTATCTGTTGCTGCCCATCGGGTTTTTGCTGGTGTGGTGGTGGCGCCGGAGCCGAGCATGGTTGACGGCGGTGGTGCTGGTGGCTTTTTTGGTGTCGCTGGGGCTGTCGGTCTGGCTGACGGGGCGTTCGCCATCTGCGGCGTTTTATCTGTTGCCGACGCGCGCCTGGGAGCTGCTGGCCGGGGTGCTGGTGTATCTGCTCGGCGATTACGTAAGCGGGTCGGATCGGTTGCGTCGCGGGCTGGAACTTGCCGGGCTGGGGCTGATCGTGGCTGCGCTGGTGGTGTTCGATGCGAACACGCCCTGGCCGGGCGCGGCGGCGCTGCTACCGGTGCTGGGTACGGCGCTGATCCTGCTGGCTATGCGGCATACTCCCGGCTGGGCCACGCCGGCGCCGGTGCAGTGGTTGGGGCAGGTGTCGTATTCGCTGTATCTCTGGCACTGGCCGGTATTCGTGGCGCTGGTGTTCCTGGACTGGCGCGGACTGCCCTGGGCGGTGGCGCTGGGTATGGGCGTGTCGCTGGTGCTGGCGGCGATGTCGTACCGGCTGGTGGAGCAGCCCAGTCGACGCTGGCTGACCCACGCGGGCCACGGCGTGGCGGTGGCGGCGCTGGTGGTGCCGGTGGTACTGCTGATGGCCTTTGCGCTGTGGGTAAAGAGCGCGGATGGCGTGGACGACCGAATGCCACCCCGGTTTGACGCGATCATGGCCGAGGCGCAGAACACCAACCCGCACCGGGACGAATGCCATGGCCGGCCCGGCTGGGATGCCTTCCCTTGGTGCCATCTGGGGGGCGAGACCCCGCGCGCGGTGGTGATTGGCGACAGCCACGCATCGGCGATCGCCACGGCAGTGCTGGAAGCGGTGAGCGACACGCCGGATGCGGGCATTATCCAGGCGACCTATACCAGTTGCCAGACGCTGTTCGGCGCCCGCAAGCCCAGGGAAGATCTGGAGTGCGCCGAGTTCAATCGCTTTGTGGAGCAACGACTGGCGGAATTGCCCTCCGACGTGCCGGTCGTCGTGGGCAACCGACTGAGCAGCGCCGCCTTTGGTAGCCACATCCCGCATGAGCCACGATATGGGATCCCGACCGTTTATTTCGGCGACCGCCCCGTGCAGCGGCCCGACGAGGCGTTTCTGGCGGAGTTTCGGCAGGAGGTTATCGACTCGGCCTGCCGCCTGGGCGAGGACCGGCCGGTATACTGGATGCGCCCAACGCCGGAGATGATGGTGGACGTGCCCCGCTGGTACGCCCGCCAGACGGTGCTGCGTGCCGGTTTCGACTTCGACGTGCGCCTGCCGCGGGAGGACTACGAGGCGCGCCATGCCCTGGTTACCGAGGCCCTGCGCACCGCGGAGCGGCAATGCGACAATCTCCACCTGCTGGACCCGGAACCCGCGTTGTGCGAGGGCGGATACTGCTACGGCACACGCGACGGTCTGCCTCTGTACTACGACGAACACCACCTCTCCGAGCGCGGCAACCGAGCCCTGGTGCCGCTGTTGCGCGAGGCATTGCAACCAAAAGAGCCCCATGACACTGATCGTTGAAACCCCGGATACTCGGCCGCCGGAGCGGGATTACATCCTGGGCGTGGTGCTGGGCGAGTTCCTCGGCTTGCCCTGGCGCCGGCTGCCGGCGGACCGGGCGGACATCCGAATCACTCTGGAAGACCATCCGGGTGAACTCTGCCTACCCGACGTTTTGCTTTCGACGCCGGAGGCCGACTGGCTGCAATCTGCCTCCCTGCCGGCGCGGCCGCTCCGACGGTGGAATGCGCACGAGTTGGCAACGGACATCACCCTCGTCGAGCCGTTCGTGCCCGTAATCTACGGAGACCACGCCAACTCTGTAGGAGCCCAGCCCCCTGGGCGATCAAACTCGGACTCTGGCGTTGCAGCCGAGAACAACCGAGACTCGGATACCCAGGCGCCTTTCGTCTGTCGAGAAGACGATCGAGTGGCCCTCCCCATCGACATCTTCGGCTCCGCCTTCTTCATGCTCACCCGCTACGAAGAGCTGGTGGTGACGGACCGTGACGAACACGATCGCTTCCCGGCCTGGGCCTCGCTTGCCTACCAGGAGGGCTTCCTGGAGCGGCCCATCGTGGACGAGTACGTGGAGATCCTCTGGACGGCGATGCAACGGCTGTGGCCGCAGTTGGAACGACGAAGCCGGGAGGCCCGAGTTCGCGTTTCTCATGACGTTGATCGGCCCAGCCGCTACAGTTTTGGCCCATTTCGTCGGTTCGTCCGTTCCGTGGCAGGAGACATCGCCAAGCGAGGTGATCTCGCGAGCGTGGTTCGAGGGCCCGCGGCCCGATATGGTCGTCGGCAGGCCCTGCATCCGGCCGATCCGTTCAATACGTTCGACTGGCTGATGGACATCTCGGAAGCCAACGGCCTCCAGAGCGCCTTCTACTTCATACCGGGCAAGACATATGCTCCGCATGATCCGCTCTATGACCTTGACGACCCCAAGATCCGTGACCTGATCGCCCGCATAGCGGAACGTGGGCACGAGGTTGGATTGCATCCCGGTTACCATACCTACCGGGACCCTCAGACCCTCACAACTCAAGCAGACCGCCTACGCCAGGTCAGCCATAGTGCGGGGGTGAACCAGCAGGAGTGGGGCGGCCGGATGCACTACCTCCAATGGGACTCGCAGGTTACGCCCCAGGCCTGGGAACAAGCGGGAATGACGTACGACTCGACCCTGGGATATGCCGACCATGCAGGCTTCCGGTGCGGTACCAGCCATGATTTTCCCTTGTTCTCATGGGCGGAGCGGCGCGCCCTTGGGGTAATGGAGCGACCATTGATTGCCATGGAAGGGACAATCCTCTCTGCCAAGTACATGGGGTTTTCCGAAGCGGATGACGTCAGAGGGTATCTCAGCACTCTGCGTTCGCGCTGCCACCAGTTCGACGGCGCCTTCAATCTCCTGTGGCACAACTCGGAATTGGTTGGGAAAGAGATCCGGATGATTTATCAGGATATGGTGGCGGGTTCATTCCGATGAATGCGATTAATTCGCGCAAAAAACGCGGGAGCAAGAAGGCCCTTGAGTCGATTTCTCTGGTGGCGTTCTTAGTTCTTTTCCCGGGGTTCTTTGTCTATCACTTCAGTGTGGGCTTGACGCCCATGGAACCCTTCTTGGGAGGGCTCTTCGGGTACGCATCGGTCGTGATTGTGGCCAGTGTAATGCTTGTGTCGAGCTTCGGGTTCCGCTACGTGAGAACAAGTCATCCGCCTTATGCTTGGCTTGTTTACGTATTCCTTCTTTATGCCGGCCTCTGGACCTTTTTCCATTTCGTCCTGTTAGGGGGGGATCCGTATATTAAAAGGGCAGCGATTCAGGCGGCTGCGGCCTGGGTGTTTCTGTTTGTTTCGTTTTGGGTCGCCTACGAACTTCCGATCAGTTCTGTTGGTTTACGTAGGGGGCTCTGGACGTTTTTGGGTGCGGTTGCGCTCTCTCTCCTCGGTTATGTAGTGGCTACGGGAAACGCAATGTTCTATGCCCGGCAAGCCTTTGGGGTAGAGGATATCGCCACGTATCAGGGGTTCGCCCGTAGTGTGCTGGTCACGGCTTTGGTGCTTTTGGCCGTCGCACGAACGTTCCGGGCGCAGGTTGTGGTTCTAGGAATGGGGATGCTTTCTCTGTTTGTTCTAGGGGCTAGGTCGGAGTTGGTGGGCTTCGTTTTTGCGGTTGGCCTTGTGATGATTCTGGCTTCAAGGGTGGACTGGAGATATATAGCAGTCCCTATCGCTGGCTTTGTCGCGATGGTGCTAGTACTCGGTGTGTTTGGGGAGTGGGTGGGATCGAGTCGGCAAGCGGAGCTCTTCGATCTTTCAGAGTCCGGTTCCTGGGCACGCAGGGTCGAGTTGCAAGGTGTAGCACTTAGCCAAATTGCATCTTCGTGGGTTTTGGGAGATTTCGGTGGGCATATCCGTGCGGAGTCTATCGGAGGCTATGCTCACAACGCTATTTCAGCCTGGGTGAGCCTAGGATTGCTAGGGTTCGTAGGCTATGTCGGATTGACGGTCTGGGCTTGGGTCCATTCCGGATATCGTGTGTGGCGTCATGGAATGGGCGACAGACAGTGGGTTGTCGCATTCCTGTTCGGCTCCGCGGTGGTTCTGTTGATCGTGGCCGCAAAGTCGGTTTTCTGGCCAGTGGTAGGGCTTGCGTGGGGATTCTATGGTCGGGCTCTAGCGACCAGATCAAGGAGCCGATCAGATAATGTGGAAAACGGGAGGGTTGCTGGTGCCACGTGACCAAGGCAAGAGGTTGCACATCGTCCATTTCACCACCGTCCACCCCCGGGGCGATACGCGCATCCGGGTGAAGGAGACCGCCTCGCTGGCCGAGGGCAGTAGTGTGGAGGTGGCCCTGTACGTTCAGGACGGCCAGGGACCCGAGCGCGACGAAGACTCCGGTGTGGCGGTGGTGGATACCGGGCCACCGGCCAGTGGACGCGTGCGGCGGATGTTGTTCGGTGCGTGGCGGATGTACCGCGCGGTGCGGGCGGCCCGACCGCGAGTGGCGCATTTTCATGATCCGGAGCTGATTCCGGTCGGGCTGGCGCTGAAGCTCTCGGGGATCAAGGTGGTGTACGACGTGCACGAGGATGTGCCCCGCCAGATCCTCGGCAAGCACTGGATTCCCGCCGGGTTGCGGCGGCCGGTGGCTTCGGCGGCGGCGGCCTTCGAGTGGCTGGCTGGGCGTGCGTTTGACGGCATCGTGGTGGCGACGCCGACCATTGCGCGACGGTTTCCGGCGTACAAGACCGTGACGGTGCAGAACTTCCCCATCCTGGCCGAGCTGGTGGCGCCGGACCCGGTGCCGTATGGGCAGCGGCCGCCGCATTTTGCCTACGTGGGTGGTATTACGGGTATTCGGGGGTCGCGGGAGATGGTGGAGGCCACCGGGCGGGTGGGCGAGCCCGAGTGCCGGCTGCAACTGGCCGGTGGCTTCTCGCCCGCCGCCCATGGGGATGAGCTCGCCGCGCTTGACGGTTGGCAGCGGGTGGAATTCCACGGCTGGGCCTCACGACCGCAGGTCACCGCGATCCTGGGCAATGTCCGGGCGGGGCTGGTGGTGCTCCACCCCACGAAGAACTATCCGGATGCCTATCCGGTGAAGATGTTCGAGTACATGGCGGCCGGGTTGCCGGTGATCGCCTCCGACTTTCCGCTATGGCGTGAGATCGTCGATGGGGCCGGCTGTGGCCTGCTGGTCGATCCGCAGGATCCGGATGCCATTGCTGAGGCCATGGAATGGCTGCTGGCCCATCCCGACGAGGCCGAGGCCATGGGCCGCCGTGGCCGCGAAGCGGTGGAGCGGCAGTACAACTGGGCGCCCGAGGCCGAAAAGCTGCTTGCTCTGTACGAACCGCTCATGAGTGGCCGTCGGGCGGGCTAGGGCCTTGTTGTTCCGGGACTGGTCGTTCCAGCGAACATTCTCTTGCCTCCGTGGAGGCAGGGTGCTTCGGTGCAACTCTGGAAAGCTATGGCATATGTTGCGAGCCGAAAACGCAGGTTATAGGGGAAACGAATGCCGGGAGGAGCGACATGAATTTGACTATGGGGGTTTGGTCTTGGTCGGATCTGCTCGATGGAGGGGGTCCTGAAGGAGAGTATGGTGTTCGCTTGAATCCCTCCAATGAGCGGCCACGCCTCGAAGATGTATCAACGACTCAGGACGGAGCTCAGTATCAGCTCGCTTGTGGTGCGTTCATTGGTGCGCGGCGGTTGCCTTCAGGTGATTTTCTCTTGATTCCGGACCTTCTTGGTCTCCGCCCGATCTACTTCACGGAATCGTTCGTTGCAGACAGCTTTCTCGAGTTGCTGGAAGCCGTTAAAGACGACGCGCGGGGAGGGCTGCACCTGGACGCGCATTCGGTGATGCATTTCCTCGAGTTCGGATATCCGCCTCCAGGCCTTACGATCCTCAAAGGGATTTATAGGACTTGTCCGGGTGAGGTTGTGATAATAGGACCATCCGGCGTTAAGCGCTTAACGGCGAATGAGAATCCTTTGGGTATGGCGGCCAGCAGCGAATTTTCGGAATCGATGACGTATCTAGCTGAGCGCATGTCAGCGCTTGTTGCGGATATTCGGCACCCTGCTTCGGTTGATGTAACTGGGGGTGGGGATTCCCGTGTTTTGGCAGCGTTCTCTTCGTTTTCACCTACAGTTAAAGAAGCATCGTGCTCTTATTCTACGTCTGAGGCAGACGAAATCCGTATTGGTAAAGAAGTGTCTCGAAAGGTCGGCCTTGACTATCACTTTGTATGCGCGCCCGGGTTTAATTCGCTGGATGATGTCGAAGCATCATTTGAGTATGTGGACGGGCAAGGGGACATCCTTGATGCTCTAAGGCATAGGAAGATGCAGGTAGAGCGTGCCAGCCGTGGAATTGAGGTGAGCCTGTCAGGTATCGGAGGTGAGCTGTTTAAGGACTTCTGGTGGCTGCAGGATT
This sequence comes from Thioalkalivibrio sp. ALE12, assembly GCF_000381105.1. Taxonomy (NCBI): domain Bacteria; kingdom Pseudomonadati; phylum Pseudomonadota; class Gammaproteobacteria; order Chromatiales; family Ectothiorhodospiraceae; genus Thioalkalivibrio; species Thioalkalivibrio sp. ALE12. Next base: position 470,884 of record NZ_KB905905.1, on the reverse strand, counting down.
TTCCTTGGTACCGAAGGAAGAGACCGGATCTCGATAGACTGTTTCGGCTCCGTGTGAACAGTAGTCCGATGCGGATTAAAGGTCTCTCGTCTGAGTTTTCCTCGGCTTTGGAAGTGGCTCGGTCTTCGTGCAGGGAGCGGATCAGTGGGGTCGGGGCGAAGGGCAGGGTAAACACTGAAGCGTATGACCGTATCTACTATTGGGAAAAGATGGCGAACGTGCCTGTTCCGTTTGTGGTTGGGGGCGCTAAGCATGGAGTGGCGGTTTGTCCGGTACTACTGGATCCAAGCCTGGTGAGTTGTGGGTATGGCTTGCCACGAAGGATGCGTTTTCTGGATAGGGTCCATCGCAGATGGATTTCCGCCAGTCCGGTGCCGGGTGTAGGCGCAATTCCGACCACAGCAGGGACCACCCTGAAAGCGGGATGGGCTGGCGAGATGACGGATGGACTCGGCTGGTTCCTAAATAAGGTTAAGCGGTTGGGATCTAAAATGGTGGAACGTGCGACTGGGCGTGTCCAGTGGCGAAAGACGCCGAATCAGCCCGATAGTGTTGATAAGTTGATTGAAATAGGTGATGAGCTCGGAGTGATAAAAGAGCTAGGGAAATACCGGGTTGTAGAGGAGGGAGTAGAGTCCTTGAAGGATTTGGACCGGGCGCGTGCGGGGAGGTTTTGTTGTCTTGGGTTGACTCTGAAGGCCTTGGGTTCCGACAAGAGGTCGAATGGATGAACGTCATGACCATCGTCGGGGCGCGCCCCCAGTTCATCAAGGCCGCACCGGTGTCCCGTGCGCTGGCGGCGGCCGGACTGCGCGAGCAGATCGTGCATACCGGGCAGCATTTCGACGCGGGGATGTCCGATGTGTTCTTCGAGGAGCTGGGTATTCCCAGGCCCGCCCACCATCTCGGCGTTTCCGGTGGCGGCCATGGCGTGATGACCGGGGCCATGCTGCAGGCGCTGGAGCCGCTCATGGAGGCAGAGGCGCCGGACTGGGTGCTGGTCTATGGCGACACCAACTCGACCCTGGCAGGCGCGCTGGCCGCGAGCAAGCTGCATATCCCGGTAGCCCATGTCGAGGCGGGCCTGCGCTCGTTCAACCGCCGTATGCCGGAGGAGCAGAACCGGATCGTCACCGACCACCTCTCCGATCTGCTGCTCACCCCGACCGATGGGGCAACCCGGCGGCTGCGCGAGGAGGGCATTCCCGATGAGCGCATCGTTCAGGTGGGGGACGTGATGTTCGACGCGGCCCTGTACTACGCCGATCGCGCGGCCGAACGCAGCGCGGTACTGGCTCAGCATGACCTGGTGGCGGGCACCTACATCCTCGCGACCATCCATCGTGCCGACAACACGGATGACCCGGCCCGCCTGCGCGCGATTATGGAGGGTCTGGAGGCCGTGGCCACCGAGCGCCCGGTGATCCTGCCGCTGCACCCGAGGACGCGCGCGGCGCTGGAACGTCACGGGCGTGCCCTGTCGAAAGTGCGCGCCGTCGACCCCGTGGGCTACCTCGACATGGTGGCCCTGGAGCGCCACGCGGCCCTGGTGGCCACGGACTCCGGCGGCGTGCAGAAAGAGGCCTATTTTCATGGGGTACCGTGCGTCACCCTGCGCGACGAAACCGAATGGACCGAACTGGTCGACCTCGGCTGGAATCGGCTGGCACCGCCGACCCAGGTCGATATCGCCGCCGTGATCCGTGAAGCAGTGGGGACTTCCGGACAGGAGGGGCGTCCCTATGGCGACGGCCAGGCCGCGGATCACATCGCCCGGGCACTGCGCGACAAGCGGCTTGCCTGAAGCCGTGCTGGATGTCCTGGATCGTGGCGAGCCGGAGCGCGTAGCAGGACGGTGAGGAAAACGGGGACAGATTCATTTTCGCCGCAGTGAGGAGATCAACCTGTCCCCATTATTGGTCGTAGGAACGGTGCTTGCTGGCGAATGCGGCGGCGGGCCGGGCGCATCTCGCCGTTCGCGGCCAAGGCCGCTCCCACAGTTTCCTTGGTTGGGCGTTGGTTGCCAGTTGACAACCGGGGGCGCCGGGCCTAGCGTGTAAGGACACCCATGGAACGGAGGAAACACCCCAACAAGGATGTGGAAGCCGCGCTGGCTTATGCCGAGGCTCGTGGGTGGCGGGTCAAGCAGGCGAGCGGGCATGCCTGGGCACGCATGTATTGCCCGTGGAACGACAACGAGTGTCGCTGTGGTGAGTTCTGCATCGTAAGCGTGTGGAGTACGCCGCGAAATCCGCCCGCTCATGCTCGCCAGATTGTCCGTGTGGTAGACGGCTGTACCGGGGCTGTCGGGGATGAGGAACCATCATGAGTCATTACGAGTTTACGCTGAAATTCGCTATTCCATCCGATTGGGATCGTTCCTGGCTGGAAGCCCGGCTGTTCGAGGGCGGGTGCGATGATGCACTGATGGGATCGGGCCAGGAGGGGCGTCTCGCGCTTTCTTTTTCGCGCGAGGCGGCGTCGGCGTGCGACGCGGTGACGAGTGCGATACGCGACGTGCGTAACGCGGTCCCCGCAGCGGTGCTCGTCGAAGTGGCGCCGGATCTCGTGGGGGTGTCCGATGTGGCCGACCTGTTCGGCTTTTCCCGGCAGAACATGCGCAAGCTGGTGCAGACCCACCGGGACAGTTTCCCGTTGCCTTTGCACGAGGGCCGGTCGGCGCTCTGGCATCTGGCGGATGTGCTGGAGTGGTTCGCCCGGGAAGGGCGATCGGTGGACCCGGCATTGCGGGAAGTCGCGCGCGAGGCCATGCATGTGAATGTGGCCCGCGAAGCGGCTCGGCTCGACGGGCACTCCGGTACGTTGTGGCTTGGCCCCGAGCGTCAAACCCCGCTCGTGGGATGAAAATTTTCGGGGGGCATTTTGGCGGGGGCTTCGCGGGCGAGCCCGCTCACACAGGGGGCAGGATTCGTTGTAGGAGGCCAGCCCTCTGGCCGATGAGGGTTGTCGCGCGAGAGTTATCGGCCAGGGGGCTAGCCTCCCACGGGGGGTGTTTGCGCGGTGGTGGTCCGGGCCCGGGGGTCTGTGGGAGCGGGCTCGCCCGCGAATGACGGGTGTATGGAATTTGTAAAAGCAATTGCCAGTTTGCATAAGTAGCGATAGGGTAGGCGCATGATACCGCGCACTGCCGAAACACTGGTCCGGGAGCTGTTGAGCGGCTTTCCCATCGTCACCGTTACGGGGCCGCGCCAGTCCGGCAAGACAACGCTGGCGCGCGCGGTGATGGCGGACCGCCCGTATCGCTCCCTGGAAGATCCGGATGTGCGGGCGCTGGCGCTGGATGATCCGCGCGGGTTTCTGTCGCAGTGCCCCGATGGGGCGGTGCTGGACGAGGTTCAGCGGGCCCCGGAGTTGTTCTCCTATCTGCAGACGCATGTGGACGGCGATGGTCGCATGGGTCGGTTTCTGCTCACGGGGTCGCAGCAGTTCGGGTTGATGTCGGGGATTTCGCAGTCGCTGGCCGGGCGTTCGGCGTTTGTGGAGCTGCTGCCGTTGAGCCATGCGGAGTTGGTGGAGGCCGGGCAGGTACCAACGGCTCTGGATGCGATGATGTTTACCGGTGGTTATCCGGCATTGTATGACCGGCCGGTGTCTCCACGGCACTGGTTTCCGGCGTATGTGACGGCGTACGTGGAGCGGGATGTGCGGCAATTGCTCCAGGTGCAGGATCTGGACGCCTTTCAGCGTTTTGTGCGGCTGTGTGCCGGGCGCAGTGGGCAGGTTCTGAACCTGTCATCCCTTGCGGCCGATTGCGGTATTACCCATAACACGGCCAAAGCGTGGATCTCGGTGCTGGAGGCCAGCTATGTGCTGTTTCTCCTGCGGCCGCACCATGCGAATTTCAACAAGCGGCTGATCAAGTCGCCGAAGCTGTATTTCCACGACACCGGGTTGTTGTGCTGGTTGCTGGGGGTTCAGGCGGAGGAACAGCTGGTGGTGCATCCGTTGCGCGGGCAGGTGTTCGAGACATACGTGATTTCGGAGCTGCGCAAGGCCTTTCTCAATCGCGGCGAGCCGCCGCTTTTCCATTTCTGGCGCGACAGCAACGGTAATGAGGTCGACCTGCTGATCGAGTGGGCGGGTGGCCTGATGCCGGTGGAGATCAAGTCCGGGCAGACGTTGAACCGGGATTTCTTCACCGGGCTCGAGCGCTGGACCGCGCTGGCCGGTGACATGGCCCGTTCGCCTACGCTGATTTACGGGGGCGAGGGCGCGCACCAGCGCAAGGGTGTTCGGGTTCTGGGCTGGGATAGGGTGGGCGACGTTGTGCAGCGATAAAGGGGGCGGCCCCTTTTTTGTCCGCTTGAACAGTGGCTTGGCGCGTACATAAATCAGTGCTTTCTTGAGGCCGGGCGCAGCGTGAGCGCCGCCCGCCTGTAAACCGCGAATGGAACAGACACACGAATGCGCATCACCTACCTGCACCAGTATTTCAACACTCCGGAGATGTCCGGCGGTACACGCTCGTACGAGATGGCCCGGCGCTTGGTGGCCATGGGGCACGAGGTGAACATGGTCACCTCCTGGCGGGAGGAGGGCGGTGAGCGCGATTGGTACGAGACGGAGGTGGCGGGTATTCGAGTCCATTGGCTGCCGGTGCCGTATTCCAACCAGATGAGCTATCGCGACCGCATTCAGGCATTCTTTCGCTTTGCCTGGAAGGCCTCTCGAAAGGCCGCTTCTCTGCCGGCCGATGTAGTCTTTGCGACGAGTACCCCTCTCACGATTGCCCTTCCTGGCGCGTATGCCGCTAGGCGGCAGAAGGTGCCGATGGTATTTGAAGTGCGTGATCTCTGGCCTGACGTGCCTTGTGGGATGGGGGTGATCAACAGCAGGCTCCTCTGTTACGGCGGAAAGATACTCGAGTCGTTTGCCTATAAATCCAGTCGTGAGGTTGTTGCTCTCACGCCTACAATGCGTGACTTCTTGTCTGGCAAAGGGGTTGCGCTTGAAAATATTAGCATCATCCCTAACGGGGCAGATATTGAGGAGTTTTCTTCTGGATCAGAAAAATTCCGAAAACCTGCTCAAGAGAAAGAGGTCAGGTTGTTGTATTGTGGGGGTCTTGGGCCTGCTCATGGCCCCGATTACCTTGTTGATCTGGCGGAGCAGCTTTATTTGATAGGATCCCCGGTGGTTTTAGATGTGGTTGGGGATGGAAGAAGTCGAGCTGAACTAGAGGCGCAAGCTCATGAAAAGGGAGTAATCGGAAAAAATATCAGGTTTCATGGTTCCTGCGCCAAGCGTGAAGTCCCCGCATGGTACGCTGAGAGCGCGGCATCCATTATGACCATGGCGCCTTTTGAAATACTGTATCGCCATTCTGTCCAGAACAAGTTTTTCGATTCTCTCGCCGCAGGAAAGCCGATCGTCTCGAATTATCGAGGGTGGTCTTCCGAATTGGCAGAGAGGGAAGGTGCAGGTCTAATCATTCCGATGGACGACGTTAGGGATGCAGCGGTTTCGTTGACCAACGCGTTGCAGGACCAGGCATGGGTAGACTCTGCTGCAGAATCGGCTCGTGCCCTGGCCGAGGAGCGCTTCTCCCGAGACCAGCTGGCGGGGGAGTTGGAGCGTGTTTTGGTGAAGGCGGCCGGGACGGGCTGATGGAACAGCTGGCCTACCAGTTGAAGCACCGGCTCCCCTGGCTCTTTCGCGGGGTCGAGGCGGTTGCGCGCGGGGTGACGGTGCTGCGCTTTGGTGGCCGCATTCGCCGGGCTCGCAGGCAGGGCACCTTGCAGGGGCGGGTCGCGGGTGAACCCGCCGTGATGCGGCCACTGGGTGTTGAGGACCTGGATGCACTCTCCGGCTTCCTTTCGGGGCAACCGGAAGAGCGGCTGCAGTATTTTCGGCCCCATGGTTTCGATCACCGCTCCCTGCGCCGGGTGCTCGCCTCCGGTGCCTTTCTGAACTACGGGCTGTTCGCCGGAGACCGGCTGGTGGGCTATGCGCTGCTGAAGGTGGCACCGACGGGCTCCGCGTTCATTGGGCTGCTGGTACACCCGGACTTCGCCGGTATGGGGCTGGGTCGTTTTATCGTCCAGTTTCTGTACTGGCAGGCGTCGCGGGCTGGCCTGCGCGCCCGTTCCACCATCAGCCGGCACAATCCGGCGTCGTTGCGTTCCCACGAGGCGGTGGCGAAGTTCGAGATCGTCGCCGAGCTGCCGAACGACTATCTGCTGATCGAGTTCCCGCCGGGGCGGCCGGAAACCCCGGTGTTGGCGGCGGGTTAGGGCGTTTGCCGTGAGGGGTGCAGTCCTGATCTTCGGCCCGCAATACGCTAGGGTAGAGGGAAAGGTTCGGGTCGCCTGAGTCTCCATGATCGGCCCCCAGGAGTATCCGATATGACTTTATTGGCCAGCACGGTGTCGCTTGAGGATTTACGCGAGGGCGTCGACCGGCTTGAAAGGCCGGAGTGGGTGCGGGCAATCGAGCTGACCGAGGGCCCGGACGCCGACGACGACATGGCCCTTTGGGCCTGGATTGTCCTTGAGCCGGAATTTCCACCGCAGGATGAGGTGCAGCCCGCACTGGCGGCGTTGCGGCATCGCATACGGGAGTATTTATCAAGCCAGGTACCGGGCCTCTGGGCGTACGTTCGTGTGAGAGAGTCGAGTGAGCGGAATCGCTGACGGGAGCGACGGATGTCTTTGCAAAGGGATTTGCTCAACCAGGCCCGACAGTTCGCGACCCATGAACCGAGACGGCCACGCCAGGCCAGTCTTCGACGGGCGGCCTCTGCAGCGTATTATGCTCTTTTCCATCTGTTGGTGGATGCAGCAAGCCGGGAGATTGTGGCTGGGCAGGGACGGGATGTGCTGCGGCAACAGGTGGGCCGCGCTCTTGGGCACGCCGACATGAAAAAGGCGTGTCAGGCCTTGGTGAAATGGAACCCCGGTGCGCCGCCGCAGCCCTTGGACCAGTTGATTCCCGGTGGTCCAGATGGTCGGGTTGTGACGGTCGCGGATGCGTTTGTGGAGCTGCAGCAGGCGCGTCATGAGGCCGATTACGATCTGTCCCGGCGGTTTTCCCGGACGGATGTGCTGGCTCTGGTTGGGGTGGCCGAGCGTGCGTTTTCGGCCTTTCAAACGATGAAGAAGGCCGACGAGAATCGCCGTGTTTTCCTTATGCATCTCGTGTTTCATGGCCGCTGGAAACGGTAGGGGTTGGTTCATTTGTCCGGACTTTCACTTCCTGAGGCCGCGCTTAAGCGCGGCTTTGACGTGTTGGGGGCAGCCGTGGGGCTGGCGCTGACGTTCTGGCTGATCGCGCTGGCCTGGGTACTGGCAACGATCGACACCCGGCAGAACGGCTTCTTCGTGCAGGAGCGGGTGGGGCGCCACGGGCGCGTGTTCCGGGTGGTGAAGATCCGCACCATGCGGCCCTCCCGCGTGCATACGACGACGGTGACCACCGGGCATGATCCGCGTATCACGCCGCTGGGCCGGTTCTTCCGCCGCACCAAGATCGACGAGCTGCCGCAGTTGATCAATGTGCTGCTGGGGCAAATGAGCTTTGTGGGGCCGCGGCCGGACGTGCCGGGGTTTGCCGATGCGCTGGAGGGTGAGGACCGGCTGGTCGTGTCGGTGCGCCCGGGGATCACCGGGCCGGCGACGCTGAAGTACCGCGACGAGGAGTCGATGCTGGCCGCGGTGGAGGATCCGGAGGCGTACAACCACGAGGTGATCTTTCCGGACAAGGTGCGGATTAACCGCGAGTATGTGCAGAACTGGTCGTTTCGGAAGGATCTTGGGTATATCTGGCGGACGGTGTTTCGGTAGGGGCGTGGCGGCTTTGAGCGATGGGGTGGGTTCGGCTCTGGTCGCCCAGGGGGCTGGGCTCCTACAGTGGCGTGGTTCCCGGACGTGTAGGAGCCGAGCCCCCTCGGCGATTGGGGCATTAGGGTCGTACGGTCGACGGTCGACGGTCGCCGGGTTTCGGGGACGGTTGAATGACGTGGTGGGCGTGAATTTGTGCGCTTTGTAGTCGTGGTCCAAGATAAATGCCGTAATCGGCCGGGTGAAGCACGGAGGTGAGCAGGTGAAAACAAGAAAGCGAGATGCCGGCCGGGTAGTGCTTGCGGCCGGTTCGGTGATGGAGGTGTGGCCGGCGCATGACTACTCGGCCTTTATGCCTTCCGGTTCGTTGCAGCAGCGAATCGCCGGTCATTGGGTCAACGTTGGTGAGCGCCTGCGTGAAGGGATGAATCGCGCGGAATCCGACCAGGGAATGGAGAGGAACGATGAACGAAAGGCCAACGGAGGGCCTGCCTGACAACCGGCCGGATACGGCCGGTAGCCAAAGCGGTACATTCGAGGAGCTGGTGGCCGGGCTGGAAGGTGGCGCCCTGTCACCGGAAGACCAGGGTAGGCTTGCGAGGCTCCTTGCCACTCAACCTTCGGAGCTGGTGATGGCGGCGACGCGCCACGAGTCGTACAGCGGGCCGTTGCCGCACCCCGACCTTCTGAACCGTTTCGATGATGAAACCCGCCGTGCAATCGTGCAGATGGCCATGGATGAGCAGGCGCATGCTCATCGAATGCGGGAACGCGGATTGGAAGGTGCCATTGCAAAGGACCGTCGGGGGCAGCGCTACGGTCTGGTGATTGCGGTGGCGGGTCTGGCGGCGGCGGTGGCGATTGCGCCTTTCAGTGCCGTTGCGGCCGGCATCATCGGGACCCTCGACCTGTTCGGCATGGTGGCGCTGTTCGTGGCTCCGCGAATCCTGGAGCGAATGCGTTCCAGTGGTGCGCCTTCGGCCGAGTAGGCCGAGAGCCTTATCGGGTCTCTATCCAGTTTTTGTTGGTGGACGGTTATGCAGGTCGGCCGTGAGGCGGATCAATTTCCCTAGGGAAACACTGATTAATGTACGCACTCGCGTTGGCACCCCAGGTTTTCCGAGACAAGGCGCGTCGCGCAGCGGGTAGTGGTTCTACCCGCACGTGGCGCAACGCAGGATCGGGGAACCTGGGGTGCCAACCCCACAAACGATTTAAAGCTGGGGCTCGGCCGCCCGTTGTTGACGAAAACGGGCGCGGGAACGGCGTTGCGGTCCCCTTGTGCAGAATGACTGCACGGCAGTCACCGCGCCTTGTTCGCACGCAAAAGCGACTCGAGCGCGAATGTGTACATTGATCAGTGTTTCCCTAGGTGGTGTGACGGTGGTGAAGAGTTTGTGGCCGCGGTTCGAGGATGACGAGCTGGTGGCCGTGCAGCGGGTGCTGAGTTCTGGTCGCGTGAACTACTGGAATGGTAGCGAAGGGCGCGAGTTCGAGCGCGAGTTTGCGGCGTTCCATGATGCGTCCTACGGGATTGCGGTGGCGAACGGCACGCTCGCGCTGGAATTGGCGCTGATGGCGCTGGGTGTGGGCGAGGGCGACGAGGTGGTGGTGACGCCGCGGACGTTCCTGGCGTCGGCTTCGGCGATCGTGATGCGCGGGGCGCGGCCGGTGTTTGCGGACGTGGATCGGGATTCGGGCAACATTACTCCGGAGAGTGTGCGGGCCGTGCTGGCGCCGCGCACCCGTGCGGTGATCGCCGTGCACCTGGCGGGCTGGTCGTGTGACATGCACGGGCTGCGATCGTTGGCGGATGAGCGGGGGTTGTTTCTGATCGAGGACTGCGCCCAGGCGCATGGGGCGACGCTGGAGGGGCAGCCTGTGGGGTCGTTCGGGGATGCGGCGGCGTTTTCCTTTTGCACGGACAAGATCATGTCCACCGGTGGCGAGGGCGGGATGCTGCTGGTGAGGGACGAAGCTGTGTGGCAGCGCGCCTGGAGCTACAAGGATCACGGCAAGGCATGGGATGCGGTGTATAACCGCGAACATAAGGCGGGGTTTCGCTGGTTGCATGAGTCGTTCGGGACCAACTGGCGGCTGACCGAGATGCAATCGGCCATTGGCCGGGTGCAGCTACGGAAGCTGCCGGGCTGGCTGGCGCAGCGGAGTGCCAACGCCGGGGTCCTGCTGGAGCGGCTGTCTGGGGTGCGGGGCCTGCGCGTGCCAGTGCCACCGGAGGGCGTGGGCCATGCCTGGTACAAGTTCTACGCCTACGTGGAGCCGGAGTCGCTGGTGGATGGCTGGGACCGCGACGCGGTGGTGGCGGCCATACAGGCCCGTGGGGTGCCATGCCTGCAGGGGAGCTGCAGCGAGGTCTATCTGGAGAAGGCCTTTGACGGGACGGACTACCGGCCCGAGCGGCGCTTGCCTGTTGCCCGCGAGTTGGGTGAGACCAGTGTTATGTTCCTGGTGGACCACACGTTGAGTGAGCCCGATATGCACGCCGTGGCCGATGCTGTGGTGGATGTGATGGGCCGTGCGACTGGAGTAGAAGGAGTGGCGCAGGCCGGGGTCGTATCGCAGGACCGTTCTGCCGGCTAAGTTCTGCGGTTCGTGGCTGCCTCTGGGGGTGTCGTTGTGCTCGTGAGAAGGTTGGTTTGATCTGGAATCCGGTTTGCTGCGATGCAGGCGGGTGCTTTCCCTGGATGAGGCGTTGCCAAGGCTGTCGCGCCTGTGCGACAGAGCGAGTGAGAGCACTTATGCGTTTGCGCTCACCGGGTCACTGCGGGCCGCGCGGCGCAGTCTTCGCCGGGGTGGTATCGCTGGTTACGGGGCTGCCCGGGCAGATCGCCACGTCGCGTTGCTCCTCGCGATGACCGGAGGGGGTGGAGCCGCCCAATAAGGTGGAGAGGGTCGGTGGTTTTCGAGCTTTGGCGGGGGCTTCGCGGCCGAGGCCGCTCCCACAGGGGTAGCAGTCGGTGTAGGAGGCGAGCCTCGGGCCGATGGGGCTTGTCCAGCATCCAATCGGCCAGGGGGCTGGCCTCCTACTGGGGGTGTTTTGCGTGGGTGATCGGCCAGGGGGCGGCGGGGTGCTTGGTTTATGGGTTGATTCCGATATTGATTGGTTATCGGGTTGGGCGCATAATCGGGCGTTATGGCATTGCTTGCGCGAACACCTAAGCAGATTGGGACGATTGTGCGCCGGGTCCGGCGAAAGCAGGGCCTTACGCAGGCCGCGCTTGGCGAGAAGTCGGGCTTGCGTCAGGAGACGATCTCTCTGATCGAGAACGGGAACCCGGCCACCCGGTTGGAGACCTTGCTTGCGGTTCTGGCGGCGCTGGATCTGGAGTTTCAGATTGCTCCCCGTGCGCGGTCGGCGGCGTCCATTGAAGAAATTTTCTGATGCCGCGCACGCGCCGCCATCCGCCGCTGCGTGTCTTGCTGAATAGTCGCCTAGTGGGGTTTTTGGAGAAGTCGGCGGCCGGGGCGATCCGGTTTCGGTATGACGCTAGCTGGCTGGGCTGGGAGCATGCGCTGCCGGTCTCGCTATCGCTTCCGTTGCGGGAAGATGCCTACCACGGCGAGGCCGTGGCCGCGGTGTTCGAGAACTTGTTGCCGGATGCGGACGTCCTGCGGCGGCGTGTGGCGCAACGTGTGGGCGCCGCTGGGACGGATGCCTACAGCCTGCTGGCGGCGATCGGGCATGATTGTGTGGGGGCTTTGCAGTTTTCGCTGTCGGATGCGCAGGAGTCCGGGCCCGCTGGAGGGATTCAGGGGGAGCCGCTCGATGATAGGGGCATCGAAGAGCTGCTGGGCGGTTTGGCACAGGCGCCTCTGGGTCTGGATAGCGACGATGCTTTCCGTATTTCGATTGCCGGTGCCCAGGAGAAGACGGCACTGCTGTGGCATGAGGGTCGCTGGCTCAAGCCGCATGGCTCGACGCCGACGACGCATATCCTGAAGCCCGCTATTGGGCAGTTACCCAACGGGCTGGATCTGTCGGATAGTGTGGAGAACGAGTTTTACTGCCTGCGATTGCTGGCGGCGTTTGGTCTGCCGGTGGCGCGCGCGGAGATCGGGCGCTTTGGGGGCGCCCGGGCGCTGGTAGTGGAGCGGTTTGATCGACACTGGGCGCGCGATGGGCGGTTGCTGCGCTTGCCGCAGGAGGACTGCTGCCAGGCACTGGGCGTGCCGCCGAGCCGCAAGTATCAGAGCGAAGGTGGCCCCGGGCTGGTGGATGTGCTGGGGCTGTTGCGGGGCAGTGATACGCCGGGGGCGGACCAGGCGACAGTGTTGAAGGCGCAGACCCTGTTCTGGCTGATCGGCGCCACGGATGGGCACGCCAAGAATTTCAGCGTGTTCCTGCAACCGGGCGGCGGGTTCCGGCTCACGCCGCTGTATGACGTGTTGACGATTTTACCCAGCGTGGCCAGCCGACAGGTCGAGCGCAAGCAGGTTCGGCTGGCGCTCGCTGTGGGGCGGCGCAACCACTATCGGGTGGATGGCATCCAGGGCCGGCACTTCCTGGAGACGGGCGCTTCAGCCCGTCTGCCTGCGGCGATGGTGCACGAGGTTCTGGCATCCGTGGTTCTGCAGGCCGCATCCGCACTGGATCGAGTGGAACATGAATTGCCGGCGGGGTTCCCGGCTGGCATCCATGACGCCGTTCGGCGTTCGGTGGAAGCGGGTATTCAGTCGCTGGAGCGGGTTCTTTGAGGTCAGGCGCGCAGGGGCGGCGCTCGGTGTAGGAGGCCAGCCTCTGGCCGATGGGGCCTGTCCAACGTCCAATCGGCCAGGGGGCTGACCTCCTACGAGAGGGCGCTTTGCTATACTTGTATAGCACCTGTTTGGAGGAACATACATGTTGGCTTTGCGTCTGCCTGAAGATGTCGAGAAGCGTCTGGCCGCCCTGGCGAAAGCGACCGGGCGCAGCAAGAGCTTCTATGCGCGCGAAGCGATCGTCCAGCACCTTGAGGATCTCGAAGACATTTATTTGGCTGAGCAGCGCCTGATTGACCACCGCAAGGGAAGCGGAGAAACGGTCTCCATGGATGAGATGAGGCGTCGACTTGAGCTGGACGATTGAGTTCGACAAACGCGTAGAGAAAGAACTGCGAGCGCTCGATAAGCAGGCAGCGAACCGCATCCTGAAGTATCTGGCCGAGCGGGTTGCGCCTGCGGCTGATCCTCGTCGTCTAGGCAAGGGTTTGTCCGGGGAGTTGGGCGAGTATTGGCGGTATCGAGTGGGGCCTTATCGTGTGCTGGCCTCGATCGAAGACGACGCGATGCGGATACTCGTCGTGAGGGTGGCGCACCGGAACCATGTATACCGTCAGTAGCGCATTGGCTTGCTGCGAATCTCGGTTTCCTTCGTTTTCCTTCTGAATGAAAGGTGATCGCGCACGGGGCGCGCCACTACAGCGGGTATTCGGCGTAGGAGGCCAGCCCCCTGGCCGATTGGATGTTGGACAGGCCCCATCGGCCAGAGGGCTGACCTCCTACGGGGGTGTTGTTGGTTGGGATTTAGGAGGTGTTTTGATTCGGGTTCTGGATGTGGTGCTGGCGTTGGTGGGGCTGGTGGTGGCGGCGCCGTTGATGGCGGTGTTGTGGGTGCTGGGCTGGATGGAGTCGCGTTCGCCGGTGTTTCGGCAGGAGCGGGTGGGGCGGTATCAGCGGATGTTTACGCTGGTGAAGTTTCGGACGATGCGGCTGGATACGGCGTCGGTGGCGACGCATCTGGCGGAGTCTTCGTCGGTGACGCGGCTGGGGGGCTTTCTGCGCAAGACGAAGCTGGATGAGCTGCCGCAGCTTTGGAACGTGCTGCGCGGCGAGATGAGTCTGGTGGGGCCGCGGCCCTGCCTGCCAAGTCAGGTGGAGTTGATCGCGGCGCGCGAGGCTCGAGGGGTGTTTGCGGTGCGCCCGGGCATTACCGGGCTGGCGCAGGTGAACGGGGTGGATATGTCGGATCCGGAGCGCCTGGCGGAGATGGATGCCGCGATGATCGGTTCGCTGACGCTGCGGGACTATTTTCGGTATCTGGTGCTGACCGTTACAGGGAAGGGTTCCGGGGATCGTATTCGGGGTTAAGTTCAGTGTCGCTTTGGTGGTTTTCGGGCTTTGGCGGGGGCTTCGCGGCCGAGGCCGCTCCCACAGGGGGGGGTAGCATTGGTTGTAGGAGGCCAGCCTCCTGGCCGATGGGGCGTGTCCAACATCCAATCGGCCAGGGGGCTGGCCTCCTACAGGGGTGGCAGCGGGGCCTTGGAATGGGAGCGGGTGGAGGATATGCTTTAGGCATATGCAAAGGATGTGGGGTTGGCGATGAAGCGGCGCACGGCGAGTTTGTTCCGAAATGGACGCAGCCAGGCAGTTCGGCTGCCCAAGGGTTTTGCGTTCGATGCGGATGAAGTGGTTATCGAGAAGCGTGGCGATGCGCTGATCCTGCGGGCCAAGCCGAGGTCCTGGGATGATTACTTCCAGGGGTCTGGAGAGACCCTTCCGGATGACTTTCCCGATTCGATCGAGGATCGCGTGGCGCAGGACCGCGAGGCTTTGTGATCTATGCGTTACATGCTGGATACGAACATCTGTATCTACATCATGAAACGCCGACCGCCGGAGGTGCACGCGCGGCTGCGGGGTGTGCCAGTTGGGGAGGTGGGCCTTTCTGCTGTGGTTCTGGCGGAGTTGCGGTATGGGCTTCGCCGGTCGAATCAGAAGGAACGCAGCGAGGCTGCACTGGAGCGCTTTCTGGCTTTCGCGAGGGTGTGCGACTGGCCGGAAGAAGCAGCTGAACATTACGGTGACATTCGTGCCGAGCTAGAGCGCGTAGGAACTCCGATTGGTGCAAACGACCTTTTGAGCGCAGCGCATGCTCGGGCCATTGGGGCCGTGCTGGTCACGAATAATGGACGTGAATTCGAGCGCGTATCCGGGCTGCAGGTAGAGAACTGGGTGGCGGCGCATTGATCAGGTGTGTGTAGTAGCGCGTTGGGGGCTTCGTGGGCGAGTCGCTCCCACCGGAGGCGGTATTCGATGTAGGAGGCCAGCCCTCTGGCCGATGGGGCATTGGGCTGGCGTGGGTGATCGGCCAGAGGGCTGGCCTCCTACGGGGTCGGGATAGCGATTGGGGGCTTCGGCTTTCAGGTGAACCAGTCGGCGAGTGGTAGATCGGGGACACGCTGGAATTCGGTGACGTTGTGAGTGACCAGGGTGGCGTTGTTGGCGAGTGCGGTGCCAGCAATGAGGGTGTCCATGGGGCCGATGGGGGTGCCCTGTTGCTCGAGGTAGGCCCGTATACGTGAGGCGTGGCCGGCGGTGGTTCGGTCAAACGGGAGGACGGTAACTACGTCGAGCAGTTCAGTGAGCTGTTGCTGGCGCTTGTCGGGCTCGCTGGACTTGGCGATGCCCGTTTGTAGTTCGAACACTACGATGGCGGGTATCTGAATATCTGCGGGCGCTGTGGCCAGTAGGTTGCTGGCTACGTTGCCCTGCCCCTTGAAGAATTCGATGAGCGTGTTGGTGTCGAGGGCGTATTTCACAGTGCTTCGCGGGGGGTGTCCGGCGGGGTGTCGCGGAGCTCCTCGCTCGTTGGGAAGTCTTGCCATTGGCCGGCCATGGTGCGAATGGAATCCGGCCATTCGGTGCGTGCGTTTTCTTCCACCAGGCGGGCGACGTAGCGGCTCACAGGGATGCCGGCGGATCGGGCTGCCCGCTTGAGGCGCTGCTCGTGCTCATTGTCGAGGTAGATGGTGACCTGGCCCATTTTCGGTACCCCCAAGCAGGAAACATATATTCCCAATTATAGGCCGGTGGTCGTTCTCCGGCCAGCTACCTCAGACGGGCGGATATTCTGGGTCTGACAGGTGGATGATTGGCCTCGGTATCCGGATAACCTCGCGTGGGCGATCCCGGCTCTCCGCTTCGCTCCGGCCGGGATGACGCAGAGGAATGGTCGTGGTGGTGGGCGTTGTCGTGGCCGGGGGTGTTCCGGCTTTGGCGGGGGCTTCGCGGCCGAGGCCGCTCCTACAGGGGAATGGTTCAGTGTTTGGCGTGTGATGGGCGGGGGTCTGGCTTCTGTGGGGACTTTCCCTTAGCGTCGAGGGGTGGATGCGGGAGATGGTGATGGATGACTGGGCTGAACGGATGGAGCAACTGGCGGCATCGGAGCGGATGCGGCTGGTGCAGGGGCTGTTGCGCGGAATGGGGTATGTGGTGGTCGAGGCGTCGGAGGACGAAGACCGGCCGTGGCTGGAGCGGGTGACGGTTCCGGCCGGTGGCGGGGGTGACGATGTGCCGCGGTTGGTGGTGGGTGTGGCAAATGATTCAACGGTCGAAACTGGGCTGGTCGAGCTGGAGCGCTTTGCCACCGGACGCGGCGCCGGTGACCGGGGAATGTACGTGAACCTGGGCGGGTTCTCGGCCGCGGCGCGGGAGCGTGCAGCGGACTTGCCGATGCCGGTGATGCTGCTGGAGGCGGAGGACCTGGCCGAACGCTTTCGCCAGCACTGGAGTGCGCTGGACGCGGAGACGCAGGCATTGCTGGGCTGATTTGTGTGCATCGATGGTTATCTCGGGAACCGCGTTGTGGTTATCCGGGGTTTCGCCGGAATGGCTCCGGCGTTGGGTGCGGTCCGGCGTGAGAGATCTGGGTTCTTACGGCATCTTCGCTGGGCCGGGCTGGAGAGGCGCAAGGGTTGTGGTTTGGTGTTTGCCCTGACCGGGTGGTTTTCGGGCTTTGGCGGGGGCTTCGCGGCCGAGGCCGCTCCTACAGGGGGCTTATCGGGGGCGTTGTCGCGGAAACGGCGTTGCGGTTATTCGGGATCTGGGGGAGCCGGGAGTAGCGGGCTGTAGCATGGTGCCGGGATGCTGGATATGCGACGGTGTCGGGTAATGCTCGAATTTGGTCCGATGGTGGGGAGTGGGGCTACCGCTGAGGGGTCGAAAACGACCGTTGGGCGTTTTTTTCGTGGATGGGGTGGAATCCTCTACTTTGTGTGCTAGTTTTTGTCGCGGGGACAGGGATGCCCCCTGAAAGAGCCGCCCGGGCACGGATGCTGGGGTGGCTCTTTCTCTTTTTGGGGCATGGGGTTATTTGGGCTTCTTGCTTGTGAGCCGGTGGGGGGCTGCGGAATGGTGTTCCGTGAGCGGCTTTGGCGGGGGCTTCGCGTGTAAGCACGCTCCTACGGGGGCCGTGGTGTCGGGATGCGTAGGAGCCGAACCTTTCGGCGATTGGGGTGTGGGCAGGTCGGATCGCCCAGGGGGCTGGGCTCCTACGCTGTCTGGGGCCTTCGGGCCTGCAGGGGCCGAGCCTCTCGGCGATCGGGGTGTTGGATAGGTCGGATCGCCCAGGGGGCTGGGCTCCTACGCTGTCCGGGGCTTTCGGGCCTGCAGGGGCCGAGCCTCTCGGCGATGGGGTGCTGGATAGGCCCGAATCATCGCCCCGGGGTGTGACAGCGTGCCCGCCCCAGGAGTGTGGGGCGGGGGCGGGGTTAGTGGTCCGCCGGGGGCATGTATTCGTGGCGGATGTGGTCGGGTTGTTCGGGGAGCTGGATGCCGGCGTTTTCCAGGGCCTCGGTGAGGTCCTCGCATTCGTCGAGTTCGTCGGCGCGCTTCTTCAGCGTGGCCAGGGCGTCGGCGGCTTCGGCCTCGGGCATGGTGATGACGAGTTCGCCGTTCTCGGCTTTTTCCAGGTGCATGTCGTGCTCCTTGTATTCTTGTTTGGCTTGTTGCGGCCGTGGCGGGCGCGTCAGTCCTCGATGGAGGGCTGTTTGGGGGCGTGCTCGTCGAAGGCGTGCGGGGGCTGGCGGAATTCGTTTTCCAGTTCGTAGACGCCTTCCTGCAGTACGGAGCCGAGGGCCCGCGCGCCGTTGCTGATTTCGCCGCCGAGTTCGGTGATGTTTTCGGCGATGTCCTTGGCGGCCTTCTTGTCGATCTTCAGGGTGACCGTTCCGTTTTTCAGTGTGGCTTCCATGTCGATCTCCTTGCGTTTGCGGCGACGCTGCGCCGGTGGGACCCGTCTGGAACGGGTCTGATTCGTGTCTGGTTGACCTGCATCAATACTGGTGCAGGCGATTGTCGCTAGCCTAATTCCCCTGGGTGCTGCCTCCAACGTAACGAAGAGGCGGACCATCACGACGATTCCCGCTTGTAGGGAAAGGAGAAATCAAGATGCAATCTAATGTGATGACCACGCGCCATGGTGCGCGGTTCCTCGCGCTTCTGGCGATGCTGGTTGCGCTGGCCTTTGCCGGTGCGGTGCAGGCCGGTAGCCATGGGGGCGAGCGGCCGGACATGGTAAAGGTGACGCCGAGCCCGCATTCCTTCCCGGCCACACTTGCCGCGTTTGAACAGCAGGCGTCCGAGGCGGGCTGGAGCATCCTGAACCGCAACAACATGGCCGGTACGCTGTCGGAGCGCGGTTTCACGATTGATCCGGTGGTGATCCTGGATGTGTGCAGCGGGCGCTACAGCGCGCAGATCCTGGAGGAGGATGCCTTCCGTCCGGTGTCCGCGTTCATGCCCTGCCGCGTGAGTATCTATCAGGATAGCCAGGGCGATGTGTTCATCTCGAGGATGAATGTGCCGGGCTTTCTGCCGATGATGCCGGAAGGTGTGGCCGAGGTGATGGAGAAGTCCTCCGAAGAGATCGAGGTGATCATCGAGCGGACCGTCGCCGAGTAATGTAATCCGGTACAGTCCGGTATTGAACCCCGGTAGAAAGGCCGGTGAGGATCGGACGACGGATGCAGCGGGGCCCGCTTCGGCGGGTCCCATGCTGTTCGGGCCGGGTAGTACATCGGTATGCCGGTGACAACGGATTTGGACAGAGACCTCTTTGCGGGTGCGAATGCCTTTGGCAGTGTCGACTGACGACGTGACAACCATTGAACCAGGCCTTTGGGGCGCCGTGCGGACCGGAAACGGGGCACGGCGCCTTTTTGCGTCTGCCGTATGGGCGGGCGGGTGCGGTCGATGACGGACGCGCGCCGCAGGACCCGTCGCTTCGCGGCCGGCTGGATCGCCGGGGGCTATGTCGTGGTGGGGGTGTTGTGGATTGCCCTGTCCGATGTGGCGCTGGCGTGGTGGGCCGGCGCGGACGTGCCCGACGCATTGACCCGCGCGAACCTGGGCAAGGGCATCGGGTTTGTGCTGGTCTCTGGCGTATTGCTGTACGCGGCGATGCGCTGGCTGCCGGCCTCGAACCCGGAGGCACCGGTGGCGGGGTCCCGTCAGGCACTCGGGCGCTTCGGCTACTGGCCCTGGTTGGCCCTGGCGGCCGCGGTGATCGGGTCGACCGCGGCGGTGGGGCTGGGCGCGTGGCAGTGGCAGGTGGCGGCCGCCGAGACGCAGGCCCGCGAGGACCTGCAACGCGCGGCGTTCCTGAAGGGGGGCGTGATTGATCGCTGGCTGGCGGAGCGTACCGGGGACGCCGTGGTGCTGGCCGAGGCGCGCGGATTCAATCTGTTCGCGGTGACGGCGCTGGAACGGCGCTCGGTGCTGGCGCTGGAGCAGGTGCGTGATCGCCTGGAGCTGATGCGCCGGGCCTATGACTACGACGGTGTTGCCCTGCTGGATGCTAATCGCCAGCCGGTGATCGAACTGGGGCGCAGCGCGCTGGATGAATCGCAGATGGATGCCGTACTGCGCGAAGTGCGGCGCAGCGCGGAGACGAGCGAACCCATCCTGCATGCCGACCCGGACGGACGCCCGCGGATCAGCTGGGCGGTGCCGGTGCGGGATCGCGCGCGGCCGCATGATCCGGTGGTGGGGCTGGTGCTGCTGTCGTCCACGGTCGAGAGCCTGCATCCGCTGTTGACGCTGACGGAGAGCCGGAACGGGCTGGATGCGCAGGCGCATATCGTCGTGCGGGGCGGCGACCAGCGGGCCACGATTGCCCGGATCAGCGCAGCCGGCGGGGTGATCATCCCGGCTCCGGCTGCGTTCCCGCGGCTACGCGAGCGGATCCTGGACCATCCGCGCGACGCGGTGGTGATCGAGCGTTTCGACAACGCGGACAGCCGCTTCTTCGCGGGTGTGCAGGGCCTGGCGCCGGCCGGCTGGGACCTGGTGCTGAAGCGGGATCTCGATGGCGTGCAGCTGGCACCCCGCCAGCAGGCGGTCTGGGCGGCCGGGGCCACGCTGCTGGTCTGGCTGGTCGTGCTGGCGGCCGGCGGGCTGCTGTGGCGCCAGCAATGGCTGCGGCGCAACCTGGCGC
Organism: Thioalkalivibrio sp. ALE12; assembly: GCF_000381105.1. Lineage (NCBI taxonomy): Bacteria > Pseudomonadati > Pseudomonadota > Gammaproteobacteria > Chromatiales > Ectothiorhodospiraceae > Thioalkalivibrio > Thioalkalivibrio sp. ALE12. Next base: position 450,871 of record NZ_KB905905.1, on the reverse strand, counting down.
TGGTGCGGGCGCATGCCGACCAGGACCGGATGCTGGGGATCTTCTTCGACATGCCGTTCGTTGGTATGGCGATCTCGGGTCCGGGTGGCGAGGGCTGGGAGCGCGTGAACGCCTGTCTGGCGGACATGCTGGGCTATGCCCCGGACGAACTGACGGCGATGGACTGGAACCGGCTGGCGACCCCCGAGGATCGAGGCTGCGAGGCGGAACTGGACGCCGAGATGCGGCGCGGCGAACGCAGCGGCTACAGTGTCGTGAAACGCCTGCTGCGGCGCGATGGCCGGGTGATGGTCGCGGATATCGACGTCAAATGCAGCCGCACGCCCGAGGGTGCGCTGGACCGCGTCGTCGCGACGGTCGAGGACATCACCGAACGGCGCGAACAGGAGGAGCGTCAGCGCCTGGCGTCGGTGGTGTTCGAAAACACCCGCGAGGGGGTGGTGATCACCGATGCCACCGCGCACATCCTGTCGGTGAACCGCGCCTTCACGCAGTTGATGGGATATACCCAGGACGAAGTGGTCGGCCGCACGCCGAAGATGTTCCAGTCCGGCCGCCACGATCAGGCGTTCTACGCGAACCTGTTCCGCGAGCTGCAGGTGAACGGCCACTGGCAGGGGGAGATCTGGAACCGGCGCAAGAACGGCGAGATCTTCCCCGAACTGCAGAGCATCACCGCGGTGCATGACAGCCAGGGTCGGCTGACGCACTACGTGTCGGTGTTCGCGGATATCTCGCGGATCAAGGCCTCCGAGGCGGAGCTCGACTTCCTCGCCCACCATGACCCGCTGACCGAGCTCCCCAACCGCCGCCTGCTGCGCGCCCGCCTGACGCACGGCATCTCGCTGATGCGGCGGCGTCAGGGACACCTGGCGCTGTTGTTCGTGGACATCGACCGCTTCAAGGACATCAACGACAGTCAGGGCCATGCGGCCGGGGATCGCCTGCTGCGCCTGGTGGCCGAGCGGCTGCAGGTGGGGCGCCGCGGGACCGACACCGTGGCGCGCCTGGCCAGCGACGAGTTCGCGGTGCTGGTGGAGAACCTGGGCCACGTGGATGACGCTGCGCTGGTCGCGGAGAACATCATCCGCGAGGTGAGCTACCCCTGTGATCTCGGGAACGGGATGGAGATGGAGGTCACCGCCACGGTGGGCATCGCGGTGTTCCCGGAGCATGCGGCGGATGCCGATACCCTCCTGCAGCAGGCCAGTACCGCGCTGTCGCAGGCCAAGATGGACGGGCGCGGCAGCTATCGCTACTACTCGGACGAGTTCACCCGCGCGGCGCGCGAGCGCATCGACCTGTCCGCGCGGCTGCGCCGGGCGATCGAGCAGGATGCGCTGGAGGTGCACTACCAGCCGCAGTACCACGTCGCGGATGGCCGCCTGCTGGGGGCGGAGGCGCTGCTGCGCTGGACCGACCCCGAGCTGGGCCCGATCTCGCCGGGGCGCTTCATCCCGCTGGCGGAGCAGACCGGGCTGATCGTCGAACTGGGCGGCTGGGTACTGCGCCGGGTGATCGAGCAGGGACACCAGTGGCGCGCCGCCGGGCACCCGCCTCTGCGGCTGGCGGTGAATGTCTCGGCGCTGCAGTTCCAGCGCGTGCCCATCGACCAGCAGGTGGGGCAGTTGCTGGAGGACTTCGACTTTCCGGCGGATCAGCTGGAGCTGGAAATTACCGAGTCGGCGCTGATGGCGGATCCGAGCCGTGCCCGCCGCATCCTGCAGCGCCTGCGCGAGCGCGGGGTCCACTTCGCGATCGACGACTTCGGCACCGGCTATTCCTCCATGGCGCAGCTCAAGCGCTTCCCGGTGGATACGCTGAAGATCGACAAGAGCTTCGTCGATGGCCTGGCCGAAGAAGAGGGCGCGGGCAATGCCGACGACCGCTCGATCGCCCGGTCCATCGTCGGGCTGGGGCATGGCCTTGGACTGAGCGTGCTGGCGGAGGGCGTGGAGACCGCCGAGCAACTGGCCGTTCTGCGCGAACTGGGCTGCGACCACTACCAGGGCTACTACGCCAGCCGCCCCGCGCCGGCGGCCGAGTTCGAGAGCTTGCTGGCGGCGCCGCGCGCGTAAAGCGGGCCCAACCGCCCGGCCTCCGTTGATGCACATTGGGGTGATTGGCGCGACGGAGAGGGTCGCCCGGGAGTGGTAGGGTAGGCGCATCTGGATTGCCCCCCGGCTAACAGGCCTCGCGGGGAGTTCGGGAACCGATCAAGGAGCCGCTGTTGGGGGAGTCGCGCGAGTTACAGCCAGGGATGGTGGTACTGCACGGCAACCACCTGGAGTCGCTGCGTACGCTGGCGGTGGAGTGGATGCGGCGGGCGCCGCTGGCGCCGCTGGAGAACGAGACCATTCTGGTGCAGAGCAATGGCATGGCGCAGTGGCTGCGGCACGCCCTGGCGGCGCCGCCGGATGCCGATCCGCCGGGCTGCGGGATCGCGGCCGCGCTGGACATGCAGCTGCCGTCGCGCTTTGTGTGGTCGGCCTACCGCGCGGTGCTTGGGGCCGATGCCGTGCCGCTGGAGTCTCCCTATGCCAAGCGCCCGCTGACCTGGCGGCTGATGCGCCTGCTGCCGACGTGCCTGGGGCAGGAGGCCTTCGCCCCGCTCGGACAGTTCCTGCAGGACGACGACCCGGGCCAGGGCGGGGACCTGCGCAAGCGTTTCCAGCTCGCCGAGCGCCTGGCGGACCTGTTCGATCAGTACCAGGTGTATCGCGCGGACTGGCTGACCGACTGGGCGGCCGGGCGCGACGTGCTGCGCGACGCCCGCGGGCAGGCGCGCGACCTGGCGCCGGGGCAGCGCTGGCAGGCGGAGCTGTGGCGGCTGCTGCAGGCGGATATCGGCGTCGCGCAGGAGGGGGTGAGCCGCTCCGCGGTGCACGCGCGCTACCTGGATACGGTGCGTACGCTGGAGCGCCGCCCCGAGGGTCTGCCGCGGCGGGTCATCGTATTCGGGATCTCCTCGCTGCCGGGGCAGATCCTGGAGGCGCTGGAGGGGCTGGCGCGCTTCTGCCAGGTGCTGGTCTGCGTGCACAACCCCTGTGAGTACTACTGGGCCGACATCGTGGCCGACAAGGACCTGCTGCGCGCCACCCGGCGGCGCCAGGCGCGCAAGGCCGGGATGCCGGAGGCCCTGGACGAGGCCCAGTTGCACAACCACGCGCATCCGCTGCTGGCCGCCTGGGGCAAGCAGGGGCGCGACTACATCGGGCTGCTGGACGAGCACGATGACCCCGAACACTACGGCCGGGTGCTGCGCACACTGGACTGGGAGCGGGTGGATGTCTTCGAGCCGCACGGCACGCGCGGGCCGGAGGACTGCTTGCTGCATCAGTTGCTGGAGGACATCCGCGCGCTGCGGCCGCTGGCCGAGACGCGGGAGACCTGGCCCGCGATTGCGGCCGCGGACCGCTCCATCCAGTTCCATGTGGCGCACAGCCCGCTGCGCGAGGTGGAGTTGCTGCATGACCGGCTGCTGGAGCACTTCGCGCACGATCCGGCGCTGCGCCCGCGCGACGTGATCGTGATGGTGCCGGATATCGACCAGTACGCCCCCCACATCGAGGCGGTGTTCGGCCAGCCGGAGACCGACGACCCGCGCTTCATCCCGTACACGCTGTCGGATCAGGGGCCGCGCGGGCGCGATCCGGTGCTGATCGCGCTGGAGCAGTTGTTGTCCCTGCCGGAGAGCCGGATGGGCGTCAGCGAACTGCTGGACCTGCTGGACGTGCCGGCGGTCCGGCGGCGCTTCGGCATCGCCGAGGAGGATCTGGCGCAGCTGCATGCCTGGGCCGCGGGCGCGGGGGTGCGCTGGGGCCTGGATGCCGCGCAGCGCGCCGGTCTGGGCCTGCCCGACGGGCTGGAGCAGAACACCTGGCGCTTCGGCCTGCGGCGGATGCTGCTGGGCTACGCGCTGGGCGATCAGGGTCCGTGGCAAGGGCTGGAGCCGTATGACGAGATCGGCGGGCTGAGCGCCGCGCTGCTGGGCCCCCTGGAGACCCTGATCAGCGCCCTGGAGGATGCGTGGGCCTGGCTGCGCCGGGCGCATGCGCCGGAGGACTGGGTCGCGCACCTGAGCGGGCTGCTGGAACAGTTCTTCGCCGCCGAGACCGATGCCGAGTTGTTCACCCTGGAGAAGCTGGGCGAGGCCCTGGACCAGTGGCGGGAGGACTGTGCGGCCGCCGGGTTGGAGGAGGCGCTGCCGCTGGCCGTGGTGCGCGAGCAGTGGCTGGCCAGTCAGGACGATTCGGGCGTGGGGCAGCGCTTCCTGGCCGGGCAGGTGAATTTCTGCACCCTGATGCCGATGCGGGCGATCCCGTTTCAGGTGGTCTGCCTGCTGGGCATGAACGACGGCGACTATCCGCGCAGCCCGGCGCCGGTGGACTTTGACCTGATGGCCCAGGACTACCGCCCGGGTGATCGCTCGCGTCGCGAGGACGACCGCTACCTGTTCCTGGAGGCGCTGCTCTCCGCGCGGCGGCAGCTGCATGTGAGCTGGGTGGGGCGGCATGTGCGCGACAATGAGCCGCGCCCGCCGTCGGTGCTGGTCGGCCAGCTGCGCGATCACCTGGCCGCCGGCTGGGGACTGGCCGGGGTCGACGGGCCCGCGGCCGGCCCCGCCCTGGTGGAACACCTGACGACCTGGCACCCGCTCCAGCCCTTCTCGCCGGTGAACTTCCCGGCGGCCGACGACGACGGTCGGCACTTTACCTACGCCCGGGAATGGGAGGCCGTGCACGACGCGGATCCGGCCCCGGCGGGAGATGTCGATGGCGCGCCCGGGCCGGTGCCGCTGCTGGAGTCGGAGCGCGAGCCGCGCGCGGTCACGTCGGAGGCCCTGACGCGCTTCCTGCGCTTCCCGGTGGAGGCGTTCTTCCGCCATCGCCTGGGGGTGTTCTTCGACGAAGAAGAGGCCGCCGGCGACGACCTGGAGCCGTTCGGCCTGGCCGGGCTGGAACAGTGGCAGGTGCGCCAGCAGCTGGTTGCGGCCGCACTGGAGACGACGGACGACGCAGCCGCCTGGCCGGAGATCCTGCAGGTCGAATCCGCACGCCTGCAGCGCGCCGGCCGGCTGCCGCTGGGGGCGGCCGGCGAGCTGGAACGCGGGGCGATGGTGGACGAGGCCGCGCGGCTGCTGGAGCGCATCGGCGAGCGCCTCGCGCTGTATCCGGAACGCCTGGAGGCCGCACGTCCGCTGCGCCTGGAGCATGCGCACTGGGGCCTGGAGGCGGTGCCGCCCGCGCTGCGCGGCGACGGGCGGGCGCGCGTCTGCCTGGACTACACCGCGAGCCGTATTGCCAATGGCAAGAAGTGGCGCTTCGACAAGCTGATGGCGCCGTGGGTGATGCATCTGCTGGCCAACGCGGGCGAGGGGGATGTGGGCTCCGAACTGGTCGCGCTGGACACACGCCTGACACTCCCCGGGCTGGAGCCGGGCCTGGCGGAGGAACTGCTGGGCACGCTGCTGGAGGCCTGGGCGGCCGGACAGGAGCGCCCGCTGCCGCTGGCCTGCGGCGCCGCCTTTGCCTGGCTGGAGGCGGAGGACGGGCAAAAGGACCCGTATGACGAGGCGCTGAAGACCCTGCGCGGGAACGACTACAGCCCTGGCGAGTGGTCGCGCAGTCCCGCGCTGGCACGGGCCTGGCCGGATCCCGAGACCCTGCTGGCCGATCCGGATTTCGGCTTCTGGCGGGACCGCGTGTACCGACCGGTGTTTGTGGTCGTGAACCAGTCGGAGGTCGCGGAATGACGGCCACCGCGCACAAGCTGGACCTGCTGGCATTGCCGCTGCACGGCAGCCGCCTGATCGAGGCCAGCGCCGGCACCGGCAAGACCTACACCATCGCCGCGCTGTATCTGCGCCTGGTGCTGGGCCACGGCGAGCTGCCCGAGGGCACCAGCGCCCTGACGCCGCCGCAGATCCTGGTGATGACCTTTACCGATGCCGCGACCCAGGAACTGCGCAGCCGCATCCGCGACGCCCTGGCGATCGCGGCGCGGGTGTTCCGCGCGGAGGATCCGGATGCGGTGCCGGGCGTGCAGGACATCCACAGGGAGCTGCGCGGCGAATACAGCGAGGCGGAACGGCCGGGCGCGGCACGCCGGCTGGAACTGGCGGCGGAGTGGATGGACGAGGCCGCGGTGTCGACCATCCACGGTTGGTGCTACCGCATGCTGCGAGAGCACGCCTTCGACAGCGGGAGCCTGTTCACCCAGGACCTGGCAAGCGACCAGCAGGAGCTGCTGGCCGAGGCGGCGCGTGATTACTGGCGCCGCTTCGTTTACCCGCAGCCGCCGGCGCAGCTCGGCCTGTTGCGCAACGCCTTCGGCCCCGATCCCGACACACTGCTGCAGAAGATCCGGCCGCTGGTCGGACATCTGCCCGCGGATGCGGCGGACGCGGAGCTGGAGACCCCGGAGGGTCTGGAGGCCGCGCTGAGACGCAAGCTGGCGCGGCTGGAGGCGATGAAGCGGCCCTGGCGCGAGGACTTCGAGGCGATCAAGGAGCAGTTTGACGCGCTGCGCGGCCCGGTTCTGCAGCCGGGCAAGTACAGCAACCCGGACAAGCTGCTGGGTGCGATGCGCGAATGGGCCGAGGATCCGGGCGCGCTGCGGCCCGGTGGCGTCTCCGGCGACTCCCCGCTGCTGCGTTTCAGTGCGGCCGGCATGCAGGACCGGCTGAAAGGCGGTCAGACGCTGCCGGAGGATCTGCACCCGGCCTTTGCGGGGCTGGACGATCACGCCGAAGTCTGCGTGGATGACCGCGAGCGCCTTTTGCAGGCGGCGGCGCGCCAGGTGGATGCGCGCTTTCGTCAGGTTCAGCGCCAGCGCGCGCAGATGGGCTTCCACGACTTGCTGACCCGGCTGCGCGATGCCCTGGACGGCCCGGGGGGCGAGCACCTGGCCGCGACCCTGCGTACGCAGTTCCCGGTGGCACTGGTCGACGAGTTCCAGGACACCGATCCGGTGCAGTACCGGATCTTCCAGCGCGTCTATCGCATCGACGAGAACCCGCGCGACCTCGGCGTGCTGCTGATCGGCGATCCCAAGCAGTCGATCTACGGCTTTCGCGGGGCGGATATCCATACCTACCTGGCGGCGCGTACGGCCACCGCCGGTCGTCACTACACCCTGGAGCGCAACTTCCGCTCCACCGAGGCCCTGGTGGATGGCGTGAACCGGTTGTTCGGGCATGCCGAGGGCTGGGCGGACGGGGCGTTTCTGTTCCGTACTGGCGCGGAGAACCCGCTGCCGTTCGTGCCGGTTACGGCCAATGGCCGCGCGGAGGTCTTCGAGCAGCACGGGGAGGCGGCCCCGGCGGTCACGCTGTGGTGCCATGACCCCGGCGAGCCGGTGCCCAAGGGCGCCTACCGCGAGCGCATGGCGCAGGCGTGCGCCAGCCATATGGTGGAGCTGCTCAACGGAGGTGTCGCCGGGACCTGCGGTTTTCGCAAGGGCGCGGACCTGACCGGGGTGCGACCGCGTGATATGGCGGTGCTGGTGCGCGGACGCGCGGAGGCCGACGCGATCCGCGCCGAGCTGCGTCGACGCGGCGTGCGCAGCGTATACCTGTCGGATCGCGAGTCGGTATATGCCAGCGACGAGGCGGGGGACCTGCTGCGCTGGCTGCGCGCCTGTGCCGAGCCCACCAGCGAGCGGTTGCTGCGCGCGGCGCTGGCCACCGCGACGCTGGGGCAGTCGCTGGCCGAGCTGCACCGGCTGACGGTGGACGAGCTGGCCTGGGAGGCGCGGGTCGAGCAGTTCCGCGACTACCGGCGCCTGTGGCAGACGCGCGGGGTGTTGCCGATGCTGCGCCGGCTGCTGCACGACTTCGAGGTCCCCCGGCGGTTGCGCGCCACGGCGGAGGGTGAGCGCGCGCTGACCAACCTGCTGCATCTGAGCGAGTTGCTGCAGCAGGCGGCCGCGGAGCTGGATGGCGAGCAGGCCCTGATCCGGCACCTGATGGAGCACCGGAACGGCGACGGCGAAACCGGCGAGGAGCAGATCCTGCGCCTGGAGAGCGACGAGGACCTGGTCAAGGTGGTGACGCTGCACAAGTCCAAGGGGCTGGAGTATCCGCTGGTGTTCCTGCCGTTTGCCTGCAATTTCCGGCCCACGGACGCGAAGAAGGACGTGCCCTGGCGCGACCATCCGCCGCAGGGCGGGGCGCGCTGGGTGTTCCACATGGATGACGCGGTGTACCGGCGGGCCGAGCGCGAACGCCTGGCCGAGGACCTGCGCCTGTTGTACGTGGGCATGACCCGGGCGCGCCATGCCTGCTGGCTGGGGATTGCACCGATTGTCTCGGGAAGGAGCAAGACCAACCATTTCGACCAGACCGCAGCCGGGTATCTGCTGGCCGGCCCCGAGGGCGTGGCGGACGGCGGGCTGGAGGCGGCACTGCGTACCGCCGCGGGCGACGAGCCGGCGATCCGGGTGGGCCCGCTGCCGGAAGTGCGCGACGCTGCGGTGCAGACCGGCGCCAATGCCCCGACCACCGGGCCGGCCCGGCAAGCGCCGGCGCGGCGCTTCGAGCGCTGGTGGGTGGCCAGCTACAGCGCGATTGCTGCGCACGACGACGGTGTGGCACCGGTCGCGCCCGACTCGGCGCGCGAGGATGTGCTGCGCGAGGGCGTCGCGGATGCGGGTCGCGAGGCCGTGGAGTTCCCCGAACTCGAGCCCGAGGCCGGGCCACGCGCGGCCAGCGGGCTGCACGCCTTCCCGCGCGGGCCGGGACCGGGCACCTTCCTGCACGGGCTGCTGGAGTGGGCGGCGGAGCAGGGCCTCGCCGCGCAGGTGGCGCAGCCCGAACGCCTGGCGCGGGAGATCGAAACGCGCTGCGAGCGCCGGGGATGGGGCGAGTGGTCCACGGTGGTCACGGACTGGATGCAGCAGTTGCTGACGGCCGGCTTCCCGCTGGAGGAGGGCGGGACGTTCTCGCTGGGGGGCTTGGCCACGTATCAGCCGGAGCTGGAGTTCCTGTACCCGGCGCGCCGCCTCAGGGCCGGGGATCTGGATCAGGCGGTGCGGGCGCAGATCCTGCCGGGCGAGGGGCGCCCGCCGGTAGGGGACGTGACGCTGAACGGGATGCTGAAGGGCTTCGTCGACCTGGTGTTCGAGCACGCCGGGCGCTATTACGTGGCGGACTACAAGTCCAACTGGCTGGGGCCCTCGGCTCGGGCCTACACCGCCGAGCGCCTGCGCGCGGCGGTGCTGGAGCATCGCTACGACCTGCAGCTGGTGCTCTATACGCTGGCACTGCATCGCCAGCTGGGCGCCCGCCTGCCGGGCTACGACTTTGACCAGCACATGGGCGGCGGGGTCTACCTGTTCCTGCGCGGCGTGGATGCGCCGGGCCACGGGGTGTTCCACCACTGCCCGCCGCGTGCGCTGATCGAGCAGCTGGATCGCTGGATGACGCACGGCGCCGACCGGGAGGGGGTGGCATGAGCGCGGTGTCGCATAGCGGGACGCTGGGGTCCGTGCAGACCCTGATGGTGCTGCTGGGCGAGTGGGAGGCGGCCGGGTGGCTGCGCGGCGTGGACCGGGCCCTGGTGCGCTTTCTGCACGAGCAGGACCCCGGCGCACCGCCGCTGGCGCTGTTGCTGGCGGCGCTGGCCAGCCACCAGATTGGGCGCGGCCATGTGTGCCTGGAGCTGGACGCCCTGCTGCAGGAACCGGATACCACGCTGGCCCTGCCGCCGGAGGGGGAACCGAACGCGCTGGCCCTGCCGCGGCCGTCGTCCGTGCTGCAGGGCGTTTCGGCGACGGCGGTCGCGCAGGCCCTGGACGGGACGGCACTGGCCGGACCGGATGCGGTTGGCTCGACGCCGCTGGTCTATACCGGCGCGCAGGTCTACCTGCGCCGCTACTGGGAGGCCGAGCGCCGTATCGGGCAGGCGATCCGTGCGCGGGTGGCCGATCGCGCGGCCTGGCAGGGCGCGCTGGATACGGCCGCGGCGCGCGAGTGGCTGAACTGGCTGTTCGGCACACCGGCGGACGGCGCCGCCCCGGACTGGCAGCGCCTGGCCTGTGCCCTGGCGGCCGGCTCCGGTTTCAGCGTGATCACTGGCGGGCCGGGCACCGGCAAGACCACCACGGTGCTGCGGCTGCTCGCGCTGCTGCAGGGCTTGCAGGGTCCGGAGGATCCACTGCGTATCCGCCTGGCCGCGCCGACCGGAAAGGCCTCGGCGCGTCTGAATGCCTCGGTCAGCGGGGCGCTGGACCGCCTGGGGCTGGAGACACTGCCGGAGGGCGATGCGCTGCGGCGAAACCTGCCGGCCGAGGTGGTCACGGTGCATCGCCTGCTGGGGGCGCGGCCGGATACGCGGCACTTCCGCCACGGTGCGCGCAATCCCCTGGCGGTGGATGTGCTGGTGGTGGACGAGGCGTCGATGATCGACCTGGAACTGATGGCCAGTCTGGTCGAGGCGGTGCCGCGCACGGCGCGCCTGATCCTGCTCGGGGATCGCGACCAGTTGGCATCGGTGGAGGCCGGCGCGGTGCTGGGCGAGCTGTGCCACCGCGCCGGGGGTGGGCACTACACGCCGGACTCCGTGCAGTGGCTGGAAGCGGTGACCGGCGAGGCCGTGCCAGCGGCGATGCAGGATGCGCACGGGCAGGCCCTGGACCAGCACATCGTGATGCTGCGCCAGAGTCACCGCTTTGGCGCGGACAGCGGGATCGGACGCCTGGCCGCGGGGGTGAACTCGGGCGAGGTTACGGGGTCGCCGCAGGGCGACGATGCTGTGTGGCAGCGGGTGCTCGCCCACCCCGAGGATGCGGCCCTGGTGGATCTGGCAGTGGCGGGGCGCGCGGACACACCCGAGGGCGAGGCGGTCGGGTATGCGGACTACCTGGAAGGCCTGCGCGTGGCCCGGCCGGCCCCCGGGGCGCCGCGCGCCGCCTGGGAGGACTGGGCGCGGGACGTGCTGGCGGCCCACGGGCGCTTTCAGCTGCTGTGCGCGGTGCGGCGCGGGCCGTGGGGGCTCGAAAGGCTCAATCGGCGCATTGCCGGGGCGTTGCAGGCGCGCGGGTTGCTGGAGATGGAGGCCGGCCGTGGCGGCGGGTCAGAGGGGCATGCGCCATGGTTCGAGGGGCGACCGGTGATCGTGACCCGCAACGACTATGCGCTGGGGCTGATCAATGGCGATATCGGCATTGCCCTGGCCGTTCCGGCCTGGCTGGCGCGGGGCGAGCCCGAGGCGACCGGGGATCATGGGGGTCCGGAGGCGGCGGCGCCGGTGCTGCGCGTCGCCTTTCTCGCGGCGGGGGGTCGCGTGCGCTGGGTGTTGCCCAACCGGCTGGAGGCCGTCGAGACCGCCTTTGCGCTGACTGTGCACAAGGCGCAGGGCTCGGAGTTCGAGCATGTCGCGCTGGTACTGCCGGAGGCCGACAGCCCCATCCTGACCCGCGAGCTGGTCTACACCGCGATCACCCGCGCCAGCCGCTGGTTCAGCCTGCTCGAGCCACGCGCCGGCACCCTGGCCGCGGCCAGTCAGCGCCAGATCCGCCGCAGCGGCGGCTTGCGCCGCTGGCTGGACGATGCGCCGTAGCGAATTGCCTGCCGTTGGTATGCAAGGCGAATAATGGCGAGTGCGGTGCTGATGGGTTAGTCTTTAAAACTGGACTAACTTTGGTGGCAGCGCTATGACCGAGACGGTCAATATCCATGAAGCGAAGACGCACTTCTCCCGGCTGCTGGAGAAGGTCAGTCGGGGCGAGCCGGTCGTGATTGCCCGGGCGGGCAAGCCCATTGCACGCTTGTCGCGTATCGAGGCGTCGGCAGAAGGCGCGTCGGACCGGATCGGTTTCCTCAAGGGGCAGCTCGAGATTCCGGACGATCTGGATCGGATGGGCGAGGAGGCGATCGCAGCGCTGTTCCAGGGTGGCGAGCCGGATGCATCTCCTTCTTGATACCCACCTGCTGCTCTGGGCGGCGGCCGATTCCCCAAAACTGCCCGCCCGCGCTCGCCACCTGATTCAGGACCCGGGTAACGCGATTGCGTTCAGCGCGGCGAGCTTGTGGGAAATCGTGATCAAGCACGGGCTAGGGCGTAGCGATTTCGTTGTAGAGCCCCATGTCCTTCGCCGCGAGCTGCTGGAGCACGGGTACGAGGAGCTGTCGATCACGGGCCAGCACACCCTGGCGGTCACGCATTTGCCCGATATCCACAAGGATCCATTCGACCGCATCCTGGTCGCCCAGGCAGAGACGGAGGGATATACGCTGCTGACCAGCGACGCCCAGGTGGGCTGTTACCCGGGTCCCATTCAATTGGTCCAGTGAGACACCGACGAACGCGCGTGCCCGCGCCCGAGCCGCTTTTGCGGGCGCACAAGGAGCGGTGGGCGGGCGTGGCGAGCGCGGCGCTCCGGCGCCTGTAGGGCCACCCGCACGAGGGCGAACCCATCCGCTTTCTTCCGGCCTTCGTGTCTTCCTGTGACGCCCTTGCCGGCCCCGGGCGTGGGCAGTGGCTTCGCCTGCAAGCAGGCTCCCACAGGGGGTGGTGTGGTTGGCGGCTTGGGAGCGTTCAGGTGGTGCGGCTGCCGTAGGTGACGACGGATTCGATGCGTTCGGCGCGTTCGGCGTCGAGGCCGTCGGTCTGGGCGAGGGTGGCGGCGTCGGCGTTGATGATGTCGCGTACGCTGCCGAGGTCGCGCAGCAGGTCGCGTGCCGTGTCGGCCTCGACGCCGGGCAGGCCGCTGACGATGAACTCGGCGGCCTTGCGCCGGGTGTCCGGCTTGGTGGGGCGATCGGCCGGGTCCGGCTCCATCTGGGCGTTCAGGCCCAGCAGGTAGATGAGCATGCCGCTGTTGTCGGCATCCGGGCTGGGCAGCACGCTAATGCCGAGGGCGATGGTCAGGTGCGCGAGGGCACGGTGGATATCCAGCGCCTGCTGGTGGAAGCGCGGTTCGTACAGGTCCCCCTCGACGATATAGACCACCTGGCTGTGGTTGGCCTTCAGCTTGGCGGCGTTTTCCCACAGGGTCTTGTCGACCACGCTCAGCACCATGTCGGTGGCGGACTTGCGCTCGACCACGACGCCGTTGGGCAGCAGGTAGTCGCCCACATCGAGGTCGGTGAATTCCAGTTCCACCCCTTCCAGGCGTTCGATGCGCTGAATGATCTTGCCCTGTTCGCGGCGGTCGACGCGGATTGGCAGGTGCACGTTGTCCATGGGGGCTCCATTCGTTGACGGGTTGCGGGCACTGTAGGGCGTGGGGCCATACGCGCCAAATGGCCGGATGCGGGGCGGGGCGAGGGATGCCGTGCAGGCGCGGTGCGGATCGCCTACAGTCAGGGGACACGTTTCGCGGGTGGCGCCTGCGGTGCGTGTATGGAGACAACAATAAAACCAAAAGGATGGAGTGTTTATGTCGATTCACATTGCAGTCGTGGGGCTTGGCCGGGTGGGCGGCCGTTTCCTGGAGATGTTGCTCGAGTCCGGCCTGCCGGGGATGACGCTTTGCGCGGTCTCGGAGAAAGCCGAGACGGAGGGCCGCCGGCTGGCCGAGGAGAAGGGTATCCCGCTGGAGTCGGTCGCGGATATCGTGGCGCGTGGCGACCAGGTGGACGTGATCTTTGACCTGAGCGGCCAGCCGCAGGTGCGCCAGGAGCTGCGCGAGGGCATGCAGAACACCGGCAACCGCCATACGGTGGTGGCGCCGGAGGTGATGGCCCACCTGACCTGGGCAATGCTGACCCGCGAGGCGCCGCCGGACGTACACGGCAGCACCGGCTACTGATGCGATCCGTACCGCCAGGTTGGCGGTGCGTTCCCGTGACAGCCGCAGCAAAGGCCGCCTTCGGGCGGCCTTTCTGTTTACTGACTCGCAATGCGGTGCAGCCAGTTGCCTGATCGCAGGATGCCGTTGAGCGTAGCGAAACGCATCCGGTGTTCACAAAAGGGGCGAGGTGGAGCGTTTCGCCGCGCTCAAACGTACCTGACGGTGATTGATTACGGCTGCCCTGGGTGCGAACAGCCCCTGCGATTGGCTGAATGTTGTGATTTCGGGGTGTTTATACCGGTTCACGCTGCAGGCACTCCTTGAGCGCTTCCACCCCCATGGCGGGGGAATGCAGCCAGCCCTGGTACAGGTCACAGCCGATTTCCCGCAGGAAGGTTCGCTGTGCGTCCGTTTCTACGCCTTCGGCGACGAGCGTCAGGCCGAGGCTGTGGCCGAGGTGCACGATGGAGCGCAGGATCATCTCCGATTCCGGGTCCTCGCCGATGTCGGCGATGAAGGAGCGGTCGATCTTGAGTTTGTCGATCGGCAGGGACTTCAGGTAGGCGAGCGAGGAATAGCCGGTGCCGAAATCGTCCAGGGCCACCCGGATGCCCAGGGCCTTCAGGCCGCGGAGCTGATCGTGGGTCAGGGCCACATCCGCCATGGCTACGGTCTCGGTTACCTCGATCTCGAGTCGCTCGGGCGGGGCGCCGGTCGCCTCGAGGGCCGCACGCAGGCGTTCCACCAGGTCGTGCTGGCGGAACTGCATCGCGGAGATATTGATGGCGACGCGGAGTCCGACGCCGGACCGTGACCATTGGGCGAGTTGTTCACAGGCCCCGCGGATCACCCAGTCGCCCAGGGGCAGGATCAGGCCGTTGGCCTCCGCGCTGGCGACAAAGCGGGCCGGTGCCACCGGACCGAGTTCGGCATCCGTCCAGCGCGCCAGCGCCTCGACGCCGATCACGCGGTTCGACGCGACCTCCAGCAGTGGCTGATAGTGCAGCTCGAGCTCGGCATTCTCCAGCGCCTGCTGCAGGTGCTGCTGCAGGCGCTGTTCCTCGTGCACCTGCGCATCCAGGTGCTGCGAGAAGAAGGCCCAGGTGTTGCGGCCGGAGTGCTTGGCCTCGTACATGGCCATGTCGGCATAACGCACCAGGCTGCGATCGTCCTGGGCATCGCGCGGGAACATGGCGATCCCGAGACTGCCGCTGGAGACGAGGTTGCGGGCGTGCTCGGTCTGGAAGGGCGTGTCGAAGATACCCAGGATGCGCTGGGCGACCCGAGCGATCGCCTGTTCGTCCGCCACGTGGGTCAGGAGGATCATGAACTCGTCGCCACCGAAGCGGCCGATGGTGGCTTCCTGGTCCAGGGCGCCCTGGAGTCGGGCGGCCACGGCCTTCAGCAGCTGGTCGCCCTCGTCATGGCCGAAGGTGTCATTGATCATCTTGAAGTTGTCGAGATCCAGCAGCATCACCGCGATCGGGTGGTCGTTGTGCTCGGCCTGGGCGATGCCCTGCGTCAGGCGGTCGTGCAGCAGCCAGCGGTTGGGGAGTTCGGTCAGACTGTCATGGGTGGCCTGATGCTGGATGCGCGCCTCGCGCCGCTGGCGGTCGGTGATGTCGCGGATGAAGGCGGTAATCCGCCGGCCTTCGGTGTCGTCGAAGGCGTTGAGGCTGATATCCACCGGGAACTCGGTGCCGTCGATACGCTGGCCGCGCAGATGGGGTACCTGCCCCATGGTGCGGCGGTTGATGGTGCCGGCCTGGGTCTGGCGATGGGTCCGGTGGCGCTCGCGCAGGCGATCGGGGACCAGGCGCTCCACCGGCTGGCCGATCAGTTGCTGGCGGGGGTAGCCGAACAGGCGCTCGATGTTTCGGTTGGCCATCACGATGCGGCCCTCCGTATCGGTAACCAGGACGCCGTCGGGGGCCGTCTCCACCAGTTGCTGGTAGCGCCGCTCGCGCATCTCGATGTCGCGGTGGGCCTGGTGCAGACGCTCCAGGGGCGAGCGCACGCTTTCCAGAAACAGCCCCTGGTAGATCAGCAGGTAGGCCGCGAGCTTGTACAAATGCCCCAGCACGAACGGCGTATCGGTCAGATCCTCGTAGAACATGAAGAACATGCCGCTGCCCATGCTGATGACCAGCGCCGCGGCGACCAGGGGCATGCCCGGGCGCTGCAGCAGATCGCGGCGCAGGGCCAGGATGGCCAGCGTCGCCAGATGCAGGGCGATCACGATGGCCTCCAGGCCCAGCTTGAACGGCGTGAGGCCGCTGACCGGGTCGAACAGGGGCGGCAGGATATCGGCATGCCACAGGCCGACCCATGCGAGGACCGCGACCAGCAGCAGGCTTCCGGCCAGATAGACCCCGCGCGGCGGGCCATCGCTGCGCGCGACCATCGGCAAGGCCACATAGGCCAGCAGGGCCGCGCCCCCGACCAGCCGCGCGGCGAGCCAGAAGAACAGCGTCTGCTGCGTCGAGTTGGGGGTGATGAAGTCCGGCATCGCCGGGTAGGTCATCAGGTGCAGGAAGTCGAAGAGCGCGACCGCCAGGAAGGCACAGGCGAGCAGCAGGGAGGCCGCCACCCGCCGCCGGTCGATCACGTGATACCCGACCGCGAACACCAGCACGGCGACGACGACCGCGAACAGCTCCGCACCCGTATGGAACGCCGTCAGATGCTGGCCCGGCACAATCCGCGGGAGATCGATGCCGAGCATCCAGATCACCACGGGCACCAGCAGCAGGGCCAGCAGCAGGCCGGAGGCCGGGACGGTGTGCTGGCGCATGAGCTTCTCGGCGTGGGTGTTCATGGTGATCGGTCGCGTTCAGCGGTGGCGCGCCCAGAACTGCCGGGCGAGGCCCTGCAGGCCGGTTGCGAGTTGCGCGACCTCGCGGGCGGCGGCATCGCTCTGGTCGGCCCGGTTGGCGGTAGTGTCGGCCGCGCCACGGATGGAGTCGACCCCGCGCCGGATCTCTTCCCCGGCCGCGCCTTGTTGTTCCACGGCGGCCGCGATACGGGTGCTCATGTCGTGGATCTGGCTGACGCCGGAGGTGATGTTCTCGAGTGCCGCGGCGGCCTGCTGGGCCTGCTCCACGCTGGTTTCCGCCTGATCGCGGCTTTGTTCCATCGTGGCCACCGCGGCGCGCGCGCGATCTTGAAGCCGCTCGATCATCTGCTGGATCTCGGCGGTGGAGTCCTGGGTTCGACTGGCCAGGGTGCGCACTTCGTCGGCCACGACCGCGAAGCCGCGGCCCTGTTCGCCGGCGCGGGCCGCCTCGATCGCCGCATTGAGGGCGAGCAGGTTGGTTTGTTCGGCAATCCCGCGGATCACATCCAGTACGCCGCTGATGTCCTGGCTGTGCTGGTCCAGTTCCGTCATGACGCCCGAGCCCTGGCGAATGCGCTGTCCCAGCTCCTCGATTGCCCGTGAACTGTCGCGCACTACCTGGCTTCCCGAGCGGGCCTCCTGGTCGGTCCGGTCCGCCGCGTCGGCGGCGTGCTGTGCGCTCTGTGCGACCTCCTGCACGCTGTTCACCATCTGCTGGGTGGCGCCCGCGACCTGTTCGGTCTCGTTCTGCTGGTGGTTGCAGGCCTGGCGGCTGTCGCCTACTGCGGACACGAGCGCGTCGGCCGTGCCACTCAGGCGGTTGGCGGCATCGCCCATGCGCCCGACGACGGATCCCGCCTCCGCTTCGAGCATCTGCAGGGCGAAGGCGATCTCGCCGGCCTCGTCGGTGCGCCCGGTATAGATGTACTGGCTGACCGGGTTGTTGGCGATGCGGCGGGCGTGGGCGACCGCGCGGCACAGGGGCGACAGGCTGATCCATACCAGGGCGCCGCCCACCACTAGCGCGGTCAGCGCGAAGATCAGGGCGCTCGACCAGGGCAGGCCGGTCAATACGCTGCTGCTGATCAGCCCCGCCAGCACGCCGCCGGCGAGGGCCGCTACGGTCCTGACCTTGATGCCGATTGCGGGCAGGCGCAGGGCCAGAGGCTTTCGACCCTGGAGGAGCCCCGCGTAGACCGATTCGGCCTTGGCCACCTGTTCGCGCCGCGGCTTGGTGCGAACGGACTGATACTCGACGGTTTGCCCGTCTTCGGTTACTGGCGTCACATAGGCGTTGACCCAGTAGTGATCGCCATTCTTGCAGCGGTTCTTGACCAGGCCCATCCAGGAGCGGCCGCCCTGGATGGTGTTCCACAGGTCCTCGAACGCAGCCGGCGGCATGTCCGGGTGGCGGACCACGTTGTGGTTCTTGCCGAGCAGTTCGTCCGGTTCGAACCCGCTGATGTCGATGAAATCCGGATTGACGTAGGTGATGGCCCCCTTGAGGTTGGTGGTGGAAAGGATGTTGGCGCTCTCCAGGTAATCCACCTCGTTCCCGGTCACGGGCAGGTTGTGTTTCATGTTGTTCCCCTGATGGCCGAATCGTTGTTATTGGTGTCGCGTCGGCCCAGCCGGCGCTGCGTGGGCGCCGGTTATTCTTGTTGGATGGAAGCTAGCCCATATTCCCCCACAAAACAAATATATATCCATACGGTAATGGGTGGAGTGTCTTTTCATTGACGAAAGGCGTATAGTGCGTCCATCGAACGCCCCGCCCGTCAGCGTCCGTTCATCTGATCCAGAGCCATTCCGGTTCGCAGTGATCCCCCTGATTTCGTTTCCCCCGATGGGTGCTCTTGTTGAACGAGTGGCGGGTAGCGTTGGAGCATTCCATGACTGATACGACCTTTGCCGACCTCGGGTTGGCCGATACCCTTTTGCGCGCGCTGGATTCCGCCGGCTACCAGCACCCGACCCCGATCCAGGCCCGGGCCATCCCGGAAGTCCTGAAGGGCGGCGACCTGCTGGCCGCGGCCCAGACCGGCACCGGCAAGACCGCCGGCTTTACCCTGCCGATCCTGCAGCGCCTTTCCACCAGTGATGCGCCCAAGCCCGGCAATGGCCGTCCGCGCTGCCTGGTGCTGACCCCGACCCGCGAGCTGGCCGCCCAGGTGCACGATTCCGTGAAGACCTACGGGCGCAACCTGAAGCTGCGCTCGATGACGATCTTCGGTGGCGTGAACATGAACCCGCAGATCAAGGCCCTGCGCGACCGCATGGACATCGTGGTGGCGACCCCGGGGCGTCTGCTGGATCACGCCAACCAGAAGACCATCGACCTGTCCGGTGTGGAGATCCTGGTCCTCGACGAGGCCGATCGCATGCTGGACATGGGCTTTATCCGCGACATCAAGAAGCTGATCGCGCTGATGCCCAAGAGCCGGCAGAATCTGATGTTCTCGGCGACTTTCTCCGACGAGATCCGCACGCTGGCCAACGGCCTGCTCACCCGCCCGGCGGAGATCGACATCGCCCCGCGCAACACGGCCGCCGAGAGCGTGCAGCAGAGTGTGCATCTGGTCGAGACCAGCCAGAAGCGCGAACTGCTGAGCCACCTGATCCGCACCAACAACTGGGAACAGGTGCTGGTGTTTACCCGCACCAAGCACGGCGCCAATCGCCTGGCCGAAAAGCTGTCCAAGGATGGCGTGCGCTCGGAGGCGATCCACGGTAACAAGAGCCAGGCGGCGCGTACTAAAGCGCTCAAGCAGTTCAAGTCTGGGCAGGTGCCGGTGCTGGTGGCGACCGATATCGCCGCGCGCGGCCTGGACATTGACCAGCTGCCGCAGGTGGTCAACTTCGAGCTGCCGAATGTGCCGGAGGATTACGTGCATCGCATCGGTCGTACCGGCCGTGCCGGCTCCGCCGGTGCCGCGCTGTCGCTGGTGGATGGCGAGGAGATCAAGCTGCTGAAGGGCATTGAGCGCCTGATTCAGCGCCCGATCGACCGCATCGAGACCGAAGGCTTTGCCGCGCCGAAGCCGGCCGCCAATGACGGCAACGGCAACCGCCGCGGCGGTCGTGGCGGCAAGCCGGGCGGCGGGGCCCGCAATGGCGCCCCGCGCAATGCCCGCGGTGGCAAGCCCGGCGGCGGTCGCGGCGGCAACGGCCGCCCGTCCTCCAACGGCAACCGGGCGGCGCGCAGCCGCTAGTCCGACGCGCCAGCGCAGTACCGCGAACCCGCGGTCCCGATGTCCGGGGCCGCGGGTTTTTTGTGCCTGAAATTCAGGGTCGTTTCACCACAGAGCGCACAGAGGACACAGAGAAGGTCAAGGGCGAAAAGCTTTAACAGGAAGGTGGGAAGCTAGGAAGGTTGGTTTAATTGGGGCGCCGAGGAGTATCAGACGATCCGGTAAGCCCGGGTGCCAGCCGATCCTCGGCGCCCACCCGAATAATCTTCTTGTCTTTCCATCTTCCTGTTAATCGCCCTTGACCTTGATCACGAAGGGGATCGTTGGGTGGTGGATACTGTGCCGACTCAAGGCCGGGCGCGGGTGGTCGTTAACGAAGCCAAAGGAGGGTGTCGATGAAGATTGGGAATCTGGGTGGGCTGCGGCTGAAGCTGATTATTCTGGTGATCGTGGTGAGTACGGTGCCGCTGTCGATCATGGGCGGGGTGACGTTCCACACCATGAAGGGCGATCTTGCCGCGGGGGTGGATGAGGCCCTGGTGACGCAGCTGTGGTGGTTACTGTGGGCGCTGTGGGTGGTCGCGTTTGTGGTGGCGCTGGGGATTGGCTGGTTCTATGCCAATGTGCTGACGCGGCCCCTGGAGCGCCTGGCCGAGGGGCTGGAGGCGATCGGCGAGGGGCGCGCGGATCTCGGGCACCGCGTGGAGGTGACTACGGACGACGAGATCGGCCGCACCGGTGCAGCCTTCAACACGGTGATGGGCCGGCTCTCCGGGCTGATCCGGCAGGTCGCGGATGCGGCCGACGGCATCGCCGCCTCCGCGCGACAACTGGAGGGTCGCAGCAACGAACTGACCCGGGCGACCCACGAGCAGCGCGGCGACGTGGAGCAGGTGGTCACCGCGATGAATCAGATGTCCGCCACTGTGCAGGAAGTGGCCAACAACACCCAGAGCACGGCCGAGAGTGCCGGTCAGGCGACCCGGGCGGCGGAAGGCGGACGCACCGTGGTGCAGGCCACGCAGGGCGCGATCAACACCCTGGCCGGCGAGATCCGCCAGGCGAGCCACGTGATCAGTGAGCTGAAGGGTGACAGCGACAACATCGGCACCATCCTGCAGGTGATCGAGGAGATCGCCGAGAAGACCAACCTGCTGGCGCTCAATGCGGCGATCGAGGCCGCCCGCGCCGGCGAGGCGGGACGCGGCTTCGCGGTGGTGGCCGACGAGGTGCGTCATCTGGCTCAGCGAACCAACGACTCGACCGGGGAGATCCGCGAGATCATCCAGCGCCTGCAGGGCGGAGCGACCCGCGCGGTACAGGCGATGGAGGTGAGCCAGCAGCACGCCGAGACCTCGGTGGAGAAGGCCGGCGAGGCGGGCGAGACCCTGGAGTACATCCACGACTCGGTGACCACCATCGACGACATGACCCGCCAGGTGGCCAGCGCGACCGAGGAGCAAAGCCAAGTGGCGGAGGAGATCAACCGCAACATCCACCACATCAATGACATCGCGGTGCGCAACGCCGACGGGGCCAACGAGATGCAGCAGGCGGTAGAGGCCCTCGAAGGGCTGGCGCAGCAGCTACAGAACGAGGTTGCGGGCTTTCGTCAGCAGGGCTGATCCGGTCTGGCCTCAGAAGCCTCGGCGCAGGGCGTCGAAGCCCAGGGCGACGTCGTCGGGATCCGCGCCGGGCTCGATGCGCAGGCGGTCACGCACGGTGTCGCGGTCAATATGGGACGCCTCGATCGCGTCGTCGGGCAGGCGATACAGCCACCAGGCGAGCGCGGCCTGGGTGCGGGTCTCCGACCAGGGCTCCAGGTCCGTCCCGATCCGCTCGGCATGCGTGCCCAGCTCCGCGTCGAAGAAGGGCTCCAGTCGATCCAGCGCGGCGACCGGGTCGGGCAGGTCCGGACGTTCGCCATCCAGTGCCTCCACGGCGCGCGCCAGTTCCTGGCGGGCGATCTCCGGCCAGATCTGCGAGGGCAGGTAGCCCTCCATCGCCGGTCGTCCGCCGGCGGTGATGCCGTGCAGGTAGCCGCTGCGGGTGAGCAGATAGCGGTCGAGCGCCTCCAGCGCCTCGCGGGCCCAGTCGAGCGTCTCGCGGTCTTCCAGTACGCGCGCCAGGTTGGCGAGCGCGGCAATGGCCTGGCCCGAGGTGTCGGCATAGGTGTTGCGATCGACCCGGGGCGGGTCGGTCTGCGTGCGGGTCTCCGGGTCCAGCTGGTAGTAGTCGCGGTCGGCGTACTGGCTGTTGCCGAAGCGCAGCTGACGCGCGTCCCACAGGTGGTCGCGCAGATAGTCGCGAATGCCGCGCGCGATCTCCGCGTAGTGTTCGTCGCCGATGCGCTCGTAGGCCTCGGAGAACAGCCACAGGAACGCGGCGTTCTGATCCAGGCGCTTGGAGGTCTCCAGGGCCAGGACCGGGTCGCGCTGGTCGGGATCGTGGAAGAAGAAGAAGCCGCCCTCGACCTCGTCGTAGAGATCCTCCGCGATCTGGTCCAGTAGGCCGGGCATGCGTTCCTCCCAGTCGTCACTGGCCAGCAGGTAGCGGTAGGTCCAGGGTTGCGGGCGCTTGCTGAGCGTGCCGAATGTGGCGCTGCCGCTCAGGCGGTCGGCGCGCTCGTCATAGACCTCGTCGAGCATCTCCATGAAGGCCTCGAGGCCGTCGATCGCCGCGTCGTCCGGTGTGATCTCGCGGCCGGTGACCGAGAACATGTCGCGCTGCGCCTGGAGGATGCTCTCGAGGTCACGGGCATTCACGTGGCCGGTGAAGCGGGTCAGCATCTCGTCTTCGTGATTCACGATGACCACGAAGGGCAGGCCGCGCCCGCCATAACGGCGGAACAGGTCGGCGCGTTCGTCCAGGTCGACGAGGACGGGGATGTAGTGCTCGTCGATGACATCCACCACCGACGGGTTCTCCAGGGATTCGTCCTGGAAGTCGCGGCACCAGGTGCACCACTGGCCGTGGAAATAGAAGAAGATCGGGCGTTCGCGCGCCTCGGACTCGTCGAACAGCCCGCTGTCCCAGCTTTGCCAGTCGATGCTGGAGTCGGCCGGATAGTCCTCGGCGGCCACTGGCAGCGCGAGCGCCAGCAGGGCGGCGCCCGCAAGGAGCCCGCGCGCGGCGCCACGAAGGGCGCTGGCGACGGAAGGGCCTGGGTTGTAGAAGGGTCCGGTCATCGCGGGCACTTTCCGGGCTTGTGTCTATTGGTATAGACCAGTTGAAGGATTGCGCGTTCGGCACGGGGCGGTGTGGCAGGATGCCCGCTTGATCACTGCTCGAGGACCCGGGGTCGGTCCGATTGGGGACGGATCTGCTGTGCGCGTCGTAGAATGGCGCCATTTTTCACGCCGGCTCTGGTTAGCCGACGCGCGATCTGCGCCTCGAGACAGTGGGCATCAACGGGCCCGCGCTTGCGCCACGCTCGCGGCGACTATCCAGATCCGACAGTCCCCCGGGAAACACTGATCCATGTACAGGCTTGCATTGGTGCCCAGCTTTTTCCTCGACCCGGCGTGTTGCGGGGGGGCTTCATGACGGGAGGCCGGACCGACCGGCGGGTGACGTACCTGCTCCCCGGCCTGTGGGCGGCACCGGGGGCCACCGCGGGTGAGCCATCACGCCCGGTGCGGCGTCTGGCTCGCTGGCTGGGGCGCGCGCGGGCGACCGGCGATTCCGGGGCGGCGCCGGGCTGGGAGGCGGCGCTCGCCGAACGGCTGGGTTATCGGCCGCAGGGCGAGGGCGCACGGACCTGGCTGGCCCAGCCGGTCCAGCTGACGCCCGGGATGAAGGACCTGGTGGCCTCGGCGGTGGAGCCCGTGGCGGACGCCGAGCGCGAGGCGTTGTGGGCGGCCGCGCAGCCGGAACTGGAGGCGGCCGGCGCGACCCTGGGCCTGGGCGAAGACGGCCTGTGGGAGCTGCAGATGGACGCCGAGGGCGAGGCCTCCGGCCCGCCGCCGTCTGTCGGGCTCGGTCGATCCATGGTGGCCCACTCGCTGCAGGGTGATGTCGCGCGGCGTCTCCAGGTCCTGGCGACCGGCTTGCAGATGGCGTGGTTCCAGCACCCCGTCAACCTGGAACGCGAGCGTGAGGGACGTGGTGCGGTGCATGGGCTGTGGCTATGGACGCCGGGCTTTGCCGGCGGAGCCAGCGGCGTGGGCCGGGTCTGTGGCGGCGGGGCGATCGGCCGCTGGCTGGCACGGGGCGCCGGTATCGACTGGTGCCCGGATCCGGCCTGCACGCCGACGGAATCCGGCGACACGGTGGTCGTGGTCGACGCGCTGGGGAGGCCGCCGTCCCCCGAACGACGCCTGGAGCTTCTGGAATCGGTCGCCGATGACGTGGTCGCGCCCGGGGTGCGCGGCGTGTTCCGCGGGGAACTGCGTGCGCTGGAGTTCGTGGACCCGCAGTCCACCCACCCCGTACTGCGGCTCGACCGCCGCCAGGCGCTGGCCTTCTGGCGCCGCCCAAGGCGGCCCTGAAGCCGCGTGCCGGTGTTATACTGCGCGGCTTTTCTCGCCACCTGATGGAACGTGCCGTGCGCGCCACGACACCCGACGGAAACTGCCATGGAACTGAACGCGCTGTACTCCCGGATCGATGACCTGAAGGGCCGCCTGGACGCCCTTAGGGGGTATCTTTGACTACCCGGCCAAGGAAGAACGGCTGGAAGAAGTCCAGCGGGAGCTGGAGCAAAACCCCGACATCTGGAACGACCCGGAGCAGGCCCAGGCCCTGAACAAGGAGCGGGCCCAGCTCGAGGGTGTGGTCATCAACATCCGCGAGATCGGCACTCAGCTGGACGAGAGCCGGGACCTGCTGGAGATGGCCGAGGCGGATGACGACGAGGAGACGGCGGCGTCGGTCGAGACCGATGTCGACGCCCTGACCGCGCGCGTCGAGGGGCTCGAATTCCGCCGCATGTTCTCGGGCGACATGGACGAGGCCAACGCCTACCTCGACATCCAGGCCGGCTCCGGCGGCACCGAGGCCCAGGACTGGGCGAACATGCTGCTGCGTATGTACCTGCGCTGGGCCGAGCACAAGGGCTTCAAGGCCGAGGTCACCGAGCTCTCCGAAGGCGAGACGGCCGGGATCAAGAGTGCCACCGTGCACATCCAGGGCGAGTACGCCTTCGGCTGGCTGCGCACCGAGACCGGTGTGCACCGTCTGGTGCGCAAGTCGCCGTTCGATTCCGGCAACCGCCGGCATACCTCGTTCGCCTCCGTGTTCGCCTCGCCGGAGATCGACGAGAACTTCGAGATCGAGATCAACCCGGCCGACCTGCGGGTGGATACCTATCGGTCCTCCGGCGCCGGCGGGCAGCACGTGAACACGACCGATTCCGCGGTCCGCATCACGCACGTCCCGACCGGGGTGGTCACCGCCTGTCAGGCGGGACGTTCGCAGCACAAGAACCGCGAGATGGCGATGAATCAGTTGCGCGCCAAGCTGTACGAACGCGAGTTGCAGGAGCGCAATGCCGAGAAGCAGGCGGTGGAGGACACCAAGTCCGACATCGGCTGGGGCAGCCAGATCCGCTCCTACGTGCTCGACCAGTCGCGGATCAAGGATCTGCGCACCGGCGTGGAGGTCGGCAACACCCAGGCCGTGCTCGACGGCGACCTGGACCAGTTCATTGAAGCCAGCCTGAAGAGCGGGCTGTAACGCTTTCTTTTACCGGGATTCCCGATGACCGAGATTACCGACGAGAACAAGCTGATCGCCCAGCGGCGCGCCAAGCTGAACGAGCTGCGCGAGGCCGGCCCGGCGTTCCCCAACGACTTCCGCCGCGATGCCCTGGCGGCCGATCTGCACGCCGCGCATGACGACACCGAAGGCGAGGCGCTGGAGGGGCAGGGGATCCGCGTGACGGTCGCCGGGCGCATGATCGGCAAGCGCGTGATGGGCAAGGCGAGCTTTGTCCGCCTGCGCGACCAGT
Source organism: Thioalkalivibrio sp. ALE12 (assembly GCF_000381105.1). Classification (NCBI taxonomy): domain Bacteria; kingdom Pseudomonadati; phylum Pseudomonadota; class Gammaproteobacteria; order Chromatiales; family Ectothiorhodospiraceae; genus Thioalkalivibrio; species Thioalkalivibrio sp. ALE12. The sequence goes on along the minus strand of NZ_KB905905.1, from coordinate 425,157 downwards.
CCGGGGACATCCAGCTGTTCGCCCAGCGCGACAGCCTGCCGGAGGGCGTCTACGCGGCCTTCAAGCACTGGGACCTGGGCGATATCGTCGGCGGGCAGGGCACGCTGTTCAAGACGAAGACCGGCGAGCTGACGGTCCAGCTGGACGAGCTGCGTCTGCTGACCAAGAGCCTGCGCCCGCTGCCGGAGAAGTTCCATGGCCTGACCGATCAGGAACAGCGCTACCGCCAGCGTTACGTGGACCTGATCACCAGCCCGGACAGCCGCGAGCTGTTCCGCACCCGCACCCGGATCGTGCGCTACATCCGCGAATACTTCGAGCGCGAGGACTTCATCGAGGTGGAGACCCCGATGATGCAGGTGATCCCGGGCGGCGCGACCGCGCGGCCGTTCGCCACGCACCACAATGCGCTGGACATGCCGCTGTACCTGCGCATCGCGCCGGAGCTGTACCTGAAGCGTCTGGTCGTCGGCGGCTTCGAGAAGGTCTTCGAGATCAACCGCAATTTCCGCAACGAGGGGCTGTCCACCCGGCACAACCCCGAGTTCACCATGCTGGAGTTCTACGAGGCGTTCGTGGACTACCATGCGCTGATGGACCGCACCGAGACGTTGCTGCGCGGGCTGTGCGAGGACGTGCTGGGCACGACCACCATCGAGTACCAGGGCGAGACCTACGATTTCGGCCAGCCGTTCACCCGCATGACCGTGCGCGAGGCGATCCTCGAGCACAATTCGGAGATCAGCAGCGAGGACCTCGCGGACATCGACAAGGTGCGCGCCCACTGCGAGCGTCTGGAGATCCCGATCAAGGCGAGCTTTGGGCTCGGCAAGCTGTGGACCGAGATCTTCGAGTACACCGCCGAGAACAAGCTGCGCCACCCGACCTTCATCACCGCCTATCCGACCGAGGTCTCGCCGCTGGCGCGGCGCAACGACGACGACCCGTTCGTGACCGATCGCTTCGAGCTGTTCGTCGGCGGGCGCGAGATCGCCAACGGCTTCTCCGAGCTCAACGACCCCGAGGACCAGGCCGAGCGTTTCCAGGCCCAGGTCGCGGAGAAGGACGCGGGCGACGACGAGGCGATGCACTACGACGCCGACTACATCCGCGCCCTGGAGTATGGCCTGCCGCCCACGGCCGGCGAGGGCATCGGCATCGACCGCCTGGTGATGCTGCTGACCGACAGCGCCTCGATCCGCGACGTGCTGCTGTTCCCGCACCTGCGCCCGGAGGCCTGAGCGGCTGCTGGGAATCCCCCGGGCCGTTCAGGCCCGGGCATCGAGGTCAGTCTCGATCGACGTCCAGCACGGTAAAGCTGCTGCGTTCGAGCTTTAGCTCCAGCTCGGTGCCGTCGCTTGCGCGCCCTTCGATCTCGATGCGATCACGGTCGTCCAGTTCGATCTCCTCGAATCTTGCCATCCCGTGTTCGCGGGCAATGGCCACCCCTTCCAGGATCTCGTCGTCGGTCAGGCCACGCTTGCGGTCGGAGCCGCGCTTGATCTCCTCCTCGAGTACGCGGCCGTCGAGATCGAACGTGACCTCCAGGCGGCGCTCGCTGGCGTTCCAGCCTTCCAGTTCGAAGCGGTTTCCGCCTTCGGCCTCGATCGATCTGTAGCTGTCAAACCCGTACTGCTTGCCGATCTCCAGAATGCGCGCGATGTTGTCCAGCGGCATGGAGTCGGCGTGAGTGGGACTGCAGGCGAGCAGGGCGAAGAGCAGCGCGGTGGCAAACGCGTAACGCAGGGGTCGTTTCACTGGGGGAACCTCCGTTGAACATTGAATGCTTTATAGCCCGCGGCGCAGGGTTTTGATCCCGCTGTCATGAAGTGGCTCCCGTGCGGGGTGACGGGTCCGTTGGTCCCGTCTCGGCATCCGTCACGCGGTCCGGGGTACCGAGGGCGCGCTGCTGCAGCTCGGCGAGGGCCACGCGCTTGTTCGGGAAGATGTTGTCGCGGCCGATCTCATCCAGCAGGCCGGCGCGCTCCATGGCCTCGCGCACGGGCTTCTTCAGGCCACTGAACATCAGCTTGCAGTCGGCCGCCGCGAGGTCGCCGATCAGGGCGCGCACCTTGTCCACGCCCGAGGCGTCGATGCGGTTGATGCTGTTGCCGAGCACCAGCACCGCGCGGGCATTCGGGTTGCGTGCGACTGCGTCCATGACCGCATCCTCGAAGTGGGCCACGTTCATGAACACCAGCGAGGCGTCGAAGCGCAGGACCGTGAAGTGGTCGCCGGCCGGGCGCAGGTCGTTACTGAGCGCGCCAGCCAGGGACCCGTCGGGGCGCAGGCCCTGGATCTCGGAGCGCGGGCGCACGGTGCCGACCAGGAACAGCAGGGACGACAGGATGACACCGACGATGACGCCGTTGGCCAGATCCGGCGCCATGTACAGCGTCACGCCGAAGGTGAGGAAGCCGGCCAGGCCATCGGCGCGGCTGATGGTCCAGGAACGCGCGAGGGTTTTGAAGTCCAGCAGACCGAACACCGCCGACATCACGATGGCGGCCAGGACGGCCTGCGGCAGGTGATAGAGGTATGGAGTCAGGAACAGCATGGTGATCAGCACGCCAATGGCACTGACCACTGCGAACAGGCCACTCTGCGCCCCTGAGCGTGCCGCCACCGCCGAGCGCGAGAATGAGCCACTGACCGCGTAGGACTGAAAGAAGCTGCCGACGATGTTGGCCAGCCCCTGGCCGATCAGTTCCTGGTTGGGGTTCAGCTTCTCGCGGCGCTGGGCAGCCAGCGCGCGCGAGATGGAGGTGGCCTCCATGAACCCGATCAGGGCCATCACGAAGGCGGCCGGCAGCAGGGCGGGGATGACCTCCCAGTCCAGGACGGGCAGCTGCAGGCTGGGCAGGCCCTGCGGGATGGTGCCGACGACCTGGCCGCCGGAGGCGACAATGATGCGGTACCCGTCGAAGCCGGACAGGCGCCACGGGCGGCCCTCGGAAGCCTCGTTCCAGGCGCGGAACTGCGCCTCGCCATCCATCGTTTCGGCGCGCTCGAGCCGTTCCTTGTGGGCGGCGACACGCAGGTCGCTCAGCTCGCGCTTGAGCCGTGTCTCGCGTACCTCGAGGCGGGCCACGCGCACCGCGAGATCGGGGGATTCCTCGCCCGCCTTTTCCGCCTCCTTCAGGGCCCGGCTGGCCTCGCTCAGATCCTCCGAGGTGGTGTTGAGTGCGGTGCGCGTGTCGGCCAGTTCCTGGTACAGGTTCCGCACGTCGGTCGCCTGGATCCGGTCCGGCGTAATCGTCTCGTTGCTCTCGAATCCGGTCAGGGCACTGATCAGCGTGCCCAGCACGACCACGACCAGCACGCCGGGCAGGCGCGGCATGATCCGGCGCAGCACGATCAGCGTGGCAAGCGTACCCGCGCCGAAGGCGATAGTCGGCCAGTGGGCATGACCCAGCTGGGTGAGTACGCCGGCGAAGTCAGTCAGGAACGCGCCGGTGTCCGGTTTGGGGACGTTGAAGAAGGTGTTGATCAGCGACAGTCCGATGATCAGGGCCGCGGCGTTGGTGAAGCCCACGATGACCGGCTGCGAGACGAAGTTCATCAGGATGCCGAGGCGGAACACCCCCAGCAACAGACGCATGATGCCAACCATCAGCGCCAGCAGGATCGATAGCTGGATGAAGTATTCGGTCCCGGCGACCGCGAAGGGCGCCAGGGAGGCGGCCGACAGCAGGGACAGCATTGCCACGGGTCCCGTATGGAGGAAGCGCGAGGAGCCCCACAGCGACCCGATGATCGCCGGGATGGCCGAGGCATACAGGCCGTAGACGACGGGCAGGCCCGCGAGGGTCGCGTAGGCCATGCCCTGGGGAACCAGGATCATCGCGACGCTGAGGCTGGCCATGATATCGGCGCGAACCGATTTCCCGGACATCGGGAACCAGTGGACGAAGGGGAGCAGGCGTTGGATCCAGTCGTTACTCATGCAGGTGGAGTCTTCCTTGGTCGGACGTGGTGAGGTGTTGCGGGTGCCGGCCGGGCGATGCCGCGGCCGGCGGATGGGGGATGCCGCGGTACCGGGCTACCCTGCGGCGGGCAGCGCGCCATCCGCCGGGGCATTCCGGGGCTTTCCGCCAGGGCCCGGATCACGCGGCGTGGCCACCATCACCACGGGCAGTTCGGCGGCGGTCTCGCTGGCGAGGACGTGATGACCCAGGTAGCCCTGTTCGTCGCAGACCAGGAAGTCGATGCGGATGCCGCGACCCAGCACCCGGCGCAGAGCCCGTTCCGGATCGCCACTGAGCGTCTCGATATGGACGTCGTGGGGCAGGGGGCTGCCCACGCGCGTGAAGCTCTCGATCAGCACCCGGGCTTCGGTCTCACCCAGGAACGTCAGCACGACCAGATCGGCCCCGAGGCGTTCGCAGCTGTCGGCGGCGTAATCGAACACGTGGCGCGGCGCGAACGGGCCCACGAACAGGCCGATGCGGCGGCGGGTCGTGGCCGGTTCGACCGAGTCCTCGGCGTTGGGGGCCGTCGGGTTCGAGTCCGGCGCATCGCTGGCCAGCGAGCGATACTTGTCCCCCATGGGCTGCATCTCGGCCAGGTCGGCGTAGGCCAGACCTTCGAGCATCTTCTTCATGGCTTGGGTCAGGGCGGGCATTGGTGTCTCCATTGGGTGGGTCAACGGAGTCATTGCACGCTGCGTGCCAGATCTTAAAAACAATGACTTACACCAATTCCGGGTGCGTTACTGCTGGTGGAGTGTTGCAGGTTGCATCGATTTCGGTCGGCGGCCCGGAAACGCCATTGCCAAGCGGTTGAAAATAGTTGCAAAATGTAACAATCGATATTGCAACGAGTAACATCATGGGTCGCAGCTTGCGCAGCAAGGTTCGCTGGGTATACGCCGGAGTCCTGGTCCTGGTAATGGGGCTCGTCGTTGCCCAGTACGTGGCGCTCTCGACGATCGAGACCCGGTTGCAACAGGGCGATGTGGTGGCCGAGCTGCTGCAGGACAGCCTCGAGATGCGGCGCTTCGAAAAGAAGTTCTACAGCTCCGGCGAACTTGGCGACCTGGCGGCCGCCCGAGACCATGCAGAGGCCGCGCTGGAGCGCCTGGAGGACAATCAGACGGCGCTCGAACAACACGCCGGCGGCGACGAGCTGGGCAGCCTGCGCGGCGCCCTGGTGGCGTATCGCGATGGCCTGGAACGCTATCCGCGGCTCGCCGGGCTCGAGCGAGAGCAGCTGGTCGAGCGCATCCGCGATGCCGGTGGCGAGGCCTCGGCGCTGACCAAGGTGCTGAGTCAGCGCGAACGCGAGAATCTGCGTACGGGCGTGCAGGTCTCGCGCACCGAACTCCTGGTGGCGACCGGTCTCGTGCTGTTGCTGGTGCTGCTGGGGGGCTGGTGGCTGGCCCGCCGGATCCTGGCGCCGTTGCGGTCGATGGAGAACCAGTTGCGCGCGATCGGCGCGGGCTCGCGAACCCGGCTGACGGCCCCAACCCGGGACCGGGAGCTGGTCTCGTTTGCGGAGGCCTTCAACGGGATGCTCGACGAGCTGGATGCGCGCCAGGCGGACCTGCGCCGTTCCGAGCGGCTAGCGGCACTGGGCGTGCTGGTCTCGGGGGTTGCCCACGAACTGAACAACCCGCTGGGCAACATCTCCACCGCGCTGCAACTGGTTTCCGAGGAGGGCCCGGCCGGGGACCCGGGGCTGCTCGCCGAGTGGTTGCAACAAGCCGAGGGCGAGACCGCGCGGGCCCAGAACATCGTGCGCGGGCTGCTACTTTATTCGCGCCAGCAACCGCAGGGACCCCGGCGCGAGGAGTGCCGGTCGCTGCGGCAGATTCTCGACGGGACGCTGGACCTGATCCGCGCCACCTTGCCGGTGGATCAGGTGACGATCCGGGTGGATGCCGGGCTGCAGGTGACCGTGGATCCGGAACGCCTGCAGCAGGTCTTCGTGAACCTGCTGCGCAATGCATTCGAGGCCGGGGGCGAAGACGTGGAAGTACGCATCCAGGCTCAGCGGGGGCGGCTGGGGGACCTGCGGCCGGGACCCGGTGGCCACGTGGTGGGCGCGTTGCTGGTGCATGGCGAGGACACGCTCCCGGTCGTCCGCATCTCGGTCGATGACGACGGACCGGGGATACCGGATGCTGCCCTGGACCATGTGTTCGAGCCGTTCTACCGGGGCCGCGAGGAGGGCAGCGGGTCCGGGCTGGGCCTGTTCGTGGCCCAGGAGATTATCCAGGATCACGGGGGGGCGATCGGCGTCAGCCGTTGTCCGCTGGGCGGTACCCGCTTCCAGGTCTGGCTGCCCTGCGAATGCGAGGAAACGCCATGAGTGACGCGCCGCAGCAGCCGGGGTCGACCGCCACCGACCCGCCCGAGGCGCGGCTGCTGGTGATCGACGACGAACCGATTGCCTGCCGCCAGCTGGAACAGGTGTTCCGGCACTCGCCCTTTACGGTGGTCACGCGGGAGGACGGAGCCAGCGGTTTGCAGGCCCTGGATCAGGAACGCTTCGACGCCGTGCTCACGGATCTGCGCATGCCCGGGGTGGACGGGATGGAGATCCTGCGCCGGGCGCGGGAACGGGATCCGGACCTGGCCGTGATCATGATCACCGGCCACGCGACCCTGGATTCGGCGGTGGAGGCGATGAAGGCCGGGGCCTTCCACTACATCGCCAAGCCGTTCCGCATCGACGAGGTTCGCGAGGTGGTGGCCAAGGCGGTCGAGTTCACCCGGCTGCGGCGTGACAACCGTGCGCTGCGCGATCAGGTGGAACAGGGCGGGCGCAAGGCGACGCTGGTGGCGCAGGACACCGCGATGCAGCGATTGCTGGAGACCGCGCGCCAGATCGCCCCGACCGACTGTAACGTGGTCCTGACCGGCGAGAGCGGGACCGGCAAGGAGCTGCTGGCCCGCTACATCCACAACCACAGCACCCGAGCGGAGGGGCCGTTCCTGGCGGTGAACTGCGGGGCGCTGCAGGACGAGCTGCTGGCCAGCGAACTGTTCGGGCACGAGAAGGGCGCCTTCACCGGGGCCACGCAGCAGAAGAAGGGCCTGTTCGAGGCCGCCGCGGGCGGGACGCTGTTTCTGGACGAGGTGGCGGAGACCAGCCCGGCGATGCAGGTGAACCTGCTGCGCGTGCTGCAGGAGCGCGAGGTCCTGCGGGTCGGGGGGCGTACGCCGATCCCGGTGGATGTGCGGGTGATCGCGGCCAGTAATCGCCGCCTGGACCGGGCGGTGGATCGTGGCGACATGCGCGAGGATCTTTACTTTCGCCTGAACGTGGTGAATCTGGTGTTGCCCCCGTTGCGGGATCGGCGCGACGACATCCCGCTGCTGGCGTACTACTTCCTCAAGCGCCACGCCCTGGCGATGGGCAAGCGTATCGATGACATCGAGCCCGCGGCCCTGGAGCGTCTGGTCGAGCACGACTATCCCGGGAATGTGCGCGAATTGTCCAACATCATTGAACGCGGGGTGGCTCTGGCGCGCACCACGGACCTGACCCTGGCGGATCTGCCGCGCGCGCTGCGCGAGGCGAGCGCGCGGGTGGTGGACGAGGCCGCGGCGCCGGTGCGAACGCTGGAGGAGCAGGAGGCCGTACAGATCCGCCAGGCGCTGGAGCAGACCGGGGGGAATCGTACCCGGGCCGCGCGGCTGCTGGGGATCGACCGCGTATCCCTGTGGCGAAAGATCAAACGCCTCGGCATCGAGCCCCCCGGGTAACAGGGACCAGGCAGCGCGCATGTGCGTGCCGTGAACATAACCGGATTCGTTGTGTCCGAACTCTGCGAAGGCATACAACCGGAGGTGAGGCATGCGAAACGGGATGGGACGGAGACACGCCGCTCGCGCCAGCGCGCTGGTCGCAGGGCTGGCCCTGATGGGCTCGGCGCCGGCCGGCGAAGTGGTCGAGGAAGGCATCTCCAGCGAGTACGAACGTTTCGATCTTGTGCGGGTAGCCGGTGATCTGGAGCACCCCTGGTCGGTGGCCTTCCTGCCGGACGGTGGCTATCTGGTGACCGAACGGACGGGTGCGCTGAAACAGGTGCGCGATGGCGAGGTGAGCTCGGTCGAGGGTGTGCCGGAGGTCGTGGCGCGCGGCCAGGGCGGCTTGCTGGATGTTGTGCTGCACCCGGACTTCGCGGCGAACCACCGGGTGTATTTCACCTATGTCACCGGGGATTCCGACCAGTCCTACACCGCGCTGGGGCGCGGGCGTCTGGAGGACGGGGCCCTGCACGAGGTGGAGGAGCTGTTCCGTCAGGACCGGGGCGGCAGCAATCCGGGCCACTTCGGTTCGCGGCTGGCCTGGCAGGCCGATGGCACCCTGTTAATGACGATCGGCGATCGTCGGCAGGAAGACCCGTCCCAGGACCTTTCCGCACATACCGGGTCCCTGCTGCGCCTGACCGAGGATGGCGAGGCCCCGGCGGACAACCCGTTTGTCGACCGCGATGATGCCCAGCCACACATCTTTGCCTATGGCCTGCGCAATTCGCAGGGTCTGGTGGTGGATCCGGCGGACGGCACGATCTGGCTGACGGACCACGGGCCCCGGGGTGGGGATGAACTGAACCGTATGGAAGCCGGGGGCAACTATGGCTGGCCGGTGGTGTCGCGGGGGCGCGACTATCGGTCCGAGGAACCCTTTGGCGAGGCGCGTCACGACGCGGATATGATCGACCCGGTCTACGAGTTCCTGCCGACGCTGGCGCCGTCCGGGCTGGCGATGGTGACCGCGGATCGCTTCGAGTCCTGGCAAGGCAATCTGCTGGCGGGTGGCCTGCGTGCCGAACGGATCCTGCGCATCGTGATCGAGGACGACGAAGTCGTGCACATGGAAGAGCTGCTGCACGGCAAGATCGGGCGCATTCGTGATGTCCGCGAGGGACCGGAGGGGCACATCTATGTGCTGACGGACCATTCGGATGGCGGGCTTTATCGCCTGGAATGAGCCCGATCCCGATCCCGAGCCCATGGCCGGCATTGGGGCCGCGAGTTCCGGGCCCGCACGGGCCTGCAAACAGGAGCCGGTCTTAGCGGCTTCGGCCCGAGGCGCCCCGACGTCAGTCGCCGGCTGGCTCCAGTAACAGGGCCGCCAGTGGCGGCAGATGCAGGTAGAGTGTCGCGGGGTGCCCGTGGCGTTCCACCGGCTCGGCATAGGCCTCCGCCGGGCCGCGCGAGCCCCCACCGTAGACCTCGGCGTCACTGTTCAGGGTGACCCGCCAGCGCCCGGCGTGGGGCGCGGGTACGGGGTAGGCCGGGCGCTCCACCGGCGTCAGGTTCAGCACCACCACGACCTGGCGGCCCTGGTGGTCGCGGCGCACGAAGCTCAGGGTGGAGTGCGCGGCATCGTCGCAGTCCAGCCAGTCGAAGCCGTCCGGTTCGAATTCCCGGGCGTGCAGGGCGGGGTCGGCGCGGTAGGCGCGGTTCAGATCCCGCACCAGGTTCTGCAGGCCCTGGTGCAGCGGGTACTGCAGCACGTACCAGTCGAGTTCGCGATCCTCCGACCATTCCGGGCCCTGGCCGAATTCCTGGCCCATGAACAGGAGTTTCTTGCCGGGGTAGAGCCACTGCCAGCTGTAGAGCAGGCGCAGGTTGGCGTGCTGTTCCCACTCGTTGCCCGGCATGCGTCCGCGCAGGCTGCGCTTCCCGTGTACCACCTCGTCGTGCGAGAACGGGAGGACGAAGTTCTCGCTATAGGCGTAGAGCTGGCCGAACGTGAGCTGGCCGTGGTGGTGCATGCGGTAGATCGGGTCCATCCCGAAGTAGGTCAGGGTGTCGTGCATCCACCCCATGTTCCACTTCATGGTGAAGCCCAGCCCGCCCATGGACGGCGGGCGGCTGACCCCCGGCCAGGCGGTGGATTCCTCGGCGATCATGGCGACGCCCGGATGACTGGTCTGGACCGTCTCGTTCAGGTGGCGCAGGAAGTCGATGGCCTCCAGGTTTTCGTTGCCGCCGTGGATGTTGGGCAGCCAGTCCTCGCCTTCGCGGTCGTAGTCGCGATAGAGCATGGAGGCGACGGCATCCACGCGCAGGCCGTCGAGGTGGAAGTCCTCGACCCAGCACAGGGCGCTGGAGAGCAGGAAGTTGCGGACCTCGGGGCGCGAGTAGTTGAAGATCAGGGTGCCCCAGCCGCGGTGCTCGCCGATGCGCGGGTCGGCGTGTTCGTACAGCGCGGTGCCATCGAACCGGGCCAGCGCGAACTCGTCGCGCGGGAAGTGGCCGGGGACCCAGTCGAGGATCACGCCAAGACCGGCCTGATGGGCCTGGTCGACGAAATGGCGAAAGTCGTCCGGCTGACCAAAGCGCGAGGTGGGGGCGAAGAAGCCGGTGCTCTGGTAGCCCCAGGATCCGTCGAACGGGTGCTCGGTGACCGGCAGCAATTCGAGATGGGTAAAGCCCATGTCGCGGGCGTAGGGCACCAGGCGCTCGGCCAGCTCGCGGTAGCTGGGCCAGTGGCCCTCGGGACTGCGCTGCCAGGAGCCCAGATGCACCTCGTAGATGCTCATTGGCCGATGCTTCCAGGCCTCCGGATCGCGGTTGCGCATCCAGTGCTCGTCATTCCAGGCATAGGTGCTGGCCTCCTGGATGCGGGCGGCGGTCTCGGGGCGAACCTGGTAGGCGCGGGCGTACGGGTCGGTCTTCAGGTGGAGGCTGCCGTGCTCGCGATTGCGGATCTCGAACTTGTACAGCGTTTCCGCAGTCATCCCCGGTAGGAACAGCTCCCAGATGCCGCTGCCCGCGTGGACGGTCATTGGATGGCAGCGCCCGTCCCAGCGGTTGAAGTCGCCCACCACCGAAACGCGTTCGGCGTTGGGCGCCCATACGGCAAAGCGCACGCCACCGACGCCGTCGCGGGTGATCGGATGGGCGCCCAGCATGCGATGGGCATGCCAGTGGCGGCCCTCGGCGAACAGGTGGCGATCGAATTCGGGGATGTCCGGGGCAAAGCTCCAGGGGTCAATTGCCTGCAACGTGGATGTGCCACCCTCGGGCATCCAGTCCAGCTGCGGGTGCGCGGGGAGGGCGTCCACCGGCCCACGCCACAGGAACAGCCCGGGGAATCCCGAGGCGGCGTCCATGGGTATGTGGCGCCCGTCGCAAAGTGTGATGGAGGCCTCCGTTGCATGCGGTAGCCAGGCCCGATAACAGGTGGTTTGTTGATCCAGCGCATGGCGCCCCAGGACGCTGTGCGGATCATGGAGCCGGGCCTCGGCCAGGCGCGCTAACGGATCGGCGACGGAACGGGTGCATTTGTCGGGGGCTGTTGCCATACTCGGATCAAGCTCGCGTTTGGGTCGTGGAATAGTGCGGTTCAGGCCGGGTCGGCAGAACACGTGAGTACAACATACTAGGGAACACGAACGGATGTACGCGCGCTTTTCGGATACCGCGGTTCCACGAGGCGGGTCAGGGCACACACCGAGCCTTGTCCGCGGGTGGGAGCGAGGACCCAGCGAGCGGGTACATGCGGACGTGTTTGCCTCGACAAGGATGGGTGCATGAGTCCACAACCGCAACGTTACGTCAGCCGCCTGACCCGGGAGACCCTTGCCCTGATCCTGGCCGGCGGACGCGGCTCGCGACTGAAACAACTGACGCTGTGGCGCGCCAAGCCGGCCGTGCCCTTCGGCGGCAAGTTCCGCATCATCGACTTCCCCCTGTCCAACTGCATCAACTCGGGTATCCGTCAGGTCGCCGTGGTGACGCAGTACAAGGCACACTCGCTGATCCAGCACATGCAGCGGGGCTGGAGCTTCCTGCGCGGGGAATTCGGCGAGTTCATCGAGCTGCTGCCGGCGCAGCAGCGCATCGAGACCTCCTGGTACGCGGGGACAGCCGACGCGGTCTACCAGAACATCGACATCATCCGGCAGCACAATCCGCGCTATGTGCTGATCCTGGCCGGGGACCACATCTACAAGATGGACTACGGCCAGATGATCGCCTTCCACGTGGAGAGCGGCGCGGACATGACCGTGGGCTGCCTGGAGGTGGAGCACGAGCGGGCGAAGGCCTTCGGCGTGATGGGGGTGGATGCGTCCAGCCGCATTACCTCGTTTGCGGAAAAGCCGGAGGACCCGGCGCTGATCCCCGGCAGCAAGACCCACTCGCTGGCCTCTATGGGGATCTACGTGATCAACACCGAGTTCCTGTTCGACCAGCTGATCAAGGATGCGGACGACACCTTCTCCAGCCACGATTTCGGCAAGGACATCATCCCCGGCATCATCGAGCGGCACCAGGTGATGGCCTATCCGTTCCGTGACGAGCAGGGCGTGCGCCAGGGCTACTGGCGCGATGTAGGGACCATCGACTCCTACTGGCAGGCGAATCTGGAGCTGATCGGGGTGACGCCGGAGCTGAACCTGTACGACTCGGAATGGCCGATCTGGACCTATCAGGAGCAGTTGCCGCCGGCCAAGTTCGTGTTCGACGACGAGGACCGCCGCGGCATGGCGATCGACTCGATGGTCTCCGGGGGCTGCATCATCTCCGGGAGCACCGTGCGCCACTCCCTGCTGTTTTCCAATGTGCAGGTCAACGCCTGTGCCAGCGTGGAGGACTCGGTGATCCTGCCCAGTGTGACCGTCGGCGAGAACTGTGTGATCCGCAATGCGGTGATCGACAAGGGCTGCAAGGTCCCGGACGGGACCGAGATCGGGGTGGACGACGAGGCCGACGCCCGCGACTACTTCGTCTCCCCGGGCGGGGTGCGCGTGGTGACGCCGGAGATGCTCGGACAGGCGACCCACCATGTCCGCTGAATCTGGCAGTACCACCGCGCTAGCCACCCAGCCGCCCCAGCTCGACGTGGTGCTGTGCTGGCATATGCACCAGCCGCAGTACTACGACTCCGGGGCTGGCGAGTATGTTCTGCCATGGACCTACCTGCACGCGCTGAAGGACTACACCGACATGGCCGCGCACCTGGAGGCCTGTCCCCAGGCGCGCGCGGTGGTGAATTTCGCGCCGATCCTGCTGGAGCAGATCGCGGACTACGGCGAGCGGCTGGAGGCCGGGATCGGCAATCGCTCGAGCTTCGGCGACCCGGTGCTGGACCTGCTCCAGCTGGATATCGTCCCGGTGGATCCGGTGCAGCGGCGCGAGATCCTGCGCGTCTGCCTGCGCGCGCATGCCCCGCGCATGATCGAGCCGTTCCCGCTGTTCGAGCGCCTGGCGACCCTGGCCCGCCAGGCGCTGGAAGACGCCGTGCTGCTGGCGCATCTGGACAACCGCTTCTTCCAGGATCTGGCGACCTGCTATCACCTGGCCTGGCTGGGGGAGACCGTGCGCCGCGCCTATCCCGAGGTGCAGGGCTGGCTGAAGGCGGATCAGGGCTTCAACCGCGACGTGCGGGGCCGCCTGCTGAAGCTGATCCGCGACGAGGTCAAGGCGATCCTGCCGCGCTACCGCGAACTGGCCGAGCAGGGGCGTGTGGAGCTCTCGTTCACCCCGTATGCCCACCCGATCATGCCGCTGCTGCTGGACCTGCAGTCGGCGCGCGAGGCGATGCCGGATGTCGAATTGCCGCAGGCGCCGGCGTACCCGGACGGCGAGGCCCGGGTGCGCTGGCATATCGAACGCGGCCTGGCGGTGTTCGAGCAGTACTTCGGCTTCCGGCCACGCGGCTGCTGGCCTTCGGAGGGCAGTCTCAGCGAGGCGACCGTGCGCCTGCTGGATGACTACGACATCTGCTGGACCGCCAGTGGCCAGACGGTACTCGGCAACAGCCTGGCGGCGGCCGGGGAGACCGCCGAGTCGCATACCGGTTCGGCGGAGCAGGAGGGCTGGCTGCATCGTCCGTATTGCCTGAAGGGGGCCCGGACGGAGCTGTTCTTCCGCGACGACGGGCTTTCCGATGCGATCGGGTTTCGCTACGCCGACTGGCACGCCGACGACGCGGTCGGGGACTTCGTGCATCACCTCGAGAATATTGCCGCCGTCTCGCCCGACGGGGGCGTGGTGGCGGTCATCCTGGATGGCGAGAACGCCTGGGAGTACTACCCGGAGAACGGCTTCTACTTCCTGCGGGCGTTGTACGAGCGGGTAGCGGAGAATCCGCGGCTGAACCTGTGCACCTTCTCGGACGTCTGCCAGCGCACGGGTCCGCGGACGGATCGCGGCGAACTCACGGGCATGGTGGCGGGCTCCTGGGTCTACGGGACCTTTTCCACCTGGATTGGCGACCCGGACAAGAACCTTGGCTGGGACCGCCTGATCGAGGCCTGGACCGCCGTGGACCAGGCCATCGCGCGGCATCCGGCACTGGATACGCCGGAGCTGCGCAAGCAGCTCGCGGTATGCGAGGGCTCCGACTGGTGCTGGTGGTTCGGGGAATACAACCCCGCGGGTTCCGTCAGCGACTTCGAACAGCTCTACCGTCGGCATCTGGCCCGCCTGTACCAGCTGGCGGATCTCGATGTGCCCGACTCGCTGGGCGAGGTCCTCTCGGTCGGGGGCGGTGATCCCGCGGCGGGCGGTACCATGCGCAAGGGCCAGTAACTGTGTGCCAAGTAACCATGTGCCCGGTAACCATGTACGAGGGGCCGTAGCGGATGGAGGCGGGCGAAGAACACTGCAACCCCCTGATGCAGCGCCGCCGCGCGGGGGTCCTCCTGCACCCCGTGTCATTGCCGGGCCTGGGTCCGGTCGGGACGCTGGGGGACGAGGCCTTTCGTTTCCTCGACTGGGCGCGGGATGCTGGCTTCAGCCTGTGGCAGATCCTGCCGTTGCACCCGCCGCAGGAGGACGGTTCGCCGTATGCCAGTATCTCCGCCTTCGCTGGCGATGTGCGCCTGATCGACCCGCAGCGCCTGGCGGCGCGCGCGGGCCTTGCGGACCCGACGCTGCCCGTCGACACACTGCTGGAACAGGCGCGGGAGCGGCTGGAGCAGGCCGGCGATGGCTGGGCGCAGGCCTACCAGGCTTTTCGGGATTCCCAGGGCCCGGTGTGGCTGGAGGACTTTGCCCGGTTCGTGGTGATCCGGGCCCGTGAAGGCGGCCGTCCCTGGTGGGAATGGCCGGCCGCCTTGCGCGACCGCGATCCGGATGCCCTGGCGGCTGTGGAGGTCGATGCGGCCCGGGAGCTGGAGGCGGTACGCTTCGCCCAGTTTGTGCTGTTCGATCAATGGCAGGACGTTCGCGAGCATGCCCGCGCACGGGACATCCTGATCCTGGGCGACATGCCGATCTTCGTGGCGCACGACTCGGCCGAGGTCTGGGCCCACCGTGACCTGTTCGATCTGGACGACACGGGGCACCCGCTGACCGTGGCCGGCGTGCCACCGGACTACTTCTCCGAGACCGGGCAGCGCTGGGGCAACCCGCACTACCGCTGGGACCGCCTTGCCGAACGCGGCTACGACTGGTGGGTGGAGCGGCTGCGCTGGACCCTGGAGACGGTAGACGCCGTGCGCATTGATCACTTCCGCGGCTTCGAGGCCAGCTGGGCGGTGCCGGCGAGCGAGCCGGATGCCACGCAGGGGCACTGGGTGCCGGGGCCGGGCGCGGACTTCTTCGAACAGCTTCAGACCCGTCTCGGCGTGCTGCCGTTGCTGGCCGAGGACCTCGGCGTGATCACGCCGGAGGTGACCGCCCTGCGCCTGCGCTTCGATCTGCCGGGCATGCGCATCCTGCAGTTCGCCTTCGAGGGTGGGCCGGACAACCCGTACCTGCCGGCGAATCATGACGAACTGAGCGCGGTGTATACCGGCACCCACGACAACGACACCACGCTGGGCTGGTTCCGTTCTCTGGAGCCGTCCCTGCAGCAGCACGTGATCGCAACGCTGGACGAGGGCGGGGCCGAGGAGATGCCCTGGCCGCTGATCCGTGCGGCCTGCCGTTCTCCGGCACAGCTCACGATTCTGCCGATGCAGGATGCCCTGCAACTGGGTTCGGAGGCGCGCACGAACATTCCCGGTACGGTGGACGAACGCAACTGGACCTGGCGCTTTGACTGGAGTCAGCTGCCCGAGGGACAGACCGAGGCGCTGCGCGCGCTGGCGCAGGAGACCCGCCGCCTGGAATGAGGGACCGTTCGGCCCGCGCGCCTCAGTGCAGGCATGGGCCCGACACAAGAAAGCCCGGCCCCTTGACGGGGACCGGGCTTTTTCATTGGGTCTACGGTGGCGCGATTAGCGCATCATGCCGCCGCCCTGGCCACCCTGTTGCTGCTGCATCTGCTGCTGCAGGCTCTGCATGCGCTGGATGACGTCGTCGATATCGGCGTTTTCCTGGCGCATGGCGGCCATCAGGTCTTCCCGCAGGGCTTCCTGGGCCTCCAGGATTTCTTCATCCTGCGCGACCGCCTGCTGGGCTTCCTGCAGGTTCATCTGCGCCTGCTGCACGTCTTCGGACTGGATGACTTCCTGGCGCTGTTCGGCGCTGAGGTCCGGATCGCGCAGGCGTTCCTCGGCGGACTCGAGGGTTTCCAGGTCCCGACGCGGCTGATAGCCGGCGGACTCCATCTTGTCCAGGACCAGGTTTTCCAGCTCTTCGCCCTTCTGTTCCAGCTGCGGATTGTTCTGGATGGCCTGCTGCTGGGTCTCGGCGAGCGTCTGCTGGAGCTGCTGCATCTCCATCTGCGGGTTGCCGCCCTGACCGCCCTGCATGCCCATGCCGCCCTGGCCCTGCTGGCCCATGCCCTGCGCCATGGCGAGCGGGCTGGCCAGCGCAAGGGCGGCCGCGGCGATCAGTCCGGCGACGGACCGGGAACGAATCTTCATAGAGTCTCTCCTGCGTAAGTAGTAACGGTAGCCTAGACAAGCGCACTTAACCCCAGCTTAACAAGCGTGGCGCTTTCATGCCCGACAAGGGGCGTCGAGCCAGGCGAGTGGCACCTGGCGAAGACGATCCGCGGATGGAGGAGTTCCCCGGGGCCCCGTGGCGGGCGTATCCGTGTGATGCCCGTCGCGGTTTCGGGGTGATCAGGGCGGATCGCTGCGCGTGAACAGCGCTATGTCGCGCGCGGGCAGCGCGAGGGCGCAACCCAGCCGGTCGGCGATCCAGTGCAGGGTGTCGGGCCCGTAGAACGCGACGTGGGTGGGGTCGCGGCGATAGTGCCAGCGGCGGAAGCGGTCCGCCGCGGGCGGCCATTCGGTCATTACGCCAAGAACGCCGCCCGGGCGCAGGTGGGTGCGCAGCGTTTGCAGCGTGTCCAGGGGGTTGTGCAGGTGTTCCAGAACCTCGGTGCAGGTGATGATATCCCAGCCGGAGTCGGGTGCGTCGGGCCAGGCGGGTGCGAAGGCGGGGTCCCAGGTATCCATGGTGTAGCCGCGTGTCCGCAGCAGGGCCGCGAGAACGGGTTGGGGGCCGCAGCCCCAGTCGAGGCCGCGGGCAGGTGGCGGCAGGGCCTCGAGCAGCGGTTCGATCAGCCGCTGCAGATGCGCCTGGTAACCAGGGTCATCGGGCCGATTCTCGTGGGTGCGGTAGTACGCACGTTCCGTCTCGCGGTCGGGCCAGACCCCGGGGTCGAGGTGGATCAGGCGGCAGTGGTGGCAGCGGCGATAGTCACCGGGTGAGGGGTCGCCGAGCCCGCGGTGATGGAACGGCCGGGTCGGCAGGCCGCACAACGGGCAGGCTGGCCGAGCGGAGGCGCTCAGCGGCGCAGGTAGCGGAACCACGAGGCGATGTTCAGCAGGCTCATCAGGGATTGCGAGAGGTAGGTATAGGCGGCGGCCTTCAGGATGCGCTCCGCATGCGGGTAGTCGGGTGGGTGCAGGTAACGCCCGTCACGCAACATCGGCATGGCCCGGCGGAAGCTGGCGTCGAACTCCGTGGGGAGAGTGACCAGGTGGGCCAGCGTGGCGAGCCCCATGGAGAGGACTCCGGCCAGCAGGAACAGGAACGCGGGCGCCGGATGCCGGGCGAGCAGGGTGACAAAGGGGATGGCGACCAGCAGCCAGGCGCCGATCTGCTGTCCGTATCCCGCGACGCAGACCAGGTAACTGCGCATGCGCAGCGGGGCGTAGCCCTCGGCATGCTGGATGGCGTGTCCGACCTCGTGGGCGGCCACGGTGACCGCCGTGAGGGAGTGGCCCTCGTGGTTCTCGGGCGACAGCCGCACGGTGCGGGCGTCGGGGTCGTAGTGATCCCCGTGCGTGGTGCTCTCCACCCGGACCTTGTGCAGCCCGTGACGGTCCAGCAGATCGCGGGCCAGTTCCGCGCCTGTGCCGTCGTAGCGGTCCCCCGGCTGGTGGTACTTCTTCATGACGTGACGGACCCAGAGGCCCGGGGCCCAGGCGAGGAACAACAGCAACGGCGCGAGCAGGATCAACAGTCGCATGCGGCTATATTGACCCAAATCCCGCCCTGGCGGAAAGGGTAAGCCCGTTCGGGATGACCGCGCGTGGCGGCAGGCCACTCAGCCGGCCGTTCGCCCCGCTGGTTGCGTCAGTCCTCGGACTCGTCGTAGTCGCCCTTGTGCTTCGGGTTCGGGCGGGCGCGCCGGTCGCGTGAATAGTCCCGGTCGTCGGCGTCGCCCTCCGGCGCGGCCTCGATCATGCGCAGGTTGGCCGCGGGGGCCGACCCGTCCTTCTCCTGACCGAAGTAGATGGTCTGGTGCGGGAACGGGATCTCGATGCCGGCGGCGTCGAAGTGCTTCTTGACCAGGCGGTTGAACGCGCGGCCCAGGCCGAACTGGGTGCCCGGCAGGGTCTTGATGCGGACACGCACGTTGACCGAGCTGTCGGCCAGGGCGGTGACGCCGTGCACCTCCATTTCGTCGAGGATGTTCGGACCCTGGTCGGGGTCTTCCTTGAGTTCCTCGAAGGCCTCGCGCAGGCGCACGATGACCTCGTCGATGTCCTCGCGGTAGGCGACGCCGTACTCGCCCACGTGGTAGGCGAATTCACGCATGTAGTTGGACACCGCATCGACCGAGGAGAACGGGATCAGGTGGTAGGTCCCGGACAGGTCGCGCAGACCCAGCGAGCGGATGGTCAGGCGTTCGACCACGCCGGTCGTTCCGGCGACGGTGACTACGTCACCGACGTTGATGGCGTTCTCGAGCTGGATGAAGACCCCGGTGATCACGTCCTGGACCAGTTTCTGGGCACCGAAGCCGACGGCCAGGCCGAGGACGCCCGCGCCGGCCAGCAGCGGCCCGATGTTCACGCCGATCTCGGCCAGCACGATCATGGTGGTCATCACGATCAGCACGATGGCGACCGCATTGCGGAAGATGGTCAGCAGCGTGGCCTCGCGGGCCGTCGGACCGCCGTCGCCGGTGTTGGGGTTCATGCGGTGTTCGATCCAGCTGGCGAATACCAGCCAGATGGCGAGCACGCCCAGCAGGATCAGGGCGACCGAGATCGCGGTGCCCAGTACCGCCATGCCGGTGTCGGAGGCGAGCCAGGTGGTCAGGCTGAAGGCGCCCCAGGCATCCGCGATCACCGCCAGCACGATCAGCAGGATCACCAGGCGCATGACCTTCAGCGCCTTCGGGATGTACGAGTTCAGGCGCAGTTCCAGCGACGGGAACTTCTCCCGGGTCTCGTCGGGCACGCGGATCTGCCGGCCGATCAGCTGCGTCAGCAGGTTGGCGACGAACACGCCCGCGAAGGCCGCGAGCAAGGTCTGACCGGTGGCCTTGGCCATGAAGGGCAGGGCGTCTTCCGGGCGCGTGACGCTGACCACGGCCAGCGCCAGGAAATAGAGCAGTGCGATCCAGTGCCAGAAATTCGCCAGCAGCGAGATCACGATCCGGGTGAAGGCGAACTCGGCCCGGTTGGCCATCGCGATCAGGCGGTCATGCACCCGGCTGCGGTTCTGCAGGATGATCACGGCGGCGTACAGGAACGCCGTCAGCATCACGATCAGCCCCAGCGAGCGCCCCGCCTCGGAGGAGATCTGGTTGTTGGCGATTGGCACCAGCAGCAGGAGGCCGTAGCCAATGTAGCCCACGATGCGCGCCAGCCAGGCGTTCCAGTAGGCGGCCTCGTCCCCGGCCATCGGCAGCAGGCGCAGACCGTGGTAGCGGGTGGCGAAGATCAGGCGCAGCGCCGCCTTGGTCACCTCGATCAGCAGGAAGGCGTTCAGGAACAGCGAGTGGCGCGTGTTCATCTCGCCCGACTCGCCCAGTACGAACAGCGCGAGGGCATAGCCGGCCAGCCAGGCGAGGATGACGATCAGGAAGTCGATCGCGGCGGCGAGGACGACGGCGGGCAGTGCCCGCATCAGGCGCATGTGCTCCGCGGCATTCAGGGCCCAGCGGTCGATGCTGGTGAACAGCGGGGCGCCCAGGCGGCGCAGGACCAGGAACACCACCACGGTGAACACGATGATGATCGCGAGATCGAGCACGGCCATCCCGAACACCGTTGGCTCGATTGCACGGACCCGTTCGGCGATGTCCGCGGCGATGTCGTTGAGGGCCCGGACCTCGGCGACGGCCCCCTCGGCCAGCGACTGGGTCAGCTGGGCGATCTGGCGCGCGACGGATTCGCTCTCGCCGGTGTCCACAGGGACGGCATCTTCGGCCGTGTCGCTCTCGCTGGACCCGCTGTCGGCCCGCAGGGCCTCCAGCAGGCGCTCGCGGGCCTCCTCATTCTCCAGCGCGTCGATCAGCGTCTGTCGCAGGTCATTTCCCGAATCCTGCGGACTGCTGTCCTGGGCAAAGGCGCTCCCCAGGGGCAACAGCAGAATAAGGAAGGCGAGGACAAACAGACGGGAAAACGAGAGACGCGATGGTCGCAGATGGGTCACGGCAAACCTCAATGTCTGGAAGGGGCGTCCATGCGTGCCCCGGTGCGATTCAATCAGTCCGGCCAGTCTAAGGGCAGGAAGTTCCGCGTCACAATTGGGCGCGCAGGCCCCAAGTCATCGTGGTCGGTTCGCTTCTCGAATGGATGCGCGGTGAACCAGTGGCTGTGGATGGCGACGACGTCGACTATCCTCGTCCTCGCGAAGCGGGTACGCCGTGGCGATCTCCGTGACCGACCTTGGTGTCGGTCGGGCACGAGGCTTACTCCAGCAGCATCGGGTCCAGCCACGCGATCCCGAGCTGGGCCATTTGCTGCTCGACCCAGGCGATACGGCGGTCCAGTTGCGGGCCCGGCTGGACCGGGTTCATGCGCCCGGGGCTGGGCAGGATGGCGGCCAGACGCGCGGACTGGTGGCGGTCCAGTTCGGTGGCGGAGACACCGAAGTAATGCTGGGCGGCGTTCTCGATGCCGTAGATGCCGGGGCCCCATTCCGCCAGGTTCAGGTAGATCTCGAGGATGCGTCGTTTCGGCCACAGGGTCTCCATCCCCAGCGTGAACCCGGCCTCCAGCGACTTGCGCACCCAGGACCGGCCGTGCCACAGGAACAGATTCTTGGCGGTCTGCTGGCTGATGGTGCTGGCGCCGCGCAGTCGCCCGCCGCGCACATGATCGCCCAGCGCCTGGCGCACCGAGCCCCAGTCAAAGCCGCGATGGTTGGGAAAATGCTGGTCCTCCGCGGCGATCACCGCCAGCATCAGGTGGCGGGGCAGGTCATCCAGACGCTGCCAGTCCGGGCGCCGGTTGGAGGCGGTCTGCCAGTCGGTGGCCACCACCATGGCCATGCCGTAGGGCGGGTCGACGCGAGCGAACAGCACCACCAGCGCGAACATAACCCCGATGCCCAGCGCCAGCAGGAATGCGGTCAGCCCGGCCACCCAGAGGAGCAGGCGGCGCAGCGGGCGGCGCTTGCGGCGGGCCGCCATTACCGTACCCCTGCCGCGCGCGGCGCACCGGCGAAGTCGATGTTGCGGATGCGGGTCTCCATGAGGCGCAAGGATAACGCTTGCGCGTGCCGGCCGGGGCGGTTTTCGCGATGCGATCCGGTCGTGTCGGCCCGCTGCCGGTCGAACTGTTTGCCCGTTTCGTGGCCCAATGGCGGAGGGGCTGCCCGACCGACCCCGAAATCCGCCTCGACAACCCGACCGTTCGCGAAGGAGAGAGCCATGGACGTATTGCCCTATCGCTATGTGACCCCGAGCGGCGAGGCCGTGTCCTTCGAGTTTCGTCTGCACCCCGAGACGGGTTCGGCGGTGCGGGTGCAGCAGTTGCTGGACCGGTTGACCGATACCCTGGATAACGAGATCGGGGTGCTGGGGGACACCTGCAACGGGGATGTGCTGCAGGCCCTGGCGATGGCCCTGGCGGTGCGTACCGAGATGATCCCGGCCGACCCCGAGATGACCCAGGGACTCGCGCGCGATGTGGTGGAGCGCGCGTTGAAATCGCTGGGCGAGGCGCAGCACCAGCAGACCGGGCCGGTGGGACATGCCTGACCCGGCCGCGAACCGACCGCCAAAGGCCCCCGGACGCCCGATCGTGTTCTTCGATGGCGGCTGCCCGCTGTGCCGTCGCGAGATCGGCCACTACCAGCGCCTGGATACCGCTGCCGCGGTCGACTGGCGCGACATCCACGCCGATGCGGCGCCGCTCGCCGCCTGGGGCATCACCTGGGACCAGGCCATGCAGCGCATGCATGCCGTCAGTCCCGAGGGCCGCATTCGCAGTGGCGCGTGGGCCTTCGTGCTGGTCTGGCGGCATCTGCCGTATTACCGCTGGCTCGGCGGCGTGCTGCATCGCCTTCCGCCGGTCGTCTGGCTGATGGATCGCGTCTACAACGTGATCGCCCGCTTTCGCTGGCGGTCCCGCTGCGACGACGGGGTCTGCCGCCCGGGGGGATAACGACCGCCGTGGCGCATGCCAAGCCGCATCTCCCGCAAAAGACCTGCGCCGTGTGCGGTCGGCCGTTTGCCTGGCGAAGAAAGTGGGCGCGCTGCTGGGACGAGGTGCGCTACTGTTCCGCCGCCTGCCGGCGTCGTCGTACGAGGCAAACGGCGTCATGAAACGCTCTGTATTCCCGCGGGTCTGGGCCGTGATCGTGCTGGCACTCGCTGTGCCGCTGGCGGCGGACGATCTGGCCGAAGAACGCGTGATCGTGGCGCAGTTGCAGGAGCCGCAGCGCATCCTGCTGATGCGTCATGCCATCGCACCGGGGATTGGCGACCCATCGGGCTTTGATGTCGACGACTGCGCCACGCAGCGCAATCTCTCCGAGGAGGGTCGCGCGCAGGCCCGCGAGACTGGCGAACGCCTGCGGGCCGCCGGGCTCCATTCGATCCGGGTATTCGCGGGTCCCTGGTGTCGCAATTTCGATACCGCGGAGCTGCTGGGCTACGGCGAGCCGGTGGTCCTGGAGGCGCTGGGATCGGTGTTTCGCACCAACGCCCCGCATCGGGAGCGGCGTATGCGGGCGTGGCGTGAACACCTGGCCGAGGAATACCGGCAGGCGCAGGGACCTGCGGTCTACGTGACCCACCGGGCCAACATCATGGAGCTCAGCGGGCGCAGCATCGGGGCCGGGGCGATGCTCGTCGTCGAGATCGACGCCGATGGCAGTGCCCGTCCCGTGGGACAATAGGCGGGCGTCCTGAGCGGGGCGCCGGTCCTTCCACCATTCGGATTACAGGCGAATCTCCACGCGTTCGGCACCCGGGGCGTCGATGCCGCGGTGCAGCAGCAGGGTGCCGCTGGCATTGAGCAGTTCGGTGCTCAGCTGGCGAAAGCGCACCACCGTCTCGGTCAGGTTCAGGCGGCTCTCCAGCAGGTCGCGCTGGGCCTGGGCCACCGCCAGGGCGGTCCCGGCCCCGACCCGAAAGCGGGTCTGTTCCACGCGCAGCAGTTCTTCCTGCAGTTCCACCGTCTCCTTCTGCGCCTGGATCTGTTCGCGCACGCGGGCGGCGTCGAACCAGGTGGCGCGCACGTCCTCGATGGCCAGCTGTTCCAGGTTGGCCAGGGTCTCCTGGATCTGCTGGCGGGTCAGGCGCGCGCGGGTGTGCTCGGCCTCGGCCGCGCGATTGCCGATGGGCATCTCGAAGCGCAGGCCGGCGGCCAGGTCGTAGCCGTCGCCCTGGCGGTCGCGCCAGGTGCGGCTGAAGCTGTCCGCGTAGCCGGACTGGCCCAGGGTGACGAAGAAGTCCAGGCGCGGCAGCAGGCCGTTGCGGGTGCGCACCACCTCCAGCTGATTGCGCTGCACGCGCAGGCGGGTCTCGTTGAGGTCGGCGCGGTGGTCGCGGGCCAGCGCCACGTAGGCATCCAGGGGCTCAAGGGCGTAGCGCTCCAGCTCCGGCTCCGAACGGGCCTCTAGCCGGGTATCCCAGAGCCCGCCGTTGTCGGCCTGCAGCAGGCGGGCCAGCGCGTCCTGGGCGCGGGCACGGTCGGCCCGCGCGTCGATCAGGCCCTGGCGGCGCAGCGCCACCTCGGCGCGCGCGGATACGGCCTCGGTCTCCGGACGGTCGCCGGCCCGGATGCGGCGTTCGGTCTGGTCCAGCTGGGCGCGGGCGACCGCCAGGGCCTCCTCGAAGATGGCGATCTGTGCGTCGGCCAGTACCAGGTCCCAGTAGCGGCCCTCCACGTCCGTGATCAGCTGCTCCACGAAGCCGCGCACCTCGTATTCCGAGGCCTCCACATCCAGGCTGGCCTGGCGCAGGCGCACCAGGTTGGATTCGATACGGCCGCCCCGGAGCAGGGCCTGGGTCAGGCTGAGCCCCGCGCGGGTGGTGAACTGCGGGGTGTCCACGCGGGAACTGGAGGCGCGGGAACTGCGCAGCGAGACCGTCAGGTCGGTGCCGGTGGGAAGCGCCTGGGTGATCCCGGCCTCCCCGAAACGGCGGGTGGTTGTCACCGTGTCGGTCTCGCCGATCTGTTCCAGCTGGCGCACGCTCTGGTCGCGGCTGATCTCCAGCTCGGCGAACAGCTCGGGGTCGAACACGGCGCGCTCCTGGGCCTCGAAGGTGCCCTGGATGGCCGTTTGCAGGCGCTCGGCGCGCAGGCCGCGGTTGTTCTCCAGGGCGCGGGCGACGGCCTCCTCCAGCGACAGCGTCTCCTCCGCCACCGCCTCGCGCTCGAACGGGCGGGTGTCCAGCAGGGCCTCGGCGGGCAGCGACAGGCGCAGGCCCTCGGTGGCGTCCTGGGCGTCGGCGCCCTGGGCCGGGAGGGTCAGGGCGAGCGCGACGAGGAAGGTCAGCGTTTTTCTAGGCATGTTCCGTTGCGACTCGATAGACCGGTTGTGGATGTTCGCCCCGGCGGTGGAACAGCAGGTACAGCGTCGGGATCAGCACCAGGGTGATCAGGGTAGACGACAGCAGGCCGCCGATCACCACCCGCGCCATCGGGGCCTGGGCCTCGCCGCCGTCGCCCATGCCGATCGCCAGCGGCGACAGCGCGAGGATGGTGGTCAGCGTGGTCATCAGGATCGGGCGCAGGCGCTCGCCGGCCGCGGCCACGATCGCCGCGGTCAGCTCCATGCCGTCGTCGCGGTGGCGCCGGGCCATGCGGTCCACCAGCAGGATCGCGTTGTTCACCACGATCCCGACCAGCAGCAGGATGCCGATCAGCGACTGCACGTTGAGCGTGGTGTCAGTGATCAGCAGCGCCGCGGTGACGCCGATCAGGGCCAGCGGGATGGAGAACATCACGATCAGCGGGTCGCGCAGGGATTCGTACAGGCTGGCCATGACCATGTACACCAGCAGCGTGGCCAGCAGGGTGCCCAGCAGCAGCTCGGAGAAGGCGGCCTCCTGTTCCTCGATATCGCCGGTGACCGAGAAGTCGATCTCCTCCGGCAGCGGGATATCCGCCAGGGCGGCACGCACGTCCGCCGCGACCTCGCCCAATGAACGGTCGCCGATATTCACGAACAGGGTGCTGATGCGCGCCTGCTCGCGGCGCTGGATGCTGTCGGGGCCCATCGCGGTATCGAAGGACACGAGGCTGCGCAGGGCGACGCGCTCGCCGTCCTCGCTGCGCACCGTCAGGTTCAGGAGGTCGTCCAGCGAGCTCTGGTCGGCGTCGCGCAGCTGGACCCAGATACGGGTCTCGTCGCCCCCGGCGCGCAGCTGCCCGGCGCTGGAGCCGCCCAGCGCGGTCTCCAGGGTCTGGGCGATGGTGCGCACGTCCACGCCCAGGTCGGCGGCGCGGGCGCGGTCGATGCGGGTGGCGAACTCGGGCTGACCGCCGTCGGAGCCGACGCGGGTATCGGTCACGCCGGGGATGTCGGACAGCGCGGCCTCGAACCGCTCGACCACCGCGTTCATCGTGGGCAGTTCGAAGCCACGGACCTCGATGGACAGGCTCTCCTCGTCCGCGCCGCGGCCGAAGCCACGGAAGAAGATTCCGCTGGAGGCGCGTACGCGGATCTCGACCCCGGGCGGGCTGCCCAGCGCCTCGCGCAGCGCGGCGGCGATGGCATCAGAGGAGCGGCTGCGGCTTGCGCGAGAACCGACCATTACGCGCATGTTGCCGGAGGCCGGCGAGGAGGCCCGGAACGCCGAGGCGCCCGAGCTGGAGACCAGGTTTTCCAGTTCCGGGACCTCGTCGCGGATGATCGCCTCCAGCCCAGCCATGGTGGCGTACAGCTCTTCCAGCGGGGTGCCGGGTTCCATGGATACATGCACGCGCAGCTCGCCCTCGTCGGTGGCGGGCAGGAACTCGGTGCCCACGCCGCGCAGGCCGGCGAGGGCGATCATCATCAGCAGCAGACTGATGCCGATGACCATCCACGGCTGGGTCAGGGTGCGCTGCAGCAGGCCCTGGTAGCGATGTTCCATGCGCGCGAGGGCGCTGGTGTCGCGCCTGGGCATCGGTGCTCGGGCCATCAGCATCGGCACCAGGGTGAGGGCAACGATCAGCGAGCCGGCCAGGGCAAAGGCGACCACGGCCGCCAGGGGCTTGAACAGCTGGCCGGCGAGTTCCTCGGCGAAGAACAGCGGCAGGAAGATCGCGACCGTGGTCAGGGTGCTGGCGATGATGGCGGGCGCGACCCGTCCGGTGCCGCTGATCGCGGCCTCGGCGGCGGTCTGCTCGGCGTGTTCTTCACGTCGGCGGGCGATGCTCTCGATGACCACGATGGCGTTGTCCACCATCAGCCCCACCCCCAGCGCGATCCCGCCAAGTGTCATCAGGTTCAGCGAGTAGCCGCCGAAGTACACCAGACCAAAGGTCGCGATCACGGCCAGCGGGATCGCGGTGGCCGCCACCAGGGTGTAACGGATATTGCGCAGGAACACGAGCAGCACCAGTACCGCCAGCGCGCTGCCGTAGAGGATGGCCTGGCCGACATTGGTGATGGAGTTGCGGATGAACCCCGCCTCGTCGGTGACCGCGCGGATGTCGATCTGAGGGAAGTCGCGGTTCAGGCGTACCAGTTCGGCGTGCACCGCCTCGGAGACCTCGACCGTGTTGGCGTCGGCCAGCTTGCGCACCGCGAGCTGGACGCCTTCTTCCTCGTTAACCCGGAAGCGGCGGGTGACGCGCTGATGGGTATCGCGTACCTCCGCGACCTGGTGCAGGTGGGTCACGCCATCCTCGCTGCGCTGCACGATGGTGTCGCGGACCTCGTCCACCGAGCGGAACTCGGCCGGGGTGCGCAGGCGGTACTCCCGCCGGCCGTCCATGATCGGCCCGCCGGGGGTGATCACGTTGGCGTCGCGGATGCGGTTGCGCAGGTCGTCTAGGCCCAGGTCGATGGCCTCGAGACGCTCCGGGTCCACCTCCACGCGGACCTCGCGCTCCAGCCCGCCGAAGGTGTCGACCGCGGCCACACCGGGGATGCGCTCCAGGCGCGGGGCGATGCGGTTGTCGATCAGGGTGCGCAGGTGGATGGCGTCCAGCTGCGAGCCCACCCCCAGGCGCATGATGGGCGAGTCCTGGGTGTCGAACTGGCGCACCAGCGGGCGGTCGGCATCATCCGGCAGGCGGTCCTCGATGCGTGCCAGACGATCGCGCAGGTCGTCCACGGCCTGGCGGATGTCCGTGCCCCAGGCGAAGTTGATGCGGACGTTGCTGTTGCCCTCGGCCGAGGTGGAACGGATCTCCTGGGCACCCGTGATCGCGGCCGCTGCCTGTTCCACCGGCCGTGTGACCAGTTGTTCGACCTCCTCGGCCCCGGCATTGGGGTAGGAGGTCATCACGGTGACCACGGGGTAGGTGATGTCGGGCAGCAGGTCCACCGGCAGGCGCGTCAGCGCGGTCAGCCCGAGGATGACCACGATCAGGGCCACCATACTGGTCAGCACGGGGCGGTGGACGGTCAGGCGCGCGGGATTCACGGGGTCTGTGCCTCGCGCGCGTCATCGCGGTCGGGGATGCGGCCCGGTTCGCTCAGCCGCAGCGGGGTACCGTCCGCAAGCAGGTGCTGGCCGAGGATCACGACCTCGGTGCCCGGCGGCAGATCGGGTTCCAGCAGTTCGACCCAGTTCCCGTCACGGACACCGGTGACGGCCTGATGGCGCCGGGCCGTTGGGCGCTCGCCACTGCGTTCCACGCTGAATACGGTGGGCCCGGCCTCACGCTGGATGATCGCGTCGCGTGGGATGGCCCGCGCGCCGTCGCGCTGGCCCAGGGTGATCGCGGCCTCGACGAACATGCCCGGGCGCAGGCGGACGTCGTCGTTGGGCAGTTCCACCTCGATCCGCGCCTGGCGCGAGCCGGGGCGGAACTCCGGTGCGATCCGCGCGATGGTCCCCGCGAATGCGGTGTCGGGGTAGGCGCCGGTGCGTACCTCAGTGGCCTTACCGGGAGACAGCCGACCGTAGTCGGACTCCGTCACGGCCAGGATCGCCCGGACCGGCTGGAGCCGGACCAGCGCCAGCGCCGGCTCGCTGGCGCTGATGACCGTGCCGGGATCCACATGCCGTTCTGCCACCCAGCGCGTGCTGCTGGATGCATCCGCCTCGATGCGGGTATAGCCGAGCTGGATCTCGCGGGTGCGCAGTGCGGAGCGTCGCTGCCGGATCTGCGATTCGGCGAGGGCCACTCGGGTCTGCGCCAGGGCCAGTTCGGTCTCGGCGGCCTCCAGCTCGGAACGCGAGGCGATCCCCTGATCGCGCAGTTCACGGGTGCGCTGCAGTTCGCGCCGGGACGCGTCGCGGCTGGCGATGGCCTCCGCCAGGCTGGCCTCGGCCACTTCCAGTTCCGCCGCGGCCTGGGCGACGTCCTGCTCGAACTCTTCGGTGTCCAGTTGCAGCAAGGGGTCGCCCGGTTCCACGCGGTCCCCCAGATTGACGAAGATCTCGGCGACCCGGCCGCCGACACGGGGCGTGATCTCGATGCGGTCCGCACCCTCGATGCTCCCGGTGAAGCGCCGGCGCTCGACCAGGTCACGGGTCTCGATGGCGGCAACCGCCACGGCCACCGGTCGCGTCTCGCCACCGCCGGGGCGACTGCTGGGCGCTGCATCGTCATCCGGAGCGAGCAGCATCCAGCCCAGCAGGCCGGCGGCCAGGAGGAAGAGA
The DNA here is from genome assembly GCF_000381105.1 of Thioalkalivibrio sp. ALE12. Taxonomy (NCBI): domain Bacteria; kingdom Pseudomonadati; phylum Pseudomonadota; class Gammaproteobacteria; order Chromatiales; family Ectothiorhodospiraceae; genus Thioalkalivibrio; species Thioalkalivibrio sp. ALE12. The sequence goes on along the minus strand of NZ_KB905905.1, from coordinate 395,886 downwards.
ACCGCGGTGATCAGGGTGGCGGGGCGGGGCATTGCAGCTCGCTTTTGTTCGGGGTGGTCAGGGGGAGTGTGGCGTGGTTCACTGAATCCTGAATGAATTCGGTTCGGAATCCGGGCCTTGTTCGGGACATCCTGCCATGCGACCGCGAATCTCGAGGAGAATTCTGTAATGACACGCGATACGGCCCGTGCGCCGCGTCCGCGGCGACGCTCTTTCGGTGGGGACATGCTCGGGCTGCTGGCCTGGATGGTACTGGTGTTTGCCGTGGCGGGGCTGGGGGGCTGGGCCACCAGTCTTTCGGTGGGCGACTGGTACCCGACCCTGGCCCGGCCGCCGTTGAACCCGCCGGATGCGGTGTTCGGCCCGGTCTGGAGCGTGCTGTTCGGGCTGATGGGGCTGGCGGCGTGGCATGTGTGGCGCCGCGTGGGCCTGACCGGGGCGCCGGTCGCGCTGGGTCTGTTCCTGGCGCAACTCGCCCTGAACCTGGGCTGGTCGGTGCTCTTCTTCGGCCTGCAGCGCCCGGATCTGGCGCTCGCCGAGATCCTGATCCTGTGGCCGCTGATCCTCGCCACGCTGATCGCCTTCTGGCGCATCGACCGCATCGCCGGCGCGCTGCTGGTGCCCTACCTGCTGTGGGTCGGCTTCGCCATCTACCTCAACGCCGGCATCGTCTGGCTCAACTGATCGGCACCACGAACAAGGTCAAAGGCGATTCACAGGAAGAAGGGAAGGATGGAAGAGTTATTGTCGGTTGGACCGGGCGAGGTGCAATGTTGTTTGCCCATCCAGCCCTTCTTCCAGTCTTCCAAACTTCCTGTGAATCGCTTTTGACCCTCTTTGCGTATTTGTGCGCTGTTGGTTGAGCCGTTTCAAGGCACCGGGTGTCATGCGTTGGTCATGTGGGCGGAGTATCCTGACGCGATTTTTCGCGGGAGGGCGTCATGGCCGTACGGGTTGGCATCAATGGCATGGGGCGGATTGGCCGCCTGGCGCTGCGTGCGGCCTGGGATCGGGACGATCTCGAGATCGTGCACCTGAACGAGGTCGCGGCGGACGGTACGGTTACCGGACACCTGCTGGAGTTCGATTCGGTGCATGGGCGCTGGGATCACGGCATCCAGGCCGAGCCGGACGCCCTGCAGATCGATGGCCGCAGCCTGCGCCACACGCAGCTGGGCGAGCCGGGGCAGGTGCCCTGGGCCGAGTCCGGTGTGGATATCGTGATCGATGCCAGCGGCGCCTTCCGCACCATGGAGACCCTGCAGCCGCACTTCGACCGTGGGGCCCGGCGTGTGGTCGTCGCGGCTCCGGTGAAGGACGAGCGGGCGCTGAACGTGGTGATGGGCGTCAACGATGCGGCCTACGATCCGGCGCGGCACCATGTGGTCACCGCTGCCTCCTGCACCACCAACTGCCTGGCGCCCCTGGTCAAGGTGCTGCACCCGGCCCTGGAGATCCGCCACGGGACGATCCTGACGGTACACGACATGACCGCCACGCAGTCGCCTGTGGATCTGCCGCGCGACAATCTGCGCCGGGCCCGTGCGGCCGGGCTGAACCTGATCCCGACCACTACCGGCTCGGCGAAGGCGATCGGTGACATCTTCCCCGAACTGAACGGACGGCTGAACGGCCATGCGGTGCGCGTGCCGCTGATGAATGCCTCGCTGACAGACTTCACCTTCGAGGCGGCGCGCGAGACCTCCGCGGAGGAGGTGAACGAACTGCTGCGCTCGGCGGCCGCGGGCGAACTCGCCGGCATCCTGGGCTTTGAGGAACGCCCGCTGGTCTCCAGCGACTTCCGCACCGACCCGCGCTCGTCCATTGTCGATGCGCAGTCGACGATGGTGGTGGATGGGACGCAGGTGAAGGTGCTGGCCTGGTACGACAACGAATGGGGCTATGCCAACCGGCTGGTCGAACTGGTCGCGCGCGTGGCCGAGCAGGGCGTGTAGGACGGATGAGCAGCCCGGCCGAAACGCCGAACGCACCGCCCACCCTGGGGCTGGGCGCCTACGCGCGCATCACCGCGAACTACTGGGCGTTTACCGTCACCGACGGCGCGATCCGCATGCTGGTCGTGTTGTTCTTCCACCAGCTGGGCTACAGCCCGCTGGAGATCGCGTTCCTGTTCCTGTTCTACGAGCTGTTCGGGGTGATCACCAACCTGACCGGCGGCTGGCTGGCCGCGCGGCTGGGGGTGAACACGACGATGATCGGCGGGACCTTGTTGCAGGTTGCGGCGCTGCTGATGCTCACGGTGCCCGAGGCCTGGCTGGGCGTGGCCTACGTGATGTTCGCGCAGGCCCTGTCCGGGATCGCCAAGGACCTCAACAAGATGAGTGCGAAGTCCGGCGTGAAGCTGGTGGCCGGCGACGGGGAAGGGCGGCTGTTTCGCTGGGTCGCGGTGCTCACCGGCTCGAAGAACGCGCTGAAGGGGGTGGGCTTCTTCGTCGGCGGCGCGCTGCTGTACTCGGTCGGATTCCAGATGGCGCTGGTGATCCTGGCCGGGATGCTGGCCGTGGTGATGCTGTTCTCCATCGTCGGCCTGCCGCGCGGGCTGGGGAAGGTCGGGGGCAAGCCGAAATTCACCCAGATGTTCTCCAATTCTGCCGCGATCAATGTGCTCTCGGCCGCGCGGTTCTTCCTGTTTGGCGCGCGCGATGTCTGGTTTGTGGTCGCCTTGCCGGTATTCCTCAGCGCGACCCTGGACTGGAACCACATGCAGGTGGGGGCGTTTCTGGCGCTGTGGGTAATCGGTTACGGGATCGTACAGGCCTCGGTGCCGCGCCTGCTGGGCCGCGGCGGGCTGCATCCGACCGGGCTGACCGCGCGGTTGTGGGCCTTCATCCTGATGCTGCTGCCCATCGGCATCGTAATCGGCCTGGAGACGGGGCTGGACCCGGCCTGGGTGCTGATGGTCGGGCTGGGCGTGTTTGGCGTGGTGTTTGCGATCAACTCCGCCGTGCACTCGTTCCTGATCCTCGACTACGCCGATGCCGACCGGGTCGCGATGAAGGTCGGCTTCTACTACATGGCCAACGCCGGTGGGCGTCTGGTCGGCACCGTCGCCTCCGGCGCCATCTTCATGGTCTGGGGCCTGGAGGGCGCGCTGATCGCCTCCACCTTGTTCATCTTCGCCACCTGGATGATCTCCTCCCTGCTCCCCCGCGAGGCCGCACGCGCCTGAGACGGTGGTTCGACTGCAGTCATCAAATTACTGTAATTCCTCGATCACCGCCGCAAGGGTTCGCGAGCGGTAGCGGTCCGCGTGGCGGACCCAGCCGAGCTGGCGGGTGATGGGTGGGGCGGGCCATTCGAGGATGGCCAGGTCGTCGGTGGCCATGGTGCGGGGGAGGAAACCGATGCCGAGTCCGGCGGCGATCATCATGCGGATGACTTCGAGGTAGGGGCTTTCCTGGGCTGCGGCGGGGTGCAGGCCCTGTGCGGCCAGGGCCTGATCGATCTGGCGACGGGTGGTGGAGTCCACCGGTGGCAGGATCGCCGGCCAGTCGTGCAGGCGCTTCAGGGTGTCCTGCGGTGCATCCTGGGCGCGGCCGCGGGCGATCATCGGGACCAGTTCGTCGGTCCAGACGGGTTTAGCCTCCGAGCCCTTCGGCAGGTCGTCGGGCAGGGTGGCCAGGGCCAGATCGGCTTCGCCGTGCATCACCGCCTCGATGCCGGCCTCGGAGTCCATGAACGCGAGTTCCAGCTCCAGTTCGGGGTAGCGGGTGCGCAGAGCGGCCAGCGGCGCGGGCAGGCGGTGCAGGGCAATGTGGTGGGAGGTGGCCAGGCGGATGCGGCCACGCACGACCTGGTCGAGGTCCGCCACCTGCTGCTCGATCGCGTGCAGGCGGGCCAGGATCTCGCGGGCCTCGGGCAGCAGGCGCTCGGCGACCTCGGTGGGCCGCACGCGGCGCCCCTGGCGCTCGAACAGGGGACGTTGCAGCGTTGCCTCCAGCGACTGGATGCGTTTGCTGATCGCCGGCTGGGTCAGGTGCAGCCGCTCGGCCGCGGCGGAGAAGGCGCCGGTATCGACCACTGCCACGAAGGCCTGCAGGGACTCGATGCTCAGTTGTTCCGGACGCATCCGCCGCCTCCGTGGGATAATGACCGGCTGATTGAGGTGGTGCCGGATCGCCAAACCATAACCATATGGAATGATAAAGATAATAAATCGGATTTGAAAGAATGGAAGGGCGGCCGCAGACTGGCAATGCGGTGGTGCCGCTCGTCTGTAGGAGGCCAGCCCTCTGGCCGATCCGACGGCCCATCGGCCAGAGGGCTGGCCTCCTACAGGGGGCTTTGGCGGCCGCTCACCGAAAATATGGCTGGAACATCGCGGCGCGGCCGCGGGAGCAGGTAATGGCAGGCAAGACACTGTATGACAAGCTGTGGGAGGCGCATGTGGTGCGCGAGGAGCCGGATGGCTCGACGCTGCTCTACATCGACCGCCACCTGGTGCACGAGGTGACCAGCCCGCAGGCCTTCGAGGGTCTGCGTCTGGCCGGGCGCAAGCCCTGGCGCGGGGATTCCGTGCTGGCGGTGCCGGACCACAATGTGCCCACTGCCAATCGCGACCGCGGAATCGAGGATCCGGTGTCGCGCACCCAGGTGGAGACGCTGGAGAGCAATGTCACGAGCCTGGGGCTGAAGTTCTTCCCGATGGCGGACGTGCGCCAGGGCATCGTGCATGTGATCGGCCCCGAGCAGGGGGCGACCCTGCCGGGCATGACGGTCGTCTGCGGTGACTCGCATACCTCCACCCACGGCGCGCTGGGCGCGCTGGCCTTCGGCATCGGCACCTCCGAGGTCGAGCATGTGCTGGCCACGCAGTGCCTGTGGCAGAAGAAGACCAAGGCCATGCAGATCCGCGTGGAGGGCGAGCTGCGCCCGGGCGTGACCGCCAAGGATGTGGTGCTGGCGATCATCGGCCGTATCGGTACCGCCGGTGGCACCGGCTATGCGATCGAGTTCGCCGGCTCGGCGATCCGCAGCCTGTCGGTCGAGGGCCGCATGAGCATCTGCAACATGTCCATCGAGGCCGGGGCCCGCGCGGGCATGGTCGCGGTGGACGAGAAGACCATCGAATATGTGCGCAACAAGCCACAGGCGCCGAGCGGCGAGCTGTTTGAAAAGGCGGCGGAGTACTGGCGCACGCTGGTCTCGGATCCCGATGCCGAATTCGACGCGGTGGTGGAGATGGATGCCGCCGAGATCGCCCCGCAGGTGAGCTGGGGCACCTCGCCGGAGATGGTCGCGCCGATCGACGGCCGCGTGCCGGACCCGGCGGCCGAGTCCGATCCGGTGCGCGCCGAGGGCATGAAGCGCGCGCTGGAGTACATGGACCTGCAGCCGAACACGCCGATGACCGAGATCCGGCCGGACAAGGTCTTCATTGGCTCCTGCACGAATTCGCGGATCGAGGACCTGCGCGCGGCCGCCGAGGTGGTCAAGGGCCGCAGGAAGGCCGACAACATCAAGCTGGCGATGGTGGTGCCGGGCTCCGGGCTGGTGAAGCAGCAGGCGGAGCAGGAAGGGCTGGACCGGATCTTCCTGGATGCCGGCTTCGAGTGGCGCGAGCCGGGGTGTTCCATGTGCCTGGCGATGAACGCGGACCGGCTGGAGCCGGGCGAACGCTGCGCCTCGACCTCGAACCGCAACTTCGAGGGCCGTCAGGGGCAGGGCGGGCGTACCCATCTGGTCAGCCCGGCGCTGGCCGCCGCGGCCGCCGTGGCCGGGCACTTCGTCGAACCGTCGGCACTGAAGGAGGCGTAAGCGATGCAGGCCTTTACCGTACACAAGGGGATTGTCGCGCCGCTGGATCGCTCCAATGTCGACACCGACGCGATTATCCCGAAGCAGTACCTGAAGTCGGTCAAGCGTACGGGCTTCGGGCCCAATGCCTTTGACGACTGGCGCTACCTGGACCCGGGCGAGCCCGGCATGGACAGCTCGCAGCGCCGTATCAACCCGGATTTCGTGCTCAACCAGGCGCCGTTCGACCAGGCAAGCATCCTGCTGGCACGCAAGAACTTCGGCTGCGGCTCCTCGCGCGAGCACGCGGTGTGGGCACTGACCGACTTCGGCTTTCGCGCGGTGATCGCGCCGTCGTTCGCGGATATCTTCTTCTCCAACAGCTGCAAGAACGGGCTGCTGCCGGTGGTGCTGGCCGAGGACGAGGTGCAGGCACTGTTCGAGCAGGTCGAGGCGAACCCGGGCGCACAGGTCGAGGTGAACCTGGAAGAGATGACCGTAACGGCGCCGGACGGTACGGTGTTTCGTTTCACGCTCGACGAGGACCGGCGCCACCGCCTGCTGAACGGCCTGGATGATATCGCCCTGACGCTGCAGTACGCCGATGACATCCGCGCCTTTGAGGAGCGCCAGCGCCGCGAATGGCCGTGGATGGCGGAGCACACGCAGGGCTGAATGGTGCCCCTTGTAGGAGGCCAGCCCTCTGGCCGATTGGGCCTGTCCTGGCGCCCCATCGGCCAGAGGGCTGGCCTCCTACAGGTAGAGAAGAAATTCGATTGATCTGATGGTTAGGAGAGGTTTGTGAGCCGAATTCTTGTGTTGCCCGGGGACGGGATCGGGCCCGAGATCGTGGCCGAGGCGCTGAAGGTGCTGGAGCGTGTAGGCGAGATCGGCGGGCTGGATCTGGAGATCGAGCAGGGCCTGATCGGGGGCGCGGCGCACGATGCGGCAGGTCACCCGTATCCTGAGGCCACCCGCGAGGCGGCGCGTCGCGCCGACGCGATCCTGCTGGGCGCGGTCGGCGGCCCGCAGTACGAATCGCTGGAACGTGATCTCCGCCCCGAGCGCGGGCTGCTGGGTATCCGTTCGGATCTGGGCCTGTTCGCAAACCTGCGCCCGGCGATCCTGTATCCGCAGCTGGCCTCGGCCTCCACGCTGAAGCCGGAGGTGGTCAGCGGGCTGGATATCCTGATCGTGCGTGAACTGACCGGCGGGATCTACTTCGGCCAGCCGCGCGGGATCGAGGAACGTAACGGCGAGCGCTACGGCTTCAATACGGCCGCCTACAGCGAATCGGAGATCGAACGCATCGCGCGGGTCGGGTTCGAGGCGGCGATGAAGCGCGGCAAGCGCCTGTGCTCGGTGGACAAGGCCAATGTGCTCGAGGTCTCCGAGCTGTGGCGCGAGGTGGTCGAGCGCGTCGGGAAGGAATTCCCCGAGGTCGAGCTGTCTCACATGTATGTGGACAACGCGGCCATGCAGCTGGTGCGCGATCCCAAGCAGTTTGACGTGATGGTCACCGGCAACATGTTCGGCGACATCCTGTCCGATGCCGCGGCCATGCTGACCGGGTCCATCGGCATGCTGCCCTCGGCCTCGCTGAACAGCGAGGGGGTCGGTCTGTACGAGCCGATCCACGGCTCCGCGCCGGATATCGCCGGGCAGGGCAAGGCCAATCCGATGGCAACCGTGCTGTCGGTCGCGATGCTGCTGCGCCACAGCCTGAACCGCAATGACCTGGCCGAGCGCATCGAACAGGCCGTGGGTCGGGTGCTGGATCAGGGCCTGCGCACGCCGGACATCTTCGGCGAGGGCATGACGCTGGTCGGCACCCAGGGGATGGGTGATGCCCTGGTGTCCGCGCTGGATGACTAACGAAATATCAGTAGCTTGAAGATTAAAATTAAACCGGGAATGAACGATGAGTGACCGCAAGTTTGACGTGGCCGTGGTGGGCGCAACCGGCGCCGTCGGCGAGACCCTGCTCTCCATCCTGGCCGAGCGCGACCTGCCGCTGGGCCGGGTGCATGCGCTGGCCAGTTCGCGCTCGGTCGGCAAGACGGTCGCCTTCGGCCGCCGCGAGCTGGAGGTGGAGGATCTGGCCACCTTCGATTTCTCCACCGTGCAGATCGGGCTGTTCTCGCCGGGGGCCTCGGTGTCCGCGGAATACGCGCCGAAGGCGGCCGCGGCCGGCTGCGTGGTGATCGACAACACCTCGCAGTTTCGCTACGACCCGGAGATCCCGCTGGTGGTGCCGGAGGTCAACCCTGAGGCCGTCTCCGGATACAAGAAGCACGGGATCATCGCGAACCCGAACTGCTCCACCATCCAGATGCTGGTGGCGCTGAAGCCGCTGCACGACGCGGTCGGCGTCGAGCGCATCAACGTCGCGACCTACCAGGCCGTCTCCGGCACCGGCAAGGATGCGATCGAGGAACTGGCGCACCAGACGGCGGCCCTGCTGAACGGCCGCCCGGTTGAGTGCAACGTGTATCCCAAGCAGATCGCGTTCAACGCGCTGCCGCACATCGACGTCTTCCAGGACAACGGCTACACCAAGGAAGAGATGAAGATGGTCTGGGAGACCCGCAAGATCATGGGTGACGAGTCCATCCTGGTGAACCCGACCGCGGTGCGCATCCCGGTGTTCTACGGCCATTCCGAGGCCCTGCATATCGAGACCCGCGAGAAGATCAGTGCGGAAAAGGCCCGCGAGATCCTGTCCGCCGCGCCGGGGATCACGGTGCTCGACAAGCACGAGGACGGGGGATATCCGACCGCCGTGACCGAGGGTTCCGGCAAGGACGCCGTGTTCGTCGGGCGTATCCGCGAGGACATCTCGCACCCGCGCGGGCTGGACCTGTGGGTGGTGTCGGACAACGTGCGCAAGGGGGCTGCGCTGAACACAATCCAGATCGCGGAGGTTTTGATCCGCGATTACCTGTGATTTAATCCGGGAAAACGCCGGGCATCGGCCCGGCACATTCGTGGCCAGGGGGTCGCCAGCCGTACTGGCGGGGGCGTTTAGGCCACGCGGCACTTTCAGGGGGAATTCGTGCGCAAGTTTCTGGTTGGGTTTTTGTTCTTGCTGCTGGTGGCCCCGGCGTCGTCAAGCTCCGTGGGCTTTGGTGAAGTCAACCTGCAATCCTTCCTGAACCAGCCCTTGCGGGCGGAGATTCCCTTGCGCGGCGCCTCGGGGGTCGCGGACTCCCTCCGCATTCGCCAGGCGTCCGAGGATGCGTACCGCCGTGCCGGTCTCAACCGAGGGAGTGTTCCGGGTGACCTGAACATCCAGCTGGATGGCGATCGCGTGATCCTGACCACCCGCCGGCCGGTGCGCGAACCGTACGTCGGGATTTTGCTGGAGGCGCGCTGGGATGGAGGGCGTGCCATGCGAGAGGTCTCCCTGCTGCTGGACCCGCCCGGGACCATGCCGTCCGGGGCCTCGGCACCTTCTGTGAGCCAGGCCGACGCCGCGGCACCACGCACCCCCCGCGCCGGTGAAACCCTCCAGGTTCGCAGTGGCGATACGCTCTACGCGATCGTGCGCCGCAGCGGGATCTCCGGTTACAGCGACGAGCAGGCCATGCTCGCCTTCCTGGATGCCAATCCCCAGGCCTTTATCGGGAACAATATCAACGCACTCCGGGCGGACGCCGAGCTGCGCACGCCGTCGCGCGAACAACTGGAGGCCCGCAGCGCCGCTGCGGCGCGCGCCGAGGTGGCCGACCAGACCCGCTCGTGGCAGGAGTCTACGCGTGCCGCGCAGGAAGAGCCCGAGCCGGCACCGGCCGATGACGCCGTGGCCGCCGCCGAAGAGGACGCGGCGGTGGAGGACGACGCGGCCGCCGTCGAGGACGAAGAGACGGTCGCGGCCGAAGAGTCCGAGGCAGCGGCGGAGGATGACGCGGCTGCGGTCGCTGACACCGATACGGCGGCGGCCGAGGATGATCCGGCGGTTGCCGAGGAGTCCGTCGCCGACGAAGGGGTGGAGGACCGCCTGGAGATCGTGGCCGATCTGCTGCCGGAAGACGCCGAAGCCGGTGTGGCGCAGGGGGGTTCCGAGGAACTGCTCCAGGAGGCCCTGTTGTCCCAGCGCGCCGAGATGGAGGGGATGCGCGAGGAGCTCTCCGAACTGCGCGAAGAACTCGGGGAACGCGGTCGTCTGGCCGAGATCTCCAGCGAGAACATGGCCGAACTCGAAGAGCAGCTGAGCCAGCTGCGCGCCGAGCGCGAACAGCTGCGTACCCGCCTGGATCGCGCCGATGCGGAGCGGAACGCACCGCTGCACGAGCGCATCATGAATGACCCGCTGTTGCTGATGATGGCGATCGCACTGGTGGTCCTGCTGCTGCTGGTACTGCTGGCCTTTGCACGCGGCGGCCGGCGCGAGGTGATGGTGGACGAACGGGGTGCCGGCTTGAAGCCGCGCGCCGACAACAGCAAGGTTCAGGCGTCCGGCGTCGAATCGGCCGGCTATGAGGCGAAGGAAGTGGACCACACCGAAGGTTCGCATTCGGCGATGGCCGGTGCGGCGACCGGCGCCGCGGCCGGGACCATCATGGGGGCTGCCGCGGCCCGATCCGACGACGATACCGAAACCACGCAGGAGGAATCCGCGCATCCGCCGGCCGAACCGGAGGAAGAGGTGGGGGAAGTCGTGGTTGCCAGCACCAGCGAGGGTGCGGCAGGCATGGACGACGTCCTGGCCGAGGTGGATGTATGCCTGGCCTACGGCATGAATGATCAGGCCGTCGAGACGCTGAACGCGGCGCTCGAAACCAGTCCGGACAACAAGCAGTACCGGCTGAAGCTGGTCGAGGCACATGTCGCGCTGGAAGACGAGGCGGGTACGCGCGAGGCCGCGAATGCCCTGCGCGAGCGTCTGGGGCCGGACGACGACGAGATGCGCGATCGTCTTTCGGAGCTGGAATCCCGTCTCGGGAGTTCCGCGGGTTCGGCGGGAGATGCTGCGGCCGATTCGCTGGACGACGCGGTTGCGGGCGACGACTCGGACGCTGCCGATGCCGACGCGGACAGCAACGAGATCGACTTCTCCGGGCTGGACCTCCCGGACGTCGAGGTGTCGGACACCTCGGAGGCGACCGAAGGCACCCCGGCGGGCGACGATGAGGGCCTCTCGTTCGACATTGACGAGAACCTCGAGGACGACCTGGCCTCGGCGGCAGAGGCCGATCGCGGTGAAGCCGCGTCCGGTGACGACCTGAATGACCTGTCGTTTGATCTGGACGAGAGTGAACTGCCGGATCTGGATGCGCCGGCCAGCGGCGGGGACAGCGGCGAAACCGAGGACAGCGGTTTGTCGATGGACGAGGATCTGCAGGTTCCGGGTGAACCGTCGGCGGCGGCCGGGGATGAGGCAGGGACCGGAGACGACGAAAACGTGACCCGCCTGAGCCTGGCGCAGGCCTATGCCGATATGGGCGATGCGGAAGGGGCGCAGGAGCTGATCGACGAGGTCCTCGCCTCCGGCACGGACGAGCAGAAGCAGGAGGCCGAGGCGATCCGGAGCCAGATCCAGGGCTCCTGATCCTCGGGGTAGAGCCGGCCCTCCAGCAACGGATTGCATCTGCCGGCTGCAGTGTACGGCCCCGCTCGGAGGCGCTCCGGGCGGGGCCTTTTGGTTTCGAGGAGGCTGGCGTGTGACCCCTGCCGAACGATCCAACATCGTGCGATCTGCTTCCCGGGAGGTTTCAGCCGCCGGGTTGGCGATCCTGGGTGTTGTGGCCGCCTCGGCCGCTCTGGTGCCGGCGGATCCGCTGGTGGTCGTCCTGGTGGCCGGCCTGTGCGCCGGGCTGGGGCTGACGGGTGGCGTGGAGTGGCGGCGCGCGGGTCGACTGATGCTGCGGCTCAAGTGGTTTTATCTGTCGCTTGCCGTGTTTTACGGGCTGTGGCCGGCCGACACGGGAGATGCGTTTCAGGGATTGCAGGAGGCGGGCTGGCGGATTGTCGCGCTGATGCTCGTGGTGGTGCTGGTGGTGTGGTTGACGGGGCGGTTCTCGCGATCGGCCCTGGTGGGCGCCCTGGGCGCGCTCCTGGGCGGGCCGCGCCAGGTACTGGGGGGCTGGGGCGAGCGCTTCGCTCGGCGGCTGTTCCTGGCGCTGGCCTTGTTCGAGGACGAGAATGCCTCCGTCGAGCAGCGTCGCGCAGGCCTGCGTGGATCCCGCCGCGCGCGGCTGCTGGCGGTCCGGGAGTGGCTGGTTGAGCGGCTGGATCAGGCGCTGGCGGGGGGAGCGGAGCTGCAACCGGAGGCCTGGGAGGCAGACGCGGGAGATGCGGAGGGAGGCGTGCCCTGGTGGGGCCTGGCCTGGCTCTGGGCGGGCGTGATGTTGGTCTGGGCGGCTTTGTTGGGGGGCTGGATTGAATAGCGAGCGAGAACGCGTGCATGGCGGAGTCGCGACGCCCGGGGCCGATGCGGACGCGATGGCACCCCAGCGCTGGGCGCTTGGCGTGGAATACGACGGACGCGGGCTGCTGGGCTGGCAGCGCCAGAAGGATGGCCCCAGTGTCCAGGGGCATCTGCAGGCAGCGCTGGGGTTCGTGGCGAATCATTCGGTGGAACTGGTCTGTGCCGGGCGCACGGATGCGGGGGTGCATGCCACGGCACAGGTGGTGCATTTCGATACGCCGGCCCGGCGCGAGCCCCATGCGTGGATTCTCGGGGCCAACAGCCGCCTCCCGGACGCGATTGCGGTGACCTGGGCGCAGGCGGTGCCCGCGACCTTCCATGCGCGGTTCAGCGCGTTCGGGCGGCGCTATCGCTATGTGATCGCGAACCGCGAGATTCGACCGGCGCTGGAGGCGGGGCGGGTGTCCTGGTGGCGCCGACCACTGGACGCCGAACGGATGCATCAGGCCGGCCAGGCATTCGTTGGCGAGCAGGACTTCAGCAGCCTTCGGGCGGCGGCGTGCCAGGCGAAATCGCCGGTGCGCTGCGTGCATTCGCTGTCGGTACGCCGCCAGGGGCATTACGTGGTCCTCGATGTTCATGCGAATGCCTTTCTGCACCACATGGTGCGGAACATCGCGGGTGTGCTGCTGGCGGTCGGGGACGGCCGGGCCGATCCGGACTGGCCCCTGGAGGTGCTGGGGGCGCGGGATCGCCGGGCTTCTGGTATCACGGCCCCGGCGGGCGGGCTTTATTTCGTGCATGTCGACTACCCCTCGGAGTTTGCGCTGCCGCTGGCCGCCGGACCGGTCGTCGATGGCGTTCCGGGGAATGGGGCGGGGTGATTACGGGAAAGCCGGGCCTGCACCCGGGTTCTGGTAGGCTTGCGACTGCGTTTTTCGGGATGGCGGGCATGCGCTACAGGGTCAAGATCTGCGGAATCACCACGGTGGAGCAGGCGCTTGCCGCGGCTCGGGCCGGTGCGGATGCGATCGGGCTGGTGTTTCACGCCCCGAGCCGGCGGGCCGTGGAGCCGGCGCAGGCGGCGGCGATTGCGGCCGCGCTGCCGCCGTTCGTGACTACGGTGGGGTTGTTCGTGGACCCCGAGCCTGCGCGTGTGGAACAGGTCCTGCGGACGGTGGGGCTGGACTGCCTGCAGTTTCACGGGCACGAGAGCGCGACGGCCTGCGCGCGTTTCGGGCGGCCCTATCTGAAGGCGATCGCGATGGGGGACGGGGACGATCCGCGCCCGGCGATGGACGCGCATCCCGATGCCCAGGGGTTTCTCCTGGACAGCCACGGTGGCGGGCGCAGCGGCGGCTCGGGGCATCGCTTCGACTGGCAGCGTGTGCCCGATGCCCTGGAGCGGCCGTGGCTGCTGGCCGGGGGACTGGATGCAGACTCGGTGCGGGAGGCGCTGGAACACCTGCGCCCGTACGGGGTCGATGTGAGTTCCGGGGTGGAATCCGCGCCCGGGGTCAAGGATGCACGGCGCATGCAGGCCTTCGTGCGGGCCGTGCGCCAATGCGAGGTGGAGACTGATGAACAAGATTGACTGGGCGGCATTCCCGGATGCCCGCGGACATTTCGGTCCGTATGGCGGGCGCTTCGTGTCCGAGACGCTGATGGGCGCGCTCGATGAACTGCAGCAGGTCTACGAGCGCTACATCGGGGATCCCGAGTTCATGGCGGAACTGGACCACGACCTGAAGCAGTTCGTCGGACGGCCGAACCCGCTGTATCACGCCGAGCGCCTGTCGCGGGAGCTCGGCGGCGCGCAGATCTACCTGAAGCGCGAGGACCTGAACCACACCGGTGCGCACAAGGTGAACAACACCATCGGGCAGGCGCTGCTGGCGAAGAAGCTGGGCAAGAAGCGGATCATTGCCGAGACCGGCGCTGGTCAGCACGGGGTGGCGACCGCGACCGTGGCCGCGCGTCTGGGGCTGGAATGCGTGATCTACATGGGCGAGGAGGACACCCGGCGGCAGTCCCAGAACGTCTATCGCATGCGCCTGCTGGGCGCCGAGGTGGTGGGGGTCAAATCCGGCACGCGCACGCTGAAGGATGCCCTGAACGAGGCGATGCGCGACTGGGTGACCAACGTCGACGACACCTTCTACATCATCGGTACGGTGGCCGGTCCACACCCCTATCCGGCGATGGTGCGCGACTTTCAGGCGGTGATTGGTCGCGAGGCGCGCGAGCAGCATCTGGCAATGACCGGCAAGCTGCCGGATACCCTGGTGGCCTGCGTGGGCGGGGGATCCAACGCGATCGGGCTGTTCCATCCGTTCCTGGGCGATGAGTCGGTGGCGATGATCGGGGTCGAGGCCGGCGGTGACGGGGTCGAGACGGGCCGGCATTCCGCGCCATTGTGCGCGGGCCAGCCGGGCGTGCTGCATGGCAACCGGACCTATCTGATGGAGGACGAGAACGGCCAGATCATCGGCACGCACTCGGTCTCGGCGGGGCTCGACTACCCGGGCGTGGGGCCGGAGCATGCGTGGCTCAAGGACATCGGCCGGGTCGATTACGTGTCGGTGACCGATGATCAGGCCCTGGCCGGGTTCCACCGCCTGACCCGCACCGAGGGGATCATCCCGGCGCTGGAGACCAGTCACGCGATTGCCCATGTGCTGGACCTGGCCCCCGAGATGCGCGCTGACCAGAGCATCATCATCAATCTGTCCGGGCGCGGCGACAAGGACCTGAACACCGTGGCCGAACGCGAGGGGATTACGCTATGAGCCGAATCGAGCAGCGCTTTGCGGAACTGCGCGAACAGAATCGCGCCGCGTTGATTCCCTATGTGACGGCCGGCGACCCGGAGCCGGGCGCGACCGTGCCCCTGATGCACGCGCTGGTGGAGGCCGGGGCCGACCTGATCGAGCTGGGGGTGCCGTTCTCGGATCCGATGGCCGATGGTCCGGTGATCCAGAAGGCCTGCGAACGCGCGCTGCGCTTCGGCACCGGCTTGCGCGACGTGCTGGCGATGGTGGCCGAGTTTCGCAAGTCCGACACCACCACGCCCGTGGTGCTGATGGGCTATCTGAACCCGGTGGAACGCATGGGTTACGACGCCTTTGCCGAGACCGCACAGGCGGCCGGGCTCGACGGGCTTCTGACGGTGGACCTGCCGCCGGAGGAAAGCGAGGACGTGGTCGGGTTGCTGGAACAGTCCGGGATCGATCCGATCTTCCTGATCGCGCCGACCACCTCGGAGACGCGTATCGACCATGTGGCGCGGGCCGCCCGCGGCTTCGTGTACTACGTGTCCCTGAAGGGCGTGACCGGCTCGCAGAGCCTGGATGTCTCGGCCCTGTCCGCGCGTCTGGACGGTCTGCGACGGCACACCGGGCTGCCGCTGGGGGTGGGCTTCGGCATCCGCGATGCCGAGACCGCTGCACAGGTGGCGCGGGTCGCCGATGCCGTGGTGGTGGGCAGCGCGATCGTGCGCCTGGCCGAGGAGCACGACGGGGACGGCGACGGTTTCGCCCGGGCCGCGGCGGCCGTGGTCCGGGAGATGCGCAGTGCCATGGATGCGGCGCGCTCCCCGGGCGTGGCGGCCACGGTGTAGAATGCGCGGCGCCGATTCGGACGACGGGGAGACGGCATGAGCTGGTTCGAGAAGTTGATGCCTTCGCGCATCCGCACCGACAACGCGACCAAGCGCGGGGTCCCGGAGGGCCTGTGGGTCCGCTGCGAGGGCTGTGACGCGACGCTGTACCGCCCCGAGGTGGAGCGCAATCTCGACGTCTGCCCGAAGTGCGGCCATCACCGCCGGATGAGCGCCCGTCGGCGGCTCGAGACCTTCCTGGATGCCGAGGGCCGCGAGGAGATCGCGGCCGATATCGAATCCTCGGATGTGCTGAAATTCCGCGATTCCAAGAAGTACAAGGATCGCCTGGTGGCCGCCCAGAAGGCCACCGGCGAGCGTGACGCCCTGGTGGTCATGCAGGGGCAGTTGCTGGGCCGCCCGCTGGTGGCCTCCGCCTTCGATTTCCGCTTCATGGGGGGCTCCATGGGCTCCGCGGTGGGCGAGCGCTTCGTGCGCGGGGCCAATCGCTCCCTGGAGCAGGGCATCCCGCTGGTGTGCTTCAGCGCCTCTGGTGGGGCGCGTATGCAGGAGGCGCTGTTCTCGTTGCTGCAGATGGCCAAGACCAGTGCGGTGCTGGCGCGCCTGCAGGAAGAGCGCATCCCGTTCATCTCGGTGATGACGGATCCGACCATGGGCGGCGTCTCGGCCAGCCTGGCGATGCTGGGCGATCTCAACGTGGCCGAGCCGAACGCGCTGATCGGCTTTGCCGGACCGCGCGTGATCCAGCAGACCGTGCGCGAGACCCTGCCGGAAGGTTTTCAGCGATCGGAGTTCCTGCTGGAGCACGGTGCGATCGACATGATCGTGGACCGCCGCGACATGCGCAGCCGTCTGGCGACGGTGCTGGGCATGCTGACGCACGGGCCGGCGCCCGGGTCCGATGCGGGTGAGGAGGATGCCGAGGGGGCCGTCGAGGTGATCAGCCCCGAGAACGGGGCGGATGTGGAACGCGTCGACCCGCCGCGTTCCTCCTGAGGCGGCCGATGCGTTTCGCGACCCTGGCGGAGTGGCTCTCCTTCCAGGAACAGCTCCACCCCGTGGGTATGGACCTGACACTCGAGCGCATTGCGCTGGTGGCTGACCGCCTCGGCCTGCGGGATACCGATGGGCCGCGCACGGTGATCGTGGCCGGCACCAATGGCAAGGGCACGGTCGCCACGCGTACCGCGGCCCTGCTGCAGGCCCAGGGCCTGAAGGTCGGCCTGTTCACCTCTCCGCACCTGCTGCGCTACAACGAACGCATCCGCATCGACGGTGACCCCCTCTCCGACAGCGCCCTGTGCCGGGCGTTCGAGGCCGTCGACCAGGCCCGTGGCGATGATTCCCTGACCTATTTCGAGTTTGGCGCGCTGGCGGCGGCCTGGCTGTTCCGTGATGCCGGGGTCGCCGTGCAGGTGCTGGAGGTCGGACTGGGCGGGCGCCTGGATGCGGTCAATATCTGGGATGCCGATGTCGCCGCGATCACTGCGGTGGACCTGGATCATCAGACCTGGCTGGGTGACAGCCGCGAGGCGATCGGGCGCGAGAAGGCCGGCGTGATGCGCGCCGGACGGCCGGTGGTGCTGGGCGAACCGGAGCCGCCCGCCAGCGTGCTGGCGCATGCCGACCACCTGGGGGCGCGGGCCGTTCGCAGCGGGCGTGACTTCACCCTGACGCGGTCCGGGGCGGCGCTGCAGTGGGTCTGGCAGGGGCAGTCTCACGAATGGCGGCTCGCGGGCGTGGGCGCCCGGATCGACGGCGCGGCATTGCTGAACACGGCCACCGCGCTGGCGGTGGTCGAGAGCCTGGGACGGGGCGCGGGCCTGACCGAAGCCGTGGTCCGCCAGGCGCTGGAGATTTCGGCGCCGGGCCGCCTGCAACGGCTACGGGGCACGCCGGAATGGCTGCTGGACGTGGCCCATAACCTCCATGCGGTTGGGGAACTGGCGCGCTGGCTGGAGGCACACCCGGTCGATGGCCCGGTAGTCGCGCTCGTGGCGGTGATGGCGGACAAGGAGCGGACGGCCATGTGGCCCCTGCTGGAAGGCCTTGTCGATGCCTGGGTCCCGGTTCCGCTGGATCTGCCGCGGGCGTTGCCGGCTGGCTTGCTCGCCGACGAGCTGGAAGCGGCCGGGCAGGGGCCGGTATGTCGCGTGGACGGCGTCGATGGTGCGCTCAGCGAGGCCGCGCGCCGCGCCGGGCCACGGGGCAGGGTGGTGGTGTTCGGGTCCTTCCACACCGTGGCGGCCGTCCTGGAACACGCGCCGGCGCTGGCCCCGGCGGCGTTGTCCGGTCGGGTGGAGCCTGACTGGCCGGATGGCGAGGCCGTGCATGCGGTCTGAAGGCCAGTCGTCATCTGGCATCGGCTTGCGACGGTGGCGCAAGCCGGCGTACTGTCATTGGTTCGTGATGTTCCCCGGATTCCCGTATTTTCCAGCCCCCGCCGTCGGATGAGCGCATGACCCGCGACAATCCCATTCGTTTTCGCCTGGTGGGCGCGGTCATCCTGATCGTGCTGGCGGTGATCTTTCTGCCCTGGCTTTTCGACGGGGCCGGTTACGAGTACATGAGCGGGATCGAGGACCCGGTGCCGCCGGCACCGACGTTTGCCGAACCGGACATCGCCCTGCCGTCGGAGCGGCCGACGCCGCGTCGGGACGTGGCCCCGGCCGCCCCGACGGGGGAACGCGAGGGACCGGTGGCGGAACTGCACAGCCTGGAGAACGGCGGAGAAGCCCGCGAGGATGCTGCGGAGCCACAATCGTCAGACGCGCGCCGCCTGGCGGAAGCGGACGAGCCGGTGCAGGCGGGCTGGGCGGTCCAGGTCGGGAGTTTCCGCGACGAGGACAACGCACGCGAACAGTCCGCCCGCCTGCGCGAGGCCGGCTGGCCGGCGTTTATCGATGACTCCACCGCGGATGGGCGTCCGATTTACCGCGTGAAAGTTGGGCCGCTGGCGCAGCGCGAGGATGCGGTCACCCTGGGGGAACGCCTGCAGGACGAGCTGGAGCTCTCCGGCATCGTGGTGGCCCACCCCTGATGTCTATTCCAGGGCGTCCCTGCGAGGAACGGATGGCTGCGGTAAACTACGCGCCCTTTCAGCACGTGACGCCGGCCCCGTGAACTGGATCGACCTCGTCATCATCGCCCTGATCGTCGTATCCGGGCTGATCAGCCTTTTTCGCGGCTTCGTGCGCGAGTCGTTCTCGCTTGCCACGTGGATCATCGGGGTGTGGCTGGGCATCCGCTATGCGGCGGAGGTCGCGGAGCAATTGCCGCAGGCGGTCTCCGACGCGACGCTGCGCCTGGGCATTGGTTTCGCACTGATCTTTATTGCCGTCCTGATCGTGGGCGGCATCCTCGGTGTGCTGGCGAATCGGCTGGTCAAGGGTAGCGGCCTGACCGGTACCGACCGCTCGCTGGGCGTGATCTTTGGCCTGCTGCGCGGGGTGCTGCTGGTGGCGGTCCTCGTCTTCCTGGCCTCGTTGACGCTGATGCCGGACGAACCCTGGTGGGAGAACAGCCGCCTGATCCCCGAGTTCGAACGCGTGGTGGACTGGCTGATCGCCCAGTTGCCGGAAGGCTGGCAGGAGCAGATCCATGACCTGCTGGCGAGCGACGAACCGGTCGAAGAAGTGATCCCCGACGGTAAACAGGGAAACACGGAGTAATGGACACGCTCGCGTTGGCACCCCAGGTTTTCCGAGGCAAGGCGCGGTGCGCAGCCGGTAGTGGTTCTACCGGCAAGTGCCGCAACGCAGGATCGGGGAACCTGGGGTGCCAACCCCACAAATCATTCAATGCGGGGGCTCGGCCGCTTTTGTGCGCGCACAGCGTTGCGGCTCCCTTGTGCAGAATGACTGCACGGCAGTCACCGCGCCTTGTTCGCACGCAAAAGCGACTCGAGCGCGAGCGTGTCCATTACTCCGTGTTTCCCTAGCCGTAGACCTGGAGCCTGTAGCCGTATGTGTGGAGTTGTCGGAATCGTCGGGCGCAGCCCGGTGAACCAGCCCCTTTATGATGCCCTTCTGGTGTTGCAGCACCGCGGGCAGGACGCCGCAGGCATCGTGACCTGTGATGATGACGGCCGCCTGCACCTGCGCAAGGACAATGGGCTGGTCCGCGACGTCTTCAACAACCAGCACATGCAGAGCCTGACCGGGAATATGGGCATCGGGCACGTGCGGTATCCGACCGCGGGCTCGTCCAGTTCGGCCGAAGCGCAGCCGTTTTATGTGAACTCGCCGTTCGGGATCACGCTGGGGCACAACGGCAACCTGACCAACGCGCGCGAGCTGAAGCAGGCACTGTTTGCGACCGATCGTCGGCACATCAATACGGATTCGGACTCCGAGATCCTGCTGAATGTCTTTGCCCAGGAGCTGCTGCGCTTCCTGGACAACGGGCTGACCCCGGATGCGGTGTTCGATGCGGTGGAACGGGTGCACCAACGCGCGGAAGGGGCCTATGCGGTGGTCGCGATGATCGCCGGGCGTGGCCTGCTGGCGTTTCGCGATCCGCACGGCATCCGGCCCATTGTGTACGGCTCTCGCGAGTCCGAGGAGGGCGGACGCGAATGGATGGTCGCCTCGGAAAGCGCGGCACTGGAGTCCCAGGGCTTCGATCTGGAGCGCGACCTGGCGCCGGGCGAGGCTGTGTTCATTACGCCGGAGGGCGAGGTCAGCACGCGGGTATGTGCCGCCGAGACCCGCCTGAATCCCTGCATCTTCGAGCACGTGTACTTCGCCCGCCCGGACTCGGTGATCGACAATGTGTTCGTGCACCGCGCGCGCATGCGCATGGGCACCGCTCTCGGCGAGAAGATCCGGCGCATCTGGCCGGACCATGACATCGACGTGATCGTGCCGATTCCGGACACGGGCCGCACCGTGGCACTGGAGATGGCGCACGAGCTGAACATCAAGTACCGCGAGGGCTTCATCAAGAATCGCTATATCGGACGCACGTTCATCATGCCGGGCCAGACCAAGCGGCGGAAATCCGTGCGCCAGAAGCTGAACGCGATCTCGCTGGAGTTCCGGGGCAAGAACGTGATGCTGGTGGACGACTCGATCGTGCGTGGCACCACGTCGCGCGAGATCGTGATGATGGCCCGCGAGGCGGGTGCGAAGAAGGTCTATTTCGCCTCGGCCGCGCCACCGGTGCGCTATCCCAATGTGTACGGGATCGACATGCCGGCGGCCGAGGAACTGATCGCCCATGGCCGCGACGAAGAGCAGGTGTGCGAGGCGATCGCGGCCGACCGCCTGATCTACCAGGATCTGGAAGATCTGCAAAAGGCCGTGCGCCGGGGCAACCGGAATATCGAGGCGTTCGATTGCTCGGTGTTTACCGGGGAGTACGTGACCGGGTTGCCCCCGGACTATCTGGAGCACCTGGCGGCCCTGCGCGGCGACGGGCTGGTGAACACGCCGGTGGCGGGCGAGGTACTGGATCTCGCCAACAAGAAGTAGACGCGAGGTGCTTGTGCCGAGTCTCCGCTGGATCGAACCCGTGGTACGGGATGCCCGGGAACGGGCCCCGGATGCCGGCGATGTGCCCGTCGTGGTGGTGCGGGTGGACCAGCAACGCCTTTACGTCTGGGAGGACGACCGGGTCACCGACATCTTCGACGTGTCCACGTCCGCGCGCGGGGTGGGGTTCGAGGAGGGAACCTACACCACACCGCTGGGGCTGCATCGGATCGCCGAGCGGTTTGGCGAGGGCGCGCCGCGCGGGACCATCTTCCGGGCCCGGGGCAACACCGGCCAGATCGCCGATATCCTGACCGAGCCTGGTGCCCGCAGCCCGCGCGACAACATCACTTCCCGCATCCTGTGGCTGGAGGGCCTGGAGCCGGGGATCAACCGGGGCGGCAACGTCGATTCGCTGCGCCGATACATCTACATCCATGGCACCGACGAGGAGGGGCGCATTGGCGAGCCGGCCTCGGAAGGCTGTGTGCGCATGCGCAACGACGAAGTGATCGAATTGTTCCCTCGTCTGCCCACGGGGACGCTGGTCATGATCCTGGACGGCCCCGAGGTTCCTCGCCTCGGGTAGAACCTTAGCGGCGCGCCGGTGCGTCCCCGTGCAGGTCTGTCCTGTACTGGCCTGCGGCACCCCTCTGCGCAACCCCGCCGCGTCGGGTTAACCCGTGTATGTTCGTCCCCGGCATCCTCCCCGGGAACTCCCGCGCCCCGGGGGGTTCTGAATACCTACGTTAGCATTCCGTGATCTTTGTTCATTCGCCTGCTAGAATAAGGGAATTATTCCCGACTGTTGCTGTCAGGTAAGACGGGAATTATTCTTGACGAACACGGTCAGGAATTAAGAACGGATGCAAGCCTGCGAACGGATGTCGAGCAGGACACATACTCAAGGTTATTCGGAGGCAGAAATCATGAAACTCTCAACCAAGGGCCGCTACGCGGTGACGGCCATGATGGATCTGGCGATTCACGACCGGATCGGGCCCGTGACGCTTGCCGACATCTCGCAGTGCCAGGGCATTTCGCTGTCCTATCTGGAACAGCTGTTCGCCAAGCTGCGCAAGGCCGACCTGGTGGAAGGTGTGCGTGGCCCGGGCGGTGGGTATCGCCTGGCCAAGCGTGCCGACCAGATCAGCATCGCGAATATCATTACCGCGGTGGACGAATCAGTGGATGTCACCCGCTGCAAGGGTCACAAGGACTGCCAGGACGGCGACCGCTGCCTGACCCACGAGCTGTGGGATGATCTGAGCCAGCAGCTGTACGATTTCCTGGACGGGATTACCCTGGCGCAGTTCGCCAATCGTCCGGAGGTGCAGAAGGTGGCACGTCGCCAGGACGAGCGCCGCGGTGCCCGGCACCACTTCATCTTCCGCAACGACGCGGCATAACGCGCCACGCGGAGCGACCCGGTGAAACGGGTCGCGAACGGCCAACGGGGCTGACCGGTCCAACTGCACCGGTCGGCCCCGTTTTTTTGGCGCCCCCCTTGGGAGTGAGCGCGACGGTTATGCGTGCTCCCGGGCTGGCGGCGCGGCGGGCTTTCCGCGTGGAACCTGTCGCAGCAGGTCACGCAGGTGATCAAGTTGGTCCTTGCGCTGCTCCGGGGTCAGCGGCGCGAAGCGCTGGCGGTTGTAGACGCGGGCGAAGGTTGTCAGTGGTTGCGCGAGGTCCGGGCGCGCCCGGCCGACGCGCCGGGTCCACGCATCCACCGGCTCGTGAGCCTGGCGCGCCAGGCTGCGGTCATGCCGTGCGATACGCTCGGATAGCCTTTGCAGCAGGCGATCGGCCGGGGAGCGCCGCTGGCGCGGACGGCGCAGCCAGACCCAGATGATGGCGATCAGCGCCAGGCTGCCAAAGCTGACGCCCAGTGCCATCAGGACCGAGCGCCAGTCCCGTGGATCCAGCCCGAGGCGGGCGAAGAGCTCGCGCTGGCGCTCGGGGTCGAACGCCAGCACCCAGCTCTCCCAGCGAAAGCGCACGAAATCGCCCCAGTCCTCTAGACCGAAGCGCGCCCGCTGCAGCCACGACAGCCCCTCTCCGCGCAGGAGAAAGCCCGGTATTTCCTCCCCGGTGTCGCGGGCGAGGCCGGTGAGCCCCTGCTCGATCCGCTCGGGCGCGATGGCGGCGGTGGGGTCCACGCGTACCCAGCCTTCGCGATCCAGCCATACCTCGTTCCAGGCATGCGCGTCGGCATTGCGCAGGCGCAGGTATTCCCCGCGCGTTTGCCAGGCACCCCCCTGATACCCCGTGACGACGCGGGTGGGGATGCCGGCCGCCCGCATCAGCACGGCGAATGCGGAGGCGTAGTGCTCGCAGTAGCCAGCCTGGGTCTCGAACAGGAACTGGTCGGTGGTGTCGTCCTGCAGGCGCGGGGGCTGGAGGGTGTAGCGATAGGGTTCGCCGGCGAAGCGGCGTAGCGCCTCCTGGATGATCGCGCGGTCGTCGTCGCCGTGGGTCGCGCGCCACAGCGCGACCTCGGCACGCGAGCGGGGCGCGGCGGAGGGGGGCAGGTGCAGGGCTCGGGCGCGTTCCTGCGGAGCCAGTGAAGTCTCGCCGGCACCGGGCGGGGTGACCAGATCGGCCCCGGCGCTGTACTGGATGCGGCTGGTGATACGGCGATCGCGCAGGACCTGGTGGTTCGCGCGCAGTTCGGCGTCCTCCGGCAGGGCGACGGGGTAGTCCAGCACCGGGAGATAGCGGGCGCGGGTCGGCTCGAGGGTGGCGGTATAGCGGGTGACACGGTCGTCGCCATCCGGTGTGGGGGCCTCGATCACGGACCGGTTTTCGTCGGCGGACCAGCGCCGACCGTCGAAATCGGTCATCACCAGGGCGCGCCAGTACTGCGCGCGCGGAGGGGGCACCGCGTCGGCGAATTCGACCCGCAGGGCGGTGGAGTCGTCCTGCAGCAGACTGGCGATGTCACCGGGATTGAGCTCGCCGGACAACCCGGTGCGGGCGCTCTCCTCGCGCTGCGGGTCTCCCCACAGCGGACCTTCCACGCGCGGGAAGACGAAGAACAGGATCAGCATGAAGGGCAGGGCATGCAGCAGCATGGTCCCGGCCTGTCGCGCCAGTTGCTGGCGCGGGAGCGGACGCCCGGCGTGGACCTGGATCAGCGCGGCGGTGAGCAGGGCGGTCGCCAGGAGCGAGTAGCCGGCGATCAGGATGGACTGATCGAAGAAATAGGTGGTGACGACCACAAAATAGCCGAGGAACAGGGCGATCACGATGTCGCGTCGGTTGCGGGTCTCCAGCAGCTTGAAGGCGATCATGACGAGCAGCAGGGCGGTGCCGGCCTCCTGCCCGAACACGGTGCCGAACTGGGCCAAGGTCAGTGCGCCGGCGATCACGGCCAGCATGCTCATGACGGCCAGCGAGGGGGCGGCGCGTCCGGTCGCCAGCAGCCACGCCCGGGTGGCGATGGCGAGCACCACCAGCGCGGTGATCCACGGGGGCTGATGCCAGACGTGCGGCAGGGCGGCCACCGGCAACGCGACAAGGGCCAGGTCCAGGCCGCGCAGCGCGCCCCGCGGGTCCGCCGGGATGGGAGCGGGTGTCATGAGCGGGGCTCCGGGTCGAGTTCGATGGGCTCGGTTCGGAACCCGGCAAGTGCCCGGAGGCAGGCATCCCGGTGGCTGACACCCTGGCCCGGTTCCAGGGTCTGGTCGGGCAGGCGCAGACCGAAGAAACGACCCTCGGCATGGGCCGCCAGCACCTGATGGCACAGCATGGACAGGCGCGTCTCGGTGTCCGGGGCGGGCATCGCATCCCACTCCAGCCACAGGCGATCACCCTGGCCACTGGCGGCCTCGCGCACGTGGAGTTTTCCGCTGCGGGCAAAGGCCTTCCAGATGATGCGTCCGGGCGGGTCCCCGGGTCGGTAGGGGCGAATCTGGTCCGGGGCCTCCCCCGCGTGGCCGGTGGAGGCGGGTGCCTCGTCTTCCCCGGTCCCGCCGAGTGTGGCGCCCGGGTCGATGGGGGCTGGATAGACCACGATCTCCGGGGTCAGCGTCAGCCAGGTCCAGGCCTCGAGGATGCCCAGCGGGTAGCGGGTGTCGAGGCGCTGGCGCGGCAGCCGGTAGAGCCCCCGCGGCTGGCCGGACAGGTCCAGGCGGGCGGTTTCGGCGCCCCGGGCCGGCACCGGAAACGGGTCCGTTGTCCGGTTGCCGACGCGCAGCACCAGGGCCTCGCGGTCGCGCCCGTCTGTCTCGCTGAGGCGCAGCGGGATCCCGAGTGGCTGGCCCGCAAAGACCGGAGGCACGGGCAGGGTGGCCACCTGCAGGCCGAGCAGGTTGCGGTGGGTGTACCACATGGCGTTGTGGCCGATGCCGACCAGCAGGAAGGTCAGCAGGAACGCCATGTTGTTGGAGTAGTTGATCGACCCCAGGAGCATCACCAGGAGGATCCCGAGCAGGGTGTAGCCGGCCCGCGTGGGCAGGATGTAGATGCGGTCACGGCCCAGGCGGGCCGCCTGGCCGTCGTGCGCGTGGCGGCGGGTGATCCAGCGGATCGCGTCGTCCCGCACTCGCGCCATGCGGCCTCGCGCGCGGGGAGAACGGGTCATGGAGTCGGGACGCATTCCATCAGGCGTGCGACCGTGCGTTCGGGGCTCTGCGGCTCGCGCGGCCGCACTCGGTGGCCGGCGACCGAGGGCAGTACACGGACGACGTCGTCGGGCGTGGTGTAGTCGCGGCCGTCGAGAAAGGCATGGGCCCGGGCCGCGCGCAGGAGTCCCAGCCCGGCGCGGGGCGACAGCCCGTGGGCGAAGCGGGCCCGATCGCGGCTTGCACTCAACAGGCCCTGCAGGTAATCGAGGACTGCGGCATCCGCGTGGACGCCGGCCACCTGGTCCTGCCATTCGCGCAGCTGATGCGGGGCCGCCAGGCTGGGGGGTGTCGGGTGGGTCTCGGCGACCGGCGCGGCCGTCGGGGCCGGGCCGCTGCGCTCTAGCAGGGCCCGTTCGGCTCCGGCATCCGGGTAGCCCAGCTGGATGCGCATCAGGAAGCGGTCGAGCTGGGACTCCGGCAGCGGGTGCGTGCCGACCTGCTCCTCCGGGTTCTGGGTGGCGATCACGAAGAACGGCACCGGCAAGGCGCGGGTCGCGCCCTCGACACTGGCCTGGCGCTCCTCCATGGCCTCCAGCAATGCGCTTTGCGTCTTGGGAGGCGCACGGTTGATCTCGTCCGCCAGGAGCACCTGGGTGAAGACGGGGCCGGGATGGAAGCGAAACTCGCCGCTCCCCTGTTCGAAGATGGAGACGCCCAGGACGTCGCCGGGCAACAGGTCGCTGGTGAACTGTACCCGCTGGTAGTCGAGGGCCATCGCCCGGGCAAGGGCGTGGGCCAGGGTCGTCTTGCCGACGCCGGGCTGATCCTCGATCAGCAGGTGCCCGTTGGCCAGCAGACAGGCCAGGGCCAGTCGCACCGGCTCGGGCTTGCCGAGGAGCACCTCGTTGAGTGCGTGTTCAATCTGTTGCAGGGCTTCCTGAGCCGATGGCATGCGTGCCTCGTGGTTGCTGATGGCGGAGAGGCCTTGGAGTGTTCCGGGTAGGCGAATGGTTCCCGGGGCCGTGTTGCGGCTACCATGGCCGCACGTTCTACGCGAGTTACGCGATGGATTCCACGGCCGCCGGTGGGCGACAGTCGTTTGAATATGATGCCACAGCCGACCCGGCGCCCCGCCTGCGCCTGACCGGGCGGCTGGATGTGCGTGCAGTGGAACATCACTGGGGTGCACTGCGGCGCCGCGCGCGCGATCTGGCGCAGCAGCCGGGGGCGCGGGGCGTGGTGGTCGACATGGAGGGCGTCGAGTACTGCGATGGTGCGGGGGCCGCACTGCTGCACGCGCTGGAGCAGGACCTCGCGAGGGCGGGAGCCGAGGTCCGCTTCGAAGGGATGGGGTCGATGGTCCGGGACCAGCTGGCGCCATACCGCGAGCTGGAGACGGTCGAGCCGGCGCGGGCCGCCCGGGGGCGTGGCTGGTGGCCGGGGTTGCTGGACGGGGTGGACCGCCTGGGGCGCGCCGCCCACTCGCAGTTCACCTTCGTGGGCGAGCTGGCCCGGGCCATCGGCAGCTCCCTGCGGCGCCCGCGCCAGGTGCGCTGGGGCGACACCCTGCGCGTGGCGGAGGCCGCGGGCTTTCAGGCATTGCCCATTGTCTCGCTCATTGCGTTCCTGCTGGGGGTGATCCTGGCGTTTCAGTCGGCGATTGCCATGCGCCAGTTCGGCGGCGAGATCTTCGTGGCGAACCTGGTGGCGGTTTCGCTGTTCCGCGAACTGGGGCCGTTGATGATGGCCATTCTGCTCGCCGGCCGTTCCGGGGCGGCATTCGCGGCCGAGATCGGGACCATGAAGGTGAACGAGGAGGTCAACGCCCTGAAGACGATGGGCCTGGACCCGGTGCACTTTCTCGTGTTGCCGAAGGTGCTGGCCGGTTTGCTGGTGGCGCCCCTGCTCGCGCTGTACGCCAACATGATCGGGCTGATCGGTGGCGCGGTGGTGATGCAGGGCTTTGGCATCCCCTGGGTGGCGTACTTCAACCAGGTGACATCCGCATTGAGCCCGTCGGATCTGTTTTCCGGGCTGGCCAAGGCCGTGGTGTTCGGCCTGGTGGTGGCCGGCGTGGGGTGCCTGCGCGGGCTGCAAACCGGCAGCGGGGCGGCCTCGGTGGGGCTGTCCACCACCAGCGCGGTGGTGACGTCCATCATCCTGATCGTGGTGCTGGACGGCGTGTTTGCCGTGCTGTTCTACCATCTCGGGGTCTGACGCATGAACCCGACACACACGAACATGGCGGACCCTGATGACCGTGACGTGGTGATCCGCGTCCGTGGTCTGACCATGGGCTTCGACGATCTGGTGCTGATGCGTGATCTCGACTTCGACGTGCGTCGGGGCGAGATCTTCGTGATCCTGGGCGGCTCCGGCAGTGGCAAGAGCACGCTGCTCAAGCACATGATCGGGCTCTACCAGCCGCTGGCCGGGCATATCTGGGTGGCCGGCGCGGATATCGCCGAGGCCGACGAGGCCCAGCGGGAGGCGATCCTGCGCCGTGTGGGGGTGATGTACCAGATGGGCGCGCTGTTCGGCTCGATGACCCTCCTGGAGAATGTGCGCCTGCCGCTGGAGGTGCATACCGATCTGCCGCGCGAGGCGATGGATGCGATCGCGCGGGCGCGTCTGCAACTGGTGGGGCTGGGGGCATTTGCCGATTTCATGCCCTCCGAGATCAGCGGGGGGATGCAGAAGCGCGCAGCGATTGCGCGGGCCATGGTGCTGGACCCGGAGGTCCTGTTTCTGGATGAGCCGTCGGCCGGGCTCGATCCGATTACCTCGGCCGATCTGGACCGCCTGATCCAGCGTCTGGCGCGGACCCTGGACATGACGATCGTGATCGTCAGTCACGAACTGGCCAGTATTTTTGCGATCGCGGACCGGGTGATTATGCTCGACAAGGAGAGTCAGGGGATTGCGGCCGAGGGCGACCCGGCCACCCTGCGCGATACATCGAACCACCCGTGGGTACAGCGTTTCCTGCGGCGGACGGATTCCGACGAGGAGAGGCCCGCATGAGTGCCCGACATCATTTCCGGCTGGGGCTGTTCATCCTCGGGGGGCTGGCCGCGCTGGTCGCGGCGCTGCTGATCCTGACGGCGGGCAATCTGCTGCGCCCGTCGATCCAGATCGAGACCTACATGGACGCGTCGATCCAGGGTCTGGAGGTGGGGGCGCCGGTGAAGTTCCGCGGGGTGACCATCGGCGAGGTGACCGACATGACGTTTACCTCGGTGGTGTACGAGGCGGATATCTCGCCGCGCGATCGCAAACGCTACGTGATGGTGCGGGCGCGGCTGTACCCGGATCGCTTCGCGGCCAGTGCGCAAGAGGGCGAGTTCCGCGTGGAGGTCTTCAAAAACCTGATCGATGCCGGGCTTCGGGTCCGCATGGCCGCTCAGGGGATCACTGGTATGAACTATCTCGAGGCGGACTTCTCGGACCCCGAGGCCCATCCGCCACTGGCACATGACTGGGACCCGGATGGAATCTACATCCCGTCCGCACCAAGTACCGCCATGCAGTTTCTGGAGTATGCCGAGAACCTCCTCAAGCGCATCGACGAGCTGGACATCGAGGGTGTGGTGGACAACCTGACGAGCCTGCTGGTCACGGTGGAGACCACGATCCGGGACCTGGATACCGCCCGCCTGGCGGATCAGGCGGATCAAATGATCGAGGAGCTGCAGACGACAACCCGCACGGCCACCCGGGTGATGGAGTCGGTCGAGCGCCTGATCGAGCACCCGGATACCCAGGCATTGCCCAGCGAGACGCGGGCCGCGCTGCGGGAACTGCGCGAGACGGCCGAAGCGGCGGATGTCGGACGGCTGGTCGACCGGATGGATTCGATGGTGGAACGCCTCGACCGGGGCATGGATGTAAGCGAGGCCAAACTGCTGGAGACCCTGGACGAACTGCAGGCCGCGATTGCCGGACTGCGCAGCCTGTCCGATGACGTACGCCGCAACCCGGGGGGCGCGCTGTTCGGTGCCCCGCCGCCCCGCAGCACCATGGACAAGGAGTAGATGGATGACCCGATGGAGCGTTGCCGCACTGCTGCTGATCGCCTGGACACTGGGCGGCTGCACGCTGATCCCCGAACGCGAGGCCGTTGACCGCTCGTGGTTCCTGCTGGAGTTGCCTGCCGAGCCGGCGCCGCGCATGGCCGGAGACGCCGAGCCCCTGGCGGTCGAACTGGGATCGGTGCGCGTGGCGCCGGCCTATTCGGGCAAGGGACTGGTCTACCGCCTGGGGGAACATCGCTACGAGTCGGACTACTACAACGAGTGGTTCCTGCGGCCGGCCGAGCAGTTCGAGCAGCTGCTGCGGGAACGGTGGACCCGCAACGATACCGCCATCGAACTGGTGGATAACGCGGCGGACGCCTGGGCCGAGGGGCGACCGGCGGTGCAGTTGCACGTCCTCGTCACGGCGTTGTACGGCGATCTGGATGCCGCCAATCTGGAGGCACTGAGCGCTGTGGACACCGGTGAAGCCGTACAGGGCACGGGCCGAGTCGGACTGCGGGCCCAGCTGCGCACGGACTCGCATGCGCGCCTGGTGCACCTGGAGGCGGCCCACACACTCGACCGGCGGTCGGCCTCACGCCTGGTGGCCGCACTGTCGCAAGCCGCCGCCGACGTGCTGGCGGAACTGGAAGACGAAGCGCTGCGCGAGACCGGGCACGGGATGGACGAATGACCGATGTGTTCGATTTTTCCGCCCCGCTGCTCGACGGCGACGAGCAGCCGCTGGCCGCCTGGCGGGGGGATGTCCTGCTGATCGTGAACGTGGCCAGCGAGTGCGGTTTCACGCCGCAGTACGAGGGTCTGCAGGCCCTGGCCGAACGCAATGCCGAACGGGGCTTCCGCGTGCTGGGCTTCCCGTGCAACCAGTTCGGGGGGCAGGAACCGGGGGACGCCGGGCAGATCCGCGCCTGCGGCACGCGATTCGGGGTGTCGTTCCCGGTGTTCGCCAAGGTCGAGGTGAACGGTGCCGGGGCCCATCCGCTGTTTCGACACCTCAAGGAACAGGCGCCGGGGGCCCTGGGCACACAGGGTATAAAGTGGAACTTTACCAAGTTTCTGGTCGGGCGCGACGGCCGGGTGATCCGGCGGTTCGCGCCGCAGAAGAAGCCGTCGGAGCTGGTCCAGGCGATCGAGGTGGCGCTGGACGAGCCGCCCCCGGGCCCTCCCAGTGGCGCGTAGCGTGGCGCCGGGCGAGACCGGTCCGGCGCCCGACGCCCCGGGCGCGGCGGACTACTGGATGGAGCGCGCCCTGTCCCTGGCGGATCGGGCGGCCGCAGCCGGCGAGGTCCCGGTCGGCGCAGTCCTGGTGGACGCCGATGGCACCTGCCTGGCCGCCTGCCACAACGCACCGATCGCGCTCCACGACCCGACGGCGCATGCCGAGATCCGGGCGCTGCGCGAAGCCGGCGAGCGCTTGCAGAACTATCGGCTGCCGGGCACCACCCTCTACGTGACCCTGGAGCCATGCAGCATGTGTGCCGGCGCCATGATCCATGGCCGGGTAGCCCGCCTGGTATATGGCGCGACCGACCCGCGAACCGGCGCCGCAGGGAGCGCGCTGGATCTGATCCACCATCCCTCTCACAACCACCAAATTGAGGTGGTATGCGGTGTTCGGGCCGAAAAGGCCGGTGACCAACTGCGTCGATTCTTTCGTGCTCGAAGGCGCGTTAATCCGTCGTGAAGCGAAGGATGGCGTCTGCCTTGTGCTGCGAGTGAGGGCGGGGCAAAGTTGTGACGTAATTAACGTTGTAAAGGCCGCATCGGTTGCTCGGGCGCGCATCTCCCCCTACCGAAGCTGCCTTCCGAGGGATACCTATCAACCGCCAAGACATCGACGAACGGGATGACTCCGCGGGGCCTGATTCCGATGAACGAGCGTCGGACTCAGGCCCCGCAGTCGAAGAGTCGGCGGCTACCGCGCCACTTCCGGTTTTCGATTCCCGCGATCGTCCCGATCCCCTTCTGGGCGGTCTGATACTCATCGCGCGAACCCATGGCCTGAACCTGACGGCGGATTCGGCCCGTGCGGGCCTCCCATTGGAGGACGGACGGCTTAGCCCGTCCCTCGTGGATCGCGCGGCGCGTCGCGCAGGCATGACCACGCGAACGGTGACGCGCGAGGCGCGGGCACTGAAAGACGAACTCCTCCCGGCTTTGTTGCTGCTGGATAACCACGAAGCGTGGGTCCTCGTGGGCTGGAACGAGGACAAGAGTGTGGCTCACGTGGTTGACCCGGAGGTGAGTGACGCAGTCATCGAAGTTCCGCTCGATCGCCTGAAGTCGCGCTACTTGGGCCGAGCGATTTATGTCCGTCCCGAGTTTCGGATGGATGCGCGGGCGCCGCGCGTTTCGAAAGAAGACAAGGGCCACTGGTTCTGGCGCGTGATTCGCGAGAACCGACCGCTCTACCGCGACGTGCTCGTGGCGGCGGTCATGATCAACCTTTTTGCCCTGGCGATGCCGCTGTTCGTGCTGAACGTGTACGATCGCGTCGTCCCCAACCACGCGACGGAAACACTCTTCATGTTCGCGGCGGGCGTGGTGATCGTGCTGATCGCCGATCTGGTCTTGCGCACCATGCGCAGTCATTTTGTCGACAAGGCCGCGATGCGGGCGGACGTAAAGCTGTCCTCGCACATCATGGAGCGGGTGCTGGGCCTGCGCATGGAGAACCGCCCGGCCTCGGTGGGCTCGTTCGCGTCCAATATCGGCGCGTTCGAGTCGGTGCGCAGCTTCATCTCCTCGGCGACGATCATCGCCTTTGTCGATCTGCCTTTTTCACTGTTGTTCATTGCGATCATCGCGTTGATTGCCTGGCCGCTAGCGGTACCGGTGTTGATTGGTGCGCTGGTGCTGTTGCTGTACGCGACGGCGATCCACCGCAAGCTGCATGCGCTGGCGGAGGAGAGCTATCGCGTCGCTGCGCAGCGCAACTCCACGCTGGTGGAAAGCCTTGCCGGTGCGGAAACCCTGAAGGCGCTGAGCGCCGAGGGGCGAGTCCAGGCGACCTGGGAGCGTTCGACGGCCCACCTGGCGCGTACCAGCGCGCAGAATCGCCTGCTCACGGCGAGCGTCACGCACACCGCGCTGTGGGCGCAGCACACGGTCGGGGTGGCCATTATCGTCCTCGGGGTGTTCCTGCTGATGGAAGGGGATCTGTCGATGGGCGGCCTGATTGCCGCCTACCTGATTTCCTCCCGGGCCATGGCGCCGATCAGCCAGACCGCGGGGCTGCTGATGCAATATCACCAGGCTTCCACCGCGCTGGGCTCCCTTAACGAGATCATGACGCTGCCGGTGGAGCGGCCTCCGGAAACCACGTTCCTCAGTCGCGATCGCTTCGAGGGGGCGATCGAGTTCCGCAATGTGGACTTTGCCTACCCCGAGCAGCCCAACCCGGCCTTGCGCAACGTCTCGCTGCGCATCCAGCCGGGGGAGC
This sequence comes from Thioalkalivibrio sp. ALE12, assembly GCF_000381105.1. Classification (NCBI taxonomy): domain Bacteria; kingdom Pseudomonadati; phylum Pseudomonadota; class Gammaproteobacteria; order Chromatiales; family Ectothiorhodospiraceae; genus Thioalkalivibrio; species Thioalkalivibrio sp. ALE12. The sequence continues at coordinate 362,619 of NZ_KB905905.1, read as the reverse complement.
ATGTGGCGATCCTGGGGCGGGTGGGCTCCGGCAAGAGCACACTGGCCAAGCTGATCATGGGCCTGTACCAGCCGACTGGCGGCGCGGTAATGGTCGACGGCATCGACGTGCGTCAGCTCGACCCGGCAGAGCTGCGTCGTTCCATGGGGTATGTGGGGCAGGAGGTGACGCTCTTCTACGGCAGCCTCCGGGAGAACCTGGTCGCCAGTGATCCGCTGGCGTCGGACGAGGCGATCCGCAAGGCGATCGCGATTTCCGGTATCGAGGATCTGATCAACACCCATCCGCAGGGCATCGACATGCAGGTGGGGGAACGCGGCGGGCGCCTGTCGGGAGGTCAGAAACAGAGTGTCGGGGTGGCGCGTGCGGTGCTGCACGAGCCGAACATGCTTCTGCTGGACGAACCCACCAGCTCCATGGACAACTCGACCGAGCAGGCGATGAAGCGTCGCCTGGCCGAATTCATGGAGGGGCGCACGGCGGTGATCGTGACCCATCGCACCTCGCTGCTCGAACTGGTGGATCGCATCATCGTGCTGGATCAGGGCCGCGTGGTGGCGGATGGGCCGAAGGACCAGGTCGTCCAGGCCCTGCGGGAAGGCCGCGTTGGGAAGGCGCAGGCGTGAGCAAGCGAAAGGAAGGACAGGGGTTCGAAGACCTCGGGCGCGGGATGGATCGCGCCGGCAAGGTTGGCGCGCCCATGGTGGACCGGATCTTTCGGCCCTGGCTGGCCAAGGGGGGCTCGGACCACCGGAACTGGGCTTCGGATGCCGACTGGACCCAGATCCAGGAGAAACCCTTGCGGGCCCGTGCGCTGCTGTACGGCATTCTGGTGACCCTGGCCTTGCTAGTGTACTGGGCCTCGGTGGCGGAGATCGACGAGGTCGCGCGGGGCGATGGGCGCGTGATTCCCTCACAGAACCTCCAGGTGCTGCAATCGATGGATGGGGGTGTGGTCTCGGAGATTCTGGCGCGCGAGGGTGACGTCGTTGAGCGCGGCGATGTCCTGGTGCGGATCGACCCCACCCGCTTCCTTTCCGATCTGGGCGAAGCGCGCGCGAGCGAATTTTCGCTCCGCGCCCGGCAAGCCCGGCTGATCGCGTTACTTTCGGATACGCCTTTCCTCGTTACGCCGGACTTACAGCAGGGCCCACCCGCTATCGTCGAGCAGGAACAGCGACTGTATGAAGAAAGCCTGGCGGAGCTGAACTCGCGCATCCGGATTGCCGAGGAACAGATGCGCCAGCGCCAGGAGGAGTTGAACGAGGTACGGGCGCGCCGCACCCAGGCTGTGCGGGCACTGGAACTGGCCAGCCGGGAACTGGACGTTACCGAGCCGCTGGTTCAAAGCGGGGCGGTTTCGGAGGTGGAAGTGCTCCGCCTGCAGCGGGAGGTGTCCAATGCGCGTGGGGATCGCGACCAGGCCACGGCGCAGATCGCCCGCCTGAATGCCGCCATCGAGGAGGCGGAAGAGAAGATCCGCGAGGTGCGGCTCAATTTCCGCAACCAGTGGCGCGCCGAGCTGGCCGACACGCTGGGCCGCCTGCAGGAGCTGGCCGAGGGGACCGAAGGGCTCGAGGACCGTGTGCGCCTGTCCGAGGTGCGCTCCCCGATGACCGGGATTGTGCAGAGGATGTTCGTGACCACTCGGGGCGGTGTCATCTCCCCGGGACGCGAGGTAGCGGAGGTGGTCCCGTTGGAGGACGAACTCCTGATCGAGGCCCGAGTATCGCCACAGGATATCGCCTATCTACGGCCGGGCCTGCAGGCGCGGGTGAAGTTCACGGCGTATGACTTCGCGATCTATGGCGGGCTGGAGGCGACCGTCGAACACATCAGCCCGGACACGATCACGGACGACGATGGCAACACCTTCTACAAGGTCCGCGTGCGGACCGAAGAGACCGGCTTTGACGAGGAGCACCAGATCATGACCGGGATGGTGGCCCAGGTGGACATCATCACCGGGCGACGAACCATCCTGCAGTACCTGCTGAAGCCGATCCTCCGCGCGGGCGATCTGGCCTTTACGGAGCGCTGAGAGACATGCAGATCTTCCTGATCGATCAAGATTCGCGGCCGTCGCCGCGCTGGGAGGCGGCGTTTCCGGACGCCCAGGTGCTCCGGCCGCCGTTTCCCGCGGCGCTGCCCGAGGGCGCCGAGGCGTGCTGGGTGGGGACGGATCTGGCCGACTGGGACCAGCAGGTCAGGCAGCGCACGCGGGTGCACCGCGTGATCGTGCACTCCCGCCACCCGAACGACGAAGAAGGGATCCGTGCCTTCGACGCCGGCGCACACGGTTACTGCCACACCCTGGCGAACGTCGCCCAGCTACGAACGATTGCAACCACAGTCACCGGGGGCGGTCTGTGGGTGGGCCCCGATTTGATGACCCGCATGATCCGTACGGTGCGCAGCGTGCAGCCGCGTGATCCGGAAACGCCGCCCGAGGGCTTCGAGGAGCTGACCCCGCGCGAACGCCAGGTCGCCCTGGCCGTGACCACAGGCGCGCACAACAAGGAAATCGCACGCCAGCTCGGCATGACCGAGCGCACGGTCAAGATGCATCTTGGGTCGGTCTTCAAGAAGCTCGACGTAGACGATCGCGTTCAGCTCGTCCTGCACCTTACGCGTCTGCGCGAGTCCTGGCCCACGGCCTGATCCGGTCCAGGCGATCCTTCTGGTCGTCGTCCGGGGGTGATGGGGTTCGCGACCCACATGACCATCTTGCGGGCCGCGCCGCCTGACGGATGGCTCGCCTTCGGCTCTCGACTCGCTCGATTCGTGGATGCGGCCAATCATCTCGCCCGAAATCGAGACCCAGATCGTTACGAGTGCATCTGGTTTTCCCGGTCGAGTCCTACGGCCGTTCCTCCTGCCCACCTGTACTTCAGTACAGCTGTCGCGCCAGCGGCCGCTCCCCTAGGATCCTATCCAGCTAAAACTTTCAACTAGTACCGTATCCAAGGGGATCGTCATGTCCGAAGTCGTCGTAGCGACCGTTGAATCCATTGTCGGCACCGTCATTGCGCGGGACGAGGATGGCAACACCCGCGTCCTGCAGCCGGGCGACCCAATCTTCCATGGCGAAGAAGTGATCGCTGAAGACGGTGCCTTCATCGAAATGGCCTTCGAGGACGGGTCCACCATGACGCTGGCCGGCAACGAATCGGCCACCATTACCGCGGACCTTGCCGAATCCGCCGAACCCGAATCCCAGGACGCCGAGGTAGCCGACGCCACCGTTGAGGAGATCATTGCGGCTCTGGATCGGGGAGAAGACATCACGGATCTGATCGAGGCCCCGGCCGCCGGTCTGGACGGCGGTGTCGCCGGTGAGGGCGGTAGCTTCGTCCGTGTCACCCGCGGCTCCGAGGAAGTAGGCCAGGTCACCTACGCCTATGACTCGAATTCCCTGCGCGGCCCCGGTGAAGCTGGCGGTGAAGATGGAGGGACGCTCGCGGATACTGGGATCGGGACAACGACAGACGACACGGGGACAACCACCGACGAAGTGGTACCGGAACCCAGCCTCGTCATCAGCGTTACACCGCTCAGTGAGATGGTCTCGCGGGTCGTAGCGGATATTCGTCCCCAAAGTCCAGACGTCATGTCCGCTCGGGTCGAAGAGGCCGACGTGTCGCCCTCTGAACAACCCGGTACGGGTTTGGCGGTGTTCAGCCTTGATTCCACGTTGGATCTGGACGGATTGCCGGATACGGCCGCGGGCCCGATCGGATATGCAATTGTTGGGGGCGATTCGGACTATCTGGCGATTGGTACGGATTCCGAGGGCAATCCAGCCGTCGTGTTGACCGAGCAGGGCGCATGGGCCTTGCAGAATGGACAGGTACCCAATAACGAGTTTTCTGTCGAAGTTCAGGGCACCGTGGAAATCGAGGGAATCGGTCCGGTTTCGGCGACGGAAGTTTCAGCCGTTGCGGTGGAGGTCCCGCAGCCGACGTTTGATGTCGAACTTTGGCCGGGAGAAGTCTTTTATATGCCTCCGGCGGACCAGCTGCCTGAGGGTCAAGAGCCTGATCTGCAGCAACTCAGTGTCGGCGCGGATAACGTGGCCGGAGATTTTGGGTTCCCCGCGTCGGCAGTTGAAGCAGGCATGCCGGTATTCTGGATCAACCCTCAGGCTGACTTTGATGGCATCGACCCCTCGCTGGGCGATTTCTCGTACGAGATCGTTGGTGGCGACAGCGAATACCTTGAGCTTTCACAGAATGACTGGGGCCAGTGGTCGGTCGTACTGAGCGAGGAAGGTGCCAGAGCGATCCAGAACGGACAGGTTTCAGGAAACGATCTTGACGTGACCATCGAGGGCTCGCTGACGATCGGTGAAGGCCTCGTCAATACCTTCATGCTCGAAGCCAGCGCCGAAGGTGGTGTGGTGGTACCGACTCCACAGCCGGAGCTGACGGTGGGTATGTCGGCGGTGGATACGCCGGAGGACTGGCCGCAGTCGGCGGCCGAGAACGATGTGGTGTTCGAGGTCACGACCGACCTGGACCTGGATGGCATCGACGGCGATCTGGCGGGCGAGATCGCTCTGTCGCTGAACGAGGACAGCGGCGGTTATCTGGCGCTTGAAGGTAGCAACGTGGTGCTGACAGCCGACGGTGCGGCGGCGATCCGTAATGGCCAGGTGGGCCTGGACGGGTTGATGGCGTCGGTCGAGGGCACGGTGACCATCGCCGAGGACGGTGTGAACCCGTTCGTCCTGACGGATGATGCGCAAGCGGGCATCGAGGTTCCGATGCCGGAGCCGAGTCTGGATGTGACGGTGACGGCGGCGCTGGAACTGGAGAGCAGTGACCAGGCCGCGGAAGGCCAGCTGGCGTTCACGCTGAGCAGCGCGACCGAGTACGCCGGGATCGATCCGGATCTGGGCGGAGAGGTGAGCTATGAGATCACCGATGGCAACGACGAAGGCTACTTCGCGTTGAACGAGGCGGGCGACGCCATCGTCTTGACGGACGATGGTGCCCAGGCGATCCGCAATGGCCAGTTCGACCCGGCGGGTGCCAGTGTGACGGTGACCGGCACGCAGGACGTGGATAGCTTCACGCTAACGGACGAGGATGTTGCTGGCCTGGAGGAGGTACCGACACCGGAACCGACGCTGACGGTTGGCCTGGAGTTGGTGGATGGCACGACCGACGGTTGGCCGCAGTCGGCGGCCGAGAATGATGTGGTGTTCGAGGTCACGACCGATCTGGACCTTGATGGCATCGACGGCGACCTGGCGGGCGAGATCGCTCTGTCGCTGAACGACGACAGCGGCGGTTATCTGGCTCTGGACGGCAATAATGTGGTGCTGACCGACGCCGGTGCTGAGGCGATCCGCAACGGTCAGGTATCGGGCAACGAGCTGGCTGCGGAGGTCGAGGGCACAGTGACCATCGCGGATGGTGGTGTGAACCCGTTCGTCCTGACGGATGATGCGCAGGCGGCGATTGAGGTGCCCGTGCCGGATTCCGACCCCGTTCCTGGACCCGAGATCACAGGGCTTGGTGATACGGACGTGACGGTCGACGAGGCGAACCTGGCGAATGGTACGAATCCGGATGAGGATGCGCTGACGCAGAACGGTCAGTTCACTATTACGGCTTCCGCGGGCGTCGCCAGCCTGACGTTCGCCGGATCCGATTTCAACCAGACGTTCAATATCGATCAGCTCAATGACGCGAGTGAAGCCAACCCGCTGAGTGTCGATACCTCCAAGGGCACGCTGGAGATCACTGGCTTTACCGGCAACGATGACGGAATCTACACCGTCACCTATAGCTATACGTTGACCGATGCAGCCGACCATCCAGAGCAGGGGCGTGACGAACTGCAGAAAGATGCTATTAATGTCACGGTCACGGACACCAACGGTGGTACCGCGAATGATGCGGTCAATGTCACCATTGTGGATGACGTTCCGGTCGTGGAGGATTCAACCACTGGCGTGCTGAGCACGGAAGCCGGTACCACCCTGACTGGTGACTCCGGGCTGCGAATTGGCGCAGACGTGGATGGCGCTTCGATTACCTCATTCACTATAAACGAAGCCTACATCGATCATGACGACGGCAAAGACTACATCCTTGTCGATTCAGGGACACCAGGCGAAACCACGAACCTGACGTCCGGGGGTGAAAAAGTATGGTTCGAATCCAGTGATGGGACATTAACGGGTTTCATTGGCGAAGATACCGTGGTGTTCACGGCATTACTGGATGTTGAGACTGGACTGTACACCGTCTCACTGCAAAAGGACCTGGATGCAATCAATGCCGAGGATCTAGGGTTCTTTGCGCCTCAAAATGGGGGGAATACGGGAGAAGTGATCGAAAGCGCTGGGTCCGATCTGGCCATTCGATTTACTGCTACGGACTCCGGGGGGGATCCTACCTCCGTCAACTTCTCCGCTAACTCCTTCGGTGTCGGGAGCGGTCCACGCATCGGTTCGGGAGAAACGTTGAAAGCGGAATTCGTCCAGGCCGGAACTACAGATGTCCGTGAAACCCTGCAGTCGCTGGAACTCGAGACCTGGGGCGAACAAGGCCCGGGTGCGAACGTTGCATGGAGCGTGTTTCTCGATGGCGAGCTGGTTGGAGACGGAACGGGCACGACAGTGTCGGGCGTAGGCGCATTTGACGAAATCCACATCTCGCATGGTCCGGGATCCGGTAATTTCGGTATCGGAGGTTTTGGTAGCCTCGTGGGTGAAGGGTCCGGATTCAGCATTCCCTTTGAATTCGAAGCAATGGATGGTGACGGTGACCCGTTGGGAAGTGATGGCGGGAGCGATTCGGGGGCGTTTGATCTGACCTTCAGCCCCAACAATGTATTCGAAGGCTCCTCCGATAGTGACGTTATTATCGGTACGGACGACGATGACATCCTCATCGGGGGTGGTGGCGACGACATCCTCACCGGTGGAGCTGGAGACGACATTTTCCGCTGGAATGCGGGTGACGAAGGAACGAGCGACGCGCCCGCCAATGATGTAGTGACCGACTTTGGAAATGGCGACAACGTTCTCGACCTGAAGGATCTTCTTCAGGGTGAGAGCGAGGAAAACATTGCCGACTACATCATTGCCGAGCAGGACGGCGCCGACACCAAGCTTTACGTCAACTCCCAGGGCGGCCTGAATGGTGACACCGATAATGCCAATCAGGTCATCACGTTGAAGGACGTCCAGTACAGCGACGATATCGTCAAGGATATGCTGGATAGCGGGCAGCTGACGATCGACCAGTAAGCGGTCGTAGATAAAGCCCCGCCGGTGCAAATCGGCGGGGCTTTTTCGTGTCTGGGGGTGTAGTCTGGGAAGCTGAGTCGGAAACGGCCGGAGGGGCCGCGCATGTATGTGAGACGGGATACGGAAGGCAGGATCGACCAGGTGAGCCGCGAGGCGAATGCCGATTGCACGGAGTTCGTGGCAGCGGATGCGCCGGAGATGTTGGCGTTTCTCGGCGGGGATGGTGGGGAGGCAGCGCCGGCGGCGTTGCAGGCCTCCGACCTGGAGCTGATTCGCGTGCTGGAGGACCTGGTCGAGGTGCTCACGGACAAAGGCGTGATCCGGTTTACGGATTTGCCGGAGGCCGCACAGAAGAAGCTGCTGGGGCGCAAGGATCTTCGCGCCTCGGCGCAACGTCTGACCCTGGTGGAAGACGATGAGGGCCTGCTTTAGGCCTGTCGGCAAGTAGACGAGGCGCGATAGGGTCGAGTGTGTCTGTGGTCGCTCAATCGGGTGATACGCAACAACTGGATTGAGACGGGACGCGAGAGCGTTCGTATGGGCCGGTCTGCAGGATCGGCGTAGGAGGGGGACAATGGCTGTGAATGCTGTGGTGGCCACCGTACAGGCGTTGACCGGGACGGTGATTGCGCGGGATGCCGAGGGCAACTCGAGAGTGCTTGCCGTGGGCGATCCGGTGTATGCGGGCGAGGAAGTGATCCCGCTGCGCGGCGCGTCGGTGGAACTGGAAGGGATGGACGGTGTCGCCGTTTCGCTTGGCGAGGGCCAGCAGGCCCTGATGGGCGAGGCCCTGGCGGAGAGCGGGCGGGCCGATAATCCGGAGATCCCGACGGCGGAAGAAGTGATTGCCGCCCTCGACCGCGGTGAGTCGCTGGATGAGCTGATCGCACCTCCCGCAGCGGGCCTGGAGGGCGGTGAGAGCGAAGGGGGCGGGTTTGTCCGCGTCGCGCGCATTAGCGAGCCTATGGAGCCGATTAACTACACCTTCCCGGTGAACGCCTTCGATCGGCCGGACGCCTTGGGCGAGACCGTAGCGGTTCCCGGGGGAGAAGGGATCGAGACGGGCATTCCGCCCGGTACGTCACCGACCGATCCATCGGTAGACCAGCCTCCGGTCGAACCGCCGCCTGTCGATCCACTGCCCGTGGATCCCCCCCCTGTCGCGTACCCGACCCTTGCAGTATCGGTGTCGGTGACAGCGGGATACGGCTACGAAGATGCGAATGACGCCGCGGCGGGTGACGTGGTTTTCGATGTGTCTCACGTCCTGAATCTGGACGGGTTGGACCCATCACTGGCCGGGGCGATCGCCTACAGCATCGTGGGTGGGGATACAGCCTACCTGGTGCTGGCCCAGGACGGCTCGGGCAACTGGGTGGTGGTCCTGACCGAGGCCGGGGCCGCAGCGATTCGCGCCGGCCTGGTGGATGGCAATCAGCTGAATGTAACGATCGAGGGCACGGTGGTCCTGTCCGGGATGGACGATCTCGTGGATACCGGTAGTGGCGTGGCTCCCGTGCCCGAGCCGAGTGGCGAAGAGCCGCCGGATCTGGTGCCGGATCTGATGGCTTCTGCCCACACGGTTGGCGGCAGTGATGTTCAGGGGACGATGGCGAATGCGAACAACCTGAAGGAGACCGGTTCGAAGAGTGCAGCCGTCTCGCATCAGGATGGCTTTTTCGCGATCGACCACCAAGGGGCTTCGGATGACCCCAACGCGATCGAGTTCGGCGAGGCCCTGCTCTTTACGCTGGTCAGCCCGACCGATACGGCCGTGTTCCAGGTCCAGGGCGCCATTAACGGCGGTTCCTATCACCTGTACGACGCCGAGGGTGTGCGGATCGGTGATGCCCGCGATCTGGCCAGCGATGTGGATGAGAATGGCTTCCTGGAGCTTGGTGGCGAGACGTTCGCCTTCATTGCATTCCAGGGCGGGAGTACGGGTCCTGGAGCCAGTGGGGACGAAAGCGCGTTCGCGGTGAAGCCAGTCGACCTTTCGGTGCAGGTGGGTCAGGGCGAGGATGCGGAGTTCTATCCCGCGGGTGGCGAAGAGGCCTTTTCCTTCGGTGCGAATTTCCTGACGGTCGATTCGGATCAGGACATCTTTGTCGTGTCGCAGGGTGGTGAAGGCAGCATGGAGGATCCGGCGCGCTTCGTGATCCAGGGCTTCAGCCTGGAGAGCAACGACCCCGGTGCCCAGATCACGCTCGGCGAGCTCCTGTCCAGCGCGAGCCAGGAGACGATCGACCAGTACCTGATGGCGGAAGCGCAGGGCGAGGATACCGTGCTGCACATCAGCTCGGGCGGCATGCTGGGGAGTGACGCGGGCGGTGCCGATTACGCCATCACGCTGGAAGGGATCAGCATGGATGGCTTCGACTCGTCGTACGATTTTATCCAGACCCTGATCGATAACGGGCACCTCTCTATCGATCAGTAGCGGTCTCTGCCATCGGGATCAAGGGCCCGGCGCCGCGGTGCGGCCCGGGCCTTTTTCTGTGCCGGAAGGGAATCCCTGAGAAAGGCGGGTTCGTGCGGGGCGAGTACCGGGCCGTCGCTGGCCCGGTCAGGGCGGCCAGCTGGCTCCGTGCACGAGTGAAGATGCGGAAGCCAGCGATCCGGCGCGATTGAATCGGCGTCTCCCTAACGCGTCGGTTCCCGGACGGCGCTCCCCGTGACGGCATCAATGCCGGCGTCCATCAGCAGTTCGATGTCGTCGCTGCTGTCACAGCCTTCGGCGATCACAAGGATCCCGATGGAGTGGGCCAGGGTGCAAAGCCCGCGTATCAGGGCCTGGGTCTCGCTGGAGCGATGCACGCCGTGGACCAGGGAAGCCTGCAGTTTGACATAATGGAGGCCAAAGGTGGTCAGGTCGTGCGCCTGAAAGGCTTCCGGTCCTGCGTGCTCGAGCCCCACGGTGAACCCCGTCAGGCGCGCGATGCGGCAGAGATCGCGAAGTTCCGCAGGGTGTGCGAGTGCACCACGAGCCGGGAACTCGACCCACAGGCGCCCCGCCGCTTGGGGTTCGAGTTGCAACCGGGACTCGAGGGCCTGACGGAAGTGGGTGTCACGCAGGCTGTTGACCGAGAGGTTGATGGCCAGGCGTTCGTCGGGCGATTGCAGCTGAGACAGGGCCGCTTCCAGGACGGCGTCGTCGAGCCGGCGGATCAGATCGAGGCGCACGGCCCAGGGCATGAAATAGCCCGCGGGTCGCCGTTCGCCGTCGAGTAACAGGCGCATCGGCGCTTCGTGATGCATCAGCTGTTGGTCGGCATCGATCACCGGAAACCGGCCCAGCTCGACCCCGTGTTGGTCTAGCGCGTCGGTGATGGCCGCCCGCCATTGATGCTGGTCCGAATAGGGAAGGGCGGCATGGGGCTCGTGGGCGACTGCATCGCCGGGCTCCAGTTCCGCCCGTGCCAACGCGAGATCCGCTCGCGCAAGAACCTCCCCGGTGGTGTCTTCAGGGTGGTAGAGGGTCGCGGCAACATGAAGCGTCAGGGCGTCGGGTGCGTCGTCGCCGAGCGCATCCCGAACGCCGCCCAGAAGGGACTGCGCGAAGCGGTGACTGTCCGCGATACTGTCACCAAAGACCGCGATGTCGGAGCCGTTGAGCCGTCCGGCGGCGCCATACTCGGTATGGGCGACGGCCTGTTCCACGACCTTCGCGATTCGCGCGAGCAGCGCATCGAGATTTTGGTGGCCGACGATCTGGTTGATCGTGGCCAGGTCGTGGATGCGGAGCACCACGAGGCTGCCGGAGGAACCCGCATGTCGGTTATCCAGCGTGGCCTGCAGGCGGGCGAGAAAGGGCTCCCGAGCCAGCAGGCCCGTCACGTCATCGTGCTGCAGTCGGGTCTTCAGGCGTTCCAGTCGTCTCGACTCTTCAACGAGCATGGCGCGGACATGCTCGGTCAATTGGTTCATGGCACGTACCAGGGCGCGGAATTCCCATGTGCGCGGTTCCGGGGTGGTAATGAAGCGGCGTGCACCGACCGCTTCGGCCTGGTCCACGACTTGCCGGAGGGGCTGGATGAGTCGTCCGAGCAGGAACGACCCCAGTAAACCGATGACCAGGAGCCCCACCGTGAAGATTGCCGTCAATCGAAGGGTGCCGGCCCAGAGTTCTTCGTATGCGTAATTGGTCTGGCTCTCGACGATCAGCGTGCCAAAGGACGACCAGCCGTCGGACACCTGTGCCACCCCGGGGCGGACATCGAAATCCAGGGTGTCGATGAACCACATCGGGACACCCCGCGGCGCTTCGGGATTGCGTCGTTCCAGCATGAGATCGCCCGTGGGATCCTCGAGCCGGATATGGCGGTAGTGGCCGGTATCGAACTGGGAGGCAATCTGCAGTTCGACGGTCGTGTCGTCTTTGGGCAGCTGGGAAAGCGACAGGGCAAGCGAGGCGGCGTTGTCGATGTTCTTGGTCAGGATCTGCTGGGCCAGGTAGTTGCGTGCCGACAACGTGCTGGCGACGATGCTCACCAGCAGCGCGAGCAGCATGATGATGGCCACTGCGATCCAGAGTTGTTTTCTCAACGTCATGCCTGCGCCCTCTTTATGGGGTCGGGTTGATGGGTTGTTCAAGATCGAGACCGTATTCCGCCAGCTGTTCCAGGACCCGGCGCCAGCGGGACAGCCGGGCCGTCGGGTCGGCCTGTGATTGTGATGCGCCGTCGGGCCAGAGGCCCCGACTGTTGAACGAGAAGATTGGCGTCAGATCGTCGCGCTCCCCGGCGCGCTCGATACGGGTGATCAGATTGTCGAGAACCAGGGGCTCATCGCGCGGAGTTTCGAAGTAGCCCAGGACCATATGGGCCTGGCTCAGGTTGCTGCCCGGGCCGCCGATACGGGCGCGCACGTAAAAGAGCCGCAGACGTTCATCCGGGATGCCCAGTTTGCGCAGGCTGACGTACTTGGCGATCGAGTAGTCCTCGCAGTCGGCGGCACCCTTGTCCATGGCCTCCAGCGGCGTCGCCCAGAAGTCCTCCTGGCCCCAGGTGACCTGATCGTCCTGATAACGCAATAGACGGTTGAAGAACTCGTTCACCCGTGCGATCTGGGTTTGCTCGTCTTCGTCTGCCAGCGATTCGAGCAACTCGCGCCATTCACGGACCCGCTCCGCGGTCTCCGGGCCGTACCGGATGGCGGCGACCTCCTCCAGTTGCGCGAAGTCTTCGAGCCCCGCGTCGGAAGTACCCAGGGTCCACGTGCCCAGCGCCAGCATCAGCACGACGCCGAGCAGCCGGGTCACTTGTGAGGGGGTGCGGGCACAAGACAGAAGCACGTGGGCGTGCCCTCCGGTGAAAGCGGATTACGCATCACACCCGATGATGGGCTACGCTGACGGCAAAAGCCAGATTCGTAAAGAGAAAATCATCTTTAATATCACTTCTTTTTCGTTTTCCGTTTAGCGAGCGTTAGCCGGCGAAGGAAGCGAGAGTTGTGCCACCTGGGGGTGGTCCCTAGTATTCAAAAGTTTTGATAACCAGAACTTTTCTGACCGGCAAGAAAAAAGCCCGGCAGAGGTCGTTCTGGGGGGTGTCCGTGCCAAATGAAAGGACAAGAGCGATGAAGCGATTCGGGACTGTGATCAGCAAGGGGGCTCTCGTCGGCCTGACGGCGGCCGTGGCGATGGCGGTGGGGGTGTCTGCGCATGCAGCGCCGCCAGAGGAACTCCGGGACGCCGCCATGGAGGCGGTACTGTCCAATCCGGAGGTCCAGTCGCAGTGGCACGCATTTCGTGCGGCCGGCGAAGAGCAGACTGGTGCGCGCGGCCGATTCATGCCGGAGATCGATCTCAACGCGCGCGCGGGTTACCAGCGGCAGCGTTACAGTGACGACGGTTTCGACACCTTCTCGCGTAACCCGCGCGGCGTGGATATTACGTTGACGCAGATGTTGTATGACGGGTTCGAGACTGCCAGCGAGGTGAATCGTCTTGGCGAGATCCAGCGTGTCCGGTTCTTCGAGCTGCGGGAGGCGACCGAGCATATTGCGCTGGAGGCTGTTCGGGCGTTTGCCGACGTCCAGCGTCAGCGGCTGCTGGTGGATCTGGCGCAGGAAAACTACGACGCCCACAAAGACGTCTACGATCAGATCGTCGATCAAACCGAGCGCGGGGTTGGCCGGGGCGTGGATCTGGAACAGGCGGCCGGCCGCCTCGCGCTTGCGGAATCCAATCTTCTGACCGAGCGACAGAACCTGCATGATGTCAATGCTCGCTACTATCGCGTGGTCGGGCAGATGCCAGCCGATGGCCGGGCGGATCTCGTCGGGACGTTCTCCGAAGAGCCCATCCCGGGTACGGTGCAGGAGGCACTGACCGAGGCGGTCACCATGAACCCGGCCATGTTTGCGTCCCTGAGGAACATGGAGGCGGCGCAGGAGCAACGCAACGTCGCCCGTGCGGCCTTCCACCCCCGGGTCGACCTGCAATTGCGTCACGCCTACGAGAACGATCTTCTGGAGCGGCAGGACATCCGGGTCCACGACACCTCGGCAATGGTGATGATGACGTTCAACCTCTTCCGGGGTGGAGCGGATCAGGCGCGTGTACGCCAGTTCACGGAGGAGTTCAATCAGGCGCGTGACCAACAGGAAGTGGTCTGCCGTAACGTCCGTCAGACCGTATCGGTGGCGTACAACGACGTCCGTTCCCTGGAAAGCCAGCTGCGTTTCCTCCGTCAGCATCGCGATTCCTCGGACCGTGTGCGGACCGCATACCGACAGCAGTTCGGTATCGGCCAGCGCAGCCTGCTGGACCTACTCGACACCGAGAACGAGTACTTCGAGGCGAGCCGCGCCTATATCAACGCGCAGCACGACATGGAAATCGCGAAGGCACGGGCGCTGAACGGCCTTGGCCGGTTGCTTGAGTATCTGGAGATTTCGCGTGGGGATATGCCGACGGCTGCCGATCTGGGGCTGGTCGACGAGCGTGCACGCATCGAGCCGGACTCGGTGTGCCCGCCGGAAGCACCGCAGATGATGGAAACCCGGCACGAGAGCATCTTTCGCTGATTGACCGCCGGGCATGTCCGGCACACAAAAAAGGGCCAGCCTGAGGGCTGGCCCTTTTTCGGTTGGAGGGCATGCCGATCGGTACGCCTGCCGGGTCTTCTGGCTCAGCGCTGCTCGATGGCGACGTATTCGCGGGAGGGGTAGCCGGTGTAGAGCTGGCGTGGACGGCCGATGCGGGATTCGGGGTCCATCATCATCTCGTTCCAGTGCGAGATCCAGCCGACGGTGCGGGCCAGCGCAAAGATCACGGTGAACATGTTCAGCGGGATGCCCATCGCGCGCAGGATGATGCCGGAGTAGAAGTCGACATTCGGGTAGAGCTTGCGCTCGATGAAGTAGTCGTCCTCCATCGCGATGCGTTCGAGCTCCATCGCTACGTCGAACAGCGGCTGGTTGTCGGCGCCCATGTCGCCCATCTCTTCCAGTAGCTCGTGGCACATCTTGCGGATGATCTTGGCGCGCGGGTCGTAGTTCTTGTAGACCCGGTGACCGAAGCCCATCAGGCGGAAGGGGTCGTTCTTGTCCTTGGCCCGGGCGACGAAGTCCTCGACGCTCTTGTCGGAGTTCACGATCTCCTCGAGCATGCGGATGACCTTCTCGTTCGCGCCGCCGTGGAGCGGGCCCCACAGCGAGGCGATGCCGGCGGAGATGGCCGCGAACGGGTTGGCCTCCGAGGAGCCGGACAGGCGCACGGTGGAGGTCGAGGCGTTCTGCTCGTGGTCGGCATGCAGGATCAGGATCAGGTCCAGCGCGCGCACGAACACCGGGTTCGGCTGGTAGGGCTCGCTGGGGACCCCGAACATCATCGACAGGAAGTTGGCCGTGTAGGACAGGTTGTTATCCGGGTACATGAACGGCTGGCCGTGGGCGTATTTGTACGACCAGGCGGCGATGGTCGGCATCTTGGAGATCAGCCGGTGCGCGGCGATGCGGCGGTGCTCCGGGTTATGCACGTCGACGTTGTCGTGATAGAAGGCCGACAGGGCGCCGACTACGCCGACCATGATCGCCATCGGGTGCGCATCGTGGCGGAAGCCGTCGAAGAAGCGGCGCACCGCCTCGTGCAGCATCGAGTGTTCCTTGATGATGCGCGAGAAGTCGTGGAGATCGTCGGAGGAGGGCAGTTCGCCGTTCAGCAGCAGGTAGCAGACCTCGAGATAGGTGCTCTCGGAGGCGAGTTGCTCGATGGGGTAGCCGCGATAGAGCAGGGTGCCTTCGTCGCCGTCGATGAAGGTGACGTCCGAACGACAGCTGGCCGTGGACATGAAGCCCGGGTCGTAGGTGAAGTAGCCAAGCTCCTTGTACAGGGCGCGGATATCCAGGCAGTTGGGGCCGTGCGAGCCCTCCTGGATCGGCAGCTCGATGCTCTTGCCCGTGGTGTTGTCGGTCAGCGTGACGGTTTTGCTCATGAAACGGCCTCGTAGAATTGGGGTCGCCCGGATGCGAAGGCCTCAATGGTAAACCAAAGGCGGGCCTGCGGCAGCGGGTTTCGGGCGGGGCGGAGCGAGACGGGCCGCCGGTTCTGGATACCCGCCGCTCGGCACCTGCGCGACTTCGGGGCGCAGGCGGGCCGCAACGCGCGTAACCATGAGTCAGTGCTTCCCTGGCGGCGATCAGTGGGCCGACGGGCCGCGGCGCTGGCGCTTGTCGGCGTACATGGCGGCGTCGGCGTTGCTCTGGGCGGCGGCCAGCGAGCCGCTGACGGTGCGGCAGGCGTAGCCAATGGAGGCCTCGACACCTGCCGCCAGGAGCGCCGCGCGCAGCCGGTCGGCGATCTCGGGCAGGTAGTCCGCCGGGGTCTCCGGCAGGAGCACGCCGAACTCGTCGCCGCCCAGGCGCGCGACCACATCGTTCTCGCGGCTGGCACTCCGCAGCGCCTGGCCCGCCGCCTGGATCATCCGGTCACCGGCGTCGTGGCCCTCATGGTCGTTGACCGCCTTCAGGTGGTCGAGATCCAGGGCGATGATGCCCGCCGGAAGGCTGTGATCCTCGCAGCGCTGTTCCTCGGCATCGAGCGCGATCTGCCAGCCGCGGCGGTTGCGGGTACCGGTCAGGCTGTCGTTGTAGGCCTCCAGGATCAGCGCTTCGCGTTCGCGTTCGAGTTCGTCGATGTGGCGGCGTTGTCGCAGCAGTGCCTCGATCACCTGAACCGCGGACTCGATCTCTCCCGCGCGCGATTCGATCGCCTGGGAGACGGGCTCGGGATGCATTGCACACAGCACGCCGTACATGCCGTACTCGCGGTCGTGTACCGGAAAGCCGATGTAGCTGCCAATGGCGGGTGGATCCGTCTGCGCGGCAAGTGCATCCTGGTAGGCGGGCACCTGTGTCACTTCCGGAGCGATTCGCGGGCCGCGCTCGGCCAGCATGCGGATGCAGAAGGAGTTGCCCCAGTCAAAGGCGGTGCCCGGTTCAATCCCGTAGCCGTGGTCGTCGGCGCGCACCACGATCTGCTCGTTGTCCTCGATGCGGGTCAGCATCCAGACATCCAGCGGCGCGAGGCGGTGGAGCAGCTTCAGGGTGTGATCGACCCCGAGATTGAACGGCGTGTGCGAAGGGTCGGCTGGGTCGAAGGTCCGGGCCATGGTGTGTCCTGTCGAGCGAGCGCTGGGGCGGGACGGGTGGTTCAGGGAGACGTGGGTTGTGGCGCGTTGCGTTTCCCGCGTGCGGCGTTTTGCAGGGCGCTTGCGAGGGTGCCGGTGCCCGGTTCGCGTGCTGCGTACCCGACACTGGCCGGGATGCCCTGATCCGCCAGATATTGTTGCAGTGATCGGGCGCGTTCCGCGAGCGACGGGTTCTTCATCTCGCTCGCGAGCAGGGCGAAGCGGCCGCCACCCAGGCGTCCGATCCGGTCGGTGGGGTGTGCCCGCTCCTGCAGGGCGAGGATCGCCCGCACCAGTTCGGTGTCGTCGTGGCCTTCGGCCCCGTCGGAGGACAAGCCCTCCGGAAAGAAATCCAGCGCGATGATCCCGGCGGGTTGCCCGAGCCGCTGGCATCGGGTCTCTTCGGCCTCCAGCGCGAGCTCCCAGCCGTGCCGATTGAGGACCCCGGTCAGCGGGTCGCTGTGCACGGACAGGGCCGTGTGCTGGCGCAGGCGGTCCAGGACCTCGGCGCGCTGGCTCAGGCGCAGCACGTGGCTCAGGGATTCGGCCAGGGCGCGGATGACCGGTTCGTGGCGTTCGATGGCGGGATCCACGGGCTCGGGGTGCAGACCGCACAGGGTGCCGAACAGCTGGCCTTCGGCGTCGTGCAGGGGGAATCCCACGTAGCAGCCGATGGCCGCGATGTCATTGATGGGGGCACTGGCGTAGGCGGGCACGCTGCGCGCATCGGCGGCCACGTTCGGCCCCTCGCCGGCGTGCATGTGGACACAGTAGGAGTGCTGCCAGCTGAACGCGGCACCCGGACGGAAGCGTGGGGCCCGCCCGCGTGTGTGCAGGACGATCCAGTCGTCGGCCTCGACTCGCGTCAGCATCCAGATGTCCAGTGGGACCAGGGCCTGCAGCGCGTTCAGGGTGGCATCGACGGCACCGGAGAACTCGTCGGCCAGCGGGGTGGCCAGCGTCGTGTCGGACATGGTAGCGGTCGCGTGCGGTGGGTTCGGGGCTGGCATCCTACAGACGCGGCAGATCGGGATGCGACACCTGGCCGCCGTGTACATGCTGGCGCCCGAACTCGGCACAGCGTGCCAGGGTGGGGACGGCCTTGCCGGGATTGAGCAGGCCCAGCGGGTCGAACGCACGGCGCAGGTGGTGAAACTGTTCCAGCTCCGGGGCGGCGAACTGCACGCACATCCCGTCCAGCTTTTCCACACCGACGCCGTGTTCCCCGGTGACGGTGCCGCCGACCTCCACGCACAGCTCGAGGATCTGCTGACCGAAGGTCTCCGCGGTCTCCAGTTGTCCGGGCTGATTGGCGTCGTACAGGATCAGCGGGTGCAGGTTGCCGTCGCCGGCGTGGAACACGTTGCACACCCCCAGGCCGTGCTCTTGTGACAGCCGGTTGATGCGTTCCAGAACGATGCCAAGCTGGTGGCGCGGGATGGTGCCGTCCATGCAGTAGTAGTCCGGCGAGATGCGGCCGGCGGCGGGGAACGCCGCCTTGCGCCCGGCCCAGAAGCGGGCGCGCTCGGCATCGTCGCGGGCGGTGCGCACTTCGGTGGCGCCCAGGTCCAGCAGCTTCTTGCGCACGACCATGATGTCCTCCGAGACCTCGGCATTGGTCCCGTCGAGCTCGCACAGGAGGATGGCCGCCGCGTCGGTCGGATAGTCGGCGTGGACGAAGTCCTCCGCGGCGCGGATGGCGGCGTTGTCCATCATCTCGAGCCCGGCCGGGATCAGGCCGGCGGCGATGATCCCGGCCACGGCGCGCCCGGCCGATTCCACGTCGGCAAAGCTGGCGAGCAGAACCTGGGTGCGTTCCGGGCGTGGCAGCAGCCGGACGGTAACCTCGGTGACAATCCCCAGCATGCCCTCGGAACCGACCATGAAGGCGAGGAGGTCCAGGCCGGCGGTATCCAGGGTCTTGCCGCCCAGCCGGATGGTCTCGCCGTCGAGGGTGACGATCTCCAGCCCGATGACGTTGTGCACGGTCAGCCCGTACTTGAGGCAATGCACGCCCCCCGCGTTCTCGGCGACGTTGCCGCCGATGGAGCAGGCGATCTGCGAGGAGGGGTCGGGGGCGTAGTAGAGCCCTTGCGGCGCCGCGGCTTCGGAGATCGCCAGGTTGCGCACCCCCGGCTGCACCACTGCACAGCGATTGTCCGCGTCGATCTCGAGAATGCGGTTGAAGCGTGCCATGGACAGCAGCAGCCCGGTCTCGCTCGGCAGTGCGCCGCCGGACAGCCCCGTGCCGGCGCCGCGCGGGATGATCGGCACCCCGTGTTCGCGGCAGACCTGCAGGCAGGTCAGGAGTTCTTCCCGCGTGCGCGGGAGGGCGACCGCCCCTGGGATCTGGCGGTAGGCAGAGAGGCCGTCGCACTCGTAGGCGCGGCGTTCCGCGGTCTCGGTCACCAGGGCATCGGCGGGCAGCGCGGTCGCCAGGGTGTTGATGACCGTGGCCAGTGCCTGCGTGGCGGTCTCGGTCGGGTCGATGGACGGATGTGCGCTCATGGCTTCGATGGTAGGGGCCTGCTGGGTGCACGCGATGTGATCGCATAAACTGTAGGTCTTTTCCGCGAACTGCGCATGGGATGGGGATGGGGCGGGGTTCCGGTGTGGCCGCGGCCGCCGGGCTGTGCGGGGTGTGCGTCCCCGGGGGCGATGGCTTCGTGAGCGACCGGGTGGTGCCCGTGGACGCCACGGGGCCGCAACCGTAGACTTCCCCGTCGTTCCCGCAACCCCGTACTGGAAAGCCGTCATGCTTGATATCCGCAGCCTGCGTCAGGATCTGGACGCGACCGCCACCGCGCTCGAGCGTCGGGGGTACACCCTGGACCGCGAACGTTTCGAGGCCCTGGAAGCCCGGCGCAAGGCGTTGCAGGTGCGCACCCAGGAGCTGCAGGCCGAGCGCAATACCCGTTCCAAGGGCATTGGTCAGGCCAAGGCCCGGGGGGAGGACATCGAACCGCTGAAGGCCGAGGTCGGGCGTCTGGGCGACGAGCTCAAGCAGTGCGAGACCGACCTGCATGGGGTGCAGGAGGAACTCGACGCGCTGTTGATGTGGATCCCCAACCTGCCGCAGGCGGATGTGCCGGACGGTCTGGACGAGAAGTCCAACGTGGAAATCCGGCGCGAGGGTACGCCGGCGGATTTCGACTTCACGCCGCGGGATCACGTGGATCTGGGTCTGCCGGGCGGCTGGCTGGATTTCGAGGCGGCCGTTCGTGTTGCCGGGTCGCGGTTTGTGGTCATGCGCGGGGAGATGGCCCGGCTGCACCGGGCGCTGACCCAGTTCATGCTGGACCTGCACACCGGCTCGCACGGCTACCAGGAGACCTATGTGCCCTACCTGGCGAATCCCGAGTCGCTGGAGGGCACCGGCCAGTTGCCGAAATTCGACGCGGATCTGTTCTCGGTGGACTGTGATCAGCGCTACCGCCTGATCCCCACGGCCGAGGTCACGCTGACCAACCTGGTGCGGGACCAGATCCTGGAGGCCGACGAGCTGCCGTTGCGGATGGTGGCCCATACCCCGTGCTTCCGCTCCGAGGCGGGCAGCTACGGCCGTGACGTGCGCGGCCTGATCCGGCAGCACCAGTTCGAGAAGGTGGAGCTGGTGCAGATCGTTCGGCCCGAAGACTCCGATGCGGCGCTCGAGAGCCTGCTGGGGCACGCCGAGGCCGTGCTGCAGGCACTGGAACTGCCCTATCGCGTCATGCTCTTGAGCACTGGTGACATGGGCTTCGCCGCGGCGCGCACCTATGACCTCGAGGTCTGGTTGCCGGCGCAGGATGCGTACCGCGAGATCTCGTCGTGCTCGAACTTCGAGGCCTTCCAGGCCCGGCGTATGCAGGCGCGCTTCCGGCCGAAGGCCGGCGAGCGTCCCGAGCTGGTTCACACCATCAATGGCTCGGGGGTCGCGGTGGGGCGCGCACTGGTCGCGTTGCTGGAGAATCATCAGCAGGCGGATGGCTCCATCCGGATCCCGGAAAAGCTGCGTCCGTATCTCGGGGGAACCTCGGTGCTGGAGCCGCCGTCCGAGTAGCAGGCCCTTTCGGAAAACCGCCCACGTGAAACGCCCGTCTTGCCGAATTTGCCATCCCGGCCTGCTGGCCGGTCTCGCGCTGATGATGTTGGCGTGGGCGCTTGTGGCGTCGCCCGTGTCGGCGGACGACGGGGCCGGGGCGGACGAAGGACTGGTCTTCGACGACACGCCGCGGCCGATCGGCCTGCATACGCCGGACTGGTTCGAACTGAGTTTCCTGGACCTGCGCGAGGACCTGGACGATGCGGTCGAGCAGGGCAAGATGGGGCTGGCGGTCTACTTCGGCATGGACGACTGTCCCTACTGCGAGGCGCTGTTCGACAAGAATTTCGCGCAGGACGACATCCGCGAGTATCTGTCGGCGCATTTCAATGTCGTCGCGATTGATGCCCTGGGGACGCGGGAAGTTACCGATCTCGATGGCGAGACCTGGATCGAGCGGCGCTACGCGGCCGAACAGCGGCTCAACTTCACCCCTTCGATTGCCTTCTACGACGAGGAGGGCGAGCGCATCCACCAGATGCGTGGCTACTACCCGCCGTATCGTTTTCGCGCGCTGCTGGAGTACGTGATTGACCGCCACGACCGGGAGGGGAGCTTCCGTGACTACCTGGACCGGGCCGACCCGCCGCCGAAATTTGACCTGGACGACATGAACCAGCGCGACTTTTTCGCGAACCCGCCGTATGCGCTGGATCGCAGCCGGATCCCTGCGGATCGGCCGCTGGTGGTGTTCTTCGAGCGCGAGGCTTGCCATGCCTGCGATATCCTGCATTCCGAGCCACTGCAACAGGATGAGGTGCTGGAACGCATCGCGCTGATGGATGCGGTGCAGCTGGATGCCGACGATGCCGATACCCCGGTGCTGACCCCCGGCGGGGAACGCACGAACCCGAAGGAGTGGGCAGCGGCGCTGGATATACACTGGGCGCCGACCCTGATCTTCTTCGACGAACAGGGTGAGGAGATCATCCGCATCGACTCCGTGGTGCACCTGAATCGACTGCGCAACGTGATGGACTACGTGCTGACGCGGGGCTACGAGGAATACGCGACCTTCGAACGCTGGCGGGCGCAGCAGCCGGCGCGTCCCTGACGACACTCCGAACCGAGGAAACTGCCCCTTGCATTTCGAACGTGATTTCGTGATCCGCAACCGCGAGGTGCTGGAAGGCATCGTGGCCCATTCCCACCGCGTTGCGCTGGGGATCTTCGTGCTGACCTTCGGGGGCTACGGTGTAGCGGTGTGGCTGTGGTTCCAGGACAACATGTGGGGTGCCCTGGTGGTGGCGACCGTCAGCTATCTGGTATTCCGCCAGTTCCGGATGCTGGCGCTGGGGGTGGCACGCATGCCGCTGCGGGGCGACCCGCAGGCGGTGGAGGCGCTGCGGGCGATCGACGTGGCGCTGGAACAGGATAAGCCGCACCCGGTGCTGGCCGAGGTCGAGGCGCATCTGCGCGCGCTGGAAGACGAGCCGCCCGCCGCCGCCGATCGGACCACGGATCGCGCCGCATCCGGGCAGGACGATGCCGACAAGGGGTCTGGCAAGGGCGACTAGGAGCTGTCGAGTTCGGGCGCCCGGCGGCGGCGCCTCAGAGTTCGACCGGCACGCCCAGCTTCTGCTCGATCACGCGCACCAGGGTCGCGTGCAGGTCTTCGCCGTTGCGGTCATCGATCCAGGCACCTTCCTCCTCGGAATAGCCGAAGTGGGCCGGACCCTCGGGGGAGGACAGCCAGATCTGTTCGGCGGCCTCCTGGCGGTTCAGGATGAGCTGGGCGCCGTCGTCGAATTCGATGGTCATCACGCCGTCGATCAGGTCGATATCCAGGTCGTCCAGCGCGCTCTGGTCGCTCAGGCGGGTCTGGATGTCGTCCAGGGCTTTCTCGGCGAATACGGCGAAGGAGGTCTGGCTCATGGGGCGCTCGGTCCGGTGGTGAAGGTTGGGGTCAGGCAGGGCGCGATTATAGGTCAGCCGCGCCAGGCGGCAATGGCCAACCCCGCCCAGCCGAGGATAAAGGCCGTCCCGCCCAGTGGCGCGATCGCCCCGAGGATGCGGGGTGCCCCGAGCGCGAGGGCGTACAGGCTGCCCGAGAACAGGAGGATGCCGATCACGAAGGCCACCGCGCTGGCGGCGGCCCAGCCGTTGGCCAGCTGCGCCCACAGGGCGGCGACCAGCAGCAGGGCCAGGGCATGGATGAAGTGGTACTGAACGCCGGTGTGCCAGGTCGTCAGGGCGTGTTCCGAAAGGCGTTCCTGGAGGGCGTGGGCGCCGAAGGCACCGAGCACGACCGCGATCCCGCCCAGCAGACTGGCGATGACGATCAGGGGGCGAATCAGGGGCTCGCCGGCGACCATCAGGCGTCGTCGCCCATCTCGCTATCGATGTCCTGTCCGGCGACCCAGCCGTGTTCCCGGGCGCGCTCGATCGCTTCCTGATGGATGCGTTCATGGCGTTCACGCAGTTCTGGCGGGAGATTGCTGATACGCAGGTCGTACTTGTCCCATTCGGCATTGACCTGGTCGTGCAGCATCTGGATGCGCGAGACATCCCAGCCGTCGCAGGTTTCGGTCTCCGGGAGGATGCCGAATACCCAGGCATCACGGATGAAATTGCCGATGGGGGTCATGCCGCCGTACATGTCGTTGTACAGGCCGACGTAGGTGCGGTTGGAACGGTTGGGTCCTTTCATGCCGCATAGTGTAGGGGCGACTAGGGCTCAGGCAAAGCGTTTTCGCCGGTGGGCGAGAAAAACGGAGATCAGGGTGCAAACCGGGAACGATTCACTGACGCGGGTGCGGATCCGCGGGCTCATGAAGCTGATGGTGCTGGGGGCCGCCTTGCTGCTGGTGGGGGTTATGCTGCGGTATGCATTTTCCGGATCGGTGGACACCCGTGGCGACACCCTTCGGGTGGACCTTGCGGAGATCGCGCCGGGCGAGGCGGGACGCTTTGTCCACGGGAACCGGCATGTCCTGGTGGTCCACCGGGATGCGGCCTGGCAGGGCGCGCTGGCGAGCGACGAGGAACTGGTCGATCCCGCTGCGCGCCGCGGTCAGCAGCCGGACGGGCTGGACCTGCCGCTGCGCAGCTTTCGCCCCGAATGGCTGGTGGTGATCGGTGAGGGGACGGACCTGGGCTGCGAGCTGGACCTGGTGCACCCGGACGAAGCCGATGGCTGGAGTGGCGGGTTCGTCGATCGTTGCCGGGGCGGACGCTATGACGGGGCGGGGCGGGTCTACGCGGATCAGAACGCCCGCCGTAACCTGCCCATCCCGGACTACCGGTTCGCGGGGGAGGACCGGCTGATCCTGGGCAGCCCCTGAAACGGGCGAGGAGCGATATCAGCCGGACGCCGCGGTCGCTTCGGCGGGCCCCGTGGCCGAATAGAGGTCGAAGCGCACGCTCTTGCCCTTGACGCTGGCCTGCGGCGCGTCCGGTCCGAGAGCCGGGGCGTGCAGCGGGCGTTTTACGATCACCCGGCGTTCCACGTGGCCGCGCAGGGTGGCCAGGGTCTGTTCGGCGTCGGGGTCGGCCGTATCCGCCATCAGCGCCTGGATCAGTTGCATGTCTTTCTTGACCGCGGCGCGTTTGGCGCGCTCCGGGAACATGGGGTCGAAGACCGCGGCCATCGCGGGCGGGCTCACGGCCGTGGGGTCGGCGACGCCCTCGAGCAGGGTAATGCGCTGGATGACCGGGGCCAGATCCGGGTGAGTTGCAGCGCGCGCCAGGGCATCGGCGAGCAGGCGATACACCACGGGGTGACGTTCCCAGGCGGTCACGCGAAAGCCGTGCGCGGCCAGCAGCAGGGTGTCGCGCCCGAGACCGGCGGAGGCATCCAGTACGTGGCCGTCGCGCGGGAGTTTGCCGAAGGCGCGGATCAGCCCTTCGCGCTGATGGCCGGCATGGGCCAGTCGATAGCCCTGGCGTCCGGCCGGGAAGTCGAGGTGCAGTCGCAGCGCCGGGTGGACGTCCTCGCGGATGAGCTGCAGGCCGTGATCGCCCGTTTCCAGGACCAGCCGAGCCGCGCCGCCGTGCCGGTAGCCGCGCGCCTCGAGGGCCTTGCGCAGTGCGTCGGCAGCGCTGTCGCAGCCCGGAGCCGCGCGTACGGTCAGCGCCATGGGGTCAGTAGTGCGGCGGGGGTGGTTCGGCGCCTTCGGGCCCGCCCCCGCGTTCCTCAAGCTCGCGCAGGCGGTCGCGCAGCCACTGGACCTGCTGGCGCAGGTCGGCATTGGCCTGCTGCAGTTCCATCTGGATGCGGGCCTGCTCCTCCTGGGTGTATTCCTGGTGGGCCAGGCGGATCTCCAGGTCCTCGATTCGCTGTTGCAGGGGGTCGGTGTCCATGTGCGTCATTCCACCACGTTGCGCGGTGAACCGCATGCGAAGCTGCGGATGTTGTGCGTGACTTCGTCGATCACCCCCTGACGGGCGCTGCGCGCCGCCCAGGCGGTATGCGGGGTCAGCACGAGGCGCGGGATGTCGTCTGCCAGCAGCGGATGACCCGGTGGCGGGGGTTCCGGTTCCAGGACGTCGATGCCCGCGCCGCCGAGATGACCGCTGCGCAGGTGACGCGCCAGGGCCTCAGGGTCAACGAGACCGCCGCGGGCCGTGTTCAGCAGAATGCTTCCCGGCCGCATTCGGCGCAGTGCGTCGTCGTCAATGAGGTGGCGCGTTGCGGGCGTGAGCGGGCAATGCAGGCTGATCACATCGCACTCCGCGAGCAGGCGCTCCAGCGGCAGGCGATCCGCGTGCGTCTGCTGCGCGGGATCGTGACTCTGCGCAACCCGTACCTCCATGCCGAAGGCCTCGGCAAGACGGGCGGTGGCCCGGCCCAGCACCCCCCACCCGATGATCCCGATGCGCATCCCGGCCAGGGTGCCGATCGGGTGGTCGAGGAGGCAGAACTGATCCGAGGCGCTCCAGCGTCCGGCGCGGATGTCGGCTCGGTAGTCATCCAGCCGCGTGACCAGCGTCAGGAGCAGGGCGAAGACATGCTGCACCACGGAGTCTGTGGCGTAGTCGCGCGCGTTGCTGACGACGATGCCTTGTCGGCGGGCGGCGGCCACGTCGATATTGTTGAAGCCGGTCGCGGCGGCGCAGATCAGTCGCAGGCGGGGCGCGGCGGCCAGCAGATCGGCATCCAGTTCGACCTTGTTCGTGATCACGACATCGGCGTCCGCGATCCGTTCGGCGCACTGGTTGGGTCGCGTGCGGTCGTGGAAGGTCCACTCGGGCAGGCAGGCGCGTAGCCCGGTGAGGTCGAGGTCGTCCCGGTCAACCGTGTTCAGGTCGAGAAAGACGCCGCGCTGGAGCTGGGTCATGGGCCGAAGTCCCCGGGAGTCTGCGTAAGCGGTGTCCAACGAAAAGGGCCCCGCGCGGCGGGGCCCTTGAACGAGTTCCTTCGGTTGGCGCTGGACCCTTAGTTGTCACCCATAAAGGCGTGGAACAGGTTCAGCAGGTGCAGGAACATCACGTAGAGGTTCGCGTACAGCGAGACGGTCATCACGATGTAGTTGGCCTCGGGGTCGTGAATCATCCGACTGGTGTCGAACAGGATGGCCGCGGACAGCAGCAGGACGACCGCGGCCGAGATGGCCAGCGAGAGCGCCGGGATCGCCAGGAACAGATTGGCGACGATGGCCAGCAGGGCCACGATCAGGCCGACGACGAGGAAGCCGCCGAGGAAGCTGAAGTCCTTCTTGGTGGCGAGGGCGTAGCCGGAGAGCGTGACAAACGCGATGGCCGTGGCGGCGAAGGCGTTGCCGACGATCTGCGGGCCGTTGGGCAGGCCCAGATACATGCTCAGGATCGGGCCGAGGAAGAAGCCCAGCACGCCGGTGAAGGCGAAGGTCAGGACGATGCCCAGTGCCGAATTGCGCGCGGCGTGGATGGCGAACGGGCCGCCGATCAGCACGCCCAGCATGATGATCCAGTGTACCGGCGGCGCATTGACTGCCATGGCGATGAACGCGGTAACCGCGCTGAACGCCAGGGTGAGCGACAGCAGCATGTAGGTCTGCCGGATCACCTTGTTGGTGGAGATGGTCTCGCTGATGGAGCCAGTGCTGGACGGGTTGCGACTCGAGCGGACGATCTGGTCTCGGGACACGGGTCAACTCCTCAATGCATTCGAATGAGCCACAGTGTAGCGATAAGCGCGCCCGGTTGCAGTGTTTCCACAGCCGGTCCGGGAGATCCGGCCGGCCGTGGGGCAACGGGCGCTGGCGTCCCCTACTTGATGGGTTCGCCGACCTTTTCGGAGATCGTCTTCACGGCGTGATCGGTGGACTTGAAGATGTTGTCCTCGCCGATGATCTCGTCCAGCCCGGTGCGCTGCATCACCTCCATGACCTGCGCCTTCACCCCGGCGAACACCAGCGTGATCCCGCGCGCCTTGAGGCGATGCACCAGCTGATGGATGACCTCTTCGCCGGAGGCATCGATCTCGTTGATGCCCTTGCCGACCACGATCAGGTACTTGGCCTGCGGGTGCCGTGCTACCAGGTCGAGCACTGCGTCTTCAAAGTACGGCACGTTGGCGAAGTAGAGCGAGCCGTCGAAGCGCATCATGCCGACCTTCTCATTGGTCTCCAGGCCATAGCGCTGGGCCTCGCGCAGGGTGCCGTCCTCGTAGCGGGCCAGCTCCGATACGCGCGGCTGCATAGTGCGGTACAGGTAGAGCACGATGGCCAGGCCGGCACCGGTCAGGATGCCGTAGTCCAGGTTCGGGGCCATGGCGAGCGTGGCGATGAAGGTCACGATCGCGGCGGCGCCGTCGTGCTTGTTGGCCACCCACGCGTGCTTGATCGCCTTGAAGTTCACCAGGCCGGCCACTGCCATCATGATGATGGCTGCGAGGACCGCCTGCGGCAGGTGATAGATCAACGGAGTCAGGAACAGCAGCGCCAGGCCAATGATCACGGCGGTGAAGACCGACGAGAGTCCGGTCTTCGCGCCGGAATTAAGGTTCACGGCCGAGCGGGAGAACGAGCCGCTGACCGGGTACCCCTGGGTGAAGCCACCCGCGATATTCGCCAGGCCCTGACCCATCAGTTCCTTGCTGGGGTCCAGCCGCTGGCCGGTCCGGGCCGCCATGGCCTTGGCAATCGCGATGGCTTCGGTAAAGCCCACCAGGGCAATGACGAAGGCGGTGGTCAGGAGTGTCGTGAACGTGCCGAAGCTGATCTCCGGAATCGAGAAGCCGGGAAGGCCCTGAGGCACATTCCCGACCACGGCTCCGCCCCCGTTCAGGTGCACGGTGTCGTCGCCCACACGCTCGATGCGCCAGGCAGCCCGGTCGGCGCGCTCGCGTTCAGCGTCGGTCAGGTGTTCGTCGGCAATGAAGCGGGCGGGTTCGTCATCGGTGCCGGGCACCCGTCGCAGAGTGAGGTCGCGGATCTCGTCGCGCATGGTCGCCAGTTCTGGGCGCAGTTCCTCGCGCTCCAGGCGCAACTGGTCGGCCTCGTGGCGCAGGCGGACGGCCTCGGCGCCTTCCTGTTGTTGCAGTTCGGCCTCCAGGCGTCGGATCTGGTCGTCGAGGTCGGCCAGGCGGGCGCTTTCGCGCTCGATGTTCTGGGCAAGGGTCAGGACCTCGGCCGGGGCGATCTGCTCGATGGAGGTCTCGGCCTTTTGTTCGTAGCCGATCGCCCAGCTGGCGACGATCGCCACGACCACCGCGACCAGCACGCCGGGGATCTTGGGCGTGAAACGCTTCATCGCGACCATCAGGGCGATCGCGCCTATCCCGAACGCAAGGGTTGGCCAGTGCACGCTGCCCAGTTCCATGAGCACGCCCCAGAGACCGAGCATGAAATGGCCGCTGGTATCGATCGGCACGCCCAGAATCTTGTTTACCTGGGACAGGGCGATGATGATCGCGGCCGCATTCGTGAATCCGACGATCACCGGGTGCGAGATGAAGCTGACCAGCGCACCCAGCTTGAACAGCCCCAGCATCAACTGGATCACGCCAACGATGAACGCCAGGGCGATGGCGAGCATGATGAATTCGGAAGAGCCTTCGGCCGCCAGCGGTATCAGTGCCGAGGCTGTCAGCAGGGAAACTACCGCCACCGGGCCGGTCGCCAGCTGATTCGAAGAGCCCCACAGGGCCGCCACCATGACAGGAAGCAGAGAAGCGTACAGCCCGTAGACCGGCGGGAGCCCCGCCAGTTGGGCATAGGCCATGGATTGCGGGATCAGGACCAGGGCGACCGAGATCCCGGCGATGAGATCCGCGTTGAGGGTTTGCTTGGTCGGGCGCCAGCCGAGAAAGGGAAACACTCGCAGCAGGATCGGATTCATCGGGTCACTCGCTTGGCCAGTTCGTGAGAAACGACGACGGCCGAAACCAGGGCTGGGGCGCCGGAAGGCATTCCGGGCCAGGGCGTGCCAGGGCCGTCGTCACAGAACTGGCAGCCGGAGCTGGGCCCGCTGGAGGTTCGCGGGCGCAAGCGGGAAAACGGCGCCGATTATAGTGCCTTCAGTCATTTTCTTCTATCTAACTTGTTCTATGTGAAACATGTTAGATGGGCTATGTGTGGGGTGCGGGGAGGGTGCGGCGAGTGGGGTGGGGGAATGGCGGAGAGGGAGGGATTACGGTGCCGCGGGCGCCGCCCTTCGGGCCGCCACCTCGCGGCGGCGTTCCGGCGTCGCTGTGCGTCGCCGGTCGAACCCGAGCGTTGGATCTCGAGGGTTCGAATCCCGGATTGGCGGGGTTGGCCCATGCGTTAGATAGCATTTGGATTTCTTGCTGGAATCTGGCGGAGAGGGAGGGATTCGAACCCTCGAGGGGCTTTCACCCCTGCCGGTTTTCAAGACCGGTGCAATCAACCGCTCTGCCACCTCTCCGAGGCTGGGCATTGTCTGGTACGGGGCTCGGGCTGGCAACCGGTGGGCGGGCTGCGTGGCCTGGCGGCCATGAGAGGGAGGGATGGATTCGGCCCTGTGGGCCTCACCCTTCGGGCGTTGCCTGACGGCAACGTCCTGCGGCGGCTGCGCCGCCTTGTCGAACCCTCGAGGGGCTTTCACCCCTGCCGGTTTTCAAGACCGGTGCAATCAACCGCTCTGCCACCTCTCCGAGATCGGGCATTGTCTGGTACGGGGCTCGGGCTGACAACCGGTGGGCGCGCTGCGTGGCCTGGCGGCCACGAGAGGGAGGGATGGATTCGGCCCTGTGGGCCTCACCCTTCGGGCGTTGCCTGACGGCAACGTCCTGCGGCGGCTGCGCCGCTCGATGGAGCCGAGGATCACGGGGAAATGCGGCACACAATGCTTGACGTTCGCTCGCGCGAACCCTAATCTTGTCCGCGCTCCGGGCGGTTAGCTCAGCGGTAGAGCACTGCCTTCACACGGCAGGGGTCACTAGTTCGAACCTAGTACCGCCCACCAGATTCGGATCAAAGGAAAGCGGCCTCGGGAAACCGGGCCGCTTTTTTTGTGCGCGTGGAGGGCCCGAGGCCGGATCGTCCGGGGCTGGCACAGGCGCCTGCCGTGACTCCGGTGCGCCGTGTCTCCCCGGTGCGACGTTCCGGCATTTCCGTGGCCTGCCAGTCGGATGGTCGGTTTCGATTCTCGCCGTAATTGGGGGTATTCAGACGCGCGAAAGGGGCCACTTGGGGCCCCCTTGCTTGAATCTGGCGGAGAGGGAGGGATTACTCGGCACGAGGTGCCTCGCCCTTCGGGTCGTCACCTGCGGTGACGTTCTGGCATCGCTGCGCGCTGCCAGTCGAACCATCGTTTTCGATTCCTCGGGTTCGAATCCTGAAACCTCAGGGGCCAGACATGCGAAAGGGGCCACTCAGGCCCCTTTGCTTTGATCTGGCGGAGAGGGAGGGATTACGGCGACGTGGTCGCCGCCCTCCGGGCCGCCTTCGCTGCGCTGCGGCGTTCCGGTGTCGCTGCGCGCCACCGGTCGAACCATCTTCTCTAATTCCTCGGGTTCGAATCCCAGAACGTTGGGGCTATACATGCAAAAGGGGCCACTCGGGCCCCCTGTGCTTGAATCTGGCGGAGAGGGAGGGATTCGAACCCTCGGTACTCGCGAGAGTACAACGGTTTTCGAGACCGCCCCGTTCGACCGCTCCGGCACCTCTCCGTATTTGCTGAACCGGGCGGGGTCGAGCCGCCACGGCGGAGCGAATCCTAGCAGATTCGGCCGGGCGAGCGGTAGCGGCCGCCGGGGATGCCTATGGCATCAGGCGGGTGATCTCCCAGTCGCTCCCGACGCGGTGGTACTGGAACCGGTCGTGCAGGCGATTGGCGCGCCCCTGCCAGAACTCGAACAGCTCCGGTTGCAGGCGATAGCCGATCCAGGCGGGGTCGCGCGGGATGTCGCCATCTGGATACTGTTGTTCCAGCGCGCGTACGCGTTGCTCCAGCTCGTCGCGGTTTGCGACCGGGTGGCTCTGGGTGGAGGCGGCGGCGGCGAGCTGGCTGCCGCGTGGACGCTGGTGAAAATACTCATCGGCGAGATCGGCGGGCAGGGCGGCGACGGGCCCCTCGACGCGGATCTGGCGTTCGGTTTCCGGCCAGTAGAACAGGAGCGCGGCGCGCGGGTTCTCGTTGAGGTCCTGGCCCTTGCGGCTGCGCGAGTCGGTGTACCAGGCAAGTCCGTCGGCATCCACATGCTTCAGGAGGACCGTGCGTGCGGACGGCTGGCCATCGGCATCGGCGGTGGCGAGGATCATGGCGGTCGGGTCGGGGTTGCCGGCCTCGCGCGCGGCCTCCAGCCAGTCGTTGAGCAGGCCGAGCGGGTTGGCCTGAAGGTCGCTGCGACGCAGTTCCGCGCGGGTGTAGTCGCGGCGGGTGTGGCGGTGGTCGGCGGTCGTCATGAGGGGCCTCGTGCTTGAGCGAGAGGCGCCCATCATACGGCGGCGCGCCGGATTCGGAAATTTGTCGCGGTTTCGCTGTCACACTGGGGGACGATCACAGAACGCAAGGAGCATACGATGGCCGAGCCGATTATCGCCGCAGTGGAACCCCGGGGTGTGGAGCTGAAAAAGGGCGAGGAGTGCGCCTTCTGCCGCTGCGGGCGTTCGCAGGATCAGCCGTTCTGCGACGGTTCGCACCAGGGGACGGGCATCGAGCCTCTGGTATTCACCGCACAAGAGGATGGCGAGGCCTACCTGTGTCAGTGCAAGCAGTCCGGGAACCTGCCGTACTGTGACGGGACCCATGCGCAGTTCGAGGCCGATGCAGTCGGCGGGCCGGCGAGTGCCGCGGATGCTGACACCGAGGGCGAAGCACGTGAAGCCGAGCCCGGGGATCGGGCGCCGAGCCCGCACAACAGTGAGACTGAGCCGCATGTCGAGTGGATCCACGCGCTGGCGCGGGATGGACTGGAGGGTGTGGGACGACACGGGACCACGGTCGCCATGGGGGTCCCGCGGGACCGGCTGCCGAGCTGGGACGGGATGCAGTTGCTGGCGGCACAACTGGCCACGCGGCCGCTGGACGAGGGGGCCGAGATCGGGACGTCGCTGGTGATCGGGCCGGAGGCGAAGCGGCCGCTGGAGCTGAAGATCCCGTTGCTGGTGTCCGACATGAGCTTTGGCGCGTTGTCGCGGGAGGCGAAGATCGCCCTGGCGCGCGGGGCCGAGCGCGCAGGGACGGGCATCTGCTCTGGCGAGGGCGGCATGCTGGATGCGGAGCAGGCGGAGAATTCCCGCTACCTGTTCGAGCTGGGTCCCGCCGGGTTTGGCTACTCCGACGCGGTACTGGACAAGGTCCAGGCGTTTCACTTCAAGGCCGGCCAGGCGGCGAAGACCGGTGTTGGGGGTGTCCTGCCGGGGAGCAAGGTGAGCGACGAGATCGCGCGGGTGCGCGGGATCGAGGCCGGCCAGGATGCCCATTCACCCGCGGCGAGCGCGGACCTGCAGACGCCGGCTGATTTCCGTCGCTTTGCCGACGCGGTGCGCGAGAAGACCGGCGGCGTGCCGGTGGGCTTCAAGCTCTCGGCGAACCACATCGAGGCGGACCTGGCGTTTGCCCTGGAGGCCGGGGCCGATTACCTGATCCTCGACGGCCGCGGTGGTGGCACGGGCGCGGCACCGGCCCTGCTGCGCGACCACATTAGCGTGCCCACCATCCCGGCGCTGGCCCGCGCGCGTCGATTCCTGGACGCGAACGGGGTCTCCGGTCGCGTGACGCTGCTGGTGACGGGCGGCTTGCGCACGCCGGCGGATTTCGTGAAGGCCCTGGCGCTGGGCGCGGACGGTATTGCCCTGGCCAACTCGGCGATCCAGGCCGTTGGCTGCGTGGGTGCGCGGATGTGCCATACCAACCAGTGTCCCAGTGGCGTGGCCACGCAGGATCCGGCCCTGCGCGCCCGGCTGGATCCGCAGGAAGGGGCGGAACGTCTGGGTCGGTTTCTGGAGGGCTCCACGGAGTTGATGAAGGTGCTGGCGCGGGCCTGCGGGCATGCCAGCCTGGAGGACTTCGGGCCCAATGACCTGACCACGTTCGATCGCGACCTGGCGCGGCTGGCCGGTATCCAGTACGCGGGTGTGCTGGGGAGACACTGATTGAATCGCACGTCCGCGTTGGTGCCCCCTGTTTCCCGAGACAAGGCGTGTCGTGCAGCGGGTAGTGGTTCTACCCGCAAGCGGCGCAACGCAGGATCTGGGAACAGGGGGCACCAACCCCACAAGCCATTGAAAGCAGGGGCTCGGCCGCTTTTGCGCGGGAACGGCGTTGCGGTTCCTTTGTGCAGAATGACTGCACGGCAGTCACCGCGCCTTGTTCGCACGCAAAAGCGACTCGAGCGCGGACGTGCGATTCAATCAGCGTCTCCCTAGAAGGCAGTTGATAGCAGATGGTACTGCCCGGAGCTTGATCTGGATCAGCACCCGCCGGAGCAATCCCGTTACACTCGCGCATTTTCGGGACTGGGGGATCTGGATGAGCTACTCCGATGTGCACCAGAGCTACGGGCGTTGCCGGCGGGCCGGCAACTTCGTGGACCGCTTCTATGAACGCTTTCTCGCGGCGGACGAGCGGGTGGCGCAGGCCTTTGCGACCACGAACTGGTCGCAGCAGAAGCGGGCCCTGGGGCAGGCGGTCTCCACCGCGATCAGCTACGCGGAGGGCGAGAGCTTTGTGGCGCCGACCATGGAAAAGATGGCCGAGGTGCACAGCCGTCATGGCCGGGTGCCGGTCGCGCCGGAGCTGTACGGAGTGTGGCTGGACTGCATGGTGGAGACCGCGCGCGAGGTGGATCCCCGCTGGGACGAATCCCTCGCCCAGCGCTGGCGCGGGGCGCTGAGCCCGGCCATCGACCTGTTCATCGAACGCTACTGACGCGAGGCGCGTCCGAGCCGGGGGTTGGGCTGTGAAGCCCCGCCCACGGTCATGCCCTGTTGATCTCGCTGCGCCCGGGGCGTGTAATGCTGGGTTTTCCCGTTGCCGGCGCCCGCCGGAAGAAGCCTGGTGATGTCCGCAGCCCCCGAGACCCTGTTTGCCCGCAAGCCTTACTGGGCCAAGCGCTTTGGCACGGCACCGTTCTTGCCGTCCACGCGCGAGGAGATGGACGCGCTCGGTTGGGACAGCTGTGACATCGTGCTGGTCACCGGCGATGCCTATGTCGATCACCCGAGCTTCGGCATGGCGATCATCGGGCGGCTGCTGGAGGCGCAGGGGTTTCGGGTCGGCATCCTCGCGCAGCCGGACTGGACGTCCGCCGAGCCCTTCCGCGCCCTGGGGCGGCCCAACCTGTTCTTTGGCGTGACTGCCGGGAACATGGACTCGATGGTCAACCACTACACCGCGGAGCGGAAGCTGCGCTCCAACGACGCCTACACCCCGGGAGACGTGCACGGCAAGCGTCCCGACCGGGCGGTGATCGTCTACGCCCAGCGGGCCCGCGAGGCGTACAAGGATGTGCCGGTGGTGGCCGGCGGTATCGAGGCCAGCCTGCGCCGGATCGCGCATTACGACTACTGGCAGGACAAGGTGCGCCGCTCCGTGCTGCTGGATTCGCGCGCGGACATCCTGCTGTTCGGCAATGCCGAGCGGGCCCTGGTGGAGCTGGCGCATCGCGTGGCCGCGGGCGAGCACCCGCGCGAGATCACGGATCTGCGGGGCACGGCCTTCCTGCGGGATGCGGTCCCCGCCGGCTTTGTCGAACTGGACTCCAGCGAGGTCGATACGCCGGGGCCGGTGGATGCCAACCCCGACCCCTACGCGATGGTCTCGACGGCAACCTGTGCCGATGCCGAAGGGCAGGACAGCTCGGCGGTACAGGGCGAGCCGGGCACAAAGGTCGTGCGCTTTCAGCGGCAGATCCCGCGGGGCACGCCGCGCGACCAGACGGTGATCCGCATCCCTGCGTTTGAGCAGGTGAAGGGGGATGCGGTGCTGTATGCCCATGCCTCGCGGGTACTGCATCTGGAGACTAATCCGGGCAACGCGCGGGCGATCGTGCAGCGCCATGGCGACAAGGAGGTCTGGCTCAACCCGCCGCCGATCCCGCTTTCCACCCCCGAGATGGACGCGGTGTTCGACCTGCCCTATGCCCGCGCCCCGCACCCGGCATACGGTGATGCCCGCATCCCGGCCTGGGAGATGATCCGCTTCTCGGTGAACATCATGCGCGGGTGCTTTGGTGGCTGTACCTTCTGTTCGATCACCGAACACGAGGGGCGGATCATCCAGAGCCGCTCGGAGGACAGCGTGCTGCGCGAGATCGAGGAGATCCGCGACAAGGTGGACGGGTTCACGGGTGTGATCTCGGACCTGGGCGGGCCGACGGCCAACATGTACCGCCTGGCCTGCAAGGACCCGAAGATCGAGCAGAGCTGCCGGCGGCTGTCCTGTGTGTACCCGGGGATCTGCAGTAACCTGGATACCGATCACGCCCCGCTCATCCGTCTCTACCGCAAGGCGCGCGCGCTACCGGGGATCAAGAAGATCCTGATCGCCTCGGGGCTGCGCTATGACCTGGCGATCGAGTCCCCGGAGTACGTGAAGGAGCTGGTCACCCACCATGTGGGTGGTTACCTGAAG
Source organism: Thioalkalivibrio sp. ALE12 (assembly GCF_000381105.1). Taxonomy (NCBI): domain Bacteria; kingdom Pseudomonadati; phylum Pseudomonadota; class Gammaproteobacteria; order Chromatiales; family Ectothiorhodospiraceae; genus Thioalkalivibrio; species Thioalkalivibrio sp. ALE12. The sequence continues at coordinate 326,678 of NZ_KB905905.1, read as the reverse complement.
ATTGCGCCGGAACATACGGAAAAGGGCCCATTATCCCGGATGATGAAGCCGGGCATGGGCACCTATGACCGGTTCAAGGCCATGTTCGAGAAATACTCGAAAGCGGCAGGGAAGGAGCAGTACCTGATCCCGTATTTCATTGCCGCGCACCCGGGGACCACCGATCAGGACATGCTGCAACTGGCGCTCTGGCTCAAGCGCAATGATTTTCGCGCCGACCAGGTGCAGGCGTTCCTGCCCAGCCCGATGGCTCTCGCCACGGCCATGTGGCACTCGGGCCGGGATCCGTTGCGTGGCATCCGCCGCAAGGCGAGCGAACGCGTGCCGGTCGCCCGGGGCTTCCGCGCCCGCCGCCTGCACAAGGCCTTTCTGCGCTACCACGACCCGAACAACTGGCCGCTGCTGCGCGATGCCCTGCAGCGCATGGGGAGGGCCGATCTGATCGGGAACGGGAAGCACCATCTGGTGCCGACCTGGCAGCCGGCCGGGACGGGGCAGGGCGCGGCGCGCCCATCCACGGGCGGGCGGATGACCCGCGGCGGGAAGGCTCTGAAAAAGCGTGGCCAGACCTTCCAGACCCAGCACAACGGGGTGGAGGCCGCGGCCCGTCCGGGGGCGAAACCAAAGGCCGGGGCCGCGTCGGCGGGCAAGGCGGGCGGCCGTTCGCCGGCGCCCCACGGTGGCAAGCCGCGGGCTGGTGCCGGGAAGCTCCGCAAGAAGGGGCGCCCGGCCGGCAAGCGGCCGCGCGCCTGACGGCGCAGTGGCTCAGGCCGACGCGTCGGGCGTCGGTACCTGGCCTTCCAGGCTGAGGTTCAGGCCAGTGGTGGTGCGGTCGCCGGGGTCCAGGAAGTACAGGTAGGGGCCCACCACCGCCTCGGGTTCGGGCAGCAGTTCCGCGTTCTCACCCGGATAGTGGCCGGCCCGGAAACGGGTGCGCACGGGACCGGTGTCCACGCCATTGACGTGGATGAAGCGCGGCTCGTTGCGATGCTCATGGGACAGGATGTCGATCAGGGCGTCCTGCGCTGCCTTGGCCATCCCGAAGGCCCCCCAGAAGGCTTTGCGCGCGTTCTGGGTGGAGACCACCAGGCTTCCGGTCGGGCTGGCCTCCAGCAGGGGCAGCACAGCCTGGGTCAGGAAAAACGGGCCGTGCAGGTTGCTGTTGATGACCTTGAACCACAGCTCCGGGTCGTAGTTCTTCATCGGCATCAGGGCCCCGGCCCAGCCGGCGTTCAGCACCAGGCCGTCGAGGCGACCCAGCGAGTCACGGATGTTCTCCGCCAGGTCGCCGTAATCCTTGACCGTAGCCCCCTCGAGATTCAGCGGGTAGATCGCGGGCTGGGGCTGGCCGGCCTGTTCGATCCGGTCGTAGACCGCCTCCAGGCCCTTCAGGTCCTTGTCCAGCAGGACCACCGTGGCGCCGGCGGCGGCGCAGGCCTCGGCGACTGCCCGGCCGATGCCGTCGGCGGCGCCGGTGACGAGGATCACGCGCTGGTCAAAGGCGCCCGGTTCGGGACGGTAGGCGAGGAGGCGAGGGATATCGAGGTCGGTCAAGGATGGTCCTCCAGGAACAGGTGCGCCGATTCTAGTCCAGATTGTATGGCCGCTTCGAGCGTCGACGGCAGTGCGTGGGTCAGGTAATCCCCTGACAGGTAGCAGTCGGGCCAGGGCGTGCGGGGCGGTGGACGGTGCCGATCCAGATCGACCCGGGCGTCCACCGTCGCGCGGCGCTCGCAGACGCAGTGACCGGCTGCGGGCTCCCCCAGCTCGGGAAAGGTCCGTGCCAGCGAGCGGGCGACGGTGCGCCATCGGGCATCCGCCGTCAACGGTTCGAGGTCGTCGGCGGCCGAGATCACGACAGCCAGCCAGTGCGGGGCGCCCGCGACGTGCCGGGGGATCAGCCACTGGCCATGCTGGCCGAGCAGCCCCTGGAGAGGGGGCCGGTCTGTCAACCGCCGCGGGTAGCGCAGGTAGACGGTGCAGATGCTGCGTGCGCCCATGGCCTTGAGCCCCTGATGCGTGGCGCCCCATCGAGCGTCCGCTGGCAACAGGCTGGCGGTGGCGGTGGGCGTGGTGGCCAGGATCAGCGCGCGGGCGCTGCTGGTGTCGCCCTGGCGATCGTGCAGTCGATAAGGGGCATCCGGGCGTGTCGCGTCGCGCTGGATCGTCGTGATGCGGCGGCCAAGGTCCACGCGCGCACCCCGGGCCCGCAGCTCGCGGATGGCGGCGTCGGGGAACACCTCGCCCAGGGGGCGCGCGGGGATCAGCAGGCGTGCGGCCTCCGGCCCGTGATTCAGGGCTCGTCGCAGCACGTTCTGGAAGATCCGCGCGGAGGCCAGGCGGGTCGGGGTGTTCATCACCGCCAGGCACAGGGGGTCCCACAGCCGCTGGATCAGGGCTTCCGGCTGGTGGTGGCGCCGCAGCCAGTCGAGCACCGGGAGGTCGTGTCGCAGGGGACGGTGCAGCAGGGCCGCCGCGCCGAACAGGGCGCGCAGCCGGATGCCGGTGGCGTGGCCGGGGAGGGAACGATAGAGGGCCGCGGCCAGGGCCGGCAGCCGGGGCGAGCGGGGCTCGAGCGCGAAGGCCGGGGATGCTGGCCGGCGGTCGGGGTCGAACATCCGCAGGCCGAACGGGACGGCGTGAAAGGCCGAGTCGGGGTCGATACCGACCGCGCGGATCTGTTCCAGGGTCTGCTGGCAGGCCCCCACGAGGATGTGCTGGCCGTTGTCCAGTGGGGTGTGGTCCAGCTCCAGGCTGCGGGCGCGCCCGCCGGGGATCCTGCCGGCCTCGATCAGGTGTACGGGGTGTCCGGCGCGCGCCAGGGCGAGGGCTGCGGTCAGGCCGGCCCAGCCCGCGCCGACCACGGCGACAGGGTTCGCGGGAGGGCTGGAGGCCATGGAGTCAGGCCGCGCGGCGGCGATGCTCGCGTTTCAGGCGCCGGGCGGTGCGCCAGGCGATCCAAAGCTTGCGGATCGGGGTCAGACGTACGCGGTGTTCCAGAACACGGAAGCCGTCGTCCTCGATCTCGTCCAGCAGGGTGCGGTAGATCGCCGCCATGATCAGGCCCGGGCGCTGGGGATAGCGGTCGGCAGCGGGGAGGTGTTCCTCGGCACTGTCGTAGTAGCGCCGCGCCCGTTCGGCCTGTTCCGCGAACAGGGCGCGATGACGGTCATCGGTGATGTTGACCTGGAACTCCTCGGGTTTGACCCCGTGCTTGCGCAGCTCGTCGAGCGGGATATAGACGCGGCCGCGCATGGCGTCCTCGTGGACGTCGCGCAGGATGTTGGTGAGCTGCAGGGCCATGCCGAGGTCGTGGGCGTACTTCAGCGTGCGCCGGTCGCTGTAGCCGAAGATGTGGGCGGACAGGATGCCGACCACGCTGGCGGCTCGATAGCAGTACAGCGACAGGGTGGTGAAATCCGGGTAGCTGTCGTAGTCGAGATCCATCTGCATGCCGTCGATGATCTCGTCGAAATATTCGCGGCCCAGGTCGAAGGCGGCGATGTGGGGCTGCAGTGCCTGGGAGATAGGATGACGCGGTTCGCCCGCGAACAGGCGTTCGATCTCCTGGCGCCACCAGTCCAGCTTGGTCCGGGCGACGCTCTCCTCGCGGACCTCGTCGACGATGTCGTCCACTTCCCGGCAGAAGGCGTACAGCGCTGTGATGGCGCGGCGCCGGTCGGGCTCCAGAAAGCGAAAGGCGTAGTAGAAGCTGGAGCCGCTCTGTGCGGCCTTCTCCTCGCAATACTCGTCGGGGGACATGCGCTCTCGCGTGGCGGGTGTCGAACAGGGACGGGAAGGCTAGCACAGGCAGTGCGCGAGGCGGGAGATTGCCCCCGAAGGCGGATTGTTGACCTGTATCAAGCCCGCTACCGGGTCGTGGTCGTAGCCTGTGGTGGTCCGATGCCGTAAATGGGCGGTACACGCTCGAGGGGGACCCGATGGAGCAGCGCCTGGTATTTGATCCGGAGATCCTGCGTCGCTATGACGTGAGCGGACCTCGCTACACGTCGTATCCCACGGCACCCCAGTTCCACGAGGGTTTCGACGACCGCGCGTATGCCGAGGCGGCGCAGGCCACCAACGGGGCGGACCCGGCGCGTCCGCTGTCGCTGTACGTGCATGTCCCGTTCTGCGACACGGTCTGCTTCTATTGTGCCTGCAACAAGGTCATTACCGGCAACTACCAGCGGGCACAGCGCTATCTCGCGTATCTCGAACGCGAGGCCGAGCTGCAGGGCGAGCTGTTTGATGCGGAGCGCACGGTGGGGCAGTTGCACTTCGGCGGGGGCACGCCGACCTATCTCGGGGACGAGGATCTGCGCCTGGTGATGGCATTGCTCGGGCGCCACTTCCGCCTCGACGACAGTGCCGCGCGCGAATTCTCCATCGAGATCGACCCGCGCGCGGTGCGACCCGGGACGATTCCGCTGCTGGGCGAACTGGGTTTCAACCGCATCAGCCTCGGCGTGCAGGACTTTGATCCGGACGTGCAGCGGGCGGTCAACCGCATCCAGCCCTTCGACGTCACCGCGCGCGCCGTCGAGCAGGCCCGGGCCCATGGGTTCGAGTCCACCAACTTCGACCTGATCTACGGGCTTCCGCTGCAGACGGTGGAGACCTACACCCGCACCCTGGAGCGTGCCCTCGAACTGCGCCCGGAACGCCTGGCGATCTACAACTACGCCCATCTGCCACAGATGTTCAAGACGCAGCGCCAGATCCGCGAGGCGGACCTGCCCGATGCAGCCGAGAAGCTCGCGATCCTGGAGACGACCATCGAGCGGCTGACCGCGGCGGGCTACGTCTACATCGGGATGGATCACTTTGCCTTGCCGGACGACGAGCTGGCCGAGGCACAGCGAGCCGGGACGCTGCAGCGCAACTTCCAGGGCTATTCCACCCGTGCGGAGTACGATCTCGTGGCGCTGGGTCCCACGGCCATCGGGAAGGTCGGCGCGACCTACAGCCAGAACCTGCGCGAGCTGGATGCCTACTACGCCCGCCTGGATGCGGGCCGCCTCCCGGTCTTTCGGGGGCTGGAGCTGAGTGCCGACGACCGCCTGCGGCGGGACGTGATCAGCGAACTGATGTGCCACTCGCGGATCGACTTTGCCGCGATCGAGGCGCGCCACGGGATCGTGTTCGGCGAGGTCTTCGCGGACGCGCTAGGGCGTCTGGAAGGTATGCAGGCCGACGGTCTGGTGCGCATTGAGGCAGGGCGGCTGGATGTGCTGCCACGCGGCCGCCTGCTTCTGCGCAACGTGGCCATGGCATTCGATGCCTATCTGGGCACCGAAGGGCAGCCGCGCTACAGCAAAGTGGTGTGACGGACTTGACGGCGATGAGGGGTCGCCGAAAGACTTGAGGGAGGACGACCGCCAACAAGGATGTTGCGGTGAAGACGACACGCTATTTCGAAGCCGTAAGGGCGAGACCCGATCGGCGTATGATCCGGGACGAATGGATCGTTCAGGCGATCGACGAGCCGCTGTACGAAGAAGTGCAGGGCGATGGACGGATCCGCCGATGGGCTTTGATAGACGAGGCAGAAGAACGCTACCTCCGTGTCGTGCTGTTGGCGGACGGGGAAACCGTTCACAACGCCTTTTTTGATCGAGGGTTCAGACGATGAAGCTGCAGTATTTCGGGGATACGGACACGCTTTACATCGAGTTTCGAGGCGATCGCGTGGCGGAAACGCGTTCCCTCGATGAAAACACGACCCTGGATGTCGACGCGGAAGGAGCGGTGTGCGCCATCACCTTTGAACACGCGAGCGAACGGACGGACCTGCAGCATCTCACGGTCGAGGGTATCGCTGCCTGACGCGAAGGACGCTACACGAAAGGCGTATGGGGGGTTAGAAGACCGCTCGTCACCGGCTCCGCCGACGCGGGCGCAGGCTGTGGCCCAGGATGATCCAGGCGTCGCGGGTGCGCAGGCGCGGGCGGGCGAAGACGTCGTCCTGCTGGCGCAGGCGCCAGAGGATGCGGGCGCCGCCATTGATGATGGCGCGGATTTCCAGCCCCATGCGCCCGCGCAGCATCCCGCCCAGGGGCGCGCCGGCCCGCAGCAGGCGATCGGCGCGGGCGTACTGGAACTGCATCAGATTGCGTAGCTGGAAGGTGGTCTTTTCGGCCGCGAGCATGGCCTCGGTGACGCCGTACTGGTCCATCTCCTCCTGCGGCAGGTAGATGCGGTTGTTCTCCTCCAGGTCCTGCTGCAGGTCCTGGTAGAAGTTGATCAGTTGCAGGGCCGAGCAGATGGCGTCGGAATGGCCCAGCATTTCCTCGGTCGGGTTCCCGTTCAGATGCAGCAGCAGCCGCCCGACCGGGTTGGCCGAACGCCGGCAGTAGTCCATCACCTCGCCAAAGGTCGCGTAGCGCGTCTGGTCGAGGTCCTGCAGGAAGGCATCGATCAGGTCGGAGAACGGTGCCGCCGGCAGGTGGAAACGGGCGCGGGCATCCGCCAGGGCGATCCATTCGGGATCGTGTTCCGCGGCCGGGTCCTCCAGGACCTGCACGCGTTCCTGCATGGCCAGCAGTGCCTGGCGGCGTTCTTCGACCGGGCGCGGGTCCTCGTCGGCCAGGTCGTCGGCGTCGCGGGCAAAGCAGTAGATCGCCGCCACCGGGTCGCGCAGGCGGCCGGGCAGCAACCAGGAGGCCACAGGGAAGTTCTCGTAGTGCGCCGTGGCACGCTGACGGCAGTGGCGATAGGCCTGGCGGATCCGGGGTTCCATCAACCATCAGCCCCCGCGGGGTGGCGGGCGTGATCAGCCGGCAAGGCTGCGCTCCGGGGCGGGGGCGCCGTTGTACCAGGCCCAGAAATCGTCGGGTTGCTCCAGGGCGCCGTCGGCGCCCCATTGATCCGGCTGCTGGTCCGCGTCGATGTAGCCCCAGTTGGCGATCAGGGTGGGCATGCCGGCGGCGCGTCCGGCCGCGATGTCGCGCTCGGCATCGCCCCAGTAGCAGTGGCGCTCCGGGGGCAGGCCGGTTTGCCGCGCCGCCAGCCACATGGGTTCGGGGTCAGGCTTGCGCTGGGGCAGGGTATCGCCGCTGACAACGGCCGCCATGCGGGAGCGCAGGCCGAGGGCCTCCAGCAGTGGAACGGTGAGCCAGCCCGGCTTGTTGGTGACCACGCCGACGGACCAGCCCCGGGCCTCGCAGCGGTCCAGGAGCTCGGCGAACCCGGGGAACAGGGCGGTGGCCTGGCACAGGTCGCGGGCGTAGATCTCCAGGTAGCGCTTCTTCAGATGTTCCGTGAAGTCGACATCAGCGTCGGGGAAGGCGAGCGCGACGAGGGCCTGCGAGCCGTGGGAGACATGGTTGCGCACCGCCTGGAAAGGGAGCGGCGCGCGGTCGTATTCGGCCATCAGGGTGACCAGCGCCGCATGCATGTCCGGCGCGGTATCCAGCAGCGTCCCGTCGAGGTCGAACAGGAGCGAACCCAGATCGCGCGTCATGCGGTGGTGTCGTCGCCCCGGCGGGAGGCCATGAGGTAGTTCACGTCGGTGCGCCCCACCAGGCGGTAGCGACCGCTGAGCGGCGAATAGGTCAGCCCGGTCATTGCGGTGACCTCGAACCCATGGCGGCGCAGCGCGGCGCCCAGTTCCGAGGGCCGGATGAAGCGGCCGTACTCGTGGGTGCCGGCGGGCAGCATGTTCAGCAGGTATTCGGCCCCGACGATCGCCTCGGCGAAGGCCCGCGGCGTGCGGTTGATCGTGGACAGAAACAGCCAGCCGCCGGGACGCACAAGCTTCACGAGCGCATCGATGACCGCTTCGGGGTCGGGCACGTGTTCCAGCATCTCCAGGCAGGTGACCACGTCGTAGTCGCCGGCGTGGTGTTCGGCATGGGCCTCGGCGGTGGTATGCAGGTAGTGGATCTCTAACCCCGCTTCGTGGGCGTGCTCGCGGGCAACTTCCAGGTGTTCGGCACCGGCGTCCAGGGCGGTGACGTGCGCGCCGCGCACCGCCATTGCCTCGGACAGGATGCCGGCACCGCAGCCGACGTCCAGCACTTTCTTGCCGGTCAGGTCGGCCTGGGCGTCGATCCACTCCAGGCGCAGCGGGTTGATCGCATGCAGGGTGGCGAAGGGGCCGCTGGGGTCCCACCACTCGCGGGCGCGGTGCGTGAACTTGTGGATCTCGGCGCTATCGACGTTGGCGTGCGTCTGCGAACGGGATTGAGTCTGCGGGCTCATGGGATCGGTTTCCCCTCAGGCAATGGGCTGCTGGGTTTCCAGCACCCGGATGCGCCAGTCATCGGCTTCGGCGCGGAGGTCCTGCACGTTCAGCGTAAGCAGTTCCCGGTCGCGCAGCAACGGGCGTCCGGCCACGTAGACGTCGCGTACGGCATCCCGCGTGGCGGCATACACGATTTGCGCGCTGGGGTCGTGCGCCGGCTGCAGCTCCAGGGCCTGCAGGTCCACCGCGACCACGTCCGCCTGCTTGCCGGGCTCCAGCGAACCGATGCGGTCGTCCAGCCCCAGGGCGCGGGCGCTGCCGAGGGTGGCCATCTCCAGGGCCGAGGCGGCGGGCAGCGCCGCGGCGTCGCCGCTGACGGCCTTGGCCAGCAGGGCGGCGGTGCGCATCTCGCCGATCATGTCCAGATCGTTGTTGGAGGCGGTGCCATCGGTGCCCAGGCCGACGGTGATCCCGGCTTCCTGCAGACGCGCGACGGGGCAGAACCCGGACGCCAGCTTCAGGTTGGATTCCGGGCAGTGGGCGACGGACACCGGCCGGTCGCGCAGCTGGTCCAGATCGGATTCGTCCACCTGGGTCATGTGCACAGCGATGAAGGGCTGGTCCAGCATGCCGAGTCGGGCGAGGCGCGCCAGGGGCCGTTCGCCGTGGTCACGGACGGCGTCGGCGACCTCGCTGGCCGTCTCGTGGACATGCATGTGAATCGGGGCGTCGAGTTCGCGCGCGCGACCGGCCACGCGCTCCAGGCTCGCATCGCCAACGGTATAGGGCGCGTGCGGGGCCACATTGAAGGCGATCCGTTCGTGTCGGCCCCAGGCGGTCACCACGTCGGCGCCGCGCTGGAAGTACTCGTCGGCCGTGCTCGCCCAGGGGGTGGGGAAATCGAACACGGTCAGGCCCAGGGAGGCGCGGATACCGGTCTCGTCGACCACTCGCGCCGCGTCCTCCACGAACAGGTACATGTCGCTGAAACAGGTGGTGCCGCCACGCAGCATCTCCGCGACCGAGAGCCGGGTGCCGGCGCGCACGAACTCGGGCGAGAGCAGCTTGCCTTCGGCCGGCCAGATGTAGCGCTTGAGCCAGTCCATCAGGGTGTGGTCGCTGCCGATGCCCCGCAGCAGGCTCATCCCCGAGTGGGTATGGGCATTGACCAGGCCGGGAATCAGGGCGTGCCCGGGATGGTCGCGGTACTCCGCATCGGGGTATCGGGCGCGGGCGGTCTCCGTGGGCTCGATCGCCTGGATGACGCCGTCGCGGATGATGAGGGCGTGATCCCGCAAGATGGTGTCGCGGGGGATGACCGGGAGAATCTGGGGGGCGCCGAGGATCAGCGTCTGGGTCTGGTTCATGGGACACGGTCTGCGCGGGATACAGGGTCGCGCATGGTACCCGAAAGGGGCGTAGTTGCGCCGCCCCGGGGCGTTAAGGAGACGCTGATTGAATCGCGCGTCCGCGCTCGAGTCGCTTTTGCGTGCGAACAAGGCGCGGTGACCGCCGTGCAGTCATTCTGCACAAGGGAGCCGCAACGCCGTGCGCGCGCCCGTTTTCGATCAACAACGGGCGGCCGAGCCCGCTCTTTCAATCACTTGTCGGGTTGGTGCCCCCTGTTCCCCGAGCCAGCGTTGCGCCACTTGCGGGTAGAACCACTACCCGCTGCACGACGCGCCTTGTCTCGGAAAACAGGGGGCACCAACGCGGCCGCGCGATTCAATCAGCGTCTCCTTTAGGACTACTGGCGGTTGATCGCGAAACGGCCGGGGCCGGTCAGGGCCAGCGCGATGGCCGCGAACAGGAACATCCCCTGCAGTTCCAGGGCCCAGCCGCCGTGGCCGGTGAGCTGGAAGACCTCGTGGGCATGCGCCAGAGCGATGGCAAAGACCATGTTGATCGCGATGAGTACGGCGCCGATGCGTGCATAGAGTCCGAGGATGACCAGGATCGGGGCCAGGATCTCGCCGACGTACACGCCGTAGGCCAGGATGGTCGGGAGTCCGGCGTCGGCCAGCATGCCTTCGATGCCACTGATGCCACCTGTGATCTTCGCGATGCCGTGCAGCAGGATCATGATGCCGAGGGCCAGTCGCAGGATCAGCTTGCCGCTGTCGTCGAGGGTGTGGTCCATGTCGATACTCTCCTTGTAGCAGGGCGGGCCGGGCCCGCGTTAAGACCCGGGCATCTGCCCCGGGTCGGGTTCGGGGGGCATCACGATGAGGGCCCCTGGGTCGCGGACCGGTTCGGTCAGCCGGCCTCGCGCCCAAGGCGCTGGGCGCGGGCGACCTCCGCAACGTGCCGGCCCTGGGAGGCGGCCATGCCCAGTTCGCTCTCGCTCGGCTGGCGCGAGCCGTCGCCGGCGGCCAGCGTGGTGGCACCGTAGGGCGTGCCGCCGCAGACCTCGCTGACGTCGAGCATGCGCTTCTCGGTGTAGGGTAGACCAACCACGGTCATGCCGTAGTGCAGCAGATTGACGATGGTGGAGACCAGGGTCGTCTCCTGGCCGCCATGTTGCGATGCCGTGGAGCCGAACACGCTGCCGACCTTGCCGACCAGCTTGTCACCGAACCACAGGGCGCCGGTCTGGTCGAGGAAGTTGGCCATCTGGGCGGCCATCCGGCCGAAACGGGTCGGGGTGCCGATGATGATGGCGTCGTAGTCCGCCAGTTCCTCCGGCTTCGCGATGGGTGCGGCCTGGTCGAGCTTGGCGCCGGCGTTGCGGGCCACCTCGTCCGGCATCAGTTCCGGGACACGCTTGATCGTGACCTCGGTACCCGGGACTTCGCGGGCCCCCCGGGCCACGGCCTCGGCCATCTGCTCGATGTGGCCCCAGGTGGAGTAGTACAGGATCAGGATCTTGGTGCTCATGGTCGACGGGCCTCCGTTTGTCGGGAATCGAATATCCGTCAGCCTAGATCCGATTTATACGAAAGAAAATGCCGAAAAAAGCCCCTTAACGTTCGTTTAAATTGAACGGTTATCGGTGGGCGGCCGGGTGGCGGTTTCCCGCCTGGCGGAGGACCTGTGCCTCCAGGACGGCCAGGGTGTCGGGGTGACCGTACAGGTAGCCCTGGAAATGACGGCAGCCCAGGCCGAACAGGAAGGCGCGCTGATCGTCGTTCTCCACCCCTTCGGCGATCACGTCGAGGTCCAGGGTGTGGGCCAGATTGACCACCATCTGGGCAATCGCGGCATCGTTCGGGTCATCCAGCACATCGCGCACGAAGGATTGATCGATCTTTAGTTGGGCCAGCGGCAGGCGCTTGAGGTAGGCCAGCGACGAGTAACCGGTGCCGAAGTCGTCCAGGGAGAATTCGATCCCGAGCGTGCGCAGTTCCTCGATGTGGGCAATGACCGTTTCCACGTTCTCCAGCAGCATGCTCTCGGTCAGTTCCAGTTTCAGGCGTTCCCCGGGGGCGCCGGTTTCGTCCAGGATCGCCGCCAGGTCGCGGACGAAGTGGCGGTGGCGGAACTGGCGGGCGCTGACGTTGACCGACAGCGTCAGGTCACGGAAGGCCGGCTGGTGCTGCCAGGCGGCCAGTTGCTCGCAGGCCGCGCGCATGACCTTGCGTCCGATCGGGACGATCAGGCCGGTCTGTTCGGCGACCGGAATGAACTCGGCGGGGGAGATCGCGCCACGGGTTTCGTGCATCCAGCGCAGCAGGATCTCGGCGCCCATGACCGCGCCGGAGGCATCCACCTGCGGCTGGTAGTGCACGCTGAAGTGGTCCTGATCGAGCGCATGGCGCAGCTCGCTCTCGAGTTCGAAGCGGGCCTCGACCGCGCGGTGCAGGTCGGGGTCATAGAAGCGGACGGTGTTGCGCCCGGCGTTCTTCGCCCGATACATCGCCAGGTCCGCCTGTTTCAGGATCTCTTCCACGCCCAGACTGCGGCCGCTGAACAGCGTGGCGCCGATGCTCGGGGTGACATGGCGTTTCTGTCCGGCGAGCTCGAAGGGGTCGCGCAGGAGGTCGATCAGTTTGCGTCCCACCGCTTCCGCCTGGGTCGCGGCCCGCGCCGGGTCGGGGTGGAGGTCGTTGAGGATGACCACGAACTCGTCGCCCCCAAGGCGCGCCAGGGTATCGGCCTCGCGGACCGAGTCCTGCATGCGCTCGGCGACCTGCCGCAGCAGGTCGTCGCCCACGGCATGCCCCAGGGTGTCGTTGATGTCCTTGAAGTTGTCGAGGTCGATGAACAGGAGCGCGCCGTGCAAATGGCTGCGCTCGGTGTTCCCGAGCGTCTGGCTCAGTCGATCGTGCAGCAGGGTACGGTTGGGCAGATGGGTCAGGCCGTCGAAGAAGGCGAGACGGCGGATCTCGTCCTCGGCCTGCTTGCGGTCGGAGATGTCGGTCATCGTGCCGAAGGTCGCCGTGACCTCGCCGCGCTCATTGAACCGGGCACTGGCATAGACGCTGACCCAGCGGATGTCGCCTTCGCGGGTGCGCAGGCGGATCTCCTCGGACTGGGCATGGGACCCGCCCTCCAGCAGGGTGGCGCAGAAGCTGCGGGCGTCCTCGGTGTCCTCCGGGGCCACGAAGTCGCACATCGGGCGGCCCAGGGTCTCCTCCACGCTGAAGCCGGTGAGGTGTTCCCAGGCCGGGTTCAGGAGGGTCCAGCGACCGTCCGCATCGGTCCGGAAGATGACCTCGGAGATGTGGTCCACGACATCGCGGTAGCGATTCTCGCTTTCGGCCAGGGCATCGGTGGTGCGGCGATGGGCGGTGATATCCAGGGTCAGTCCGCGCAGGCTCTCGCGGCCGTCACCGTCCGTGGCCCAGGACAGGATGTCGCGCAGCCAGATCCACTGGCCGTCGCGGTGGGCAAAGCGGTAGTCCACGGTGCGCGACTGCTTGCGGCTCTCGCGGGCGGCGTTCTGGACCCGTGGCAGGTCGCTTGGATGGATGTGGCGGGCCCGCAGTTCGCCGCGGCCCAGATTGCGCGCGGGAAAGCCGAGCAGGTGGCGGGTGTCGCCGGCGACGAACTCCCATTCGTGAGTGGCGGGGTTGGCCTCCCACAGGATGGCATTGGCCCCGCCCAGCATGGATTCCAGGCGCGCGACCGAGCGGTTGAGTTGCTGGTTTTGCTGTTCCAGCGTGGTCTGGGTTGTGCCGAGATGGGCGGCGACGTCGTTGAAGGTGCGCGCGAGGTCGCCGAATTCGTCGTTCGAGCGCATCGGGATGCGATGGTCCAGGCGGCCGACCTGCAGGGCCTTCGCGCCCTGATTCAAAAGGCGCAGCCGGCGGGTGATCACCAGACTGAACACAATCGCGGCGACCATCGACAGTACCAGAACCCCCATGGCCAGCAGGACGTTGCGCTGCAGGAGGTCGGCGGACAGGGCATCGATGGCGTCCGTCGAATACCCGACCGCGAGGGTGCCCAGGGGTTGTCCGGCCAGTTCGATGTCCCGGAGGATCTCGATCTGTCCGGGGGCAGTGCGAATGCGGTCGCCGGATTCGGGGATTGCCTCCGGCGAGATGCCCACGGAGGCCATGGGCTGGTCCTGGGCATCGAGCACTACCGCGTAGAGCACGTGGGAGTCGTCCGCGACCAGGTCCAGCAGGTCCTGCAGCATCGCCGGATCAGCGTAGGCCAGCCCCGGAGTCAGCGCGCTGGACAGGAGGCGCCCCTGCTGCTCAGCAAAGCGCTCCAGCATCTGCGACTGGTTCTGCTGCACCTGGGAGATGCCACTGAACATCAGTACTGCGACCATCGCGACCTGGATCGCGACGGTGCCAATGATGATCTGCCAGGCGAAATTCAGGCGCATGCGGGGCTTGGCTCGCGTGTTCGCGGCGCCACCAGAAGGCTGGGGCCGAAGCTGGTTGGAGCCAGGCCGGAGCGGTTCATGGAAGGGTTCCGAGTCGGGGGCTTGCCAGTAGGGATGATTGGTCAAAAGCCGAAATTGTCGCGCATATTCTACGGGACTGTTCCGTAGATGCCCATCGTGGCAACGTCGCCACACAGGCTCCTGGAGCCCACCTCATTCCTCCTTGGGTTCGAACGAATCGAATGCATTTTCGAACGCCTCCTGGCGAAAAGGCAGGAAGTCGGTGTCCTGAACGGCAACGAAACCTCGGTGGCGTATCGCGCGCAGGAGGTGCTGCCCCTGGGCGGTGTCTTCAAGGCTGATGAGCGAGCGGGTCAAATCACCGGCTTCCGCGACGACGGCGTTGCGTGCCAATAGCGTCATGCCGGGGAAAGTGGGTGATGCCTCGATGACACGCACGAGAGTCCCATCCCCGAGTGACATCAGCATGGTCGTAGCACCCAGACGGGTGAGAGATTCCACCACGTCACCATCCGTGACCAGAACCAGGGCCTCTGTTTCGCCGCGCAGGAAGGTAGTGACGGCGGCGCTGTGATGGTGGTGGTGCTGGATGATCGGCCGGGATGCTCCGTCTGTCCATAGTTGCCTGGAGAGGGCGTGATCCAGGTAGGCCGATGCCAGGCTTTCCTCGAAGGGTGCGGCAATGCGTGCATTCGCCAGGTCCTCGACACTGTCGAATGGCGTTTCGGGTAGCACCGCAATCAGAATCGCCAGCCGGTCCCGGGTGGCCGCTATCGCCTGGTAGCGCGTCTCCGTTTCAAGGAATGGCACCACATGCGGCGAGGTGAACACCAGGTCGTAGCGTTCGGCAGCGAGTCTTTGGTGGAAGACGTCACGGGTTCGCGCAGATTCGATTCGAACCGGAACCTCGAGCTGCTCGCTCAGCCAGTCGCGCAGCGGTGCGTATCGCTCGAAGAGGGCTGGGGGGCTGAGAAAGGGCTGGATGCCAAGGGACCGGGTCTGGGCATCGTTTGCCAGTGCTGGCAAACCGCCGAGCATCAGCAGAACCGGGATGAGCACCGCACTGGCCGGCCGCGTGATCCAGTGCGCGGCAGGAACACGTGCGGGGTTTGTGCGTGTTCTGGTCATGTCATTGCGCCCCTCTCTCGTTCATACGGCATTCCGAATATCGAGTAAAGCCCAAAGCGACCGGAACGACCCGTCGTGAAACGGTTGGGGATGGCGGTGCCGGCAAGCTGACGATTTGAGCGCAGAGTTGTGTGACCCGCCTGGAAATCGTCAATAACTCGTCGGTTCTGGTGGGTGTCCAAGCGGCCTTGCCGCGCCTTCGGCGAAACTGGCGCTTTTCTTGCTTGTTTGAACCGGCAGTACACAAGCGTGCCCGGGGTGCGGCAGGAGAATTCAGGATGGGAGTATTGGACAGGATCGCAGAGGCCTTGCTGGCGACACTACAGGGGCTCAGCCCGCTGACGGTGATTGGCCTGTTCGCGCTGGTGTTGTTCGCGTTGTTCCTGGTGGCCCTGGGCGCGACGGCGCTGCGGCGCGCGAAGGCCCTGCAGGGGGCCGCGCCCGCGTTGCTGACCACGCTCGGGATCCTCGGGACGTTCCTGGGGGTGGCGATTGGCCTGCTGGACTTCGATGCGGGACGTGTGGAGGCGAGCATCCCCGCGTTGCTGGAGGGGCTCAAGCTGGCCTTTGTGACCAGTATCGTGGGCATCCTCCTGTCGGCGGTGCTGCGCATGGTGCAGGTGTTGACGCCCACCGCGGCTCTCGCGGAGCGCGAGGTTCCCGCCGAGGCGACAAACGGCACCAAAGATCCGGCGCAACTGGCCGCACAGCAGCGCGATGCCGCACTGGCGATGGTCGAGGCCGTGCGGACTCTGGACCAGCGCCTCGATGCCCGGCTGGAGCGGCAGCACCGGGAACTGACCGGGGCGCTGGACGGCATGGCCGAGCGCATCACCGAAATGAGCAGCACGCATCTCGTCGAGGCGCTGGAGCGGGTGATCCACGATTTCAACCATCGTCTTGGCGAGCAGTTCGGGGAGAACTTCCGCCGCCTGGATAACTCGGTCGCGAGACTGCTGGAGTGGCAGGATCAGTACCGTCAGCAGATGGAAACCCTGCAGCGTGCCTTTGATCAGGCGCGCAGCGGGGTCGAGCAGACCGAGCAGACGCTGGAGCGCATGACGGGCCAGGCCCTGCAGATCACGCGTCACGTGGAGGATCAGGAGTCGACGCTCTCCAGCCTGCGCCGCGAGACGGTCGAACTGGAGGCGCTGCTGGGCAGCATCGCCGCCCTGCGCGATCGCGCAACCGAGGCTTTCCCCGCCATGGATGCCCGCCTGGAGGCGATGCTCGAGAGCATCGAGAACGCCGTTCAGGCCGGACACGCGGCCGAGCAGCGCTGGAGCCGGCCGGTGGCATCAGCGGGCGGGCGTAACTGATGTTTGCGTGGATGGCGCGGCGCGGACGCCGGGCCGAGGGCCCCGGCAGCGAGGCGGACCAGGGCTCGCACTGGCTCGCCGTGGCGGATCTGATGGCGGCGTTGATGATGATCTTTCTGTTCCTCGCCCTGCTGCATATGGTGCAGGTGGAGCGCGAGAGTGCCGCGCACACGGAGGTGCGCAACGAGGCGGCCGCGCTGCGCGCGGCGATCTATTCGGTGCTCGAGGAGGAGTTCCGGGAGGATCTGCCGCGCTGGAACGCGGAGCTGGATCGCGACAGCCTGACGCTGCGTTTCCGTGAGCCGGAGGTCCTGTTCGAGCGCAGTTCGGCCTCCATCCGGCCGCGATTCGAAGCGATTCTGGCGGATTTCATGCCGCGCTATGCCGAACAGCTGCGCCCGTTCGCCGACGTGATCCGGGAGGTGCGAATCGAAGGCCACACCTCGAGTGAGTGGGCCGGGAGCGACGATCCCCTGGAGGCTTATTTCGGCAACATGGATCTTAGCCAGCGGCGCACGCGGGCGGTGCTGGAATATGCCTACCAGCTGGAACCCCTGCAGGAGGCGGACTGGTTTCGCTCGCGGGTCGCCGCCGTGGGCCTGTCATCTTCGCGGCGGGTGCTGGATGCACAGGGCGAGGAGGACCGCCGCGCCTCCCGACGGGTCGAATTCAGCGTGCTGACGGACTTTGAAACGCGCCTGCTGGGCGAGGCCTCGCCGGCGGCGCCGGACCCCTTGCCGCTGGAGGCGCGCGGGCGCTGATCGTAAGGGGAACACGTAATCAGTGTTTCCCTCGGCGTCAGAGGGCCTGAAGCAGGGCCTCGCGCAGTCGGGTCTGTGCCTCGGCGTCCAGCGGGGTGCGCCCGGGTCGGCTCAGCAGGAAGCTGTCTTCGACCTGTTCGCCGGCCGTGGCGATGCGGGCGGTGCGGACGTCGATACCCTGCTCGCCAAGGATATGCCCGATGGTGGACAGCAGGCCCGGTCGATCCAGGGCCCGCAGGCGCATACGCGTGGCGTGGCCCCCGGGCGCCGGCTCGAATTCGATGCGGGTGTCCACGTCGAAGTGCTTGAGGCGTCGCGGTAGCTGACGCGTGGCGGGGTTGGGGGTGCTGCCCTGGCGGGCGAGTTCCTGCTCCAGGGCATGGCGGATCTCGTCGGCGCGATAGCCGGCATCGACGGTCTGGCCGCCGCCGCTCTCCAGGACCAGGAAGGTATCCAGGGTGCGGCCACCCGCCGTGGTGATGATGCGGGCGTCCACGATGTCGAGCCCGAGCTGGGTCAATGCGCTGGTGATGCGGGCGAAGATCTGCGGGTGATCCTCGGCATAGACGAAGATCTCGGTGCTGCCGCGCGAGGTCTTGGGGCGTACCAGGATCAGCGGGAGCGCGTCCGGGTCCAGCGGGAGCAGGGCCTGGGCATGCCAGGCGATCTCGTCGGCGGAATGGCGGAGGAAATACTCGTCGTCGAGTTCATCCCACAGCCGACGCGCCTGTTCCGGATCGAAGCCCTGTTGCTGCAGCCGCTCGAGCGCCTCGACGCGCGTCTGCCGGATCTGCTCGTCCATGTCCGGCGGGGTGTCCAGGCCACGATCGAGGACGTTGCGCGTGGCGTGGTAGAGGGTCTGGAGCAGGGCATCCTTCCAGCTGTTCCATAGCTCCGGGTTGGTGCCGCGGATATCGGCAATCGTGAGCAGATAGAGAAAGTCCAGGCGTTCGCCGGTGGCGACCTCCCGTGCGAAGCCGAGGACCACCTCGGGGTCCGAGATGTCCTTGCGCTGGGCCGTGAGGGACATCAGCAGGTGCGAGCGCACCAGCCAGGCGACCAGCCCGGCATCGGCGTCCGAGAGCCCGTGTTGCTGGCAGAAGTGCAGGGCGTCGTGGGCGCCCAGCTCGGAGTGGTCGCCGCCGCGACCCTTGGCGATGTCGTGAAACAGCGCGGCCAGGACCAGGCGTTCCGGCCGTTCCAGGCTCGCGTGGATGCGGTGCGCCAGGGGTTGTTCGTGGGCGAACTCGGGCAGCGCGAGCCGGCGCGCGTTGCGCACCACGTTCAGGGTGTGTTCGTCCACGGTGTAGGCGTGGAAGAGGTCATACTGCATGCGCCCGATGATGCGGCCGAAGGCCGGCAGATAGTTGCCCAGCACGCCATAGCGGTTCATCCGGCGGAGCTGGCTGGTGATGCCGCGCGGCGCGCGCAGGATGTCCATGAACAGCTCGCGGCAGACCGGGTTGCGCCGGAAGTGACCGTCGATCAGGTGGCGGTGGGCCCGGATCAGGCGGATGGTGGAGGCCCGTATGCCCTGGATCTCGGGGTGTTCCTGCAACAGGCGGAAGACCTCCAGCAGGGCCGGCGGGTAGATCATGAAGACCTGGTCGTGCGCGGCCTCGAGATAGCCGCCCCGGAGCTGGAAGCGCTGATGGATGCGCACCGGTTCCTGCAGGTTTTCGGGGTCGTCCAGGATGGCCTCGTTGAAGTGCTGCAGCAGCAGCTCGTTCAGGCGCTCGAGGTCGTTGATGGTGCGGAAGTAGCGCTGCATGAACTGCTCGACCGCCCGGTTGTGGTTCTGGTCGACGAAGCCGAAGGTGTTGGCCAGCTGGCGCTGCAGGTCGAACAGCAGGCGGTCCTCGCGGCGGCCGGCCAGCATGTGCAGGGCGAAGCGCACGCGCCAGAGGAAGTTCTGGCCCTCCATCATCTCGCGGAATTCGCCCTCGCGCAGGAAGCCCAGCGAGACCAGTTCCTCGATGCGCTCGGCGCCGTAGTGGCGCTTGGTGACCCATCCGATCATCTGGATGTCGCGCAGCCCGCCAGGGCCTTCCTTGACGTTTGGCTCCAGGCGGTAGGCGGTCTCGCCGAAGCGGCGATGCCGGGCCTGCTGTTCCGCCAGCTTGGCGGCGTAGAAACTGCGCGAGTCCCAGATGCGATCGGGTTCGATGGCCTGGCGGAAGTCGTTGAACAGACCCAGATGACCGGCCAGGTAGCGGGCCTCGATCAGGTTGGTCGCAACGGTGATGTCGTCGCGCGCCTCGCGGGTGCAGTCTTCGATGCTGCGCACGCTGTGTCCGACTTCGATGCCGATATCCCAGAGGAAGGTGACGAAATCGCTGATGCGGTCGAAGCGGGCACGGTCGTGCTCGCCCTCGAGGATGATCTGGATATCGATGTCGGAGGCGGGATGCAGTTCGCCGCGCCCGTAGCCCCCGACTGCGATCAGGCACAGCCGGTCGTCGTCGGCCAGGCCCTTCTGCGCCCAGATCAGCTTGAGCAGCTCGTCGATGCGCCGGGCATGGCCATGGATCAGTTCGGCGATGGGCATGCCGTCACGAAAGCCCTGGTACTGCTGCTCCAGGATGGCGCGGCGGCGGTCCCGGAACAGGGCGATGTTCCCCGGGTTGCGGCTCAGGCGCTGATAGTCCTCGCCCCAGTCGGCCGTGAAGGCCGGGGTATCGAGTTCGCCGGGGGTGCTGCCCGCAGGATTCATTGCAACTCCGTGGCGTTGTTGGTGCGAATCGGCGGGTAAGGGAGGCGAAAAGCCCGGATCAGGCCGCGATCTCCTGGGGCGGGGTTTCGTCCTTGCGCAGGGTCAGGATCTCGTAGCCATCCGCGGTCACCAGGATGGTGTGCTCCCACTGGGCCGAGGGGCTGTGATCCTTGGTCACGGCGGTCCAGCCGTCGGCGAGGATGCGCGTATGCCGGCGTCCGGCATTGATCATGGGTTCGATGGTGAAGCACATGCCTTCCTCCAGCGTCATGCCGGTGCCGGGCTTGCCGTAGTGCAGGACCTGTGGGTCCTCGTGAAAGCCGCGCCCGATCCCGTGACCGCAGAATTCGCGCACCACGGAGCAGCGCCGGGCCTCGGCGTATTCCTGGATGGCGTGTCCGATGTCGCCCAGCGTCGCCCCGGGGCGGACCTGCTGGATGCCGAGGTACATGCTGGTGCGCGCCACGTCGATCACCCGCTGGGCCTGGATGCCGGCCTTGCCGATCACGAACATGCGGCTGGTATCGCCGTGAAAGCCATTCTTGATGACGGTGATGTCAATGTTGAGGATGTCGCCGTTCTTCAGCTTCCGGTCGCCCGGGATGCCGTGGCAGACCTGGTGGTTCACCGAGGTGCAGATCGACTTGGGAAAGCCCCGGTAGTTGAGCGGGGCCGGGATCGCGTCCTGGGTGTTCACGATGTAGTCGTGACAGATCCGGTCCAGCTCCCCGGTGGTCACGCCGGCCTGCACATGGGGCTCGATCATCTCGAGGACTTCGGCGGCCAGGCGGCCGGCGACGCGCATGTGTTCGATCTCTTCGGGGGTCTTGATGGAAACGGACATGGGGGCTCCCGCCGCGGCGCCCGGAGGGGCTCGGCGTTTGGTTCGGGTAAGCGTCCTATGCTATAAAGCGCGCGCCTCGCTGGCAATTCGGCGGGGCCGGATGCCGCCCTTTGCGGGGCCGGTGTTCGAAACCTTAATCCACACACGTATCGGCACGGTCTGTCGGGTGCCCGCTCGCGAAGAAGATTCGGTTCGGGTTTCAGATCGGGATACGTGGAGGCTCAACCCGTTACAGGAGAAACCTCATGTCCCTCGTGACTATGCGACAGATGCTGGAGGCCGGCGTGCACTTCGGCCACCAGACGCGTTACTGGCATCCCAAGATGGCCCCGTACATCTTCGGGGAACGCAACAAGATTCATATCATCAACCTCGAGAAGTCCCTGCCGATGTTCAACGACGCGTTGAACTTCCTCGGCAAGCTCGCCGCCGACGGCGGCCAGATCCTGTTTGTCGGCACCAAGCGCTCGGCGCGCGACGTGGTCGCGGAAGAGGCACGTCGCTGCGGCATGCCGCACGTGAGCCACCGCTGGCTGGGCGGGATGCTGACCAACTTCAACACGGTCAAGCAGTCGATCAAGCGCCTGAAGGATCTCGAGACGATGGACGCCGACGGCAGCTTCCAGGTCCTGAACAAGCGCGAGGCCCTGAGCCGTCGCCGCGAGAAGGAAAAGCTGGATCGCAGCCTGGGCGGTATCAAGGACATGAACCGCATGCCCGACGCCATGTTCGTGATCGACGTGGGCTACGAAAAGATTGCCGTGGCCGAGGCGAAGAAGCGCGGCATCCCAGTGGTAGCCGTGGTCGATTCCAACCATTCCCCGGAAGGCGTGGACTACGTGATCCCGGGCAATGATGACGCGATGCGTGCCATCCAGCTCTACGTGGCCGCGATCGCCGACACGATCATCGAGGCCAAGGGCGCCGTGAGCACCGGTGGCGTGAGCGAAGAAGAGTTCGCCGAGCCGGCCGCGGCCGAAGGTTCCGACGATACCGCGTCGCCTGCCAACCCCGCTTGATAACCGGGACCGGCCGCCCGAGGCGGCCGGTCCGAGCATGATTCAGGAGCACCAACGATGCAGATTACTGCTGCACAAGTGAAAGAACTGCGCGAGCGCACTGGCGCCGGCATGATGGAATGCAAGAAGGCCCTGACCGAGACCGGGGGAGACCTGGAAGCGGCCGTGGAAGCCATGCGCAAGTCCGGCATGGCCAAGGCCGACAAGAAGGCGGATCGGGTTGCGGCCGAGGGCCGGGTCGAGATCGCCTGCGAGGGTTCGCAGGCCGTGATCGTCGAGATCAACTGCGAAACCGACTTCGTTGGCAATGACGACAACTTCCGCGCCTTCACCGGCACCTGCGCCAAGGTGGCGCTGAACACCGCAGCCGATTCCGTCGAGGGTCTGATGGCCGAGACCGTGGATGGCCAGACCCTGGAAGAGCAGCGCACCCAGCTGATCGCCAAGGTGGGCGAGAACGTCCAGGTGCGTCGCTTCGAGCGGATGAGCGCGGAAGGGGCCCTGGGCTTCTACCAGCATGGTGCCCGCATCGGTGTGCTGGTCGGCCTGAACGGCGGAGACGAGGCGCTGGCTAAGGACATTGCCATGCATATCGCAGCCAGCCACCCGGTGTGCGTGGACGAAAGCCAGGTGCCGACCGAAATGCTCGACAAGGAACGCGCGATCTTCAAGGCGCAGGCCGAGGAGTCCGGCAAGCCCGAGAACATCATCGAGAAGATGATCGAGGGCCGGATCCGCAAGTACCTGGGCGAGATTACCCTGGTCGGCCAGCCGTTCGTGAAGGACCCCGATCAGACCGTCGGCCAGTTGCTGGAGAGCAAGGGTGCGTCGGTGTCCGGATTCATCCGCTATGAAGTGGGCGAGGGCATCGAGAAGAAGACCGAGAACTTCGCCGAAGAGGTCATGGCTCAGGCGCGCGGCGCCTGATCCAGCAGGATCCCGGGGCGGCCGCTTGAAGCGGCCGTTTCCGGATAAGAGGGCCAGAAAAAACTGGCAAGCGAGAATAACGAGCCCGAGATAAGGAACTCCATGAGTCAGGACAGCCAGCCCGCGTACCGGCGCATCCTTCTGAAGTTGAGCGGGGAGGCCCTGATGGGCCAGCAATCCTACGGGGTGGACCCGGATGTCCTGGCGCAGGTGGCCGAAGAGGTCTCGGAGCTCTCCCGCATGGGGGTAGAGGTCGGCATCGTGATCGGTGGCGGTAATATCTTCCGCGGTGCGGGTCTGGCGCAGGGCGGTATGGACCGGGTGACCGGTGATCACATGGGCATGCTGGCGACGGTGATCAACGCGCTGGCGCTGCAGGATGCGATCGAGCGGGCCGGGCGTTTCTCTCGAGTAATGTCGGCGATCCGGATCAACCAGGTCTGCGAGGACTACATCCGGCGCCGTGCGGTGCGCCATCTCGAGAAGGGGCGGATCGTGGTGTTCGCGGCCGGGACCGGTAATCCGTTCTTTACGACGGACTCCGCGGCCAGCCTGCGGGCGATCGAGATCAACGCCGATATCATGATCAAGGCGACCAAGGTCGACGGTGTCTACGATGCCGACCCGGTCAAGAGCAAGGATGCCCGACGCTTTGAACGCCTGACGTTCGATGATGCGCTGGAAAGGCGCCTGGGCGTGATGGATACCACGGCCCTGGTGATGTGCCGCGACAACGGCCTGCCGATTCGTGTAATGAACATGTTTGCCAGGGGCGACCTGCAGCGGCTCGTGATGGGCGAGGCGGTGGGTACCCTGGTCGAGGGATCCCGCAATGAGTGACGCCACCATCAAGGACGCGCGCGAGCGCATGGACAAGAGCCTGGAAGCGCTGCGCAACGAACTGTCGAAGATCCGCACGGGGCGGGCGCACCCCACGCTGCTCGAGCACGTGCACGTGGAGTACTACGGCATGGAAGTGCCGATCAACCAGGTCGCGAACATCACGGCCGAGGATGCGCGCACCCTGGCCGTGGTGCCGTACGAGAAGGACATGGTGGGTAAGGTCGAGAAGGCCATCATGACCTCCGATCTGGGGCTGAACCCGGCGAGCATGGGGACCGTGATCCGGGTGCCGCTGCCGGCGCTGACGGAAGAGCGCCGCCGCGAGCTGGTGAAGGTGGTGAAGGCGGAGGCCGAGCACGCACGGGTCGCCGTGCGCAATATCCGGCGTGACGCCAACAATGCCTTCAAGCAGCTGGTCAAGGACAAGGAGATGTCCGAGGACGACGAGCACAAGGCCCAGGAGCAGGTCCAGAAGCTGACCGACGACCACATCGCCAAGATCGACGCGATGCTGGCGGACAAGGAAGCCGAGTTGATGGAAGTCTGACCGGCGCGCACGATGCCGGTTATCCCCAAACCCCGCGATGGGCTTCCCGCGCATGTGGCCATCATCATGGATGGCAACGGCCGCTGGGCCGAGGCGCGCGGTCTGAGCCGATCCGAAGGCCACCGCGCCGGGCTGGAGGCGACGCGCAACGCCGTGCGCTTCTTTGCCGAACAGGGCGTTGGCACCCTCACCCTGTTTGCCTTTAGCAGCGAGAACTGGGGCCGCCCCCGGGAAGAGGTCGAGGCCCTGTTCGACCTGTTTGTCTCCGCCATCGAGGCGGAGCTTCCGGAACTGGTCGAGCGCGGTATCGTGCTGCGCTTTATCGGGGATCGCGCCACGTTCCCGTCCGATCTTCAGGCACGCATGACCGAGGCCGAGGAGGCCACCGCCGGGAACGACCGCATGTGCCTGGTGGTGGCGCTGGGCTATGGCGGGCGCTGGGACATCCTGCAGGCGGCCCGGCGCTGGGTGGCCGACAGCGACCGCGGAGCGGACCCCGAAGCCGCCTTCTCCGGATATCTGAGTACGGCCGGCCTGCCGGACGTGGATCTGCTGATCCGCACCGGGGGTGAACACCGGGTCAGCAATTTCCTCTTGTGGCAGGCGGCCTACGCCGAACTGCTGTTCATCGAGACCTTCTGGCCGGATGTGACGAATACGGAGCTGGAGGAAGGGCTGACCTGGTACGCAAGCCGCCAGCGCCGCTTCGGGCGCGTGCCGGCCGCGGGCGACGCGGCCGCGCCGGGGGAGGCGACGGGTGCTTAGGCAACGGATCCTGACGGCGTCGGCCCTGGGCCTGCCGGCCCTGGCCCTGGTGGCCTGGGGCCCCAACTGGGCCGTGCTGCTCCTGGTGGTGCTGGTGCTCGGGCTGGCCACCTGGGAATGGGGCGGCCTGGCGGGACTGGTGGGCCACGGTGCCCGCGCCGCGCTGGTCGCGGCCGTGGGCGCCCCCGTGCTGGCGCTTGGAACTGCCCCTGCAGGGGCGCTGCACTACCTGATTCTGGGCCTGGCCCTGCTGTGGTGGCTGGTGATCCTGCTGGTGCTGCCGTTCTACCGGGAACACGAGGAGGGCGCGCGCGGCCGACATGGACCGCTGTTTGCGGTTGCGGCGATCCTCACGCTGGTGCCGGCCGGAATGGGCCTCGTCTGGCTGCACGCACTGGCCCCGTTGCTGGTGGTGTATCTGGTGGTGCTGGTGGGGCTCGCGGATACGGGCGCCTACTTCGCCGGCAAGGCCTTCGGCCGCAACCCGCTGGCGCCCCATATCAGCCCCGGAAAGACCCGCGAGGGGTTATTCGGCGGCCTGCTCACGGTACTGGCCTTCGCGACCGTGGTGGCGATCGGGTGGGGGCTTGCCCCGATGGACGCGCTGGTCTTCCTTCTGCTGTCGGTACTGATCGGTCTGGTGTCGGTGGTCGGGGACCTGTTCGAGAGCATCCTGAAGCGCGAGGCCGGGTCCAAGGACAGTGGTTCCTTGCTGCCGGGTCACGGGGGTATTCTGGACCGGTTCGACAGTATGGTTGCAGCCGCCCCGGTGTTCCTGGCCGGGCTGTTGTGGCTGGCGCTGATACCGGCCTCGCCGGTGACGGGATAGCGCGCGCAGGCGCAGGTACTCATGAAGACGACGCAGCTCACCATTCTCGGATCGACCGGCAGTATCGGGCTGAGCACGCTGGACGTGGTGGCGCGTCAGCCGGCACGGTTCCGCGTCCATGCCCTGACGGCCCATCGCAACGTGGAACGCATGCGCGAGCAGTGCCTCCGGCACGCGCCGGAAATCGCGGTGATGGTCGATGCGGATGCCGCGGATGCCCTGCGCACGGCCCTGGCGGCGTCCGGTTCGCGCACGCAGGTGCGCGCGGGCTCGGAGGCCCTGGCCGAGGTGGCTCGCGCGCCGCAGGTGGACGCGGTAATGGCCGCGATCGTGGGGGGCGCCGGGCTGTTGCCCACGCTGGCCGCGGCGGAGGCGGGCAAGCGGGTGTTGCTGGCGAACAAGGAGGCGCTGGTGATGTCCGGCGCCTTGCTGATGGATGCCGTGCGGCGCTCCGGGGCGTGCCTGCTGCCCATCGATTCCGAGCACAACGCGATCTTCCAGTGCCTGCCGAACGGGTACGTCTGTGCGGAGCCGGTGACACCGCACGGCGCCCGCCGGATCTGGCTGACCGCGTCGGGCGGGCCGTTTCGCGATCGTCCGCTGGACAGCTTCGCCGGCATCACCCCGGACGAGGCCTGCGCTCATCCCAACTGGGAGATGGGGCGCAAGATCTCGGTGGACTCCGCAACGATGATGAACAAGGGCCTGGAGGTGATCGAGGCCTGCTGGCTGTTCGCAGTACCGCCGGCGACGATCCAGGTGGTGCTGCATCCGCAGAGTATCGTGCACTCGATGGTGGCCTATGATGACGGCTCTGTGCTCGCGCAACTCGGGAATCCCGATATGCGAACACCGATTGCCCATGCCCTGGCCTGGCCCGAGCGCATGGAATCCGGGGTCGAGCCCCTGGACCTTCTGACCATGGGCCGGCTGGAGTTCTCCGAACCGGAAGCGGCGCGCTTCCCTGCGCTGGGGCTGGCCTATCAGGCCCTGGAGCGCGGGGGGACGGCGACGGCGGTGCTGAACGCGGCGAATGAGGTGGCGGTGGAGGCGTTTCTCGCCGAACGCCTGGCGTTCAGCGAGATCCCAGTGGTGATCGCCGCCACTCTCGATGCCATCGAGGCCGAGCCGGTGGACTCGCTGGAGCGGGTGTTGAGCGCTGACCGGAAGGCACGCGCGATCGCCGGGGAGCAGGTGGCGAACGCACGGCAAGTGGTGTCATGACCTTTCTGACGAGCCTGCTGGCATTTGCGGTGGCGATCGGCGTGCTCGTGACCGTGCACGAGTATGGACATTACCTGGCCGCGCGCCTGATGGGTGTCAAGGTGCTGCGGTTTTCGGTCGGTTTCGGGCGCCCGTTGTACAAGCGCTACTTCGGACGGGATCGGACGGAGTTCGTGATCGCCGCGCTGCCCCTGGGCGGCTACGTGAAGATGCTGGACGAACGCGAGGGGGCCGTCGCGCCGGAAGAGATCCCGCGCGCCTTCAACCAGAAGGGTCTCGGGGCGCGTACCTTCGTGGTGTCGGCGGGACCCGCGGCGAATTTCCTGCTGGCCATCGTGGTGTACGCCGTGATGTTCATGGTGGGCGTGGGAGGGGTCAAGCCGATCCTGGGCGAGGTGGCGCCGGAGACGCCGGCCGCCGAGGCCGGGCTCGAGCGCGGGCAGGAGATCCTGCGGGTGGGGGATCGCACGGTCGTGGACTGGGAACAGGCCAACCTGCGGCTGCTGGATCATGCCGTGCGCGGCGAGGCCGTGACCCTGCTGGTGCGGGATGTGGAGGGTCGCGAGTTCGAGCGCGAGGTGGATCTGCGCGATCGCCAGGCGCTGCTGGGCGAGGGGCAGTTCCTCGACAAGCTGGGCTTGCAGCCGTATCGCCCCGCGCTGGAACCGCGTATCGGCGCGGTCGAGGCCGGGAGCCCCGCCGCGGCGGCGGGGCTGGAGCCGGGTGATCGCGTGCTGGCCGTGGATGGCGACGCCGTGACCGACTGGAACGACTGGGTCGAGCGCGTGCGTGCCCGTCCGGAGACGGACTTGCAGGTGACGGTCGAGCGGGATGGCCGAACCCTGGAGCTGCGCATGACGCCGGAGGCTGTGGATCATGAGGGCACGCGCATCGGCCGGATCGGTGCCGGGGTGGACCCGGATCAGCCGGCGGCGCGGGAGATGGCGGTCCTGGTGCGTCAGGGCCCGGTGTCGGCCTTTGTTTCCGGTGTCCAGCGCACGTGGGATGTCTCGGTCCTGACGCTCGGCATCCTGTGGCGAATGATCACCGGGGATGCGTCGGTTAAAAATATCAGCGGACCGGTTACCATAGCCGAGTTCGCGGGGGTCTCGGCGCTGATCGGGGTCTCGGCGTTCCTGGGTTTCCTGGGGCTGGTCAGTGTTTCCCTCGGGATCATCAACCTGCTGCCGATCCCGATGCTGGATGGCGGACATCTGCTGTATTACGCCGCCGAGGCGGTCAAGGGCAGCCCGGTGTCGGAGCGTACCCAGATCATCGGCCAGCAGGTGGGGCTCCTGGCGATCGCGGGCCTGATGACACTGGCCCTGTACAATGATTTGACACGACTGTTCGGCTAGGCGTGGCGACAGGCCCCTCCGGATCGGGGGTCTTCGACGGGTCTGCCGAGCGGCCTTTTTCTGGCGGAGAGCATGGCGCGAAACAGCTTGAGAGGAATGGCCCTGATCGGCTTGCTGGGCCTGGCGGGGACGGCCTGGGGGCAGGCCTACGAGATCGAGGACATCGAGATCGAGGGGCTCGAGCGGATCACCGCCGGCACCGCGCTCAGCTATCTGCCCGTGCAGGTGGGCGATACCTTCGACGACAGTCGCAGCCCGGAGGTGATCCGCGAGCTGTTCCAGACCGGTTTCTTTGACGACGTCGAGATCGCGCGACGCGGTGACGTGCTGGTGGTGATCGTCTCGGAACGCCCCGCCATCAACGAGATCAACTTCTCCGGCAACCGCGACATCCCGGACGACGGGCTGCGGGAGGCCCTGAACTCCGCGGGCCTGCGCTCGGGGCGAGTGTTCAACCGGACTATGCTGGACCGTATCGAGAGCGAACTGCGCCAGCAATACTTCGCCCGTGGCCGCTACAACGTCCAGATAGACGTCGAGATCGTCGAGCTGCCGCGCAACCGCGTGGACGTAGAGATCGATATCGCGGAAGGGCCGGTGGCGAAGATCCGCCAGGTCAACGTGGTCGGCAACGAGAGCTACAGCACGCGCGAGCTGACCCGCGGTTTTGAATCCGGGGTGCCCCGCTGGTGGGCGTTCTTCAGTCGCCGTGACAATTACTCCCGCGAAAAGCTCTCCGGAGACCTGGAGCAGTTGCGTTCGCATTACCTCGACCAGGGGTTCCTGGAGTTCGACATCGACTCCACGCAGGTCACCCTGACGCCCGACCGCAAGGACCTGTTCATCACCATCAACGTGGACGAGGGCGAGCGCTACACGGTGACTGGCGTGGATCTGGCTGGCGAGTTCGTGATCCCGCGCGAGGAGCTGGAAGACCTGATCGAGGTGGATATCGACGCGCCGTTCTCGCGCAGCCAGATCACCGAGTCGGCGGAACGCATCAGCGAGCGGCTGACACGCGAGGGCTATGCCTTCGCCAACGTGAACCCGGTCCCCGATGTGGACGAGGACAACCGTGAGGTCGCGATTACCTTCTTCGTTGACCCGGGGCCGCGCGTGTATGTGCGTAACATCCGCATTACCGGCAACCAGAACACCGAGGAGCGGGTCTATCGCCGCGAGCTGCGCCAGATGGAGAGCGCCTGGTACAACGGCGCGCTGATCGAGCGCTCGCGGGTGCGCATCCAGCGCTTGCCGTTCGTGCAGAGCGTGAACGTGGAGACCGAGCGGGTCGCCGGTACGGATGACGAGGTGGACCTGAACATCACCGTGACCGAGCAGCAGTCGGGGGCCCTGTCCCTGGGGGCCGGCTTCTCGCAGAACCAGGGCCTGTTGCTGACCGCCAGTCTGACCCAGGACAACTTTCTCGGGACCGGGAACCGCTTCTCGACCGAGGTCAGTACCAGCAAGGTCAACCAGCTGTTCCGGATGAGCGTGACCAATCCGCACTTCACGCCGTCCGGCGCGAGCCGCGGATTCTCTGTCTTTTACCGGAAGATCGATGCCGAGGAGGCGAACATCTCGCGGTACTCGTCGAATCGCTTTGGCTTCGACGTGACCTACGGCATCCCGCTGTCGGAATTCGACCGCATCCAGGTCCGGCCCGGTTTCGAGAACATCGAAATCGAGACGGTCGAGGCGTCTGCGACGCGCATCGGCACACCGGACGAGATCATTGACGAGCTGGACGAGTTCGGTGACTCGGCGAATCTCTACAAGCTGGAGACCAGCTACGTCCATGACACGCGGGACAGCACGACCTTCGCCTCGGAAGGTCGGCGGCACCGGGTCGGACTGGAAGTGGCGATTCCGGGCAGTGACCGCGAGTTCTACAAGCTGACGTACTCGGGCCAGGAGATCTTCCGGCTGTCCGATCGCTATTCCTTCAGTCTGTCGGCCGGGCTGGCCTATGCGGATGGCTACGGGGGCGACGAGGTGCCGTTCTACGAACGGCTGTTCGCCGGCGGCATTCGCTCCGTGCGCGGGTATGAGGACAACCGCCTGGGCGACCTGCGCCCGCTGCGGGATGGCCAGCCCGCGACGCGTGATTCGAACGACGATCCCTACGGGGGTCGCTTCCGGACCACGCTGTCCGCGGAGCTGTTCTTCCCGATGCCGTTTGCCGCCGACAACGACGCGGTGCGCATGAGTACTTTCGTGGATGCCGGGAACGTGTTCGATCAGGTGTCGGATTTCGATAGTAGCGAGTTGCGCGCGTCGGCCGGGGTCGCGGTCACCTGGTTCTCCCCGGTGGGGCCGTTGAGCTTCAGTGTGGCCGAGCCGTTCAACGACCAGCCGGGTGATGATCTGCAGCGCTTCCAGTTCCTGCTGGGGGCCAGTTTCTGAAGATGGTCGATGCAAACGATGCCAGGGCATCGGGAGGCGGTATGAGATCCGGGCTCGCCTGGTGGGTGATCGTGATGATGGTCGTCAGCGGGTGGCTGGTGCTGCCGGCGGCGGCGGGCGCGCAGAACGTGGCCTTCGTCACCATGAACCGGATCCTCGAGGATTCGCCGCAGGCAGAGGAGGCGATGCGCGAACTGGAGCGCGAATTTTCCCCGCGCGACTCGGAACTCGTGGCGGAGCGCGAGGAGCTGCAGCGCCTGCGGGACCGGCTGGAGCGCGACGGGGACCTGATGAATCCGTCGGAACGGGCAGATCTGGAGCGCGAGTTCTCGCAGCGCTCGCGCGAGTTCCGGCGGGCCCAGGAAAGCTTCAGCGAGGACCTGAATGTGCGCCGCAACGAGGAGCTGGCCAAGCTCCAGCGGCGCATCAACGATGCCATTGTCGACCTCGCCCGCGAACGCGACATCGACCTGATCCTCACCGAGCGTAACGTGCTCTACGCCAGCGATCGCATCGATATTACGGACGACATCCTTGCCGCAATGCAGCGCGACTGACGGCGGGTATACCGCCCGCGAGCTGGCGGAAACCCTGGGCGGGCGGCTCGTCGGCGAGGGTGAGCGGCGGGTTGCGGGGCTGGCCCCGCTGGCCGCAGCCGGACCCGGGGATCTCAGTTTCGTCACCGACCCCGACCGGCATGCCGAAGAAATCGAGAACTGTGCCGCGGGCGTGATCCTGGTGCCCGCAACCGCGGACCTGCCTGTGATTCCCGGGCGGTCCCTGATTGTGCTGCAGGATGTCTACCTGGGCTATGCGCGTGCGAGTCAGTGCCTCGGCGCCCGCCGCCGCTTGCGGCCCGCGGGCGTACATCCGGGTGCGTTCGTCGATCCCGGTGCTTCGGTGGCGGCCGATGTAAGCGTCGCGGTCGGCGCCGTGATTGGTGCCGGGACGGTGATCGGCGCGGGGGCCGTGGTGTCCGCGCATTGTGTGGTCGGTGAGGGCGTCACCATCGGGGCCGGCACCTTCCTGCACCCGCGCGTGACGCTGCTCGATGGGGTGGAGGTCGGGGAACGGTGCATCCTGCACAGCGGCTGCGTGATCGGCGCCGACGGCTTCGGCTTCGCATCGGCCGGCGGCAACGGCTGGGAGAAGATCGAGCAGCTGGGCCGCGTCGTGATCGGTTCGGATGTGGAAATCGGGGCCAATACCACCATTGATCGCGGGGCGCTGCAGGCGACGCGCATCGGCACCGGTGTGAAGATCGACAACCTCGTTCATGTTGCCCATAACGTCGAGATTGGCGACCATACTGCCATTGCCGGCTGTGCGGGCATTGCGGGGAGTGCCCGTATCGGGGCCCATTGCGCGATCGGGGGCGGCGCCGGGATCCTGGGCCATCTTTCCATTGCGGATCACGTGACGATCCACGCGATGACGCTGGTTACGCGCTCCATCGACCGGGCGGGTCACTACGCGTCCGGGGTGCCGCATCAGGAGGCGCGGCTGTGGAATCGCATGCTGGCACGGCTGCGACGCCTGGCACGTTAGGGGGACGATCCCGTCCCGGGAACAGCCGGTTCGGGCCCATGTACGGGCGAAGAACCGATCGAACGTCGTATTGCACGTCCGCGCAGCGGTCCGTATGCGGCATCTCAAGAATCAGAAAAAGGACACCGGCGTGGATGACTTTAACGTCCAGGAGATCATGCGCTACCTGCCGCATCGCTACCCGTTCCTCATGGTGGATCGGGTGCTGGAGTGGGAGGCGGGCAGCTATCTCACGGGGATCAAGAATGTCAGCATCAACGAGCCGTATTTTCAGGGCCATTTCCCGATCAAGCCGGTGATGCCGGGGGTCCTGATCCTCGAGGCCCTGGCCCAGGCGACCGGGCTCCTGGCATTCAAGACGGAAGAGGCGCGCAACGAGAATCAGGACAAGCAGCAGCTCTACCTGTTCGTCGGCATCGACGAGGCGCGTTTTCGACGTCAGGTGGTGCCCGGCGATCAGCTTCACCTGCGGGTCGATCTCAAGCGGACGGTGCGCGGGATCTGGCGCTTCGATGCGGTAGCGAAGGTCGGCGAGGATGTCTGCGCCACCGCACAACTGATGTGTTCCGGCCAGGAAATTCCGGCGTGATTGATCCGCGGGCCGACGTCCACCCCAGTGCCGAGATCGACTCCTCGGTGGAGATCGGACCGTTCTCGGTGATCGGTGCCAACGTGAAGATCGGCGCCGGGACCCGGGTCGGGCCGCACGTGGTGATTAACGGGCCCACGGAGATCGGGCGCGACAACCGGATCTTCCAGTTCTCCTCGCTCGGGGAGGAGCCGCAGGACACCAGCTATCGCGGCGAGCCGACCCGGCTGGTGATCGGTGACCGCAACGTGATCCGCGAATCGGTGACGCTGCACCGGGGCACCGAGAAGGGGCTGGGCGAAACGGTGATCGGGCACGACAACCTGATCATGGCGTACGTGCACATCGCCCACGACTGCACCATTGGCAACAGCATCATCTTCTCCAACGCCACTTCGCTGGCCGGGCATGTGGAGATCCAGGATCACGCAACACTGGGGGGGTTCACCCTGGTGCATCAGTTCTGCCGGGTGGGGACCTATGCCTTTACCAGCATGGGGGCCGCCCTGAACCGCGACCTGCCGCCGTACTGCCTGGCGAGCGGAAACTACGCGCGTCTGATCGGGATCAACAAGGTGGGGCTCAAGCGCAATGGCTTTTCCAACGAGGCCATCCAGGCGCTCCATCGGGTATTCATTCAGGGCATGCGCGGCCGGGCCGGCCGCGAGAGCCACCTCGACACGATGTTCGAGGAGACCGACGTCCCCGAGGTGCGCAACCTGATCGGGTTTGTCCGTGGCAGCCGGCGCGGCATCCTGCGCGGCGGCCGCCCCCACTGACCTTTGCGCTCCAACTCCCTCGGTCATTGAACCACAGAGGACACGGAGTGCACGGAGAAGGGCAGAGGCGATTCACAGGAAGGTCGGAAGGGGCGAAGAAATTCCGATTCAGATGGTTTCAGTAAACGGGCCTTTCTGGCGGACCGTTGCTGTAACCGCAAAGTGAATGGGCCATCACCGGTATGTGATCCGGGGGCGACCCATTCGTCATTTTGGGTCACAAAGCGACGTGGCGAACGGCGAGGGCGCCCCGTCTCACGGAACATAGTCGCGCTACGTTCGCAGCCACGCTCCCTCAGGAGCTCCCAGATGCCCCCGAGCCCACCGGCGCCTCACCCCTGTAACCCCTTCCTGCCTTCCCAGCTTCCTGTATACCGCCTTTGAGCTTTCCCTTCTCCGTGCACTCCGTGTCCTCTGTGATTAAATCAGCGTCTCCCTAGTCAACAGATGGCCGTGCTGGAGGAGTTCCTGCGCCATTTCGGCGACGCGGCGGTCGGCCCCACCATCCCCCAGGCGTTCTCGCACGCGGGCCAGCCGTTCACGCATGGCCAACCGTTCCTCGGGGTGTGTGAGCAGGCTCATGGCATCCCGCGCGAGGCGCTCGGGGCTGGCATCTTCTTGCAGGTATTCGGGTACCAGGCGCTCGCCCCCGACGATGTTGACCAGGGCGATGTTCTCGAGGCGAACGAGGCGCGAGAAGACAGCATGGCTCACGGCCCCCATCCGGTAGAAGACCAGCATCGGGGCCTGGAGCAGTCCGGCCTCGAGCGTGGCTGTGCCGGAGGCAATCAGCAGCAGATCCGCCCCGGCCATCAGGGAATGGGTCTGCGCATCACCTCCCACGAACTGGAGGGGCAGGTCGTCCCAGGCCGCGAGTTCGGCCAAGCGATCGGTCGTCACCCCGGGCGCCATCGAAACCACGAACCGGACATCCGGATGCGCGGCATGGATGCGCCGGACCGTGTCTACGAGCATAGGCCAGTGGCGCTTCAGTTCGCCGCTCCGGCTGCCGGGCAACAGGCCGACCAGCCGCGTCTCGGGCAGCAGGTCCAGCGTTTCCCGAATCGGTGTTTGCGGCGGTTGCACCCGGTCCACCAACGGGTTGCCGACATAGCGCACCGGTACGCCGGCGGTCTCGTAGACCTCGGTCTCGAACGGGAACAGGACCGCCATGGCGTCGACGCAGCGGCGAATGCGCTTGATGCGCCCGGAGCGCCAGGCCCAAAGCTGCGGGCTGACGTAGAACAGCACGCGAATCCCGAGGCGGCGGGCATGTGCCGCGAGGCGCAGGTTGAACTCCACGTAGTCGACCAGGACCAGCAGGTCCGGACGCTCGGTTTCGAGATGGCGGCTCATGCGCCGGAACAGCCGGCGCAGGCGCGGGTAGTTCACCAGCACATCGACCAGGCCGACCACCGCGAGCTCGGAGACGTCGATCAGCGTGTCGACGCCGGCGGCCCGCATCTGTGTCCCGCCCATGCCCGAGTAGCGCAGTCCGGGCTCGAGCGCGGAGAGCTCGTGGACCAGCCCCGCCCCGAGGGCGTCTCCCGAGCTTTCGCCGGCGCAGATCACCACATGCTGCGTCATTGCCGGAGCGGGGCTCCAGTCGGCGCGGGGCGGGGTGGCGTCATGCGAGGGCTTCGCGGATCTTCCCGCAGATCATGTCGATGGTCGCGTCCTCGAGTTCCGGGAACACGGGCAGCGACAGGCAGCGCGCGGCGACGTCTTCGGTGACGGGCAGCGATTCCGGTCGATTCTTCAGGTCGGCGAAGGCCTTCTGCTGGTGCAGGGGCACCGGGTAGTAGATCGCGCAGGCGACCTCGGCGGCCTTGAGGGCCTCCATGATGGTATCGCGGTGATCGGTCAGCAGCGTGTACTGGTGGTAGACGTGGGTCCCGATACCGTCCTCGAACGGCACCTCCACGGGCAGGCCGGCCAGGCCGTCGCGGTAGCGCGCCGCGACCCGGCGGCGCTCCGCGTTGTAGGTATCGATGTGCGGCAGCTTCACCCGCAGGATCGCGGCCTGCATCTCGTCCAGCCGGCTGTTGTAGCCGATCTCGTCGTGATAGTAGCGCTCGCTGGAACCGTGATTGCGCAGACGGCGCAGGGCCTCGGCGGACGACGGGCAGCTGGTGGTGACCAGGCCGCCGTCGCCGAAGGCCCCGAGGTTCTTGCTGGGGAAGAACGAGAAGCAGCCGAAGGCATTGCCCGCACCGGTCTGCACGCCGTCGACCGTCGCGCCAAAGGACTGCGCACAGTCCTCCACGATCATCACCTTGTGCTTCTCGGCGATGGCCTGCAGGCGTGGCATGTCGGCTGGCTGGCCGAACAGGTGCACCGGCAGGATCGCCCGGGTGCGTTCGGTGATCGCAGCCTCTACCTGATCCGGATCGATGTTGAAGGTGCGCGGGTCGATGTCCACGAAGATCGGGTCGGCCCCGACGTAGCGGATGGCCTCGGCCGTGGCGATGAAGGTGAACGGGGTGGTGATGACCTCGTCACCCGGGCCGATCCCGGCCGCGGCCAGGGCCAGATGCAGGGCATCGGTGCCCGACGCGCAGGTGATCGCGTGCTCGACGCCGAGGTAGTCGGCCAGTTCCTGTTCCAGGGTCTGCACATTGGGGCCCAGGATGAAACGGGCGCCGGCCAGCACGTCCTGAAGGGCGGCATCGATTTCGGGGCGCAGGCTCTGGTACTGGCGCTGCAGGTCGACCATCGGGATCACGGCTTGACTCCTGTGGGGTTCGCATCGAGGTGGCTGTGCGGGCCGTCGGCCCGGCTCATGATGTTCAGGTTTTCATAGACCAGGTCGGTGATGCGGCTGGCCGTCTCCAGCGCGCGCTGGCCGTCGCGGCCGCTGACGACGACCGGACCCTGGCCGCGGACCGCGGCCACGAAGGCCTGGATCTCGGCGAGCAGGGCATCGGCCTCGTCGAACACGCTCTCCTCGCGATGAATGGCCGGGGCACCGGTCTCCGGATCGGGGTCACCGATATGGTTCAGCGACAGGATGCGATTCTGGAAGTCGACGGATGCGTAGGCATGCGACTGAAAGATGCGCATGCGGCGCTCGGACTTGGTGCTGATGCGGCTGGAGGTGACATTGGCGACGCAGCCGTTCGCGAACTCCAGGCGGGCGTTGGCGATGTCGATGTCGCCGGTCAGCACCCGGGCACCGGAGGCGCGGATCTCGGTCAGCGGCGCGTCCACCAGCGACAGGATGATGTCGATGTCGTGGATCATCAGGTCCAGGACGACCGAGACATCGGTGGCGCGCGGCTTGTAGGGCGCCAGGCGATGGGACTCGATGAATCGGGGATGCAGCGGGCTCTCGGTCAGTCGGCGCAGGGCGGCATTGAAGCGTTCCAGATGCCCGACCTGGAGTACCACGCCCTGCTTCTCGGCGATCCGGTTCAGGGCCTCGGCCTGCTCCAGGGTCGCAGTGATGGGCTTCTCCACGAGCACGTGGCAGCCTGCCTCGAGGAAATCGCGGGCGATGTCGTAGTGAAGGGTGGTGGGGGCGGCGATGGAAACCGCATCGACCTGCCCGATCAGGGCACGATGATCGGTCTCCGCACGGCATTCGTTGTCGGCCGCCACGCGTTGGGCGGTTTCGGGGTCGGCGTCGACCACGGCCACCAGTTCGGTATCGGGGAGCGCAGCGTACTTGGCGGCATGCCATCTGCCGAGGTGGCCCACGCCGATGGCGGCGCAGCGTAACGGGGATTGGGACATGGGTAGGCTCGGATCCGGAGGGGGTGTGCTAGGATTTTCGGCGCTATTGTAACGGATCCCCGGCGCGGCGCATGGTCGCGTTCGGATGATTGCCCGCAGTTCACCGTGGTGGAGACTCCATGACAGAGGCAGCGCAGCGCCACGTCGCCGGCGTGGACGAGGTCGGGCGCGGGCCGCTGGCCGGGCCGGTGGTCGCGGCGGCCGTGATTCTGCCGCAGGACTACGCCTGTCCCGGCCTGACCGACTCCAAAAAGCTGAGTGCCCGGCGCCGGGAGGCGCTGGATGTACAGATCCGCGCGGATGCACTGGCGTGGTCGCTGGGGCGGGCCGAGGCCGCGGAGATCGACACACTGAATATCCACCGCGCCACTCTGCTGGCGATGCAGCGAGCCGTGGCCGGTCTGGCCCTGGCACCCGCGCACCTGCTGGTCGACGGGCGCTTTACCCCCGAGGGGCCCTGGACGGCCGAGGCCATCGTCGGCGGGGACGGTTCGGTGGCGGCCATCAGTGCAGCCTCGATCATCGCGAAGGTGGCCCGCGACGGCTGGTTGCGTGAACTCCACGGCGACTACCCCGAGTACGGCTTTGACCGGCACTCGGGCTATCCGACGGTGGCCCATCGCGAGGCCCTGGAGCGCCTGGGTCCGTGTCCCCAGCACCGGCGCAGCTTCGGGCCCGTAGCGCGTGCCATCGCCGCGCGGGAGCAGGAGGCCGGGGCATGAGCGAAGCCCATCCCGGCTTCGTGCACCTGCGGGTGCATTCGGAGTACTCCCTGGTCGACGGCCTGGTGCGGCTGAAGCCGCTGGTGAAGGCCGTCGTCGATGGCGGCATGCCGGCCGTCGCGGTCACCGATCATTGCAACCTGTTCGGGCTGGTGAAGTTCTACCGCGCCGCGATCGCACAGGGCGTGCAGCCGATTATCGGGGCGGACGTGCTGGTACGCGATGCGCGCGCCGACGGCAGCCTGGCACGGATGACGCTGCTGGCGCAGAACGATCCCGGCTACCGCAACCTGACGCGGCTGATCTCGCGGGCCTGGCAGGAAGGCCAGGAGAAGGGGATCCCGCGGGTGGACTGTGCCTGGCTGGACGCGGCGGCCGAGGGCCTGATCGCGCTGTCGGGGGGCATCGACGGGCTGTTCGTGAACGGTTCAGGGACCGCCCGCGCCCTGCTGGCCGAGGATCTGGA
The DNA here is from genome assembly GCF_000381105.1 of Thioalkalivibrio sp. ALE12. NCBI lineage: Bacteria > Pseudomonadati > Pseudomonadota > Gammaproteobacteria > Chromatiales > Ectothiorhodospiraceae > Thioalkalivibrio > Thioalkalivibrio sp. ALE12. The sequence continues at coordinate 288,168 of NZ_KB905905.1, read as the reverse complement.
ACCCTGGATGCGGCGCTTCCCGGGGCGCTTCTATCTGGAACTGGTACGTTCGGACCGGCCGGGCGAGGAGGCCTGGATCGAGCAGGCGCTGGCCGCGGCCGAGACCTTCGACCTGCCGGTGGTGGCGACCAACGATGTCCGCTTCCTGCGTCCGGAAGATTTCGAGGCCCACGAGGCCCGGGTCTGCATTCACGACGGCGTGACCCTCGATGATCCGCGGCGACCGCGGCGCTATTCGGAGGCGCAGTACCTGCGTTCGCCGGAGGAGATGGCGGAGCGGTTCGCGGATATTCCCGAGGCCCTGGCCAACAGCGTCGCGATCGCACGGCGCTGTTCGGTCAGTCTGACCCTGGGCGAATCGGTCCTGCCGGACTTCCCGGTGCCCGAGGGGTACACGGTGGAGGATCACCTGCGCGAGACCTCGGCGAAGGGTCTGGCCGCCCGTCTGGAGCGCTTCTGCTTCGCGCCGCAGGAGGACTACGAGGCGCGGCTGCAGCGGGAACTGGACGTGATCTGCCAGATGGGGTTCCCCGGGTACTTCCTGATCGTGGCGGACTTCATCCAGTGGGCCAAGGACAACGGCATCCCCGTGGGCCCGGGCCGTGGCTCGGGCGCCGGCTCGCTGGTGGCCTATGCGCTGGGTATTACCGACCTGGATCCATTGCGTTACGAGCTTCTCTTCGAGCGGTTTCTGAATCCCGAACGCGTCTCCATGCCCGACTTCGATGTCGATTTCTGCATGGAGAAGCGCGACGACGTGATCGACTACGTCGCCGAACGCTACGGTCGCGACAAGGTGTCGCAGATCATCACCCACGGGACCATGGCCGCGAAGGCCGTGGTGCGCGATGTCGGGCGCGTGCTGGGCCATGGCTACGGCTTCGTCGACCGGATCGCCAAGCTGATCCCGTTCGAACTGGGCATGACCCTGCAAAAGGCCCTGACCGAGAGCGAGGACCTGAAGGCGCTGTACGACGAGGACGAGGAGGTCCGCGCGATCATCGACCTCGCGCAGAAGCTCGAGGGCCTGACCCGCAACGCCGGCAAGCATGCGGGCGGGGTGGTGATCGCACCCTCCGCGCTGACCGATTTCTCGCCGCTGTACTGCGAAGACGATGGCGCATCGCTGGTGACCCACTTCGACAAGGACGATGTCGAGGCGGTCGGCCTGGTCAAGTTCGACTTCCTCGGCCTGCGTACGCTCACCATCATCGACTGGGCGGTCGAGAACGTCCGCAAGATGGATGCCGAGGAGCGGGTCGACCTGGACGCGATCCCGCTGGATGATCCGGACACCTTCCGCCTGCTGAAGGATTACCAGACCACCGCGGTGTTCCAGCTGGAATCCGGCGGGATGAAGGATCTGATCAAGCGTCTGCAGCCCGACAGCTTCGAGGAGATCATCGCGCTGGTGGCGCTCTACCGGCCGGGGCCGCTGCAGTCGGGCATGGTGGACGACTTCATCGACCGCAAGCACGGTCGTGCCCAGGTCGAGTACCCGCATCCGGATCTGGAACCGATCCTGAAGCCGACCTACGGCGTCATCCTGTACCAGGAGCAGGTGATGCAGATTGCCCAGGTGCTGGGCAACTACACCCTGGGCGGCGCGGACCTGCTGCGGCGCGCGATGGGCAAGAAAAAGCCCGAGGAGATGGCCAAGCAGCGCGAGATCTTCCTCGAGGGCGCACTCGGGCGCGGGGTCGACGAAGGGGTCGCGACCTACATCTTCGATCTGATGGAGAAATTCGCGGGCTACGGCTTCAACAAGTCGCACTCGGCGGCGTATGCCCTGGTCGCCTACCAGACGGCGTGGCTCAAGGCGCATTATCCGGCGCCCTTCATGGCGGCGGTGCTGTCCGCGGACATGGACAACACCGACAAGGTCGTCGGGCTGATCGAGGAATGCCGCAACATGGGGCTGGAAGTCCTGCCGCCGGACGTGAACCAGTCCGATTACCGCTTTACCTGTCGCGACGCGCAGACCGTCGTCTACGGCCTGGGGGCGATCAAGGGTGTGGGCGAGTCCGCGATTGATACGCTGCTGAAGGCGCGCGGGCAGGGCGGCGACTTCCACGGGCTGGTGGACCTGTGCCAGCGGGTGGACCTGGGAAAGCTGAACAAGCGCGTGCTGGAGACGCTGGTGCGCGCCGGGGCCATGGACGGTCTGGGCGCGAACCGCGCGACGCTGCTGAACGATATCCCCATGGCCGTGGCGGCCGCGGAGCAAACGGAGCGCAACGCCAGCCTGGGGGTAGTCGATCTGTTCGGCGACCCGGCCGCGGCTGTCATCCCGGAGAGCGCCACCCTCGAGGAGATGGACGATGACGAACGCCTGCGGGGCGAGAAGGACACCCTGGGGCTTTATCTGACCGGTCACCCGGTGGAGCGCTATCGGGCGGAGCTGCTGCGCCTGACCGGGACCACCCTGCAGGCCCTGGAGGCCAAACTGGAGGATCGCCCCGACGAGACGCAGGGCCAGAAATGGCGCGGTAAGCAGGAGACCGTGCGCATTGCGGGCCTGATTGTCGGCGTGCGCGTGCGCAACACGCAGAGCGGGCGCATGGGGATCGTTACCCTGGATGACCGCAGCGGGCGGGCCGAGGTGGTGCTGTTCAACGACGACTTCACCCAGTACAAGGATCGCCTGGAGCCGGACGCGCTGCTGGTGGCGGAGGGTACCGTCACGCTGGACGACTATGCCGGGGGTACCCGCATGCGGGCGCGGGCCGTCTACAGCCTGGACGAGGCGCGCGCGCAGTGGGCGCGGGCGCTGTACCTGTGCCTGGAGGGCGTGGTGCCGGAACAGGTCGCCCACCTGCGAGGGCTGATGGAGGCGCATCGCGAGGGGCCCTGCCGTGTGCACATGTGCTACCGCCGGGACGGGCTGGAGGCCGATATCAGCCTGCCGGAGGGCTGGACGATCCGGCCGGACGAACGCCTGTTGCGCGGCATCCAGCAGTCGCTGGGGCCGGACTGCGAGGCGCAGGTGCTGTACGGTCGATAGACCGCTGCGCATCGGCACGGGAGCGGCGCGCGCCGCGATTGGTTACAATTCGCGTCTTTCGCTGGCCTCTACCAACAAGCCTTCGGGACTCTGCATGAATCCGGACTTTCTCGACTTCGAACAGCCCATTGCCGAACTGGAGGCGAAGATCGGCGATTTGCGCTATGTCGGCGACGACGCCGAGGTCAACATCCAGGAAGAGATCCAGCGCCTGGAGGACAAGTGCCGGTCGCTGACCGAGAGCATCTTCGCCAAGCTCACGCCGTGGCAAGTCGCGCAGATGTCGCGGCATCCGCGGCGTCCCTACACGCTGGACTACATCCCCGATCTGTTCGACGAGTTCGAGGAGCTGCACGGGGACCGCGCGTTTGGCGACGACCCGGCGATCGTGGGCGGGGTGGCGCGTCTGGATGGTCGCCCGGTGATGCTCATCGGACATCAGAAGGGGCGCCAGACGCGGGACAAGGTGTACCGCAACTTCGGCATGCCGCGGCCGGAGGGGTATCGCAAGGCCCTGCGTCTGATGGAGATGGCGGAGCGCTTCCGCATGCCGGTGCTGACCTTCATCGATACCCCCGGCGCCTATCCGGGCGTCGGTGCGGAAGAGCGCGGGCAGAGCGAGGCCATCGCGCGCAACCTGCGGGTGATGGCGCGCCTGGATACGCCCATCATCGCCACGGTGATCGGCGAGGGCGGATCCGGCGGGGCGCTGGCCATCGGCGTCGGGGACGCCACGCTGATGCTGCAGTATTCGACGTATTCGGTCATCTCGCCCGAGGGCTGTGCCTCCATCCTCTGGAAGAGCGCGGAGAAGGCCTCGGAAGCGGCCGAGGCGCTGGGAATCACCTCCGAGCGCCTGAAGGAGCTGGGGCTGGTGGACCGGATCGTGCCGGAACCTCTGGGCGGTGCCCATCGCGACCCGGAGGCGATGTCGACGCGCCTGCGTACCGCGCTCCTGGAGACCCTGGACGGCCTCGAGGGACTGGATCCGGGCAAGCGTCTCGAGCGGCGCTATCGCCGCCTGATGGACTACGGTGCCTTCCAGGAAGCCGCTTCCTGAGCGGGGCGCCCCGGCGCCCGATCCCGTAGCCACCGCGCTGCGGGCATTTCTCGACCCCCCTCCTGCCCGCCGGCGGGTGCGCATTGCCTTCAGTGGCGGCCTGGACTCCACCGTCCTGCTGCACGCGGCGGTGCGTCTGGGCATTCCCGGTCTCGAAGCCATGCACGTGGACCACGGTCTGCGGGCCGACTCCGGGCGCCAGGCCGAGCATTGCCGTGCGGTGGCCCGGGCGCTGAACTGCCCGTTCCGGACCTGCAGGCTGGAACCCCTTGATCCGCGCCCGTCGGGGCTGGAGGCCGCCGCGCGCGAGGCGCGCTACGTGGCATTGCGCGACGGGCTGGAGGAGACGGATATCCTCCTCGCCGCGCAGCATGCGGACGATCAGGCCGAGACCTTCCTGCTGGCGGCCCTGCGCGGCAGTGGACCCGACGGGTTGCGGGGGATGCGCCCACTGCGGCGGGAAGGGGTCACCTGGCTGGGCCGGCCGCTGCTGGACCTTCCCCGGGAGGCGCTGGTCGACTATGCCCGGCGCGAGGGTCTCGACTGGTACGACGATCCGAGCAATCGCGATGAGCGCTTTGATCGCAATTTCCTTCGCCAGTCGGTCCTGCCGCTGTTGCGCGAACGCTTCGGGGCTGTGACCGGCCTGGCGCGGGCCGCCGGCTGGCAGCGGGAGGTCGCCGGTCAGCTGCGGATGCATTTCGCCGATCACATGGAGGCGGCACGGGACCCGGAGTCCGGTGGGCTGGACCTTGCTCATGTGAGCAGGCTGGATAACGCCGCCGCCCGCGGGCTGGTGCGGCACTGGCTGCAGGCACAGGGGCTGCGGCCGCCGGGTCACGCACGCCTGGGGGAATTCCTGCGCCAGGTGGTGGCGGACAACCCCGACGCCAGCCCGCGGGTGGAATGGGAAGACGGCTGGATGCGCCGCTACCGCGATCAGCTATGGGCCGGGCCGCGGCAGGAGGGGCGCGAAGGGCAGAAGCCTCCGCCCGATCAGGAGTGGCCCGCGGACCAGCCGGAACTGCGGCTCGCGGACGGGCGGCGCCTGACGCGTTCGGGCCTGCGGGAGCTCGGCGTCGCGCCCGATGCCCCCCTGACCGTTAGCTATCGCCGTGGGGGCGAGCGGGTCGCGACGCCGGCCGGCCACCGCCCGCTGAAGAAGCTGATGCAGGAGCGCGGGATCCCGCCCTGGGCGCGTCAGCGGATTCCGTTGTTGCGTCAGGCGGATGGCGTGATTGTCGCAGTCCTCTGGCCGGACCGAGCTAACGCGCGGAGTTGACGGAGCCGTCCGAATCGGACAATTCTTGGGCCGTCTTCATGGGTTTCGGGTGAGCGGCGCGTGACAGGTTTCGCGGCACAGTGCGGGCGACGTACGGGCACGGCTTTGCTGGCGGCCGCGGCGTTTCTGGCGGCGCCGCTGGCAGCCGACACGTTAACGCTGACTACCGAGAGCTACCCCCCCTTCAATTTCGAGACCGAATCCGGGGAGCTGGACGGGATCTCCATCCGCGTGATGGATCAGCTCCTGGAGGCCGCGGGAGTGGACGCGGAGATCCGGCTGCTGCCCTGGAGCCGCGCCTATGCCGAGGCCCAGTCGGTCCCCGGTACCTGCGTCTTTTCAACGACGCGCACGCAGGAGCGCGAGGATCTTTTTACCTGGGTCGGGCCTCTGGTCGAGAACCAGTGGCATGCATTCGTGCTGGAGGGATCGGACGTAAATGCCTCGTCCCTGGCAGAACTGGAGCGTTACCGCGTCGGCGGCTATCGCGACGATGCCGTGGCCCTACATGTCGAACGTCAGGGGATTCCGGTGGATACCGCGCCTAACGACCGGCTGAACGCGCGCAAGCTGGCGGCCAATCGGATCGATGTCTGGGTGAGCGGTGAGCACCTCGCGCCCTGGTATGCGCGCCTGGAAGGGATCGGGGAACTCGAATCCCTGTTCGCGTTCAACGATACGGTGATGTCGCTCGCCTGCCACCCGGAGACCGAGCGCGGACCGCTGGACCGCATGCAGGAAGAACTGGATGCGATGCGCGCCGACGGACGCTACGCGGCGATCGTCGAGGCCGTACTGAACAGCAATGGAGAGCGAGATGAGTGAGGCAGCCGAGGCGCAGGCGGCGTCATCGACCCTGATTGCCGAAGAGGTGCTGGGGTTTCAGCGCAACATGACCCGGCGTGGCATCATCTTTTCGTTCACCGGTTACATCTCCGAGGGCATCCTGAAGGCCCTGGGCGATGCGCTGCGCCAGAAGATCCGGCTCGAATCCACCGACACGAAGACCGTGAACCGGGTCTTTTCGGTCTTTGTCGAGCAGGTGCAGAACATCATCCGGTATTCGGCCGAACGCATCGAGCACGATGACGAGCCCCCCGTCGAGCTGAGTTCCGGGATGATCACGGTCGGTTCGGAGAACGGGCGCTTCTTCGTCATCTGCGGCAATGTCATCGGGCGCAAGGATGCCGACACCCTGGCGGCGCGCCTGCGTGAACTGGCCGCGATGGACAGCGACGAGTTGCGCCGCTTCTACAAGGAAAAACTGCGCGAGCCGCCGGACGAGGGCAGCAAGGGCGGCAGTATCGGTCTGATCGAGATCGCACGGAGGGCGAGCGAGCCGATCCAGTTCGATTTTCAGCATATTTCCGATGCCCAATCCTACTTTGTCCTGAAGGCCTACATCTGATGGCAGTCGTCGAGACCATTGAGCACGAGGCAACCGACCGGACCCCCGCGGTGCAGTTCGATTTCGCGGCCGGGCAGTACCGACTGTCGGGGGAGTCGTATCCGGAGGATGCGGCGAACTTCTACGGCCCCCTGACCCAGGGGCTGCGCCAGGCAATCGAGGACCGCGCCAGCGACGAGGTGGAATTCACGGTGGAAATGATCTATTTCAATTCGTCCACCGCGAAGGCCCTGATGAACATGTTCCAGATCCTGGAAGACGGGGCGGAGGCCGGGCTGAAGGTCCGTATCAACTGGTGCTATCACGAGGATGACGAAACCATGGAGGAGTTCGGCGAGGATTTCTCCGAGGACTTCCAGCACGCCGACTACCGCATGTGTCCGCTGACATGACCGCCCCCTCTCGTGACGACTCCATGAACCCCTCTAGCCGGCCCCGCGACGGGCAGGAGCTGGACGAGGGCCTGGCCGACTTTTCCCTGTTCGAGCAGGAAAAGGCCATCATGCAGCGCTCCGAGCAGATGCTGGAGGCGCTGGACGCAGTGGCCGACGGGGTGAAGGTGCTCGCCAAGGCCTATTCCGAGAGCTACCGCGCGCAGCGGCGCATGATGCGTATGAGTGATCGCATGCAGGCGGATCTCCAGGATGCCAACCGGCAGCTGCGCGAACAGGCCGAACACCTGGCCCAGCTCAACAACGCCCTGTCTGACGAGGTCCGCGAACGCGAGCGCCTGACGGCCGAGCTGGAGCGCCTGGCGCTGGAGGACGCCCTGACCGGCCTGTTCTCGCGCCGCCGCGTGATCGACTGTGTCGAGGGCATGGCCGACAGCGTGGGTGACGCGTCGCACTCGCTCGCGGTGATGATGCTGGATCTCGACGACTTCAAGACCCTCAACGATACCCATGGCCATGCCGCCGGGGACTTCGCGCTGGAAAGCTTCGCCGAGATCCTGCGCGGCGAACTGGGGGCCGAACAGTACGCCGGGCGGATGGGCGGGGAGGAATTCCTCGTCGTGGCCGCGGACCTGGACGTCGAGGCCGCCCTGGCCCTGGCGGAACGGATCCGCTCGGCGGTGGAGAACGCCCGCCTGCACTGGAAGGACGAGCCGCTGTCCCTGGCGGTGTCGATCGGTCTGGTGGTGACCACGAATCCCTGGCCGGATGCCGGCGAACTGGTCGCGCTCGCCGACGACCTGCTGTATCGCGCCAAGAACGAGGGGCGCAACCGTGTCATCGTGCAGACGCACGGCGACCACGGATGATGCCGGAGACCCGGCGCCGCAACCGGAGCCTCGTTGCCAAGCTGGCGGTCGCCACGCTGCTTGCTGCGCTTGCGCTCAGCCTCCTCAGTAGTGCCTACGTCATTGCCTCCGACTGGAATGCCTTCCGGGCCGAAACCCAGGCCCAGGTGGATCGTCTGCAGCGTCTGGTCGAGCCGCCCGCGGCGGAGGCCGCCTTCCAACTGAGCGCCGGTCAGGCCGATTCGCTGGTCCAGGGCCTGCTCGTCTTCGACGAGATCCGGCGGGTGGAGATCCTCGACGATTTTGGCAATACGCTGGCCGAGGACGAACGGGCGGCGGAGGCCGCGTCCGGGGACTGGGCGCAGTGGCTTTTTGGCGACCTGCGGGCACACGAGCTTGAACTAACGCATCCGGGAACCCGGGGCAACGTTCAGGGCGTGGGGCAGCTGCGCATGGAGCTGGACCCCGGTGTCCTGGGGCGGATCTTCGTGGCGCGCCTGCAGACCGGGGTCGTGACCAGCGTGACCCAGGCCGTGATCGTCTCGCTGGTGGTCGTGGTGCTGTTCTACTTCCTCATGCTGCGTCCGATGCTGAAGATCTCCCGCGCCGTGGCGGATACCGACCCGGACCAGCCAGCCCATTGGCCCATGCCCCGCCTGGGGCATCACGAGAATGACGAGCTGGGGGCCCTGGGGCGCTCGCTGGACCGCTTGCTGCGCGCCTTCCAGGAGGGGCTGGATGCGCGCGACGGGGCCCGCGGAGAGCTGAAGGCGCTGAACGCCGATCTGGAGCGCCGTGTGGAGGAGCGCACCCGACAGCTGGAAGACGAAAAGGCCGAGACCGAACGGGCGATGGCCCAGGTGGACGAGGCCAACCGGGAACTGGAACGCAGTAACCGCCTGGTGGTGGAGAGCATTCGCTATGCCCGGCGCATCCAGACCGCGATGCTGCCGGACAAGCACGCCCTGGACGGACATCTGGACGAGGTGCAGATCTACTGGGAGCCGCTGCACCTGGTCGGCGGGGACTATTTCTGGGTCGAGGCCATCGACGGCCACAGCATCCTGGTGGTGGCGGACTGTACCGGGCATGGCGTCCCGGGGGCGTTCATCACGCTGGTGGTGGCGTCGGCGCTGGACCGGATCCTGCACGAACACCGTCTGCTGGAACCCTCCGCGATCCTGCGCGAGATGGACCGGCTGGTGCGTTCACGGCTGCGTCAGGACGGTCAGGATTCGGATTCGGATGACGGGCTGGAGGCCGCGGTATGCGTCTATCGGCCGGAAGACCGGATGCTGGCCTTCGCCGGGGTCGGGCTGCCCCTGATGATCGAACGCGGCGGCGAGATCGAGGAGATCCGCGGCGTGCGCGGGGGGCTCGGCTACCGCAGCCTGGAGCCCGCGCAGCCGGTCGACCACGAGGTGCCGGTGGAGCCGGGAACCGAATTCTTCCTGATCACCGACGGTGCGCATGATCATGTCGGGGGCGAGCCGCCACGCTTGTTCGGGCGCCGTCGGCTGCGCCAGGTCCTGGCCGAGAAGAGTGGCCGCGATCTGTCCGCCAAGATCGACGCTGTCGTGCGTGTGCTGGAGGATTATCGCGACGGAGAACCCCGGCGCGACGACATGACCCTGGTGGCCTTCCGCCCGCTGGCACGGGGTTCCCGGAACGAGGTGTTGCCCCCGCCTTCCGATTGAGCAGGGGCGGGTGCTCTGGTACTCTTTCAGGCGTTTTCCGCCCACCCCGCGTGCCAGGTTCGCGCCGGGACGGGGCGCTTGTCAGCTCCCAGCCAGGTTTCCCGCATGACGCGTTTTGTTTTCATCACCGGAGGCGTGGTCTCGTCTCTGGGCAAAGGTATTGCATCCGCCTCGCTGGGGGCGATCCTCGAGGCCCGCGGGCTCAAGGTGACCCTGCTCAAGCTGGATCCGTACATCAACGTCGATCCGGGCACCATGAGCCCGTTTCAGCACGGCGAGGTCTTCGTCACCGACGACGGCGCCGAGACCGACCTGGACCTGGGGCATTACGAGCGCTTCGTGCGCATCCGTACCTCGCGGCGCAACAACTTCACCACCGGCCAGATCTACGAGAACGTGATCCGCAAGGAACGCCGCGGGGACTACCTCGGCGGTACCGTGCAGGTGATCCCGCATATCACGGACGAGATCAAGCGCTCCATCCACGAAGGGGCGGGCGATGCCGACATCGCGCTGATCGAGATCGGCGGTACCGTGGGCGACATCGAGTCCCTGCCGTTTCTCGAGGCGATCCGCCAGATGGGCGTGGAACTCGGCCACGAGAATGCCCTGTTCATGCACCTGACGCTGGTCCCGTATATCGAGGCCGCGGGCGAGATCAAGACCAAGCCAACCCAGCACTCGGTCAAGGAACTGCGTTCCATCGGGATCCAGCCGGATATCCTGCTGTGCCGCTCGACCCAGGCAATCCCGGACGGCGAGCGGCGCAAGATCGCGCTGTTCACCAACGTCGAGGAGAAGGCGGTCATCTCGGCGGTGGACGTGGACAACATCTACAAGATCCCGCTCTGGCTGCATTCGCAGAAGCTCGACGAGATCGTGCTGCGCAAGCTGCATATCGAGGCGCCGCAGGCGGATCTCTCGGACTGGAAACACGTGGTCAATGCCATGGAGTTCCCGGAGTCGGAGATCACCGTCGGCATGATCGGCAAGTACGTGGACCTGACCGAATCCTACAAGTCCGTGAACGAGGCCCTGACCCATGCCGGGGTACAGGTCGGCACCCGCGTCCGGATCCGCTATCTCGACTCGGAGAAACTGGAAGGCGCCGAGAACGAGGCCGCACGGGAACTCGAGGGCCTGGATGCCATCCTGGTGCCGGGCGGCTTCGGCGAGCGCGGCGTGGAGGGCAAGATCGCCGCGGTGCGCTACGCACGCGAACACGACGTGCCCTATCTCGGGATCTGCCTCGGCATGCAGGTCGCGGTGATCGAGTTCGCGCGCGATGTCGCGGGCCTGGAAGGCGCGCACAGCACCGAATTCGCGCCCGATACCCCGCATCCGGTGATCGCGCTCATTACCGAGTGGCAGGATCAGGAAGGCCGTATCGAGCGGCGCGATGCCGACAGCGACCTGGGCGGCACCATGCGCCTGGGAGCCCAGAGTGCGCGGCTGTCGTCCGGTTCGCGCATTGCCGAGGCCTATGGTCGCGAAAAGGTGGAAGAACGCCACCGCCATCGCTTCGAGTTCAACAACGCCTACCGCGAACGGCTGGAGGCGGCCGGGCTGCGCATCTCGGGCGTGTCGGAATCCGGCGAACTGGTGGAGGCCGTGGAACTCCCGGGGCATCCGTGGTTTGTCGGCTGCCAGTTCCACCCGGAGTTCACCTCCACGCCGCGCGATGGCCACCCGCTGTTCACCGGTTTTGTGCGTGCCGCCCGGGACTACCAGGAAGCGCGCGAACCCGAAACCACCACGGCGCTGACGGAATAGGGCGCCGATACACGATTTTTCGCGGCCGTGCCCGGAGGGTGGCGGCCGCCGTACAGGACAGGACATGCAGCTTTGTGGTTTTGAAGTCGGCCTCGACCGGCCCTTTTTTCTGATTGCCGGACCCTGCGTCATCGAGTCCGAGGCCATGGCGCTGGAGACGGCCGGGGCCCTGAAGGCGATGGCGGATGACCTGGGCATCCCGTTCATCTACAAGTCGTCGTTCGACAAGGCCAACCGGTCGTCCACCCGGAGCTTCCGCGGCCTGGGCATGGCCGAGGGTCTGCGCATCCTCGACAAGGTGAAATCGGAGATCGGCGTGCCGGTACTGACTGACGTGCACGAGGACACGGCGCTGGACGAGGTCGCCAGCGTAGTGGATGTATTGCAGACGCCGGCGTTCCTCTGCCGTCAGACCAACTTCATCCAGAATGTGGCGCGCCAGGGGCGTCCGGTGAATATCAAGAAGGGCCAGTTCCTCGCACCCTGGGACATGGGCAATGTCGTCGACAAGGCGCGCGAGGCGGGCAATGACCAGATCATGGTCTGCGAGCGCGGGGTTTCGTTCGGCTACAACACCCTGATCTCCGACATGCGCGGCCTGGCCCAGATGCGCCAGACCGGCTGCCCGGTAGTCTTCGACGCGACCCATTCGGTGCAGCAGCCGGGTGGGCAGGGCGCGTCCTCCGGTGGCCAGCGCGAGTTCGTACCGGTGCTCGCGCGCTCCGCGGTGGCGGCCGGGGTCTCCGGGCTGTTCATGGAGACCCACCCGGATCCCGAGAGGGCCCTGTCGGATGGCCCCAATGCGTGGCCGCTGCCAAAGATGGCCGAGCTGCTGCAGACGCTGAAGGCGCTGGACGCCGCGACCAAGGCGCAGCCGTTCGCGGAGGCGGAATACGGCCTCGGCTGACCCCCGATTTTTCGATAATGCGTCCCGGGCGGCTCCGTCCGGGCGGGTACTTTTCAAGGAGAGAGCATGTCCCAGATTGCGGAGATTCACGCCCGCGAGATCATCGACTCCCGGGGCAACCCGACGGTCGAGGCCGATGTTGTCCTGGATTCCGGCGCCATGGGGCGCGCGGCGGTCCCGTCCGGTGCCTCCACGGGGGCCCGCGAGGCCCTGGAGCTGCGCGATGACGAGAAGCGCTACGGGGGCAAGGGCGTACTGAAGGCGGTGAGCCACGTGAACGGCGAGATCCGCGACGCGCTGCGCGGCATGGAGCTCGACCAGACCGCGGTGGATCGCCGCATGCTGGAACTGGACGGCACCGAGAACAAGTCGCGCCTGGGGGCGAACGCCCTGCTGGCCGTCTCCATGGCGACCTCGCATGCCCTCGCGGCCGATCGCGAGCAGCCGCTGTTCGAGACGCTGGGCGGGGAAGACGCCACGCTGCTGCCGGTGCCGATGATGAACATCATCAATGGCGGGGCCCACGCGGACAACAGCGTGGATATGCAGGAGTTCATGATCCTGCCGGTGGGCGCGGACTCGGTGCGCGAGGCGGTGCGCTACGGCGCCGAGGTCTTCCATGCGCTGAAGAAGGTCCTGGCCAAGCGCGGCCTGGCCACGGCGGTGGGCGACGAGGGTGGCTTCGCCCCCGATCTGCCGTCCAATTCCGCGGCGATCGAGGTGATCCTGGAGGCCATCCACAATGCCGGCTTCAAGGCCGGCGAGGACATCTGGATCGGCCTCGACTGCGCCAGCTCCGAGTTCTACCGCGACGGCCGCTACCACCTGGACTCCGAGGGCAAGGCCTTCTCGGCGGACGAATTCTCCGACTACCTCGCCCACTGGGTGGACCAGTACCCGATTCTGACCATCGAAGACGGGATGGCGGAGGATGACTGGGAGGGCTGGAAGACCCTGACCGAGCGCCTGGGCCAGCGCGTGCAGCTGGTGGGCGATGACCTGTTCGTCACCAATACGCGCATCCTGCAGGAAGGCATCGACAAGGACATCGCGAACTCCATCCTGATCAAGCTCAATCAGATCGGGACCGTCACCGAGACGCTGGAAGCGGTCGAACTGGCGCGCAAGGCCAACTACACAGCAGTGATCTCGCACCGCTCGGGCGAGACCGAGGACGTCACCATCGCGGACCTCGCGGTCGCCACGCGAGCCGGGCAGATCAAGACCGGTTCGCTGTCGCGTTCCGACCGGGTGGCCAAGTACAACCAGCTGATCCGGATCGAGGAACACCTGGGGAGCCGGGCCCGCTACCCGGGTATGTCGGCGTTCACCTTCGGGCGCTGAGGCGGTTGCGGGGCGGCCGTGTCGAGGATGCAGTCCGCAGCCTGCGGCGCGGTTCCTGTCCCGGGACGTCCGGGCCTCGTAGAATGCCGGGCATGCCGGCCACTCGTAAAAGCCCTCGTTCCGTTGTACCCGCGCTCGGCGCGGTGCGCGGGCGAGGGCTTTTCTTTGGGTTCAAGTCGATGGAGTGCGGGTGATGCGCGGCCTGCTGATCGGGCTGGCGCTTGTGCTGCTGGCACTGCAATGGCCCCTGTGGCTGGGCGAGGGGAGCTGGCGCGACGTGCGCGACCTGCGCGAGCAGGTCGAGCGCCAGCAGGCCTCGAACGCCGAACTGGAGCAGCGCAATCAGGCCCTGGAGGCGGAGGTGCGAGACCTGCGCGGCGGAACCGAGGCGGTGGAAGAACGGGCCCGGCGCGACCTGGGGATGATCCGCGAGGACGAGGTCTTCTTCTTCGTGGTGGGCGAGGACGAACCCGCCACGCTGGACATCGAGCCGCTCCCCGGATCGGCCGGGCAGACCGAGCCCGGTCCCGACTCGCGGGTGCCCGAGGAGGCCGAGCCGGCCACCGACACCCTGCCACCGGAGGATCCCTTTGATGGCTGACACCGGGGGCGCAGCGGCGCGCGAACCGGCCTTCTGGGCACTGATCCCGGCGGCCGGCATTGGCCGGCGCATGGGGTCCGACCGTCCCAAGCAGTACCTGACGCTGGGTTCGCGGACGATCCTGTCGCATACCCTCTCGATCTTCCTCGAGCATCCGCGCATTCGCGGCGTGGTGCTGGTGCTGGGACCCGACGTGGATCCCGACGCCCTGGATCTGCCGCTGGCGGGCGGGCGGCTGTTCCGTGCCGCCGGCGGAGCGGAGCGGGTGGATTCCGTGCAGAATGGCCTGGACTTCCTGGCCGAACGGGCGCACGCGGACGACTGGGTACTGGTCCATGATGCGGCCCGTCCCTGTCTGCCGCAGGCGGATGTGGACCGCCTGTTGCGTGAGTTGCGGGATGACGCGGTGGGCGGGTTGCTGGCCAGCCCCAGTACCGACACCATCAAGTGGAGCGATGGCGGCGGCCGCGTGGAGCGGACGCTGGACCGGGAGCGGGTCTGGCGCGCCCTGACCCCACAGATGTTCCGGCTGGGGATGCTGCGAGAAGCGAATGCGCGCGCACGCGATGCGGGTCATGCGGTGACTGACGAGGCCAGCGCGATCGAGTTTCTGGGGCAGGCCCCGCGGCTGATCGAGGGTTCGGCGATGAATATCAAGATCACGCGGGCGGAAGATCTGGAGCTGGCCCGTCTCTACCTGATGCAGCAGGGCCGGCTGGAAGGACGGTTCAGCGCATGAGCGGGTTGCGCATCGGCCAGGGCTTCGACGTGCACGCCTTCGGTGAAGGGGATCATCTGGTCCTCGGCGGCGTGCATATCCCGTTCGAGCGTGGCTTCGTCGCGCATTCGGACGGCGACGTGCTGCTGCATGCGGTCTGCGATGCCCTGCTCGGCGCCGCCGCCCTGGGTGACATTGGACGACACTTTCCGGATACCGATCCCGCATTTCGCGGCGCGGACAGCCGCGTCCTGCTGCGGGAGGTCCTCCAGCGTGTTGCGGCGGCCGGCTGGCGCCCGGTCAACATCGACTCCACCGTGATCGCGCAGGCGCCAAAGCTGGCGCCGCACGTCCCCGCCATGCGCGATCATATCGCCGCGGATACCGGCCTGGTGCCCGAGGCCGTCAGCGTGAAGGCCACGACGACCGAACATCTCGGGTTCACCGGGCGCAAGGAGGGCGTGGCGGCGCAGGCAATCGTGCTGCTGGAACCGGCCTCGGGGATGCTGCGGGTATGACCGGGGCCGGGCGCGGGAATGCGGGAGTCCTCGGCCTGCATCACGCCAGCCTGGTCATTGCGGACGTTCAGGCCGCGCGCGAGTTCTACGGGCACCACCTTGGGCTGGCGCCGCTGGAGCGGCCCGAACTCGGATTTCCGGGGCTGTGGTACGACCTCGGCAACGGCCAGGCCCTGCACCTGCTGCGGGTGCCGAACCCGGACCCGACCGAGCGTGCGGTACGGTGTGGGCAGGACCGCCACCTGGCGCTGCGCGTGGATGAGCTGGAGACCTTCGCCGCGCGGCTGGAGGCCGCGGGGTTTGCGGTGGAACGCAGTCGCTCCGGCCGCCCCGCGGCATTCGTACGGGATCCCGACGGCAACGCCATCGAGCTGATCGAGGACGGTGCCTGAATCGGCCAGAGAGAGTCCCCTCATGAGCGACGCGCGCTACATCCTCGCCCTGGACCAGGGCACGACCAGTTGCCGGGCCATCCTGTTCGACCGCGCGGGTACGATCGTCGGCGTGGCGCAGAAGGATTTCGCCCAGATCTATCCGCAGCCCGGCTGGGTGGAACACGACCCGATGGAGATCTGGGGTACCCAGATCGGCGTGGCGCGCGAAGTACTGGAGACGCGCGGCATCAAGCCCTCCCGACTGGCGGCGATCGGCATCACCAATCAGCGCGAGACCACGGTGGTATGGGACCGCGCCACGGGTGAGCCGATCGCCAATGCGATCGTGTGGCAGGACCGGCGTACCGCCGCGTTCTGCGACGAACTGAAGGCGCAGGGCCTCGAGGGCCTGCTGCGCGAGCGTACCGGTCTGGTCGTGGATGCCTATTTCTCGGCCAGCAAGCTGCGCTGGCTCCTGGATCACGTGGATGGGGCGCGCGAGCGCGCGGAACGGGGCGAACTCGCCTTTGGCACCGTGGACAGCTGGCTGATCTGGAACCTCACCCGCGGGGAACGTCACGTGACCGATGTGACGAACGCCGCGCGCACCCAGCTGTTCAACATTCACACCCTGGAATGGGATTCCGATCTGCTGGAGCGATTCGGGGTCCCGCGCGCGATGCTGCCCGAGGTGGTGGACTCCAGTGGCGTGCTGGGCGTCACCGGCGCCGAGATGTTCGGTGGCGCGGAGGTCCCGATCGCCGGCGTGGCGGGGGACCAGCATGCGGCCCTGTTCGGTCAGGGCTGTTTCGAGCCCGGCATGGCCAAGAACACCTACGGGACCGGCTGTTTTCTGCTGATGAACACGGGTGGCACGCCGGTGGAGTCCCGATCCGGCTTGCTCACCACCCTCGCGTGGTCGCTGGACGGCCGGGTGGAATACGCGCTGGAGGGCTCGATCTTTATTGCCGGGGCCGCGATCCAGTGGCTGCGCGACGAGCTTCACCTGATCGACGCGGCCGAGGATTCCGAGTACTACGCGGGCAAGGTGGCGGACGCCGACGGGGTCTACGTGGTGCCCGCCTTCGCCGGGCTGGGTGCGCCGTACTGGGACATGTACGCGCGCGGCGCCATCTTCGGCCTGACCCGTGGAACGCGCAAGGAGCACATCACCCGCGCCACGCTGGATGCACTGGCCTATCAGACACGCGATGTGATCGATGCCATGGCGCAGGACGCCGGGATCGGGCTGAAGGCCCTGCGGGTCGACGGCGGGGCCGTGGCCAACAACGTGATGATGCAGTTTCAGGCCGACATGCTCGGGGTGCAGGTCGAGCGCCCGGCGGTGACCGAGTCCACCGCGTTGGGGGCCGCCTGGCTCGCGGGACTGGCGGTCGGCTTCTGGACCCGTGACGAGTTGGCGCAGAAGGGTGGGCTGGACCGGGTGTTCGAGCCGCAGATGGACGCGGCCACGCGGGAACAGTACTACCGCGGCTGGAAGAAGGCCGTGAAGCGCACGATGGGCTGGGCGCGCGAGGACGACAGCGACTCGACGCCGTAGCGGGTGATGGTCTGGGGCCTCGCCGACGCGGGCGGGGGCTTCGCCGCCAAGGCGGCTCCCACAGGGGGTTGCAGGTAGAGCGATGGCTTCGACAGGCGGCGCGGCCCAGATCACTGTGGGAGCGGGCTTGTCCGCGAAGCCCCTGCCAGGCCCGGATTGGGCCCGGGGCTCAGTCCATGCTGGCCGGTTCGGCGGCGAGCTGGCCGGACTGGTAGTCGCTGATGGCCTGTTCGATCTCGTCGGAGGTGTTCATCACGAAGGGGCCGTAATGCGCGATCGGTTCGCCCAGCGGCCGCCCCTTGAACAGCAGCACGCGGGCATCCTGCTGGGCGATCAAGTGGATCTGGGTCTGGCCGCTCCACACACCCATCTGCCCGGTCTGCAGGCCGATGAGCTCGCCGTCGAACACATAGGCCAGCACGCGGTCCTCGAGCTGCACGGCAAGTGACAGGCGATAGCCGGCGGGCAGCGTCAGGTCGGCCATCGCGGCGCCTTCGCCAATCTGCGCCAGCGGGCCCTCGGTATCCCCGGCACTGGTCTGCCAGGATCCGGCAATGGCCTTGAAGCGCAGCGGGTCGTCGTCTTCCGGCAGGTGGCGCATTGCGTCGGCGTGCACGTCGCGATAACGCGGCGGGTCCATCTTGCGCCGGGCGGGCAGGTTTACCCACAGCTGGAAGCCGTGCAGGCCCTCGCTGTCGAGCAGGGGCATCTCGGAGTGGATCACGCCGCGGCCGGCGCTCATCCACTGGGCCTCGCCGGCCTCCACGCGGCCCTGATTGCCCATGGAGTCCTCGTGCGTCAGGCCGCCATGGACCAGGTAGGTCAGGGTCTCGAAGCCGCGATGCGGGTGGGCGGGAAAGCCGCCGATGTAGTCCTCGCGCGCGCTTGCCTTGAGCTCGTCCAGCATCAGGAAGGGGTCCAGCCCGCCACGAAAGTCATGGATGCGCCGAATCTTCACCCCGGCCCCGTCCTGGGTGGGATGGGAGGTCTTCACGCTGTCCGGCGGTGTCGGGTTCATGGCGTTCTCCTTCGCAACAGGTCTGCACCATACCGACCATGAAACGAAAAGAAAATTGCATCGTTTCCCGTCATGGGGCCTTTTGTCAGGCGGTGGACAGATCCCAGGAATCGGCAAACGCCTCCAGGCTCTCGATGAAATCGGGATCGTGTTCCTGACGGTTGATGGTCAGGTGCAGGACGACGGCCTGCGGGTCGGGCGGGTGCCCGGTGGTCAGCGTCCAGGCCAGGCCGTTGGGGCAGTCGGGCAGGGACAGGCGCACGCCACCGTTGATGACCTCGCGGTGCACCCGGAACTCGCCCCACAGGCAGTAGACCACGCCGGCATCGGGACCGTTGTCCTGGATCAGCGTGTCGATGGCATCACTGTGAGCGGGCAGGGCGGGGACGTTCAGCCGCCGCTGCAAGGTTTCGGCATCCAGGGTCGCGGGCAGATTGCGGAAGAATTCCATGGCGGTCACTCGTTGCGCGGCAGGAACACGGGCAGGCCGTCGACCTCGCCTACGCTCAGGCGCTGGTTGTAGAGGCGTTCCAGGGCACTGGGCACGAGCATGGTGGCGGTCGGGCCCCAGCATGCCTGGCCGTCGGGGAACAGCAGGAGCAGATGGTCGCAGTAGCGCGCGGCCAGGTTGACGTCGTGCAGGACCAGTACGGCGGCCCGGTGCGCCTGGGCAACGATGCCCTGCACGCGGTTCAGCACGGCGACCTGGTGATGCAGGTCCAGCTGACTGGTGGGCTCGTCCAGCAGGAGCAGGCTGGGGTCCTGGGTCAGCACCGTGGCGATGGCCAGGCGCTGACGCTCGCCGCCGGAGAGCGTGTCCACCATGCGGTGCTCCAGCTCGGCGAGATCCATCTCCGCCAGGGCGGCCCGGGCGCGGGCGTAATCCTCGGAGGTCTCGATGTCCCAGGGGCGCAGGTAGGGGTGCCGACCGATCAGCGCGGTCTCCAGTACCGTCGCGGGGAAGCCGTCGTGGTGGGTCTGGAAGACCAGGCCGATGCGCCGCGCCAGTTCCGCGCGGGGCAGGCGGGTGATCGCCTGGCCCCGGACCTCGATGGTGCCGGCGCGTGCGGTCCGCAGGCCGGCGAGCGTTTGCAGCAGCGTGCTCTTGCCCGCGCCGTTGGGGCCCAGGATGCCCCAGCACTGCCCGGGGTCGACGGTCAGTTCCAGCGGGGCGCCGGGTGCGCGCCCCGGGATGTCGATCACCAGGTCGTGGGTGGCAAGCAGCGTATCCGGGCCCGGCTTCTGGTGGACGCTGCGCGCGCCCAGGCCCGGGGCTTCATGCGGCCGGCTGTGGGCGGGTGCGGTGGGAGAGCTGGGTGCCATCAGCGGCTCCGGTACAGCAGGAACAGGAACACGGGGACCCCCAGCATCGCGGTGATTACGCCGACCGGCAACTGCTCCGGAGCGATCATGGTGCGGGCGAGGGTGTCGGCCAGCGTCAGCAGGATGCCGCCGCCCAGCGCGGAGGCCGGCAGGATCACGCGCTGGTCGTTGCCGAAGACCAGGCGCAGCATGTGCGGCACGATCAGCCCGACAAAGCCGACCGCGCCGACCTGCATGACCGCGGTCGCGGTGATCAGCGCGGCGGCGACATAGATGCTCCATTCCACCGGGCGCACCGCCACCCCGAGTGCAGCGGCCTGCATCGGGCCGCGCGCGAGCACGTTCAGCGTGCGGCCCAGCGGCAGGGCGAGGAACACGACCAGCACCAGCAGGATCCAGGCGGGATAGGGGTTGCGGGCATGGGACACATCGCCCATCAGCCAGTACAGCATGCCCGGAAGCTCGGCCGTCGGGCTGACTGCGAGCAGGAAACTGATCATGGCGCCCCAGCCCGCCGCGACCACCACGCCCGTCAGAAGCAGGCGCGTGGGGGTCCAGCTGCCGGTACCGTGCGCCAGGCCGAACACGATCACCGTGGACAGGAGGGCACCGGCGAACGCGGCCAGCGAGACGGAGAACATCGACAGGCCCGCGAGCATCGCCAGCAGGGCGCCGACGGAGGCGCCGCCGGAGAGGCCCAGCACGTAGGGATCGGCCAGCGGGTTGCGCAGCAGCACCTGCATCAGCGCGCCGGCCAGACCCAGCAACCCGCCTGCGGCAAAGGCCGCCAGGGCGCGCGGCAGGCGCAGCTCCAGCACCAGCGTGTCGTGCAGGCGGCTACCCTCGCCGAGCATCACCGCCAGCAGGTCGCCGGGCGCGATCGCGACACTGCCGAAGGCCAGCGCGATCAGCACCGCCAGCAGCGACGCCGGCAGCAGGACCGCGGCGGCAAGGAGGAAGGCGCGGGTCACGAGGGGTCAGTCCGCCCGGCGCAGGCGCGCCCGCTCGAGCTCCTCGCACATCAGGCGGGTGCCCTCGGCGATGCGCGGGGTATGGCGCTGCAGCAGGGACGGCGGGATGAAGAACAGGTTGTCGCGCTGGACCGCGGTCATGTCCTCCCATTGCGTCCAGGCGATGACCCAGTCGGGGCGATCCTCGCCCATGCCGCCGCCAATGATGACCTCCGGATCGGCCTCGATGACCGCCTCGCGATCCATGCGCGGGACCAGGCGATCCAGGTGGCCGAATACGTTTACCCCGCCGCACAGGCGGATCGCCTCGCTGATCAGGTGGTCGTCGTTCACCGTCATCAGGGGCTGTTCCCACACCTGATAGAACAGGCGTACCGGGTCGCGCTCGGCGTAGTCCTGGCGCAGGGTGTCGATCGCCTCCTCGAAGGCCTGCACGGCCGCGTCGCCCTGCGTCTCGGTGCCGGCGAGCTGTGCCATGCGGCGCATGCTGGCGGCCACGCCGTCGAAGCTGCGGGGCTCCGACACGTAGACGTGGAAGCCGAGCTCGCGCAGGTGTTCGATCTGGGATTGCGAGTTTCCGCTGCGCCAGGCAACGACCAGGTCCGGATCGAGCTGCACGACGCGCTCCATATCGATGCGGCTGTAGCCGCCCACCCGGGGAAGCATCTCCGCCTCCGGCGGGAAGTCGCTGTGCTGGGTCGCGCCCACCAGCTTGTCGCCGGCCCCGACGGCGAACAGGACCTCCGTGATATGCGGGGCGAGGCTGACGATACGCTCGGCGGGTTGTTCCAGCCGGATCTCGTGACCGTCATCGTCGGTCACCGAGACCGGGTCGGCCAGTGCCGGCGCCGTGCAAAGCAACGTCGCGACGAGCAGGGCGGAGGAGCGTCCGAGGGTCTTGAAATTCATAAAAATCCGGTGGTTGTGGCGCTGTTGCGAGGTCGAATGGAGGACGTCTGCGGTAGTGCGCGCAAGCCGCAAAAGCGTTTCATCATAGCAGCATGGGCAAGATGGTTTGGTGCCCAAATTGGTCGGGGGCGCGCCGAACGCGTATCATACGGCGGCTTGAATCAGGTGCCTGCAATGCGCAGGTGAAACGGGAAGCCGGTGCAAATCCGGCGCTGCCCCCGCAACGGTAAGTGAGCGGCGAACCACACCGCAGGCTTGGCCACTGTGCCCCCACGGGTCACGGGAAGGCGTCTGTGGCATCGGCAGCCGCCGACGCTCGCGAGCCCGGAGACCGGCCTGGTGATGACGCATCCTGCGATCGTGCGGCGGGCAACGATCGAGGGCACGGGCACCATCTGCGGTGCCCGTTCCTTCGTGGTTTCGCCGTGCCGTCGCCCCGACGGAAACGCATGACGAACCCAGACCCCAAACCGAAAGAAGGGCATCCGAACGCGTTCGCCTCGGCCGAGCGCGAGGCGGTTTATCGCGTGATCGGGGAACGCCGCGACATGCGCCATTTCCGCCCGGATCCGGTGGATGGCGCTACG
Source organism: Thioalkalivibrio sp. ALE12 (assembly GCF_000381105.1). Classification (NCBI taxonomy): domain Bacteria; kingdom Pseudomonadati; phylum Pseudomonadota; class Gammaproteobacteria; order Chromatiales; family Ectothiorhodospiraceae; genus Thioalkalivibrio; species Thioalkalivibrio sp. ALE12. The sequence goes on along the minus strand of NZ_KB905905.1, from coordinate 265,873 downwards.
CTGCGCCGGCTGCTGGAGGCCGCCCACCGCGCGCCCAGCGTCGGGTACATGCAGCCCTGGCGCTTCCTGCGGGTAACCGATCCGGCGCTGCGCGAGGCCCTGCATGCCCACGCCGCGGACGAGCAGGCCCGCACCGCCGAGGCCTGCGGGGAGCGCGCGGCGGAGGTGCACCGCCTGAAGCTGGAAGGGATCCGCGAGGCGGGGGAGTTGCTGGTCGTGGCCCTGACCGACGGCCGCGAACGCTATGTGCTGGGGCGCCGTACGCTACCGGAGATGGACCTGTGCTCGGCGGCCTGCGCGATTCAGAACCTGTGGCTGGCGGCCCGCGCGGAGGGGCTGGGCATGGGCTGGGTCTCGCTGTTCGATCCGGACTGGCTGGCGCGGCAGCTGGACATGCCGGAGGGCGGCTATCCGATCGCGGTGCTGTGCCTCGGCCATGTGGAGCGTTTCTACGACCGGCCAATGCTGGAGACCGCGGGCTGGGATCGTCGGCGGCCCCTGGAAGAACTGGTCTTTCAGGATCGCTGGGGCGTGCCCGGCGAGCTGGCAGCCGACCCGGATGCGGCAGGCGCCGGAAACGGGGCGGACGAACGGACCGGATCCGACAGCGCATGAGCGCCTTCCTGATCCTGATGGGCGCCCTGATCCTCGATCGCTTGTTCGGCGATCCGCGGCGATTCCACCCGCTGGCCGGGTTCGGTCGGCTGGCGGCCTGGGCCGAGTCCCGCTGGCATGCGCCCAGTCGCCTGCGCGGGGCGTTGCTGCTCGCGGCGTTGGTCCTGCCATGGGTGGCGCTGGCCGCTCTGGGGGCGTCGCTGGCCTGGGGCTGGTTGCTGTCGCTGGCGATCCTGACCCTGGCGATTGGCTGGCGCAGCCTGGACGAACACGCCGAGGTGGTCGCGCGGGCCCTGGAGACGGATGATTTGCACGGTGCCCGCACGGGCGTGGGGATGCTGGTCAGTCGGGACACGGAGGCCCTGGACGTGCGCGGGGTGAGCGGGGCGACCATCGAGTCGGTCCTGGAGAACGGCAACGATGCGCTGTTTGCCACGATCTTCTGGTTCCTGGTCGCCGGGGCACCAGGCGTGGTGGCCTACCGGCTGGTCAATACCCTGGATGCGATGTGGGGGTACCGTAACGAGCGGTATGCCACGTTCGGCTGGGCGGCCGCGCGGCTGGATGACGCCATGAACCTGATCCCGGCGCGTCTGACGGCCCTGGCCTATGCCCTGGCGGGGCGCGGGCGGGACGCATTGCAGTGCTGGCGTGAACAGGCCGCCGGATGGAAGAGCCCGAATGCCGGGCCGGTGATGGCCGCTGGGGCCGGTGCGCTGGGCGTGGTGCTGGGCGGCCCGGCGCCCTATGGCGGCCAGCGCGAGTGGCGTCCGCGTCTGGGCATGGGCCGCCTGGCCGATGCCGCGGGCATTCGCCAGGCGGTGGCGCTGGTGGACCGGGCGCTGGCGATCTGGATGGCGTTCATCGTGATGGGGGTGATTGTCGTTGTCCTGTTCTGATCCGCAGAAGGCCCCCATGCCCGAATCCCGGGCGCTCATGCAGGTGCACGGGGGTGGCGTGCGCCAGGCAGCTGCGCGCTACGGCATTCCGGCAAGCGAGTGGCTGGATCTCTCCACCGGCATCAACCCGCATGGCTATCCCGTGGGCGAGGTCCCGCAGCGGGTCTGGGCGCGGCTGCCGGAACCGGACGACGGGCTCGAGGCCGCGGCCGCTGACTATTACGGCACGGCGGCCCTTCTGCCCGTCGCGGGCTCGCAGGCGGCGATCCAGTTGTTGCCGGCGCTGCGCTCGGGTACGGCGCGCGTCGGCATCCTCGAACCCAGCTACAACGAGCACGCCCGGGCCTGGCGGGAGGCCGGACACACGGTACGCCCGCTAAACGGCGAGGCGATCGCCGCGGCGCTGCCCGAGCTGGACGTGCTGGTGCTGGTCCACCCGAATAACCCGACCGGGCAGTGCTTCGAGCGTGCGGACCTGCTGGCCTGGCATGCGGAACTGGCGGCGCGTGGTGGCTGGCTGATCGTGGACGAGGCCTTCATGGATGTGACGCCGGGGGCCAGTCTCGCGCAGGACGCACCGCGCGAAGGCCTGGTGGTGCTGCGTTCTCTCGGCAAGTTCTTCGGGCTGGCGGGCGCGCGGGTCGGGTTCGTGATCGCCGACGACGCGATGCGCGCGCAGCTGGCCGCCCGGCTGGGTCCGTGGGGTCTTGCCGGACCTTCGCGCTGGGTTGCTACCCGGGCGCTGACCGACCGCGCCTGGCAGGCCGAGACTCGGAGCCAGCTGCAGGCGCGCGGTCAGCGCCTGGCGGAACGGCTGCGTGCGCACGGGCTGGCGCCCACCGGCGGCACCGCGCTGTTCCAGTGGTGCCGGGTGGATGATCCCGCGGGTTGGCAGGACCATCTGGGCCGGCAGGGCATCCTGGTGCGTCGATTCGATGCGCCCGGGAGTCTTCGGTTTGGCCTGCCGGGTGACGCAGCCGAGTGGCAGCGCCTCGAAGCCGGGCTGCAGCGGGCATGACGGGTACGACGCTGATGGTGCAGGGGACGACCTCGGATGCCGGCAAGAGCGTGCTGGTCGCGGGGCTCGCGCGGGTGCTGCACCGCCGTGGACTGTCGGTGGTGCCGTTCAAGCCGCAGAACATGGCGCTGAACAGCGCCGTGACCGCCGATGGCGGCGAGATTGGCCGGGCCCAGGCCCTGCAGGCCGCCGCCTGCGGCCTAGAACCGCATACGGACATGAATCCCGTACTGCTCAAGCCCAGCTCGGACCAGGGCGCGCAGGTGATCATCCACGGGCGGCCCGCGGCGGAACTGGATGCGCGGGCCTATCACGACTACAAGCCGGTGGCCCGCGAGGCGGTACTGGCGTCGCACGGGCGCCTGACCGATCAGTACGACCACGTGCTGGTGGAAGGCGCGGGCTCGCCGGCGGAGATCAACCTGCGCGCGGGCGATATCGCCAACATGGGCTTCGCCGAGGCGGTGGACTGCCCGGTGATCCTGGTCGCGGATATCGACCGGGGCGGGGTGTTCGCGCATCTGGTGGGCACGCTGGCGCTTCTGAGCGAGACCGAGCGTGCGCGGGTTCAGGGCTTCGTCATTAACCGCTTTCGCGGCGATATTAGCCTGCTGCAGCCGGGGCTGGACTGGCTGGAACAGGAGACCGGCAAGCCGGTGCTCGGCGTGATTCCGTACCTGCACGGGTTGTATCTCGATGCCGAGGACGCCCTGCCGCGCGAGGCGGTGCCGGAGAAGGCTACGGATGCGCTGAAGGTGGTCGTCCCGGCCCTGCCGCGCATCTCCAACCACACCGATTTCGACCCGCTGCGCCTGCACCCGGCGGTGGATCTGCGTTTTGTCGGCCCCGGCGACTCGTTGCAGCCGGCGGATCTGGTGATCCTGCCGGGCTCCAAGGCGGTGCGCGACGACCTCGTCTGGCTGCGCGATCAGGGCTGGGAGGCCGCGCTGCAACGGCATGTGCGCTACGGTGGCAAGGTGCTGGGGATCTGTGGGGGCTTTCAGATGCTGGGGCGCGCCGTGCACGACCCCGACGGCGTCGAGGGCCGGCCCGGTTCCACGCCGGGGCTTGGCTGGCTCGATATCGAGACCCGCCTGGCCCCCGAAAAGCGTCTGGAGCGTGTTCACGGGGCTCGTGTGCTGGGCCGGGAGGCAGGCGTAGAAGGCTACGAGATTCATGCGGGCATCACGACCGGGCCCGGACTGGAGCAGCCGCTGCTGCATCTGGCGCACGGGTCGGATGGCGCGTGCAGCGAGGACGGTACGGTGGCCGGCACCTACGTGCATGGCGTATTCGACCGTTCGGAGGCCGCCGATGCCCTGCTGCACTGGGCGGGTATGCGGGCCGGTTCGGGACAGGGAGAAGACCTGGCAGCGGCGCGCGAACGCGGTCTTGCACGCCTGGCGGATACCCTGGAGGAACACCTGGACATGAAGCGTGTACTGGCCCTGCTGGGGGCTGTATCCACGGAGCCGGTGGCATGAAGACCCTGGTCCTGGGCGGCGTGCGTTCCGGGAAGAGCCGACTGGCCGAACGCCTGGCGGCGGAATCCGGCCTGCCGGTCACCTATGTCGCCACGGCACGGGCCGACGATGCCGAGATGGCGCGCCGAATCGAACGCCATCGCGCCGACCGCCCCGGCGACTGGGGCCTGGTCGAGGCGGACACGGGACTGGCGCGGGCACTGGAACAGGCCGCTGGCCCGGGCCAGTGCCTGCTGGTTGATTGCCTCACCCTGTGGCTGGCCCAGCTCCTATGCACCGAGGACGAGGCCCGGATCGAACGCGAGCGCGAGGCCCTGATCGAGACGATTCCGGGCTTGCCGGGCACGCTCGTCTTCGTCTCCAACGAGACGGGGATGGGCATTACCCCGATGGATGCACTGTCACGCCGCTTCGCCGACGAGGCCGGCTGGCTGCACCAGCGCCTGGCCCCCGAGATGGACCGCGTGGTCCTCACCGTCGCCGGTCTCCCGCATGTGCTCAAGGGTGACCGTCTGTGATCCAGGGCGGGCTTTGCTGTGGCCAGGATGGCGGGGATTCGCGGGCAAGCCCGCTCCCACAGGGCTGCCGCACATGCCTTTGTGGGAGCGAGTTTGTTTGTGGGAGCGGGCTTGCCCGCGAAGACGGATCGAATAGGGAGAACATGTGACCGAAGACTGTGACTGGCTGCAGGTGCCGCCGGCGCCCCTGAGTGCCGAGGCGCGCCGCGCAGCGGCCGAGCGGCAGGCCCAGCTGACCAAGCCGCCCGGCTCACTGGGCCAGCTGGAGGCGATCGCCGAACGCCTGGCCGCCATGCAGGGCGTGGGCCAACCGACGCTGGAGCAGGTGCACATCGCGGTGTTCGCCGGTGACCACGGCGTGGTCGCCGAAGGGATCTCGCGATTCCCCCAGGCGGTGACCGCGCAGATGGTCGCGAACTTCGCGAACGGCGGCGCGGCAATCTCGGTGCTGGCACGGCACCTGGGCGCGTCCATCGAGGTGATCAATCTGGGTACCGTGGCTCAGCCACCTGCCGTCAGCGGCGTGCAGCAGCTCAACCTGGGCCCCGGCACCGCGAACCTGGCCCGCGAACCGGCGATGACGCCAGCGCAGCTGGAGCGCGCGCTGAACGCCGGCCGTCAGTGTGCGGAGCGCGCCCGAAGAGGCGGGGCGCAACTGTTCATCGGTGGCGAGATGGGCATCGGCAATACCACGGCGGCCGCCGCACTTGCCTGTTCATTGCTGGACCTGCCGCCGGCCGATCTGGCCGGGCCCGGCACGGGTCTGGATGCCAATGGCGTGCGCCACAAGGCCGAGGTGATCGAACACGCGTTGAGGACTCACGTGGATGTGCGGGGCGATGCGCTGGGTAGCCTGCGCTGTCTGGGTGGCTTCGAGATCGCGGGCCTGGCCGGCGCCTATATCGCCGCAGCACAGATCGGGTTGCCGGTACTAGTGGACGGCTTCATCAGCACCTCGGCGGCGCTGGTGGCGGAACGCCTGTGCCCGGGCACAGCGGAGTGGTTCTTCTACGCCCATAGCTCGGCGGAGCCGGGCCACCAGCGACTGCTGCAGGCGCTGGCGGCCGAGCCACTGCTCGATCTCGGCATGCGCCTGGGCGAGGGGAGCGGGGCGGCCACCGCCGTGCCCCTGCTGCGCCTAGCCTGCGAGCTGCATTCGGGGATGGCGACTTTCGCCGAGGCGGGTGTGAGCGGAGAGGGCAGTTGAGCACGGACGCCACACGCATCGGCCTGCTGCGGCACGGCGAGACCACGGGCCAGGGGTTTTGTGGGCGTGGCAGCGATGTCCCGCTGACGGAAGCAGGCTGGCACGCAATGCGCGAGACACTCGCGCGTGACGCCGACTGGGATCGCGTCGTCTGCTCGCCGTTGATGCGATGCCTCGGGCCTGCCGAGGCGTTCGCCGAGCAGGCAGGCGTGCCACTCGCCGTGGACGAACGTCTGGCCGAACTCGACTTCGGCGACTGGGAAGGCCGAACAGCGGCGGCGCTGATGGAGACGCAGGCCAATGCCCTGGGCCGTTTCTGGGAAGACCCGCTGAATCATGCGCCGCCCAATGGCGAGTCGCTTCGAGCGTTTCGCGAGCGTGTGGTCACCGGCTGGAATGACCTGGTCCCCAACGAAGGGGAGCAGGTCCTCGTGATTGCCCACGGGGGTGTCATCCGCCTGATCCGCGCCCTGCACGAGGGCTGGCCGCTGGAAAAACTCCTGAGTATCGACGTCCCGCTCGCGTCCCTGCATATTGTCGAGCCATGGCAGGCCTACTGATGATTACCCATCCCGCACTGCAACAGGACCCCGAGCCAACCCGCGCCCGGGCACTTGCGTGCGGTTCTGCGGGAGCGTGCTTGCACGCGAAGCCCCGGCCCGCGCCCGACTCTGGCAAAGGCTTCGCTGCCCGCGCGATCGGGCAGGATCCCCGTAGGAGGCCAGCCCCCTGGCCGATCGGAACTATGCCAGCGCCCCATCGGCCAGGGGGCTGGCCTCCTACAGGCAGGGGTGACGGAGGGGGCCGTATGAACTCGGTATTGGCTCGCTTCTGGCCGATCGGGAAAATGCCAGCGCCCCATCGGCCAGAGGGCTGGCCTCCTACCGGCAGGAATGACGGAGGGGTCGCATGAACCCCGTGATGACGCCCCTCTGGCTGGCCATCCAGTTCCTCACACGCCTGCCGACCCCCGCGCTGGAGCCGCGCCCCGAAGATCTGGGGCGTTCCGTACTGACCTACCCACTGGTCGGGCTCATCCTGGGTCTGATCGTGGTGATCGTCGGCATCGCGCTGTCCGCCATTCCCGGCGCGCCGACGCTCCTTGTCGCGGCATTGGTGCTGACGTTCTGGGTGGCCCTGACGGGCGCGCTGCACCTGGACGGGCTGGCGGACACGGTGGATGCCTGGGTCGGGGGGCAACGCCATCCGGAGCGCGCCCGCGGGATCATGAAGGACCCGGCCTGCGGTCCCATGGCCGTCGCGGCAATGATCCTGGTGCTGGCGCTGAAGGGCACGGCACTGGTGGCCGTGGTGGAAGCCGGCGCGTGGATGGCCGTCCTGCTCGCCATCGTGCTGGCGCGCCTGGTGCCGCCGGTGCTGTTTCTGACTACGCCCTACGTGAACCCGGTGGGCCTGGGCGCGGAGATGGCGCAACACCTGCCGCGCGGGGCCGCGAAGGGCACGGTCGGTGTCGCGGCCCTGCTGGTACTGGTGCTGGGGCTGGTGTCGGGGCTGTGGGGCGTGATCGTGGCCGTCCTCGCCGCCGGGGCGCTGCTGTGGGGTGCCACCCGCCTCCTGAAACACTGGCTGGGCGGCTTCACCGGCGACACCGCCGGCGCCACGCTGGAGCTGGTGGAGACCTCCGTGCTGGTCATCCTCGTGCTGGCGCTCGGGCTTTATTAGCCCTCAATCCGGCGAGGGCCCTCCCATCGCCTTGTCCAGCAGTGCCAGACCTTCCTGTTCCCGGCCCTGACCACGCTGGGCGCGCACTCGGAAACGAGTTTCCGCATCGTGTTCAGCAATCATCAACGTGGCCATCTCGTCCACGAGCCGATTGACGCTAGTGCCACGTTCGCGTGCCAGCGCCTTCAGGCGTTCGTACTTTTCGTCAGGCAAACGAATCGTCAACCGAGCCACTGATGCGTCTCCCAGCCCAGGAGTAGATGGTACATCTCGGAAACCAGCGAAAGCCTGTCATCGAATGGTCACGTAACTGCCACATAATTTGCCGATGACTGTTCCCGTGAGATTTTATCCGGCTCGCATGACGCTGCGCTCGCTCGTGAACCCGCTGGCGGTCGTGCGCGACGCCCAGGCGATCGAGCCGGCACCGCCCTGGTGGCAGATCTTTCTGCGTCTGGCGTTCCCGGTGCTGCTGCTCAGCGTGATCGTCAGTCAGTGGCTGTATCAGCTCATCCCCACCGGGCTGCCGCCGGAGGCGATGCCCGGGGTGTGGGGGTTTGGCGTCTACAGCGTGCTTGCCATGAGTATCGGTGTGCTGGGCCTGGCGTGGTCCGCGCACTACCTGGCCGAACTCTTCCAGGGGCGCGGGGACCCGGACCGGGCCATGCTGGCGGTCAGTATCGGCCTGCTCCCGGCCTGGGTCGCCAAGGTCGCCGCCGCCTTTCCCTGGCCGTGGGGCAACGGCATCAGCCTGCTGCTGATCCTGTATTCGCTGTGGCTGCTGTACTGGTCGCTGCGTGGCATCCTCGGGCTGCGCCGCGGCAACCGCATCGGCCTGTTCGTGGCCACCGTCTTCTGCGGCGCCTTCATCACCCTCATCTTCGGCTGGGCCCTGATGGACCTGATCCCCGGCGCCACACCCGAGCACCGCATCGGCACCACCTGGCTGATCTGAGCCCCCGTTGTCGGGGCAACACTTGTAGGAGGCCAGCCCTCTGGGCGATCGGGTCGGACATCTGGCATTGATTAAGGAAATCGCCCAGGGGGCTGGGCTCCTACAGGAGCGGGACCGGCGGTGGGGGCTATCGCGTTGCGTGGGTGGTGCGGAGCCAAGGTTGAGTTCCGGGGCCTGTGTACAAAGCCTCTGAAACGCCGAGCAGGTGCTCGTCCTCACGATCCACCAGATCAAACAGCCGCGCGAGCCGCTGCGGTGGCGCCGTGACGGTCACAGGGCGACACCCGTGCAGTCGGCATGCGTATCGATGGGGCGGCGCGCGGTGCCTCGAGGATGCACCACGTTGTCCACGCGGCGTTCGCCCAGACGGCGTTGCAGTGCGACGTACAGTCGAAGTTGCCGGTCCAGCAGTTCATCCGGGGTGCCGTCCGCCTCGATGTAGAGGTCAATGTCGCCACCGCGTGCGGTAGCGTCCACGCGCGAGCCGAATAGCTTCACGTTTGCATCCGGCCCGAATGCACGGGCCACTTCCTCGCGGATAACCGTCTGTTGTTCGTCGCTCAGGCGCATCGCTCAAGTATATCAAGGCCCTGGGTCACATACCCGAACCGTCTCGCCTCCAACCACCACCGTCATCCTGCGAACCCGCCGCGAATCCACCACACCCCTGTCATTGCGAGGAGCGCAGCGACGAAGCAATCGCTCGGAATGAGCAAGTGTGCGGGAATCAAACGGCTTGCCACATGCAGCCGATTGCCACGTCGCCTGCGGCTCCTCGCAATGACGGGATGTGGTCGCTACCCTGGGGTGGCCGGCCCGTGGTCCCCGTTTCCGTAACTTTCTTCCACAGAACCGTCACCCCGGAAACCGCGCAGCGGTTATCTGGGATCTCTGCAGTGCGGGCTGCCCGTCGGTTGGAGTCTGGTCCGGCGTCTGGAGGTCCCGGCTCTCCGCTGCGCTGTGGCCGGGATGACGGTGAAGGGTGCGCTCTGCTGGGCATAACGGCGAGGCATGGGGTGCCGATGATGGCGTGGCTGTCGCGCGTTGGAGGGCGCATGCGCCGCGGGCGGCAAGGATTTGCCGCCCGCGGCGAAAAAAATTTCAACGAAGGGCTAAAGGTTCTGTGGGAAAGGTCGTTAAGGCATCTGAGAGCGGGGATCGGCCCGTTCACCAGAACCGCCCGAGGCGGTGACGAACGACTCTACAGGAGAGCGATCATGTCCCAAGTAATTAACACCAACGTTCTTTCCCTGAACGCCCAGCGCAACCTGAGCAACTCTCAGGGCGCGCTGGCCCAGAGCCTGGAACGTCTGTCCTCGGGCCTGCGTATCAACAGCGCCAAGGACGACGCGGCCGGTCTGGCCATTTCCGAGCGTTTCACCTCGCAGATTCGCGGCCTGAATCAGGCCGTACGCAATGCCAATGACGGCATCTCTTTCGCACAGAGCGCTGAGGGCGCCCTTGGTACAGTTGGCGATGCGATGCAGCGCATCCGCGAGCTTGCGGTGCAGGCGGCCAACGATACCAACTCTGCCTCCGATCGCGAAGCGCTGAACAACGAAGTCAACCAACTCGTTGAAGAGATCAACCGCGTTGCCAATTCCACCGAGTTCAACGGTGAAAATATCCTCAACGGTGAGCTGGAGGATCTGGTGTTCCAGGTGGGCGCGAACCAAGGTCAGACGATCTCAGTCGATGGAGTGGATTCTCGCACGAGCCAGCTTGGCGAGTCTCTTCTGGGTGGTGAGACGGTTAATATCGCAACTTTGGAGGACGCGGCGCCCTTCGACGAACTGAACAACGACCTGACCTTGAACGAGGTCGGGGTGAACCTGGCGGACGTTGAATCGTTCGATGACATCGTTGCGGCAATCAACGCGGTTTCAGATGACAGTGGTGTGACAGCCTCACGCGCGGATTCCGTCGAGACGGATCCACTTGCCTTCACGGCGTCTTCTGGCGGCGATACTACCGTTGAAATCAATGGTGAAACGATCACCATCGGCGAGAACGACGATGTAAATACCGCGGCGACGCTAATCAATGCGGAGTCGGGTGTGACGGGCGTTACGGCTACGGTTAATGATAATGACGAGCTGATTTTGTCATCGGATGATGACTTCACCTTTGAAGTCACCGCGTACGGGACAGACTCCGATATCGGTGGTTTTGATGCAGCGGAAGAGCAGGAATTCGTTCGCGCCATCAACCTCGAAGCCGGGGTCTCCGACGGGATTGTCGTAGGGGGTGATGATGCGGCTTTGCTTGGTCTGGACGGCACCGTGGAAGATAATGCGATTGCCGATGTGAGCGTGCTCACCCGCGAGGACGCCACGCAGACGATTGGGACAATTGATGCCGCTCTGCAGCAGGTCTCCAACCTGCGTTCCGAGTTGGGTGCGGTCCAGATCCGTTTCGAGAGCACTATCTCGAACCTGGAGATCTCGTCGGAAAACCTGTCCGCCGCCCGTTCGCGGATCATGGATGCCGACTTCGCTTCCGAGACGGCCGAGCTGACCCGTGCCCAGGTGCTGCAGCAGGCGGGTACCTCGGTGCTCTCGCAGGCCAACGCGGTTCCGCAGAACGTGCTGGCCCTGCTGCAGTAAGCTCGATCACTCGGGCTTCTGGTTGAGGGAGGATGGCGAGGGCGCCATCCTCCCCTTCTGAAGAGGACAGCGATATGAGTGATGGAATTGGCAATATCACATCACCGCTGGTTGCAGTGAACCCGCGCGGGGGCGAGGGGGCCAAGGCTCCTGGTTCCGGCGCGGGTCTTGTTCGTGGCGAAGGGCGGCCGGAGGCCGTGGTTCGTGCGGACAGTAGTTCGGAAGCAACGGCTCGTGGTTCCACCGGACCGGCGATCGAGGCCATGGACATGGACGAGGTCAACCAGGTGGTCGAGTCGATCAATTCCTATCTGCAATCCACCAAGCGGGCGCTGGAGTTCAGCGTGGACGACAGCAGCGGCCGCACGGTGATTACGGTGATGGACGGAGAACGCGAAGAGGTGATCCGCCAGATTCCGCCGGAGGCCGTACTGGCCCTGGTGGAACAGTTCCAGACCGAGCAGGAGCTCGGCGGGACGGGGCTGGCGGACAAGGCCTGACGGCTTCGTAGACCTGCAAGCGTGATGTTGAGTTAAGCCGGGCCCGGCAGCGGGTCCGGCTTTTTTCGTTGGGTGGAGCACCGACTCTTCTACGTAACCCGCCCGGCCACCCCTTCCTCGTCATCCCGGCCGGAGCGAAGTGGGGAGACAGAGTCTCCCATGGATGTGGTTCCCCGGACGCTGTGCTGCCGCTGGGCAGTGGAGATCCCGGATAACCGCTGCGCGGTTTTCGGAATGACGGGGGGCTCCAGGATACTGCGGCACGTTCGAGTGGCGGGTGGGTGCCAGGTTCTGGAGATTGCTTCGCTTCGCTCGCAATGACGGGTATTTTTGGGGCATCGAGTCGGGGCGCGGCTTGGCGATTTTGAGGCGGTTTTCCTGCGGCGAGCTCAAGTTTTGGGCTAGGCTGTCGTAAATAGATATATCGCACGTGCAAAGGGTCCGAGACGTCGGACACCGAGGAGCATCAAGACCATGGCTATCAGTTCACTGGGTGTTGGGTCGGGACTGGATCTGAATCAGATCGTCGGTGATCTGATCAACGCTGAACGAGTCCCGAAGGAGCAGCGTTTCGATCGTCGCGAGGGCCGGATTGAGGCGCAGATTTCCGCGTTCGGCAAGCTTACCAACAGTGTGGAGCAAGTCGGTGGCAGCTTGAGCCAGCTGGCGGGCTTCGAGCTGTCCCAGTCCGCGGAAGTTTCCGACTCCAGCGTGGCCAGCGTGACCTCCGACGGCACCGCGGCGAATGGCAATTTCTCTTTGCAGGTGGATCAGCTGGCGCAGGCCCAGAGCGTAGCGACGGCGCCGGGCCAGTTCGCCGATGCGGATGCCGAGGTGGGTGCCGGTCAGCTGGAGATCAGCGTGGGCGGCGGGAACGCCATCACCATCGATGTCGAGGAGGGCGATACCCTCCGGGACGTGCGCAACGCGATCAACGAGGCCGGTGGTGGTGTGACGGCCTCGATCGTGAATGACGGCAGTGGTGCGCGGCTGGTGCTGAATGCAACCGAAACCGGTGCCGACAACACGATCTCGGTAGCGGTCAATGGTGACACCGGGGCCGCCAACGACGGTCTCGGGCGCCTGGCCAGCGACAACCTGGAAACCACGCAGGAAGCCCGGGACGCCGTGGCGGTGATCAATGGCCTGACCGTGACCAGCTCGAACAACACGCTGGACGATACGATCGAGGGCCTGAACATCGAGCTTCGCGGGGCATCCGAGTCCCCCGTGACGGTCTCCGTGAGCGAAGACCAGGACCAGTTGCGCGAGGCCCTGCAGGGGTTTGTGGAGTCTTACAACTCCCTGGTGGGGCAGACCCGTGAGTTGACCTCTTTCAACCCCGATTCCGAGGAAGGCTCGGTACTGACGGGCGACAGCACGGTGCGTGGTATTCGCAGCCGCCTGGGCAACGCGCTGATCCAGCCGGCCCAGGTGCCGGACGCGAACGCCCAGACGCTGGCGGAGCTGGGGATTGTGTCCAACCGCGACGGGACGCTTTCTTTTGACGGTGCACGCTTCGACCGTGCGATGGAGACAGACGGTTTTGACCGTGTCACCGAGATCGTGCGCGAGGTCGGCGGGCGCATGCAGGAAGTCACCGATGGCTTTATCGGGCCGGAGGGGTTGATCAATGCGCGCACTGACGGTCTGCGCAACGATCTGGAACGCATCGGCCAGCAGCGCGAGAATCTGGAAGTACGCTTGGAACGGATGGAAGAACGGCTGGTTGGCCAGTTCTCGCGGATGGACAGCGCCGTGGCGCAGATGCAGAGCACGGGTGATTTTCTGATGGGGCAGCTGGCGAACATGCCGCTGGCCCAGAACAATTCTCGTCGATAGTCGCCCCGCTTGGGCGAACGGATAACGGAGAACAACGCATGTACGGACCGGGCATGAATCGCGGAGTGAACCAGTACCGGCAGTCGGGCGCGCTGGCCGAGGCCCAGGTGGCGGACCCGTACCGCCTGATCCAGATGCTCTTCGAGGGCGCGCTGGAGCGGATCGCGGTGGCGAAGGGGGCGATGCAGCAGGGGAATGTAGGCCTGAAGGGCGAGAAGATCGGCAAGGCGATCGATATCGTCGAATCGCTGCGCGCCGTGCTGGACCACAAGCACAATCCGGAACTGTCGGGCAATCTGGATGCCCTGTACGAGTACATGTCCCGGCGTCTGCTGGAGGCCAACGCGCAGAATGATCCGGCCGCATTGGACGAAGTCGCCAAACTGCTGCGCGAGATCAAGGCGGGCTGGGACGATATCCCGGCCGACCAGCGCCGGGCAGGCTAGCGGAAGGCCTTGCATGGCTCTTTGCGCGGTTTTTGAGCCCGGCCTTTGCCCATGACCGGTCCCGCCACTTCGAACAGCGAGGCCGGTTCGGAAGCCACGCTCGAGGATGCCGTCGAGGCGATCCGCGCCCATATGGCGCGCGCGGTGGCCGAAGAGGACTGGGAAGAACTCCAGGAACTGGATCGACAGGCTCGCAGCCTGGTAGAGCGGGCCTTCGGCCCGGAACCGGTCCCGTTGCGCGATGACTCCGGGGCGGTACTGCGCGCCGAACTCGAGGAGCTTGGCCGCTTCTACGAAAGCTCGGTACAGGAGCTGGCCCAGCGCCGTACCGAGGTCGCGCAGCAGATCCGCGAACTGAAATCCGGCCGCAAGGGCACCAGCGCCTACGAGACCACCCGCCGGCATTCTATGCGCACCGGTACGGGGCATCCCGAGGGTTAGGCCCCAGCCCGTGCCGCATCTCCTACACCCTCTGGTGGCCCTGGACCTGTAGGAGCCGAGCCCTCTCGGCGATGCGGCGCTGGACAGGCCCGCATCGCCGAGAGGGCTCGGCTCCTACAGGTCTACGTGGGGGCAGCGGGTGGGAGGCGGCGGACGGTCTGGATGCTGTTGAGGGACTGGAGGCGGTCGAAGAGGTGGCTGAGTTCGCCGAGGTCGCTGTATTCGGCCTCGAGTTCCATGCGGACGCTGCGGTCTTCGCGGTTGGTCTGGGTGTTGACGCGCAGCAGATTGATGCCGCATTCGGAGAAGGCATTGCCGACCTCGCCGAGCAGGCCGGGGCGGTCGTGGGCGTCCACCTCCAGGGTGATGGCCTCGCGTTCCGGTTCTTCGCCCCAGGAGACCGGGATCAGGCGGCCGCGCTTTTCCTCCGGCATGCGCAGGATGTTCACGCAGTCGCTGCGGTGGACGGAGACGCCGGCACCGCGGGTGATGAAGCCGATGACGGGGTCTCCGGGCTGCGGGTTGCAGCAGCGCGCCCGGGTGGTCAGCAGGCCGCCGACGCCGCGGATCTTGATGTCGTCCTCTTTTGCCTCGCCGTCATGGCGCCGCGGGCGCTGGGGCGCGGGCGGCGCGACGGGCTTTTCCCGACCCCGCGTCTCGCGCATCTGCTGGGAGATGCGCCCGGCGATCTGGGCCGTGGTGATGTCGCCGGCACCCAACGCGACCAGCAGCTCGTCGAAGGTCTGGTACTTCATGGTCTCGGCGAGGGCGCCGCGGTCGAGGTCCTGTCCGCAGCCGAGACGCTGGCATTCGCGATCGAACAGGTGCTTGCCGGTGGCCAGGTGTTCGTCCTGGTGCTGCTGGCGGAACCAGGTGCGGACCTTGGAGCGGGCGCGGGCGGTGTTCAGGTAGCCGAGATTGGGGTTCAGCCAGTCGCGGCTGGGGCCGCCCTCGCGAGTGGTCAGGACTTCGACGCGCTCGCCCGACTTCAGCTTGTAGGTGAGCGGCACGATGTGCCCGTCCACCTTGGCGCCACGGCAGCGGTGGCCGACTTCGGTATGCACTGCGTAGGCGAAATCCAGCGGGGTGGCGCCCTGGGAGAGGTCCAGCACCTCGCCCTGGGGCGTGAGGACGAAGACACGCTGGTGCAGGGGCTCGCTCTGGATCTCGTCGAGCAGGTTCTGGTCGTTGTTGTCGGCGGCCTCCAGCAGTTGGCGCAGGTTGTTGATCGCGCGGTTGAGGGCCTGATCCTCGCGCCCCCCTTCCTTGTAGCGCCAGTGGGCGGCGACCCCGAGCTCGGCGAAGTCATCCATCTCGCGGGTGCGGATCTGCACCTCCACGACCTTACCCTCCGGCCCGACCACGGCGGTGTGCAGTGACTGGTAGCCGTTGTCCTTGGGGTTGGCGATGTAGTCGTCGAATTCGCTGGGCAGGTGGCGCCAGTCGTTGTGGACGATGCCAAGTACGGTGTAACAGGTGGCCAGCTGGTCGACGATCACGCGGGTGGCGCGCAGGTCGTACAGCTCGGAGATCGAGGTACGCTTGCGCTGCATCTTCTTCCAGATGCTGTAGATGTGCTTGGGCCGCCCGAAGACCCGTGCCTCGATGCCTTCGGCGCGCAAGCGGTCCTTAAGAGTCTGCGCAAATGCTTCTACATAGGTCTCTCTTTCCGTGCGGTTTTCTTCCAGGCCTCTGGCGATCTCGCGATAGGTCTCCGGTTCCAGGATGCGCAGGGCGAGGTCTTCCATCTCCCACTTGAGCTGGCCGACGCCCAGGCGGTTGGCCAGGGGCGCGATGACGTCCAGGGTCTCCTGCGCGAGGGCGCGGGCGCTGTCATCCGGCTCGCGTACCAGCAGGCGCAGGTGCTGCACGCGGAACGCCAGTTTGATCAGCACGGCACGCACGTCGTCGACCATCGCCATCAGCATGCGGCGCAGGCGCTCGGCCTGTTCCGGCCGGCCCGCCGGCGCCTCGAAACGGCGCCGCACCAGGGCCGCGACGTTGGTGGTGAGACGCGCGATAGCCGCACCAAAGTCCGTTTCGATCCGGGCCGGGGTGATCCGGGAGGCCAGATAGACGGGTACCAGCAGGGTTGCGATCAGCGTCTGGCGGTCCACGTTGAGGTGGCGCAGGATCTCGGCCACGTCCAGCGGGTGGGATTCGAGCCCGGCGGCCTCGACCGCCTCCAGCGCCAGGTCCAGTGCCTCGGCCAGTTGCTGGCCGGTGGAATCGTCCAGCGGCTGGCTGCCCGCGAAGTGGCGCAGCAGCGCATCGCGGTCGAGGCCCTGCAGATCCGTATTGGTAAGCAGCGAATGGCGCATGGGGTAGGGTCGTTTCAGCCAGATCGTTCGCGGGCATTGTACCGGTCCGGGCGCACGGGCGAGAGCGCTTCACACGCTCGGTGTTTGCCTTGCACAGGGGCGACTGGGCGGTCAGGATCGGGATATGGCCAATCTGTTCAAGATCCTGGGACTCGCGGGGCTCGGATACGCCCTGATGACCGGGTTGATCTTCGTGACCCAGGACCGTCTGGTCTACATGCCTTCCAGCAACCTGACCGGTACGCCGGAACGCATTGGACTGGACTACGAAGACGTCGAACTGGTGACTGCGGACGGGGTGCGGCTGCATGGCTGGTTTGTGCCGTCGCCGCAGGGCGAGGAGTCGCCGGTCTTGCTGTTTCTGCATGGCAATGCCGGCAATATCAGCCACCGACTGCACTCCCTGCAGCTCTTCCATGAACTGGGGCTTGCCGTCCTGATCATCGACTACCGCGGCTATGGCCGCAGCGCGGGCCGCCCGGACGAGGCGGGCACCTACGCGGATGCCCGCGCCGCCTGGGAGTACCTGACGGAAGGGCGCTCGATCGCCCCCGACTCGGTCGTGGTGTTTGGGCGCTCCCTGGGGGCGGCGGTGGCGGCGGATCTGGCCACCGGGGTGGAGCCGGGCGCGGTGATCCTGGAATCGGCCTTTACCTCGGCTGCGGATCTCGGAGCGCGCCACTATCCGTGGCTGCCGGTGCGGGCCCTGTTGCGCCACGAATACGACACCCTGAGTCGCATCGAGGCCATCACCGCGCCGCTGCTGCTGGCCCACAGCGTGGACGACGAGATCGTGCCGTTTGCCCACACCGAACGGCTGTACGCGGCCGCCGGGCAGGCTCGACTGCTGGAAATGGAAGGCGGCCATAACGAGGCCTTTCTGGCCACCGGGGATGCCTACCTCGAAGGCCTGCGGGCATTTCTGACCGAGGCGGGTATCGAGCTTGACGAGCCCTGACGGAAGCCCAGCGACATTCTGGCGGGCCCCGGCCCGCCAGGAGACCGTGTCTCCGGCGCGGGAGATTGGTAGACTGCGCCGCTGTTCTGGCCGGAATGGATGCCGATGGAGAGGCGATGCGCCTCCCGCTCCCACCGAATGATGGAATCCGCTGACAAAGCCCCGCTGACGGTCACCTACCGTCGAGCACAGGATCCGGACGGCGCCTCGGCGTCCGTGGTGATTCGTTTTGGTCGCACCAGTGGTGTCGAGCGCAAGCCCGGACGCCTGGAGATCCACGTGGGGCTGGAGCCGCTGGGCCGCGATACGGACTGGGTGGAGTGCTGGTCGCTGCGGGACGTCGTACGCGGGGAGACAGGGGCAGACGGCTCGTTGACCTACCTGCGCGGCCGCGACTGCCTGGTGGGTTGCTGGCACGCGCCGCTGGATGCCCGCGCGGACCCGGAACCGCTGACGGAACGCGCCTACCGCGAGATCCTGTCCGGTTGTCGGGCGCTGGGCTTTGACCACCTGATGCGGGTCTGGAACTACCTCCCGGCCATCAATGATCCGGTCGACGGGCAGGAGCGCTATCGCGGGTTCTGCAGCGGGCGTGCGCAGGTCTTCGAGGCCTTGCCGGAGTACGAGCGCGTCCTGCCGGCGGCCACGGCGATCGGCACGCACTCCGACGGCCTGCTGATCTACTTCATTGCGACGCGCGAGCCCGCGGCGCGCATCGAGAATCCGCGCCAGGTCAGTGCCTACCGCTACCCCCGGCAGTACGGGCCGCGCAGCCCCTCGTTTGCCCGCGCCAGCCTCTGGCAGCCGGGCCCGCAGGCCGCCGAGCTGTTCATTTCGGGCACGGCCAGCATCGTGGGCCATGAAAGCCGCCATGTGGGGGATCTCGAGGCGCAGATTGACGAGAGCCTGCGCAATATCGGGGCTTTGCTGGAGCAGGCCTCCACCCACCACCCGGTGCGAGCGGAAACGCCGCAGGCGCTCTCGCTGCTCAAGGTCTATCTGCGCCACGCCGAGGATGCGCCCGCCGCGGAGAACCACCTGCGTGCGCGCCTGGGTCACCACATCCCCTGGCTTCTGCTGCATGGCGACATCTGTCGCGAGGAATTGCTGGTGGAGATCGAGGGACAGTACTCGGAGCGCCTGTGCGAGGCGCTCGCAATGCCATGATGAACTGACGCCGGATCGGGTCGGCCGCCGTGTCTGGTCGGCCCCTGGTCCCCTGCCTGGGAGAATACGCAATGCAGCCAACGACCAAGAAGCCGCACCCGGTCCTGAAGGACTACTACGGGGACGAGGGCAGCCGCCGCGCCTACGTCGACGACCTGTTCGACCGGACGGCCCCGTACTATGACCGCATCCTGCGGGTCGGTTTTTTCGGGACGGGGCAGGCCTATCGCCGCTTCGTGCTGAAGAAGTCCGGCCTGAAGGCCGGGATGAACGTCCTGGATGTGGCGACCGGGACGGGGCCGGTCGCGCAGGAGATCCGGAAGGTGGTGGGCGACGACCATCTGACCTGCGTGGATCCGAGCCGGGGCATGATGGACATCGCCCGCACCAAGATGGACGCGACCTTCGTCCAGAGCCTCGGCGAGCAGATGCCGCTGCCGGACCGCCAGTTCGACCGCCTGTACATGGGTTACGGGCTGCGCCATGTGCGGGATCTGCATGAACTGTTCAGCGAGTATTTCCGCGTGCTCAAGCCGGGCGGTCGCTGCACCATCCTGGAGGTCTCGCGGCCACGGACCCGGCGCCAGTTCGCGCTGGCGCGTTTCTATTTCCGGGACTTCGTGCCGTTCGTCGGCAAGGTGTTGACCCGCGATCCCGACGGCCACCTGTTGATGCGCTATTTCTGGGACACCATCGACCAGTGCGTGCCGCCGGAAGAGATCCAGGACACCCTGCGCGCGGTCGGGTTCGACGACGTACAGCGGGATGTGCAGTTGGGCGTGTTCAGTGCCTACATGGCGACGCGGCCCGCCGAGTAGAGCGTATACATGGCTCAGTGTTTCGCATGGCGCGGCTGAAGGTGAAGGTCGCTCCGGGCAGCAAGCGCAACGCGGTGGCCGGCTGGATGGGGGAGACCCTCAAGCTGCAGGTCCAGGCGCCTCCGGAGAAGGGCCGCGCCAATGCGGCCGTGATCGAGCTGCTGGCAGCGAAACTGGCATGCCCGAAGTCGGCTGTGCGGGTGGTGGCAGGCGCGAACTCGCGTAACAAGACGTTACTGGTGGAGGGCTGGTCCGAGACCGACTTGCGCTCCGCGCTATCCTGATAACTGATGACTGTGACGGGCCCGTACCGTGCGGGCCCCTGCGAAGGGAACTACGGATGAACCGCCTGACCCTGACCCGACCGGACGACTGGCACCTGCACCTGCGGGATGGCGATGTGCTGGCGTCGGTGCTGCCGGATACCGCGCGCCGCTTCCGGCGCGCGATCATCATGCCCAACCTGAAGCCGCCGGTGACCACGCTGGAGGCTGCGGCGGAGTACCGCGACCGCATCCTGGCGGCGTTGCCGGAGGAGGCCGATTTCGAACCCCTGATGACGCTCTATCTGACCGAGGGCACGACCCCGGGCATGATCGACGCGGCAAAGGCCTCCGGCTTTGTGCACGGGGTGAAGCTGTACCCGGCCGGGGCCACGACCAACGCGGCCAGCGGGGTGACGGATATCCGCCGCTGCTACCCGGTGTTCGAGGCCATGCAGCGGGTGGATCTGCCGCTGTTGATCCACGGCGAGGTGACGGATCCGGACGTGGACATCTTCGATCGCGAGGCGGTGTTCATCGAGCGCCACCTGGAGCCCTTGATCCGCGACTTTCCGGAGCTGCGCGTGGTGCTGGAGCACATCACGACCGAGTCGGCCGTGCAGTTCATCCAGGACGGGCCGGCCAATGTCGCGTCCACCATCACGCCCCAGCATCTGCTCTACAACCGCAATGCGCTGTTTGCCGGCGGGATGCGCCCGCATCACTTCTGCCTGCCGATCCTCAAGCGCGAGCGCCATCGCAAGGCACTGGTGGAGGCCGCGACCAGCGGCCATCCGCGCTTTTTCCTGGGCACGGACAGCGCGCCGCATCCGCGCCACGCGAAGGAGTCGGCCTGTGGCTGCGCGGGAATCTATTCCGCGCATGCGGCCATCGAGCTGTATGCGGAGGCCTTTGCCGCCGCGGATGCGCTGGATCGTCTGGAGGGATTCGCCAGCCATTTCGGGCCCGATTTCTACAAACTGCCGCGCAACACCGACACCCTGACGCTGGAACGCTCACCCTGGACCGTGCCCGAGGCAGTACTCTTCGGGCATGACCCGGGTGTACCGCTGCGCGCGGGCGAGACCATTGCCTGGCAGCTGGCCCGGTAATCAGGGGCCGGGCTGTATCCAGGGTGCGATCGGACAACGCGAACCCTGAAGGACGCGCGCGGTCAGCAGGTCAGGCAGCCACCGACAGGACGAGGACCAGGATATGACGGAACCGAATGTGCAACGCGGAACCCTGTGGTTCTGGCTGGCCATCAGCCTGGGGGTGGCGCTGCTGATCATTGCGCTGGGGGTCGGGCTGGAACCGGCCGGGGCGGCCATCCTGCGGGCCCCGCTCAGTTCGCCCGCGGCGGGTGCGCTCGGCTTCGGCCTGCTGATGGTCTGGGCCGCGTACGCCTATGCCCTGTCCGCCGGACGGGCGGCGGGGAGCCAGGAGATGGGGGTCGTGATCCTGAATCTCGGGCTGCCGGTGGCGCTCATCCTGCTGTGGCGCGCGGAGCTCAACGCCCTGGCGTTCTTTGTCGCGATCGGGTGGACGCTGACGCTGGGCGGGATGGCCGTGCGCCTGTTTCGGCGCGAGGCGCTGGCCGGGGTGATGATGCTGCCGATCATCGGGGTAAGCCTGACGGCGATCCTGCTGTCGCTCACGCTCTGGGTGGTGCCGGCCGCGACCGGCGGCGCCTGATCCCGGGCCGCTACGTTCCGGTCGACGGCGCCACCGCGCGGCTCGGTGCCGGGATTCCCTGGCAATAGTCGAGAAAGGCGCCGGCGTCCATGGGGCGGGCGAACAGGTAGCCCTGGAAGCGCAGATTGCTGTGCGTGGCCAGCCACTGATGCTGGGCCTCAGTCTCGACCCCCTCCGCGACGACTTCCAGCTCGAACTGCCGGGCGATGTCGCAGATGGTCCGCACCATCGCCTGATCACCGGGGTCGTGGTCGACCTGGCGCACGAAGCTGCGATCGATCTTGAGTTCGTCGAAGGGCAGGCGCTTCAGGTAGCTCAGTGACGAGAACCCGGTGCCGAAGTCGTCCATCGAGAAGCGCAGGCCCATGTCGCGCAGGGCCTGCATGATGTACACGACGCGGTCGGTATCCTCGGCGACGACGTGTTCGGTAATCTCCAGTGTGATGCGATGCGCGTGTTCACGACCCAGGTGGCGCGCGATCAGCTCCTGCATGCGCTGCACGAAATTCAGGTGCACCAGCTGGCGCGGGCTGATGTTGATCGCGAGCTGTTCCAGGTGGAAGCCGGCGCGATCCCAGTCTCGCAGGGTCTGGAAGGCCCGAGCGATCACGGTGTCGCCCAGTTCGCTGATGAAGCCGGTCTGCTCGGCGATCGGGATGAATTCCGCGGGGGAAACCGGGCCCAGTTCGGCGCTGTTCCAGCGGATCAGGCTTTCGGCGCTGCGGATGCGGCCGTCGCGGTCGAGCTGCGGCTGGAAGAGCACCTCGATCTCCCGGTTCTGCAGCGCGAAATGCAGGCAGCGCTCGATCTGCAGGTGCCGTTCCACCGCTTGCGACAGTTCGTCGCTGAACACCACCACGCCGTCGCGCCCGCGGTCCTTCACCTCGTACATGGCGATGTCGGCCTCGCGGACCAGCTGGTGCGAGTCGATCCCCGGGTGCGGCTCGATCAGGCGGATGCCGATACTGGCACTGACATGCAGGTGATGATTGCGGATGATGTAGGGCGTCTTGACCACCCGCAGCAGCGAGTGCGCCAGGCGCCGGGCCGCCCGTTCGCAGGTATGCCGGTCTTCCTTTCCGGGGGCGACGATCACGAACTCGTCGCCGCCCAGACGGGCGAGATGGTGGCCCGGCGGCAGGGTGTTGGCGAAGTCGCGGGTGACGGCTTTCAGCAACTCGTCGCCGATGTCGTGGCCCAGAAGGTCGTTGACCGTCTTGAAATGATCCAGGTCGATCAGCAGCAGAAACGAATGCTGGCGATGATGCTGCAGCACCTCGAGGCTCTGCTCGAGGTGCTCGATGAAGGCGGCGCGGTTGTTGAGCCCGGTGAGGGCGTCGTGCGAGGCCTGATACAGGCTGTCGCGCAGAAGCCCGAAGCTGCTGCTGGCGGCGTAGTACAGCACCAGGGCCAGGGTCGCGGAGAAGGCGGCCAGCACGTAGCCATACCAGTCACCGATCAGCAGGAAGTAGCCGGCCAGCGGCACCATCATGGCCGGGATCAACGGGCGGAAGACCCACGGGGCTGGGTAGAGCAGGGCCGCGACGACCGTGGTGGCGCCGATCTGCGTGAAGATGGCGATGTAGTGCAGGTTCTGGGCGTCGAGGCGCACGAAGACCAGAAAGATCCAGGTCCACAGCGCCAGGTAGAGATAAAGAAAGAGCGTCAGCCGCAGGCGCCAGCGGCTGCGCTGCTCCGGTGACAGCGGCGATCGGTGGTACCGCCAGAAAAGCTGGACTCCCCAGAGCGAGGCGGCAAACATCACTGCGTACCAGGAGGCG
The DNA here is from genome assembly GCF_000381105.1 of Thioalkalivibrio sp. ALE12. Taxonomy (NCBI): domain Bacteria; kingdom Pseudomonadati; phylum Pseudomonadota; class Gammaproteobacteria; order Chromatiales; family Ectothiorhodospiraceae; genus Thioalkalivibrio; species Thioalkalivibrio sp. ALE12. Next base: position 242,656 of record NZ_KB905905.1, on the reverse strand, counting down.
GCCGCGACAAGCGCATCGTGCAGGGCGCCCAGCAGGATATACCCGAGCCCGGGCAGCAGCGATAATGCCACCAGCACCGGGATCTGCCGAGTCAGGTAGGTGTCGAACCGCGGGTCCGCGCGCAGGGCCTCGCGGGCCGGCGCGAGGGAACGCACGGCGGACGCCGACGGGTTGTCTCGCGAAGTGGCTGCCATCGGGGTCCGTGCGCTGGTCGTGTTGTGCGGGTGCGGCGGACCTTACGGTAAACCCGTTCGGTCCTCAACAGGGCGGGTTCGGCCGGCATAACGGATGCGGTTGACGGGGCGAGCGATGCTGCTTAATGAGGCACAAATCGAGGCGAAACTGGCGGATGCGGCGCGTCGCGGGGCGTTCGACGACCTCCCGGGGGCTGGCCGGCCGCTGGAGCTGGACGATGACCGCGCGGTGCCGGAAGAGCTGCGCATGGCCTATCGCGTGCTGAAGAATGCCGGCTATGTGCCGGAGGCGGTGCGGATCCGGGGCGAGATCGCATCGGCGGAGGCCCTGCTGCAGGCGGCGGATGACGAGGCCTCCCGGCAGCACGCCGCGCGGCGCCTGCGGCTCCTGCTGGACCGGCTGAACCAGAGCGGCGAAGGCCGGGCGATGGTGTCGGAGTCCGGCTACTTTCGCCAGCTGTGCGAGCGCATGGACGGGTCGGCCCGATGACCGAGCGCTGCGGTCCCACGAGGGGGCCTGCACGGGGGCGCGGGGCGACCCTAGGGAGACGCTGATTGAATCGCGCGTCCGCGCTCGAGTCGCTTTTGCGTGCGAACAAGGCGCGGTGACCGCCGTGCAGTCGTTCTGCACAAGGGAGCCGCAACGCCGTGCGCGCGCAAAAGCGGCCGAGCCCCTGCTTTCAATGGCTTGTGGGGTTGGTGCCCCCTGTTCCCCGATCCTGCGTTGCACCGCTTGCGGGTAGAACCACTACCCGCTGCACGACGCGCCTTGTCTCGGAAAACAGGGGGCGCCAACGCGGACGTGCGATTCAATCAGCGTCTCCCTAGACCCGTATGCCCGCTTCGAGCCCACCCGGAGCGAACCCTTCGATGATGGCTGGGAAGGCGATGGCGAGGCGCCGCCGCCCCTGCGTACGGAGGTGACCGTCGAGCATCCACGCCGCGTGCTGTCATGGAACCAGTCGCCGGATGTGCCCTTCGAGCTTTCGCTGAACCCGTATCGGGGCTGTGAACACGGCTGTGCCTACTGCTTCGCCCGCCCGGCGCATGCCTACGTCGGGTTGTCCCCGGGCCTCGACTTCGAGAGCCGGCTGTTTGCCAAGGTGGGCGCGGCCGAATGCCTGCGGCGCGAGCTGGCCCGCCCGTCCCACCGTGTGACGCCCCTTGCGCTGGGTATCAACACCGATGCCTATCAACCCGTGGAACGGGACTGGCGGATTACGCGGCAGCTGCTGGAGGTCCTGGCGGAGACCGGGCATCCGGTGTCGATCGTGACCAAGTCGGCCCTGGTGGAGCGCGATCTGGATCTGCTGGGCCCGATGGCCGAGCGCGGGCTGGTCCAGGTCGCCGTATCGGTGACGACGCTGGACCGCAACCTGTCGCGGCGCCTGGAGCCGCGCGCCGCGGCTCCGCAACGGCGTTTCCAGACCATCCAACGGCTGAGCGCGGCGGGCGTGCCCGTGAGCCTTCTGGTGGCGCCCCTGATCCCGGTGCTGACGGATGGCGAGGTGGAGTCTTTGCTGGAGGCGGGTGCGGCCGCCGGGGCGGTGGCTGCCGGCTATGTGCTGCTGCGTCTGCCACGCGAGGTGGCGCCGCTGTTCGAGGACTGGTTGCGCCATCACCACCCGCTCAAGGCAGACCATGTGCTGCAGCGCCTGCGTGAGGCCCATGGTGGCAAGCTCTATGACGCGACCTTCGGGCACCGCATGCGCGGGGCGGGGGCGTATGCCGAGCTGCTGCGCCAGCGCTTCCGGCTGGCCCGGCGGCGGGCGGGCCTGGGTGGCCGCCTGCTGGAGCTGGACTGCAGCCAGTTCGTGCCGCCAGCGCGCCCGCGGCAGAGACGCGAGGAGGGGCAGCTGGACCTTTTCTGAGCGGGGAACGCGCGGCGCCGTCTCCCGGGCGTCCGTTTCTGGTTTACAGTGAGGCTGTGCATGGCAAGGACGGGATGATGGCGGAGACCTCGACAACGCGAACCGATCCCGCGACCTGGTGGGGGCGCCGGCCGCTGGCCTCGGGCGCGCACGGTCGCTGGTCCATCGGTCCGCTGGACCTGTGGCTCCTGCATGGGGCGCAGGAATGGCAGATGGTGCTGGAACGACCGCGAGACGCGGCGGACGCGACCCTGGCGATCGACGTCCCCTGCAGTGAACCCTTTCCCGCCAGCGCCCGGGACCTGCTGCGGTTTGCCGGGGCCCCGGCCGATGCCGAGCCGGAGCTGCGCGTGGCCCTGGCCGATCGTCCGATGGTGAGCCGCCCGCAGAATCCGTTCTACGTGCCGGCCCATGGGCAGGTCACCCTGTACCTCAGTTCGCCGGCCTGGGTGCAGCTGCACCTGGGGGCGGCGCGGGTGCAGGAATTCCCGGTGTATACGCCTTCCGATACCTGGTTCGGCCCCAACACCGTGAATGGCGAGCTGTGCTACGCGACCCGGACCCAGGCGCGCCTGGACCTGGCGGATGTGCCGGAACGGCCGCATCGTGTGGTGACGCCGCTGACCATCGCCAACAAGGCGGACGATGCCCTGTTCCTGGAGCGCGTGAACCTGCCGGTGCCGCGACTGCCGGTGTATGCCGATCGCCACCATCGGCTGTGGACCCCGGCCGTGCGCATGGAGCGCGAGGAGGACCGTGACATGGCGGCGATGAAGATCGACCCGGGGCCGCCCGGGGCCGCGACGGGGGCGCAGCGTATCGCCGAGCCCCGCGAGGCCGGCGGACGGCATTTGATGGTGCAGGCGTTCAGCGCCCTGTTTCAGTAGGGGGCGACGCACACGATGAACGAATGGCTACAGGCCGCGCAGGCCTTCGTCACCAGCGAGGCGTTCCTCGCGGCCGTCCGCGCGGCGGTTTATCTGCTGGTGGGTCTGCTGGTCGCGCGTCTGGTGTCGCGCGGGCTGGCGCGGGTGCTGGAAGACAAGCTCGATGCCCAGCAGGTGATGCTGACCCGGCGCATCAGCTTCTATGTAATCGTGCTCCTGGTGCTGGCCTCGGCCCTGCGCGAGCTGGGCTTCGACCTCACCGTGCTGCTGGGTGCGGCCGGGATCCTCACGGTGGCGCTGGGCTTTGCCTCGCAGACCTCCGCCTCCAACCTGATCTCCGGGCTGTTCCTGATCGGTGAGCGGCCGTTCTCTGTCGGGGATGTGATCAAGGTGGGGGATGCCACCGGAGAGGTACTGTCCATCGATCCGCTGTCGGTGAAGCTGCGGACCTTCGACAACCTGATGGTCCGGGTGCCCAACGAGAGCCTGGTGAAGTCCCAGCTGACCAACCTCAGTCGGTTCCCGATCCGTCGGCTCGACATGCAGATCGGGGTCGCCTATCACACCGATCTCAAGCAGTTGCGCGATGTGCTGATGGGGGTCGCCGAGGGCAACCCGGTCTGTCTGGAGGAGCCCAAGCCGTTGTTCATCTTCCTCGAGTACGGCGACTCCGCGTTGAAGATCCAGCTCTCGGTCTGGGCGCGGCGGGAGAAATTCCTGGACCTGCGTAACTCCATGCACGAGGGGGTGAAGGCGGCACTGGACGAGGCCGGTATCGACATCCCGTTCCCGCAGAGGACCCTGGGCAGCCTGGGCGGGCCGTTGCCGGTACGGATTGTCGACAACGTGTCGGCGGCCGAGGCGGAGGCCGCCGTGCCTGCGGAACCGGACGCCCGCGACTGAGTGGCCGCAGTCACCGACTAGTCCAGGTACAGGTCGGCCCAGACCGGATCGTGATCCGAGGCGCGCCAGGGCCCGTCGGCCGGGGCGCGGCCATCAAATCCGAGGAATTCCGGTTCGTCGGCGTTGACCGCCCAGGTGGCGCCGTCCCGGACTCGTTCACGCAGCGTGTCGGGCCCCAGCAGGTAGTCCAGCTGCCCGGCCTGGCCGCGAAAGACGTAGGTATGGGCGGTACCTGGGTCGTCGTGCACGAGATCGTGTTTTCCTGCGGCATGGAGGACGTGCAGGGGGTCCTCGGCGGCATAGGCGTTGAGATCGCCCAGGACCACGACGGGAGCATCCGCGAACTCGCCGGTTTGCTGTTCGCGTATCCAGGCGACGAGGCGTTCGGCCTGCGCGGTACGGCGCTGGTTCCAGCAGCCCTGGCCACGGTCGATATCGCCGCTGTCGGGGCAGCCGCTCTTGGCCTTGAAATGTACGACCACGGCACCGAGATGTTCGCCGGTAGCGCCCGCTTCGAACCAGCCCAGCAGCGGGGGGCGGTGGTGGACGGTATCGCGGTCGGCGGCCGTGTCGACCAAACGCAGCCGTTCCGGTCGGTAGAGCAGGCCGACCTTGATCGCGTCGTCCCCCGGTGCCGGGTGAACGATGGCCGCATATTCGCCACGCTCCCCGGGGCGGGCGTTCAGGCGCGCCACCAGGGTCTCGCGCGCAGCCGCGGCGTTTTCCAGTTCGACCGCGCCCAGCAGGTCCGCATCCAGGCCCTGCAGCAGGGCATCCAGCTTGGCGGTCTGGCGTTGGCGCTCGGCCGGGGTCTGCGCGCCACGCTCGCCCAGCGTGACGAAGTCATTCTCCATGTTCGCGGTGGCAATGCGCAGATGACCGGGATCCGCGGCCGGCACCGGGCCGGGACGGTCGCCGCCGGTCCAGTCAATGGGCTCGGTGGGGTGGATCCGGTACGCGCCGAAGGCGTGGGTGAGGATGCCGGTGAGGCCTTCCACCGAGCTTCCCGCGCGGCGGGTCCCCTGGTCGTCGAGGTACGGGATCGGGTCGGGGTTCGCGCGATAGCTCCCGTCGTCCAGTTCGATCCGCCGATCCATGTCCTGGCGCCCCGGGCTGTCCGCGGGGGCGGTCTGGCCCGGATGCGTCAGGCGCCCGTCGGCGGCCAGCGTCAGGCTTCCGTAGCGGCCGAGGTCCCGGTTGTCCGTGACCGTCAGGCGCTGCGGGAAACGGACCGGCTGGTCGATAAAGTCGCCCAGCCGGTCGGCCGCGGCGGGCAGGCGCAGGTCGACGGGGGCGGGCGGTTCGCCGTCGGTGCAGGTCACCACCGCGTCCAGTTGCGAGAGTTGGGGGCGGCCTCGATGGCGGGTGAAGGCGCCGTGCACCTGCAGGCGCTGCCCGGCCGCGACCGGGTCCCTTCGTGGGGCGTAGACGAACAGGCCCGTGGCCCCGGTGGCCGAGCCCTGTTGCAGGTAGAAGCCCCCCAGCTGGTCCGTGTCCATGAAGACGCCGGTTACGGTGCCTTCCGCGACCACCTCCGTTCCTTCGGGGAGGGCCCCCGCGCGCAGTTCGGCGAGGGGGGTGGGTGTGGTCCCGGGATCGGGACAGGCCTGGCGTGCGTCGGCGCTCGCAAGCGCCAGCAGGCACGGAACGGCCACGGCCAGCCAGCGGGCGCCGGTGTGCGCGTGCAGGGCGGTTCGTTTTCGGGGTGCGGGCCGTTCCATGGCCGAAGGATACCGGCGTTCAGGCGCTCTTGCCGGGATGCAGGAGCTCGTAGAGGTAGTCGGGCGCCTGGGTCACATCGGCAATGGTGTAGCGGTCGAGCACGGCGAGGAAGGCGTCGCGTGCGTCGTTGAGCACCCCGCGCAACTGGCAGGCGGGCAGGATCGGGCAGACGGGCTTCTCGCAGTCGATCACGTTCAGATTGGGCTCCATGTCGCGGATTACGCTGCCGACGTTGATCTCTCCGGGGTCGCAGGCGAGCGAGATTCCGCCCCCCTTGCCGCGCCGGGTGATGATGTAGCCCTTCTGGCCGAGCTGGTGCACGATCTTGACCAGGTGGTTGCGGGGGATGGCGAACTGCTCGGAGATGTCGCTGACGGTTACGCGCTGCTCGCGCGGCTGCACGGTGAGGTACATCAGGACGCGAAGGGAAAAATCGGTATAGCGGGTGAGCTGCATAGGAGGGTTTCGTCGGTTCGCGGTGATCGAGGATATGCTTGAACGTATATTTCAGAGAACCTTAATCGGTCCGGACTTGCGTCACAAGCGCATGCGTTGCGGGCACGTGAAGCACAGGTGCGCCACGGCCTATAGTTTCGGGCCGGTGGGTCGTTACAGCGATAACAAAAGCCGGAGTGTACCGGCATCAGGGGGCAGCAATGGAGCAGGAGAGTGGGTGGCTGAGTCGCCTTTCGCTGGCGGGACGTTTCTCGCTCGCATTGAGTGCGATTGTCGGGGTGTTCTTCCTGATCGCCGCCGCGGCGGTGTTCTGGCATACGGCCACGCTGAAGGGCGGGATGGAGGCCACCCTGGAGCAGGTCATGCAGGAGCACGCGACCACGCCGGCCCTGGAGGCCGAAGTGGCCGCTGCGGTGGACCGGCTGCTGGATGTCGCGGCCTGGCAGGTCAACGCGATGATGCTGGGCGTGGCGATTGGCGTGATCGTGGTGGTGTACTTCCTGTTCGTGTTCATGATCCGTCGCCGCCTGGCGGAACTGGCCGGGCGATTCCGTGCGGTCTCGGAGGGTGAGGGGGATCTGCGCCAGCGCATCGAGGCCCCGCGCAACGACGGCATCGACCGCCTGGCCCGCCTGTTCAACGCCTTCATCGCGCGTCTGCAGCGCATGGTCTCGGAGATGGTGGAGCATGCACGTGAGCTGGGGGAGTCGGTTGGCACCCTGCACCGCGTGGCGGAGGAGACCAACCAGGAGGTGCAGCAGCAACAGGCGCGGCTGGGCCAGGTGGCGACGGCCATGAACCAGATGACGGCCTCGGCCGAGGAGATCGCCCGTAACGCGCGCACGGCCTCCGAGGCGGCCGACCAGGCCGAGACCGAGACCCGGACCGGCTCCGGCGTGGTGGACACCACCGTGCGCACCATGCGCGAGCTGGCCAGCGAGATCGGCACCGCCAACGAACAGGTAGCGCGCCTGCAGGCCGAGTCGGACCAGATTGGATCGGTGCTCGATGTGATCCGCGGGATCGCCGAGCAGACGAACCTGCTGGCACTGAATGCGGCCATCGAGGCGGCCCGCGCGGGCGAGCAGGGTCGGGGGTTTGCCGTGGTCGCCGACGAGGTGCGGACGCTCGCGACCCGGACCCAGGAATCGACGACCGAGATCCAGGCCATGATCGAGCGTCTGCAGGCGGGTGCCCGCTCGGCGGCCGGGGCGATGGAGCGCAGTCGGGAGAAGGGCGAAACGGGCGTGGACGAGGCCGCCGGTGCCGGCGAGGCCCTGCAGTCGATCCGCTCGGCGGTCGAGCGGATCCGGCATCTCAACAACGAGATCTCCGGTGCCGTGTCACAGCAGGCGGAGGTCGCGCGCGAGGTGGATGGCACCCTCACGGAGGTCAGTCAGGGGGCCCAGGTGACGGCGGCCAATGCCGAGGCCACCGCCAGCGAGACCGATGCCCTGGTGGCGCGCATCGAGCAGTTGCGAAGTCTGACGACCCAGTTCCGAGTCTAGGAGCCAGTTGGATTTGGGACTGATCTGCTGCGCGCGCAGGAGAACGGCCCCTTTTTCCGCTCTCTCTCGTTACATAGTGCCCACTATGCGCCTCGAGAGACCGAAAAAATGGGCTCGCTCTCCCGCCACGCTCGCGACGATCACCCAAATCCGACTGGCTCCTGGCCGGGCTTTTGCCGGCGGTGCGACGCCGGTACCGACGCCGGGTAGGTGGTTTGCGTATACTGCGGCCCGCCTCGGGATCACGGAGCCGCACCTGTCATGACAGTCTGGGTCGCCACCCTGCTCGGGATCGTGCAGGGCATCTTCATGTTCTTGCCGGTCAGCTCGACCGCCCACCTGGTTCTGACCCAGCACTGGCTGATTCGTCAGGGCGAGCCACTGCCGCCTCCGGAAAGCCCTGAGATGATCCTTTTCGATCTGGTGGTGCACGTCGGCACGCTGGTATCGATTGTCTTTGTCTTCCGCAAGAGCCTGCTGCGGCTGAGTGGCGGGATCGCCCGCGAGAGCTGGCAGTGGGCCTCCGCCCGGGGCTCCGCGGGGCGCGAGATGCTGTTCCTGCGCCTGGCGCTGCTGTGCGGGCTGTCGGTGTTCGCGACCGCCGTCGTGGGTTTTACCCTGAAGGCCGGGTTCGAGCAGGTGTTTGCCCACCCGACGCTGATCGCCGGGACGCTCAGCCTCACCGGCGTGCTGCTGTGGTGGACGGACCGGTTGCAGCGGCGCCCGCTGGGCCTGCGCCAATTGAGCCCGAAGATCGCGGCGATCATCGGCGTGGCGCAGGGTTTCGCGCTGATTCCCGGGCTCTCGCGCAGCGGTATGACGATCGTCTTCGCGCTCTTCACCGGGCTCAAGCGGCGCTGGGCGGCGGAGTACAGCTTTTTCCTCGCGATTCCCACGATCCTGGCGGCGACCGCCGTGCAGTCGCTGGACGTCCTGAACGGCAACGGCCTTGGGGACCTGAACTGGACGGCCCTGGCGGTGGGCTTTGTGGTATCCGCGCTGGTCGGGATTGTGTCGCTGAAGATGGTGTTGTTCTTCCTGTACCGCGCCAACCTGAAGGTCTTCTCCTTCTACCTCTGGGCGCTGGCGCTACTGGTCCTGTTCGGTTTCCTCGACGTGGACATCATGTACGGCCACTGATCGGGGCACGCGAGTACCCCGGCTCGGCTTATTCCGGGCCGCGCAGCACCGCCAGCGGGGCCTGGTCCAGCACCCGGCGCGTCCCCAGCCAGCCGGCCAGGGCGATCCCCAGCGTACCGCCCCCGATCCCGTAGACGAAGGTCAGGGGATTGACGCTGTAGTCGAACTCGAAAACCTGCCAGGCGAGCAGGGCGCCCACTGCCGTGGCGATCACGGCCGCGAGCAGCCCGGCCAGCAGGCCCAGGGTCCCGAACTCCGCCAGCAAGCCGTTGCGAATGTGGTCGCGACGTGCCCCGAGGGTGCGCAGCAGGGCGGCCTCCCGTCGTCGGACGTCGCGGGTGGCCTGGACCGCGGCGTAGAGCACGGTCAGCCCGGCGATCAGGGTGAACAGGAAGACGTATTCGACCGCCCGCGTGGCCTGGTCCATCACATCGCGGACCTGCGCGAGGATGGCGCTGACGTCGATGGCCGATACGGCGGGGAACTCCCGCAACCACTGGTTCTGGGCGCTGCGCTGGTCTTCGGGCACGTGCATGGCCGTGATGAAGGTCCGGGGCTGCTGGTCCAGCAGCGGAGGCGGGCCGATGACGAAGAAATTCACCTGGAAGCTGTCCCAGTCGACCTCGCGGACGCTGGTGATCGGACTGCGGATGGGCTGCCCCCCAACCCGGAACGTCAGGTAGTCGCCCAGTGCCAGGTCGAAGCGTTCCATGAGTCCGGCCTCCACCGACCAGCCCCGGTCGGGATCCTGCCCGGCCTCGCCGAACCAGTGTCCATCGACGATGCGATTGTGCGCCGGCGGGGTGTGCGCATACGACAGGTTGAATTCGCGATCCACCAGTCGTCGGTCGCGATCATCGTCAAAGTCCTCCGGATGAACGCGTTCGTCGTTGATCTCGATCAGACGGCCACGGATCATCGGGTCGAGTTGCGGGCGTTCGAGGCCGGCCGCCTCGACCCGGTCGGCGAAGGCCTGCTCCTGGCCCGGCTGGATGTTGATGAAGAACTGGTTGGGGGCGTCCTCCGGGATGCTGGCATCCCAGGCCTCCAGCAGGTCGACGCGCACGATCGCCAGCAGCAGCAGGGCCAGGATCCCGACACTGAAGGCCACCAGTTGCACCGCGCTGAGGCCGCCGCGCCGGGACAGGTTGGCCAGCCCGAAGCGCAGGGCCATGCCGCCGCGGTTGCGCAGAGGCCTCAGGGCGAGCACCAGCCCCATTCCGAGGACGGCCAGCAACGCGATGGCCACCGCGGTGCCGATCAGGACCCAGGCGGCGAGTTGCGGGTCGGCGGCCTGCCAGTAGAGTAGGCCGCCGAAGGCGAGCAGTGCGAGGGCGCCGGAGAGCCATACCGAGGTGGGCGGCAGGCCCAGATCGCGGCGCAGGACGCGCAGCGGCGAGACCTGGCCAATGCGCAACAGCGCGGGGAGGGCGAAGCCAACGGCGGTAATCAGTCCCACGCCCAGGCCGGCGACCAGTGGCCGCGCCCCCGGAGGAGGGAGATCCCCGTCAAGCCAGCCGCCGAGCAGGGACGCGAGGACGAACTGCGCGGCGAAGCCGATGGCGAGCCCGACAGCGCTGGCCAGCAGGGCGACCAGCACCACCCGGCCGAAGTAGGTCAGCAGGACCCGGCGGCCGCTGGCGCCCAGGGCGCGCATCACGGCCGCCGGATCGGCGCGGCGCTGGGCGAAGTGATGGGCCGCCACGGCAATCGCGGCCCCGGCCAGTAGCACCGCCATCAGCGAAGCGAGCCCGAGGAAGCGCTCGGCGCGCTCGATGGCCGTGCGCAGCTCCGGGTTCGCGTCGTCCAGGCCCAGGAGGCGTTCCCCGGCCTCCAGTTCGTCCCCCAGCCAGGCGCGGAAGGCTTCAATCTCCGCACTCGGCCCGGCGGCAAAGAACTCGTAGCGCACCCGGCTGCCGGGGCCGATCAGTCCACTGGCGTCCAGGTCGTCGAATGCGAGCATCAGACGCGGTGCGATGTTCAGCAGGTTGCTGCCACGGTCCGGTTCATGCGCGAGGGTGCCGGTGACCTCCAGGTCCAGGTCGCCGACCTCTACCCGGTCGCCCACCTGAAGCCCCAAGGCCTCGAGCAGGGTGGATTCCAGCCAGGCGGTACCGGGTTGCGGCCCGCGTTCGCGCGGTTGCTCCTCCCCGTCCGGTCCCGAGCGGGTGCGGGCCTCGCCCTTCAACGGCCAGCTGGGCTCGACTGCGCGCAGGGCCGCCAGGCGCGACTGGTCGTCCTTGCCAAAGACCACGCTGGGCAGCGAGGCGGTGCGCGCCGTGTCCAGCCCGCGGTTCGCGGCTTCGTCGGGCCAGCCCGCCGGCAGCGGGTTGTCACTGACCACCGCAAGATCACCGCCGAGGAGGGCGGTGGCCTGCTGGGCCATCCCGCGATCCACGCGATCGGTAAAGAAGCCGACGGCGGCGACCGCGGCGACCGCGACGACCAGCGCCGCGGCCAGTACCCGCAGTTCGGCGGAGCGCCATTCCCGCCAGGTGCCGCGCAGCAGCGCGCGCAGGGGATTGCGGCCCTGACCCCGGGTATGGATGTGGCTTGCCGTCATGCCAGCACGCCATCCTGAATGGAGATGATGCGGTCGCACTGCGCCGCCAGTTCCGGATCATGGGTCACCAGCACCAGTGCGGTGGCGGGCCCGTCGCCGTCCGGATGCCGGGCCAGGCCGAACAGCAGCTCGATGATGCGCTGCCCGGTCTTGCCGTCGAGATTCCCGGTGGGCTCGTCGGCGAACAGGACCGCCGGGTGGTCGACAATGGCGCGGGCAATGGCCACCCGTTGCTGCTCGCCCCCCGAAAGCTGGTGCGGGTAATGCGCGGCGCGTTCGCCAAGGCCCACGCGCTCCAGGGCCTGGCTGGCCCAGCGGTTCAGGGTGGCCTGATCTTCGCCGGCATGGGCCGGGTTCAGCTCCAGTGGCAGCAGGGCGTTCTCCAGGGCCGTCAGCGCCGGGAGCAACTGGAAGGACTGGAACACGAACCCGACCCGGCCGGCGCGCAACGCGGCGCGGCCATCCTCGTCCAGTTCGCTGATGGTCCGGCCCAGCAGGCGAACTTCTCCCGCGCTCGGGGCGTCCAGACCTGCAAGGAGCCCGAGCAGGGTGGACTTGCCCGATCCGGAGGCGCCGAGGATCGCGACCGTCTCGCCGGCCTGGACCGCCAGCGATATGCCGCGCAGGATGTCCAGCGGCCCGCTGGGTCCGCTGATCCGCTGTTCGATGTCCCGGGCCTCCAGTACATATGACGAGGATGCATCCATGTTGCGTATTCCGTTGGTCGTGATGGGCTTGATCGCGTTGCTATGGAGTCCCGTTGCGCCCGGGAATTCCCCGGAAGACGAAAATCGCTCAGCCGAGCCGCTGCGAATCCTGGTGTTCGGGGATTCGTTGAGTGCGGCCTATGGCATGCCGGAGTCTGCCGGGTGGCCGGCCCTTCTGGAAGAGCGCCTGGCCGAGCGCGAGCGGGAATGGGTGGTGGAAAACGTCTCCATCAGCGGTGACACGACAGCCGGCGGCCGGGCGCGGCTGCCAGAGGTACTGGAGCGGATGGACCCGGCCCTGGTGATCCTGGCCCTCGGGGGTAATGACGGCCTGCGGGGCCTGGCACCGTCGGCCATGCGGGAGAACCTGGAGGCGATGGTGGACGCGATCGACGCCGCAGGGGCCGAGACCCTGCTGCTGGGCATTCGCATCCCGCCCAACTACGGGCGGCGCTACACCGAACGCTTCGAGGCGGTCTTTGCCGACCTGGCGGCCGCGCGGAATCTGGCCTTCGAGCCATTCTTTCTCGAGGACGTGCTGCTGGAGGACGGAATGCTGATGGATGACGGCATTCACCCCAGCGAGGCGGCGCAGCCGCACCTGCTGGATGCCGTGTGGCCACGCCTGGAACCCATGGTGGAGGACGCCGAGGCGCGCAAGCCGCCACGCGGTGACCGTGCGGCCGGGTAAAGCCCGGGATTCGCCTCAGTCGGCCAGTAGCGCCCGCAACTCCGCCACAACGTTGTCCGGAAGCAGTTGCCGCAGGACGGGATGCAGGTCGCGCTCGACCTCGGACAGCAGGGACAGGGTGCGGACCTCCGAGTGCCGGCAGAGCGGATTGCCGTACTGGTTGGCCTGGATGCTGCGCCGGGAGCCCATGCTCATCAGGGCCACGCCGGGCAGCCCGCGCGGGCCTTCGTCGAGGACCTCGACCAGTTCCACCATGCAGCCATCCACTTCGCCCTGGATCCCGATCAGCGGGGCGAGGCGATCGATCATGCGGGTGGACTGTTCGGTCGTCAGCATGGCCATTGGCCTACCTTACGACCGATGGGGCCGCAGCGCCAGAGTGAGAACGCGGCATCATGCGAGAGAAATGGTGTCCCCGGCAGGATTCGAACCTGCGACCTGCCCCTTAGGAGGGGGCTGCTCTGTCCAGCTGAGCTACGGAGACCCGGGAATCTGCCGGATTTGGGCTTCGCGATCCCGCCACGCTCGTGACGATCACCCTAACCCGACTTACGCCTGGCGCGAGAGTATAAGCGCCGGGCGCGGAGAGGCCCAAACGCACCTACTCGTCCGGGCCGTATTCCGGCTCCAGCCGGTGATGGGCCCAGGCGAGGAAGTCGTCCAGATTAGCGCGGTCTTCACCCGGGGCCTCGGGGCCCGCCAGGTGGCGGTAGATCACCTGCGCCCCGTCGCGCCGGAGCACGCGGCGAACCGCCCAGTCGGCGTCCGTTCCACCGTTGCTGAAGCAGGCCCCGGGCTGGATGGCCTCCGGGGTGATCGGGTCGGGGTGCTGGTGATGGCGGCGGGCCAGCAGGTACAGGCGTGCCAGATCGTCCTCGGTCAGATCCAGATACAGGTTCATCTCGCGCATGGCGTGCTCGAGATCCTCGCGGCCGAGACCGGCCCGCTCCAGGGCCGCCAGCGGGCTTTGTTCCGGGCTTTCGGGGGACGGGGTCAGGCTCGCGGGATAGCGGCGCCAGGGGAACGGGTAGTTGATGATGACGGCCACCATCAGCATGACCCCGACACTGGTCAGCACTGGGTGCAGCAGGAACCACGGTCCCAGGGCCGTGACCGAGTCGCCGCCCACGACCGCATAGAGCGCCGTGGCCCCGCCAGGGGGATGCAGGCAGCGCAGGTAGTGCATCAGCCAGATGGCGAGGCCCACGGCGACGGCGGCGGCCAGCAGGGGGTGGGGCAGCAGGTCGCGTATCAGTATCCCTACGATGGCGGCAACGCCATGACCACCGAGCACGTTCCAGGGTTGCGAGAGGGCGGCATGCGGCGCGGCGAACAGCAGGACGGCGGTGGCGCCGAGGGAGGCGAGGATCAGACCGTTGATGCCGTTGTCGGTTACCGAGGCGGCGACCTCCAGCGACAGGTAAAGGCCGATCATCCCGCCCATCAGGGCAATGAGCTTGTCCCAGTGATTGGTGGTGTCGAGGAAGTCGCCCAGCAGGGACCCGCGTCCGGTACGCACACCAGCCTCCTTAAAGTGCAAGTGTTGCGCATCTTCTATGGGGGTCGCGCGGGCGTCAAGTGGCCCTGCGGGCTCGCGGAATGCGGGTGGGGCGTCGGGTATCAGTTCGCTTCGGCCTCCAGGATCAGTGACACGCGACGATTCTCGGCGCGCCCACCCGGTGTCTCGTTGCCGGCTACCGGCAGCGTGTCGGCGCGCCCGACCGCGCGCAGCCGCGAGGGCTCCAGGCCCTGCGCGACCAGGTGCCGCACGACGCTGCTGGCGCGGGCCGCGGACAGTTCCCAGTTGGAGGGGAAGCGCTCGGTCGCGATGGGGACGTTGTCGGTGTGCCCCTCTACGGTGATGAGGCCCGGGTGGTCCGCCAGGATGGTCAGCAGTCCTTCCAGGAGCGTTGCGCCGTCCGAACGCAGATCGGCCTGGGCGGTGGCGAACAGGATCTCGTCGCGGATGCGCAGTTCCAGACGGCCGGGTTGCTCGACGATATCGACCCCCTCCGGGGCCCGATCCCGCAGTTGATCGGCATCGGCGCCGGTTCCGGTTGTTTCGGCGGACGTTTCGGAGGTCGCCGGGTCCTCGGCGACGCTGTCGTCGAGGTCGGCAAGACCGAGCAGCGTGGGGTGGACCAGGGGCTCGACCAGCGCGCTGCGGTCGGGATGCGCCAGCGCGACGGGGCTGGCGGAAACCGCGCGGGGATCGTCGTCGCGCGGGTCCATGAAGGTCAGCAGGATGACGAAGACGACGATGACCAGGGTCAGCACGTCGAGGTAGGTGAGGATCCAGGCGTGTTCGTCGTCGCGCTGGCGTTCGCCGGGGTAGGAGGCGAGAAATGCCTGTTCCGGGCGGGTCGCCGCGTGGGCGTCCATTTCGGCCTGCAGCGCGGCGCGCTCCGAGGTGGAGTAGGCGGGGCCGGGCATGGTTCAGCGACGCTCGTTCGACGGGTCCGGGTCCCGTGGATCCGCGGCGGGTTCTTCGTCCCCGTTGGGGGCGGCCTGGCGGATCTCGTCGCTGTGGTTCTCCATGAACGAGCGCAGGGTCTCGCGGATGTATCCGGGCGAACGGCCCTTGCGCATGAGCATGATGCCTTCCAGCACCATGGTCATGAGGACCACGCGTTCCTCGGTCCGTCGCTCCAGCTTGATGGCGATGGGGCGAAACACCAGGTTGGCCAGGAGGATGCCGTAGAAGGTGGTGATCAGCGCGATGCCGAGGTTGACCGCGATCACGGTGAAGTCGTCGCTCTCGGTCGTCAGGAGCAGGTTGATCAGCCCGATCAGGGTGCCGAGCATGCCAAAGGCCGGGGCATAGGTGGCCATGGTCCGGAACATCTGGGCGTCGGCCTGTTCGCGGGCGCGCAGGCGGGCCATGCGCCAGTTCAGCAGGTCGGAGACGTCGTCCATCGGGGTGTCGTCGATGACCAGCTGGATGCCGGTGCGCAGGAACGGATTGCGGATCTGGTCCAGGCGGTCCTGGATGCGCTGCAGGTTCTGGGAGAACCAGTAGCGCGAGACCTGCACGATTTCCTCGAGGTCCTGGCTGGCGTCGTAGCGTTCCTCGCGGATCGCGTTGGCCCCGGCGCGGAAGACGCGCATGACCTCGTGGAAGGGGTAGCTCATCAGGGTGGCCGCGATGGTGCCGCCCACCACGATCCCCAGTCCCGGCAGGTTCAGGAAGGCGTCGAGGTCCTGGGAGGAGAACGCGATGACACTGCCGAACACCAGCAGGCTGCCGAGGATGCCGAGCAGGGTGGAGAGATTCATGCGAGGTTCCGAGGATGGCCTGGCGCAAGGATAAAGCACGGCGGCGGTTGCCGTCTGCGCCCGAGAATCCGCTCGCGAGGGACCCGTCCGCCGCGTACACTCGGCCGGGTAAACCGCAAAGGAGCTTTGCACGATGGATACGAAGTGGGTGGTGCTGGCGATTCTGGTCCTGCTGGTGGTCTGGGGGGTATGGACGTACAACCGGCTGGTCACATCGCGCAACCGGTACAAGAACGCGTTTGCCCAGATCGATGTGCAGCTGACCCGGCGCTACGACCTGATCCCCAATCTGGTGAAGGTCGCCGAGCGCTACATGAGCCACGAGCGGGATACCCTGGAGGCGGTCATCCAGGCCCGGAATCAGGCCCAGCAGAGCCTGCAGGAGGTGGCCGGCGACCCGACCAACGCGGAGGCCGTACGCAAGCTGTCCAGTTCGGAGCAGGGGCTGTCCGGCGCCCTCGGGCGGCTGTTTGCGCTGTCGGAGGCCTATCCGGATCTGAAGGCCAACCAGAACATGATGCAGCTGTCGGAGGAGCTCACCAGTACCGAGAACCGAGTGGCCTATGCCCGTCAGGCCTTCAATGACGCGGTCATGCAGTACAACATCCTGCGCGAGATGTTCCCGAACAGCCTGATTGCCAACAATCTGGGCTTCCGTCCGGCGCAGCTCCTGGAGATCGAGGATCCGCAGAAGCGCGAGGCGGTCGAGGTGAACTTCTCCTGATGGCCCGGGCGATATGAACTTCTTCGAGCATCAGGACCGGGCCCAGCGGCGCACCCGCTGGCTGCTGTTCCTGTTCGGACTGGCGGTGCTGGCGATCGTGCTGGTGATGAACGCCATTGTGCTCGTGCTTTTCGGGCAGGCCGAGCCGGTGGCGGCGGGGGAACCCTGGCTGACCCGGGAATTTCTGGCGCGCAACGTCGAGGTGATGGTCTGGACCAGCGTGCTGACGATCGGGCTGATCGGGGTCGGCAGCCTCTATCGCACCCTGGGGTTGCGCGATGGCGGCGGGGCCGTGGCCCGCGAGCTGGGCGGCACCCGGGTGGACGGCGATACCCGCGACCCGTTGCGGCGGCGCCTGATGAATGTGGTCGAGGAGATCGCGATCGCCTCCGGCGTGCCCGTGCCGGAGGTCTATGTGCTGGAGCAGGAGGCCGGGATCAACGCGTTTGCCGCGGGGTACTCGCCGGACGACGCGGCCATTGCCGTCACGCGCGGGGCCCTGGAACAGCTGGATCGCGACGAACTGCAGGGGGTGGTGGCGCACGAGTTCGGGCATGTCCTGAACGGCGATATGCGCCTGAATATCCGCCTGATGGGGATGCTGTTCGGGATCCTGGTGATGGCGCTCATCGGGCAGCGCGTGCTGCTGGCCATGCGCCTGTCGCGCAACAACCGCAACGCCGGGGGCATTGTTGCGGCGGGTCTGGCGTTGATGGTGGTGGGCTATATCGGGCTGTTTTTCGGGCGCTGGATTCGCGCCTCGGTCTCGCGCCAGCGGGAGTACCTGGCCGATGCCTCGGCGGTGCAGTTCACCCGTCAGCCGTCCGGCATTGCCGGTGCCCTGAAGAAGATCGGGGCCGGACACACTGCGTTGCGCGCCGATACCGAGGAGGTGGGGCACATGCTGTTCGCCTCCGGCGCCCTGGGCCAGATGTTCGCGACCCATCCGCCGCTGGTGCGGCGCATCCAGGCCATCGAGCCCGGGTTCCAGCCGGAAGAACTGGAGACCATCCGCGAACAGATGGAGCGGGATGCGCAAACCCGTCGCAGGGAACAGGAGGCGCAGGCCGAGGCGGAGGCGCGCGAGCGCGAACAGCCGCGCGAGTCGGGCAATATGCTGCTGAATCCGGAACGCCTGATGGAGAACATCGGGGATCCGGGCCTGGCACAGATCCTGGGCGCCGGACTGTTGGTCGCGGCGATGCCGGGACCACTGGAGCGCGCCGCGCATTCCGATGCCTGGGCCGTGGAGGTGCTGCTCTATCTGCTGATCAGCGCCGACCCCGAGGTGCGGGATCACCAGTTGCTGCGGATCGCCGCGAAGCGGGGCGGAGAGAGCGAGTCGCGTGTCCGTACCTTGCTGGACGCTGCGCCGGACCAGCGGCCGGATCTGCGGATCCCGCTGCTGGAGATGAGCTTCCCGGCCGTGCGCCATCGTCCGTCGGAGGAGCGCCAGGCGCTGGAGACGCTGATCGACGAACTGGTCCGGGCTGACGGCCGGGTGTCGGCCTTCGAATACGCCACCGGGCGGCTCTTGCGGCGTCAGCTGCGCGACCTCGATCAGCCCGCACGCGCCCGCCCGGGTGGACGGGATCGCCTGGAACGCCACGAACGCCATGCGCGAAGTGTGCTGGCCGTGCTCGCCCATCACGGTCATCCGGAGGACTCCGAGGGGGCGCGCGAGGCGCTGCGGGCGGGCCATGTCGCCCTGGGCATCGCAGATCCGGCGAAAGACGTGATGGATACGGCCCTGGAGGCCGCTGCCGACGCGGCGGCCTGGGCGGATGAGCTCGATCGCGCCCTGGAGGCGCTGGACGCACTGCGTCCGGCCGACAAGCAAAGGCTGGTCACGGCAATGCTCGCCACCATCACCCATGGCGGGCAGACGGTGATCGCCGAGGTCGAGCTCCTCCGGGCGATCGCGGCGTCCCTGCACGTGCCGTTGCCAGTCGCGGAGATGCCGGCCGCGGAAGCGGAGTAGGCCCCGCCGGGTTCGGGTGCGGCATCGTGGCACGCACGGTATGATGCGGCGGCTCCGGGGGCGTGGCGGAACTGGTAGACGCATCGGACTTAAAATCCGCTGGCCGCAAGGCCGTGCCGGTTCGATTCCGGCCGTCCCCACCAATCCCAGATCGTTCCGCTCGGCGGGCCCCTTGGCCACGGTGCCGAGCGAGCAGTGGTCGCTGGACCGGCGGCCAACCCGCCCACGTACGGGCGAGCGCCCGGCCGCTTCATGCGGGGGCCGGGTTGGCCCGTGTGAGCGGGGCGTCAGCGGGGCATTTCCGGAGCCGTTTCGGTTTGCCCCCCGTTGGCGCATAGTAGAACCCTGTGCGCCCGCAAAAGACCCGGCATGAGCCCACCACCGGACACCTCGGAAGCTTCCGATGCCCAAAACGCCGCCCGTGACAGCGCTTCGTCGTCGCGGGTCCGCACCACCGAACCGTATGTGCGGGGCCCGATGGTGGCCGCGCTGTTCGCGGCGCTGCTGTTCGCCCTGCTTTTTCTGGCCATCGATCAGGGCTGGAAGCAGCAGATGGCCGATCGTTATGAGCAGTCGCTCGCGACCGAGGCGAACAGCCTGCGCTCCCGCCTGGAGAGCGTGCTGAATGCGTCGGTGCACGCCACCATCGGGCTGGCGGCCTACGCCTACGTCCATCCGGAGTTGAACGAGGAGGAGTTCGCCCGCGCCGCGGAACGGCTTTACCGGGGGCAACCCGATCTGATCCGGTCGCTGACGCTGGCACGCGGCGAGGTGCTGGAGCTGGTCTACCCACGGGCCGGTAACGAGGGCGCGATTGGGCTCAACCTGGCCGAGCATCCCCAGCAGTCCGCGTCCTTCCATCGCGTGCTGGAGAGCCGCGAGACCGTGGTCGCCGGGCCCTGGCCGCTGGCCCAGGGCGGCCGCGGGCTGCTGGTGCGGGCGCCGGTCCTGACCGAAGCTGAGGACGAGGACGTGTCGGGTGCCGCCAACCCGTGGAGCCTGTCGAGCATCGCGCTCGATTTCGACACCCTGCTGCGACAGGCCGGGTTGGTACCCGGCTCGGAGCGCCTGAAGCTAGCCCTGCGCGGCCGCGACGGGGCCGGTGCCGAGGGCGAGGTGTTCTACAACCCGCAGGCGCTCGATGTCGAATCGGCGCCATTGCAGCTCGATGTGACGTTTGCCGGGGGGCAGTGGCGGCTGCTGGCAAAGCCGGTCCCCAGCCCGTCCGCCACGGCCCGCCCCGCCGCCTGGTGGGTCCTGGGCGCAGTGGGCCTGATGGCGGTCAGCGGATATACCTTCCGCATTGGGCAGGGGATGCGGCAGCGCCGCGAGGCCCTGGGCCGCTACCAGGCCCTGGTCAACCGTCTGGAGGACGCGACGCTGGTCGTGGCCGGGCGGCGCGTTCTGTGGGCCAACCCGGCCTTCGCGCGCATGACCGGGGTGTCGCCGAACCCCGGGCAGGCCCTGGCCACACTGGATGTGATCCATCCGGCGGATCGTCCGCGTCTGCCCCCCGATCTCGATTTCACCCGCGCCGCGGTGCCGGAGGAGCCCCGGGGGCGCGAGATCCGTGTGAAGGCTGCGGACGGGGATCAGCGTTTTCATCTGTTGCGCTGGGTGCCGATCGACTGGGACGGGCAGCGGGCCTGTCTGCTGAGCTTCGTCGACGTGCACGAGAATCGCATGCTGTTCAATGCCCTGAGCGAGGCGCGGGACCTCCAGGACGCCCTGTTCGAGGCCATGCCCGGCGATGCCCTGGTGATCGATGCGTCCGGGCTGGTGCGGCGGGTGTTCGGCGAGGCGCGCCATGGCCGCGACCCGCACACCACGGCCGTGGGGCATACCCTGGCCGAGTTGTTACCCCCCGAGGTGGCGGAGCGGTTCTCCGATATCGTGCAAAGGGCCCTGCGCGAGGGGGCGATGCAGGAACTCGAGTACCGTCTGCAGGCCAGTGCGTTCCATGCGGGCGAGCCGGGGGTGGCAGCGGACGAGACGCGTTGGTACGAGGCGCGGGTCCGTCCGATTCACACGCCGTTCGAGGGTTCCGCGGCCGTGGTCTGGCATGCCCTGGACGTGACCGAGCGCAAGCAGCTGGAGGAGCGCATGCAGGCGCTCGCGTGGGAGGACCCGCTGACCGGCACCGCGAACCGGGCCGCGCTGGACCGCGCGTTTCCCCGCCTGGCAGCCCGGGCCGACCGCAAGGAGGGTCAGCTGGCGCTGCTGTTCATCGACCTGGATCGCTTCAAGCCGGTGAACGATCAGTATGGCCACGCGGTGGGCGACGAGTTGCTGCGGCTGCTCGCCAGGCGTCTGGCCGGCAGCCTGCGCACGGATGACCTGCTGGTTCGCCTGGGCGGGGACGAGTTCATCGTATTGAGTGCCCCGCTGCACCACGCGGAGGAGGCAACGCGGCTGGTCGAGCGGCTGCAAGAGGCCTTCCGTGAGCCCTTTGAGCTGCACCCCGGGCATATGGATACGGTGGAGGTGAGCCTGTCATGCAGCATCGGCGTCGCCTTCTATCCGGGTGACGGACAGCGGCTCGCCGACCTGATGATGGCCGCGGATCACGCGATGTACCGGGTGAAGGCGGCGGGCCGCAACGATGTGGCCTACGCCTCGTCGGAGGCTCCCGGGGCCTGACCCGCGTGTCGGGCTGGGTCCAGCCGCGCGGCGGTAGTGGTCTCCAGGGGTTCGATGAGGCCCAGCCAATGGTCGGCCAGCCACTCGGCGGCCAGGGGTGCGTACAGCAGGCCGCGTGAGCCATGCGCGAGGTTGAGCTGGACGCGGCCGCGCGCGTCCATTCGGCTGGGCCCGACCAAGGGCAGGCGATCGCGGACCACCGCCCGTTCGCCGGCCCAGTGGTCCAGGACCTGGGTGGCGGGATCGTCCAGGCCGGGCACCCAGGCCAGGTGGCGAAGGTTCGCCGCGTCGTCCGTAGCCAGGAGCGTGTCGGCCTGACGGATGCCGGGGCCTTGCGTGCGCCGGTAGGTCGCGCCGATCCATGCTGTTTGGTCGGGGGACGGGATGCAGTAGCCCTGTCCGGTGGCGACGAACCCGCCCCAGTCGGGCAGGGTGGCCGCCACTCGGGTCATCTGGCCGGTGACCGTCGAGACCGCCCCGTGTTCGGGGCTCAGGGGCGCCCCCTGACCGGCGCCATTGGCCAGCACGACGGCATCGAATGACTCCCGGCCGTACTCCGTCTCCAGTTGCACTGCGTCTTGGCCGGGAGTCAGGTGGATGTGCGTGACAGCCTCTGCGCGGGGCGCCGGCAGGGTGCCGGCAAGGGCACGACAAAGAGCGGCCATATCCACCGCCAGGCCCTCGGGGTAGTACAGATGCGGGGCGTCGGTGCATCCCGGGCCCGCCGGATCAAAGAGCAGCCCGGTCGCTTCGCTGCCGGCCTTGAGCAGACGGGTCACCCGTTTCTTCCCGTGGGCGCTGATGCCGTGGAAGGCGACGCCGGAGGCCAGCCGCAATACTTCCCCCGTATGGGCCTCCAGTTCGTTGATCAGGGTCCGGGTCCTGCGCATCCCGGCCAGGGCCAGGCGGTTCAGGTCGGCATCGCGCGGGTGCAGGTTGGGCAGCAGTACGGCGGCCGGGTTGCCGGACGCACCACCGGCGACCCCGGCGGGGTCGAACAGGGTGGTGCGGATGCCGCGACGTTCCAGCGCGTGCGCGCTGGACAGCCCGGCCAGTCCGGCCCCGACGACGGCCACGTGGCGGGGCGCCTGCGGTGCCGGCGTCGCCGGTTCGGCGGACGGCGCGTGGAAGGCCCCGGTCAGGCGCTCGCGCTTGCGTCCGTGGCCCGGGACGCGCCGGACCGTAAATCCGACACCCTCCAGATCGCGCCGGACCTGGCCCGCGGCGGTGTAGGTGCCGAACGTGGCGCCGGGCGCGGACAGCCGGGCGATCTGGCGAAAAACGCCGGTGTTCCACAACGCGGGATTGCTGCGCGGCGCGAAGCCGTCCAGGAACCAGGCATCGATCCGGCCGCGCACGCCCGCGAGCATTGGCGCGGCGTCGCCCAGGCCCAGGGTCAGGGTGGCGCGCGCACCGGGGAATTCGATCCGGTGCAGTCCTGGGACCGGGGGCGGGTACTGCGCGCGCAGGGCGCGGCTGTCGGCATCGTCGAGCCCGAGGTGTTGGTGCAGGGTGGCGAGGTCCTCCGGCGAAAGGGGGTGTGCCTCCAGGCTGAGCAGCGAGAGGAAGGCATCGGGCGGGGCGTGCCGGCGCCATTGCTCCAGCGCCAGCAGCAGGTTCAGCCCGGTGCCGAAGCCGGTTTCGCCGATCGCGAAGTGGCGGCAGCCGGAGAACCGCTCCGGCAGGCTGTTGGCCTCGAGGAAGACCTCTTGCGCCTCTGCGCGCGGCTGGCTCGATCCGAAATAGCCGTCGCCGTAGTCGACAGCAAAGGGCATGCCGTCGCGCCAGTCAAGACGCGCCCAGTCGAGCAGGGGAGACAACGGAGAGGAGGCCACCACGCAATCAGGACCCCGGCGATGAACGCGAGGCGCCCACCGACGGGACCCTCGGATCAATCCCTCAACGGGTCAGCTCTTCGAACGAGGTGAAGGCGACCTGCTGGTTGCGCACCCCGTTGTCCAGCTGGGCCAGCAGTGTCTGGCTGATGGACTTGAAGCGGTCGAGTTCGTCGCCTTCCAGGGCATCGCTCTCCGGGAGCTCCACGCGCATCGGGTTCTGCGGCCGGTTGTTCACGTGGATCTCGTAATGCAGGTGGGGCCCGGTGCTGCGGCCGGTGTTGCCGGACAGGGCGATACGGTCACCGCGCTCCACGGTCTGCCCGGGGCGTACCAGCTGTCGCTGCAGATGCAGGTAGCGCGTGGAGTATCCCTGGCCGTGCTCGATGACGATGAAACGCCCGGCGTAGGGGTGATTCTCCACGCGGGTCACGCGGCCGTCGGCCGGCGCGAGGATGGGTGTGCCCACGGGCATGGCGAAGTCCGTACCGTGGTGGGGGGCCACGCGGCCGGTGACCGGATGGCGGCGGCGGGGGTTGAAACTGGAACTGATGCGGTAATTGCCTGCAAACGGGCGGCGGTCGAACGGCGGCAGCAGGCTCTCGCCCTCGGGCGTGTAGAACCGGCCGTTGACGTTGCGGGCGGCGCGGATCTCGATGCGTTCGCCTTCATAGTCGAAGGCGAGCAGGCGGAGGTTGTGCGGGGTGTCGTCGCCGACCAGCGTCTCCTGTTCCACCAGCAGGGTGAACTGGTCACCGGTACGGGCATGGGTACGCACGGGCAGGTAGCGGTCGAGCAGTACGGCCAGGGCGTTGGCCGCCCCCGGGGAGATATCCGCGCGTTCGCTCAGCGCGGACGCGATGTTCCCGTCGATCTCGGCGCTGATGATCAGGTGGCTGACCTCGCGGCCATTCTCGACCTCGCCGCGTTCGAAGTCCCAGCCCTCGGCCTCGCGGATCCACTCGTGCCCGCTGGCGCGGGAGGTCCAAAGGCGCATGCGGGTCAGATAGCCCTCGTCGTCGACCTGCCATTCGATCTCCTGGCCGGGACGCACACGGTTCAGGATGGAGGCGTTCTCGTCGTCATCCAGCAGGCGGTAGAGCGTCGCGAGGGGGAGATCCCATTCGCGTTCCCAGAGTCCGGTCAGGCGCTCGCCATCCTTCAGCGTATGGCTGTGCCATTCGTCCTCGGCCGCGTCCGCCTCGGCGGCGGTATCGCCCTCACCGTCGAGGTCGAAGGTTTCGTAGGAGGTGGGCGCCTCCGCGTCCGGGTCGATGGGGTCGTCGTGGTAGCCGCTGCTCGGGTCGTCCAGTATGTCGGTGGCAAACGCGACGGTCTGCGCGCCCGCATCGAACGACGCCGACGGTGCCGGGCTGATCGACGCGCCTCCGGCCGGGTGGTCCGGGCGTGCGAGGGACAGCTTGGCGACGGGGAGCGGGTTGCCGGCACCGATCTGGAGCGGCTGGGAGGTCTCGGCGGGCTGGGAGGCGAGCAGGAGGCTGGTACCCACCAGGATGGCGAGTCCGGCGGTGCCCGCCAGAAAGAAATGCGATGTCTTTCTGTTGTAACCCATATGGCCCTTGCCCCGGAGAGTTTCCGCTTTATACCACGTTTTTTCGGGCAATAAACACCGTCGGAAGCCGCTTTCCGGCGGTTTCGCCGGGGCTGGGCGTCAGGATCGGATACCGACGCCGCGATTGAGCAGGATCAGTGCCACGGAGTAAAGGACGGCGATGAAGCCCGCGATGATGGCGAAGGACATGGCCACGGGGAAGTCGCTGTGGCCGAGACTGCCGTAGCGGAAGGCGTCCACCATGTACAGGATGGGGTTGAGCATCGACACGCCCTGCCAGAACTCCGGCAGCAGGCTGATCGAGTAGAACACCCCGCCCAGGTACGTCAGCGGCGTGAGCACGAAGGTCGGGACGATCGCGATATCGTCGAAGGTGCGGGCGAAGACACCATTGATCAGCCCGGCCAGGGCGAACAGGATCGACGTCATCAGCACGATGACCAGCATGACCGGGGCGTTGTGCACGCTGAGCGGGCTGAAGAACAGCGATACCAGCAGGACGGCCACACCCACCGCCAGGCCGCGGGCCACGCCGCCGAAGACGAAGCCGAGGATGATCACGCTGTTGGGGATCGGCGAGACCAGCAACTCCTCGATATGGCGCTGGAACTTGGACCCGAAGAAGGACGAAACCACATTGGAATAGCTGTTGGTGATCACGGCCAGCATGATCAGGCCGGGCACGATGAAGTCCATGTAGCGGTAGCCTTCCATCTCGCCGATGCGCTCGCCGATCAGGCCACCGAAGATGATGAAGTACAGGGCCGTGGTGATCACCGGCGGCAGCACCGTCTGCACCCAGATGCGGGCGAAGCGCAGCACCTCCTTGGTGACGATGGTGCGGAAGGCGGTCCAGTAGTGACGCAGGTGGGTACTACTCATGCCTGGTTCTCCGGCTGCTCGCTGGCGCCGCTGGCACCCGGCGTGAGGTGACTGGGGCTCTGGCCGTTGCGGGTCATGCGGATGAACAGTTCCTCCAGGCGGTTGGCCTTGTTGCGCATGCTCTGAACGCGGATTCCGGCCTGATCCAGGACCCGGAACAGATCGTTCAGGTGCTGGCCGCGGCGGATGTCGGCCTCCAGCGTGAGCTCGTCGACCTGGCGCAGGGCCACCGGCGCATGCTCGGGGAGGCCCGGGGGCGGTTCGCTGAGATCCAGGACCATGGTCTCCGTCTCGAGCTTGGCGAGGAGCTGCTTCATCGTGGTGTTCTCGATGATGCCGCCGTCATCGATGATCGCGATGTTGCGGCACAGCGTCTCCGCCTCCTCGAGATAGTGCGTGGTCAGGATGATGCTGCGTCCGTCGGTGTTGATACGGGTCAGGAAGTCCCACATGGAGCGGCGCAGTTCGATATCGACGCCGGCGGTGGGTTCGTCCAGGATCAGCAGCCGCGGTTCGTGCACGAGGGCGCGCGCAATCATCAGCCGGCGCTTCATGCCCCCGGACAGCGTACGCGCCATGTCCTTGCGCTTTTCCCACAGGCCCAGCTCGTTCAGGTAGTGCTCGCAGCGCTCCCAGGCCTCGCGCCGGGGGATGCCGTAGTAGCCCGCCTGGTTGACGACGATCTCGCCGATCGGCTCGAAGTTGTTGAAGTTGAACTCCTGCGGGACCAGCCCGATGGAGCGCTTGACCGCCTGCAGGTCGGTGTCCAGGTCGTGACCGAAGACCTTGACCGTGCCCGCGGTCTTGTTGATTAGCGAGGTGATGATCCCGATGGTGGTGGACTTGCCGGCCCCGTTGGGGCCCAGCAGGGCAAAGAAGCTGCCGGGCGCCACCTCGAGGTCGATCCCCTTGAGGGCCTCGAATCCGTTCTTGTAGGTCTTCTTGAGCCCGCGAATCTCCAGCGCTGGCGTCATCGTCACATCCTGTAGGGCCCCGGCACACGGAACCGTGCACCGGCTGAGTGGGTACGATCCCGGGGGATCGACAAGATGCGTATTATGGCCGTTTTGGATCGATTTCGAGGAAAGCCGCGTGGATTCTGTCTTTGTTGCGTCGTCCGAAACCGCTGTCCCGCTGATCCCGGTCAGCCGCGAGTCACTCCCGGTCCGCCTGGAGGCCGCGCCGGAGAGCTGGCGCAAGTGGGTCGAGGCCTCCGGCTTCGAGGCGGAGCCGGGCGCGATCCTGCGTATTCCCGACGCGGACGGCGGGCTGGCGGCAGTTCTGGCCGGGTTCGACGCCGAGACGCCGATCTGGATGCTGGCCGCGGCGGCGGAGACACTGGGCAGCGGCGACTATCGTCTGGAGACGGACTTTCTCAACGCCGACGTCCAGAACCTCGCCGCCATCGGCTGGGGCCTGGGGCGCTACCGCTTTGACCGCTACCGCGAACCGCAGGAACGCACGCCACGGCTGGTCTGGCCGGAAGACGCCGACCCGGCCCGGGTTCAGGCCTTTGTCGAATCGATCGGCCTGACCCGCGACCTGATCAACACCCCCGCCGCCGACATGATGCCGGCCAACCTGGCCCTGCAGGCCCGGGATCTGGCTGAGGCCTTCGGTTGCAGCCTGCATGTCGTGAGTGACAGCGACAAGCTGGAACAGGACTTCCCCTGCATCCACGCGGTGGGTGCGGCCAGTGACCACGGCGCGCGGGTGATCGAGCTGACCTGGGGGCCGCCGGATGCCCCGTCGCTGGTGCTGGTGGGCAAGGGCGTGTGCTTCGATTCGGGCGGGCTGAACCTGAAGCCCGGGAATTCCATGCGTCAGATGAAAAAGGACATGGGCGGGGCGGCCATCGCGCTGGGTCTGGCCCGCCTGATCATGGCGCAGGCGTTGCCTGTGCGCCTGACCGTGCTGATCGGCGCGGTCGAGAATGCCATTGGTGCCGGGGCGTTCCGCCCGGGCGATGTCCTGACCGCGCGCAACGGCAAGCGCATCGAGATCGACAACACCGATGCCGAGGGGCGGCTGGTGCTGGCCGACCTGCTGGATCGGGCGGGATCGTTCCACCCCGACCTGCTGGTGGATTTCGCCACGCTGACCGGTGCCGCGCGCGTGGCCGTGGGGACCGAGATCAGCGCCTGTTTCACCGAGGACGAAGGCTGGGCCCGGGCGCTGGTCGAGCCGGCTCGGGAATGGGACGATCCGGTGTGCCAGTTGCCCCTGCATACCCCGTATCGCTACATGCTGGACAGCGACGTGGCCGACATCGTGAACAGTTCCAGCAGCGGTTACGCCGGTGCGATCACTGCGGGGCTCTTCCTGAAGGAATTCGTCCCCGAGGACACGACCTGGCTGCACTTCGACATCATGGCCTTCAACGATCGGGCTCGGCCGGGCCGGCCCAAGGGCGGCGAGGCGATGGGCCTGCGTGCCCTGTTCGCGGCGCTGGAGTCGCGGTACGGGCCGGCGGGTTAGGGGCATGGGCAGGGGAGGGAATTCCCCGGATCCCCTGCGTTCGCGGAGCGTGTGGGTCAGATGAGCTTGAGGTCGCTGCGGGCGCGGATGATCTTGCGCAGGGCGATCAGATAGGCGGCGGTGCGGTAGTCGAGTACCTCGCCGTTGCTTTCCACCTCGCGGACCTCGTGCATCTCGCGGAACGCCTCGCGCATGGTGTCCTCGAGGCCGGAACGAACCAGATCGATCTCCTCGGCACCGCGAACCACCGCGTCGCGAATCCATTCCGGGATGCTCTCGTTGGTCATCATCTCGATGGCCGTCACGATGTGCTGGCCCTGGGACTGGTCGTAGCGCCGCTCCAGGCGCCCGAAGCGCATGTGCGACAGGTTGCGCACCCATTCGAAGTAGGACACGACGACACCACCGGCATTGACGTAGACGTCCGGCAGGATCGTGATCCCGCGGGCCCGCAGTGCCTGGTCGGCCTCCCAGGTGCAGGGCCCGTTGGCGGCCTCGGCGATCAGCCGGGCCTGGATGCGGTCGGCGTTGCCGCGATGGATCGCGCCTTCCAGCGCCGCCGGGATCAGGATGTCGCATTCGCGTTCCAGGATGCGGTTGCCGTCGCGCTCGAACTCGACGCCGGCAAAGCCCTCCATGGTGCCGCTGCGGCGGACGTAGTCGTGCAGCGCCTCGACGTCGATACCGTCTTCGGAGTACACGCCGCCATCGCTCTTGATGACGCCGACGATCTTCGCGTGATCGTCCTGCTGCAGGAAGCGCGCGGCATAGTAGCCGACGTTGCCGAAGCCCTGAATGATGATTCGCTGTTCGCCCAGGCCACCTTCGAACCCGGCCTCGCGGGCGGCCGAGCCCTCGCGAAAGAACGCCTGTAGCGCGTACTGCACACCGCGTCCGGTGGCCTCGAGACGCCCGACGATGCCCCCCCAGCTCCACGGGCTTTCCGGTCACCGAGGCGGCGTGATCGAGATCTTCCGGATGCCGTTCGCGGTAGGTCTCCATGATCCAGGCCATCTCGCGCTGGGAGGTCCCCACATCGGGGGCCGGCACGTTTTGCGCGGGGCTGATGTAGTCACGCTGGATCAGTTCGTGGGCGAAGCGTCGGGTGATGCGCTCCATCTCCCACTCGTCGTATTTCTGCGGATCGATCCGAAGCCCGCCCTTGGAGCCCCCGAAGGGGATGTCCACGATGGCGCATTTGTAGGTCATCAGGGCCGCCAGGGCCTCGGCGTGCTGCTGATCCATGGTCGGGGAGAAGCGCAGACCGCCCTTGGATGGCAGGCGATGCGCGGAGTGCACCGCGCGCCAGCCCTTGAATACTTCGATGCGGTCGCGAAAGCGGATCGGAAAGCTGACCTGAATCACCGAGTCGCAGGACTTCAGGGCCTCGCGCGCCCCCTCGGGGAGTTCGAGGTAGGCCATGGCCCGGTCGACCATGTGTGAGACACTATCAAGAAAGGTTTCAGGGACTTCGCTTTCCGACATGACGGCAATCCTTTATGGCTTTGCGAGGCGGCCTGCGCGGCACGGGGGCTTCGCGTATGGGTGACGCGGGCCACTTTCCCGACCCGCGGTTCTCGGTTGCACCGATGATGGACTGGACGGACACCTGGTGTCGCCGGTTCCATCGGCTGCTGACCCGGCGGGCATTGTTGTATACCGAGATGGTGCATGCCAACGCGGTGATCCATGGCGATCGCGACCGCCTGCTCGGCTTTGCCGCGGAGGAACACCCGATCGCGTTGCAGCTGGGCGGGTCGGACCCGGCCACGCTGGCGCAGGCGGCACGCATCGCGGCCGATCGCGGCTTCGACGAGATTAACCTGAATGTGGGTTGTCCCTCCGACCGCGTCCAGTCCGGCGCGTTCGGCGCCTGCCTGATGGCGGATCCGGGGCTGGTGGCCGACTGTGTGGCGGCGATGCGCGACGCGGTGGAGGTCCCGGTAACCGTCAAGCACCGCATCGGCATCGACGACCAGGACTCCGAGGCCGACCTGCATGCCTTCGTGGAACAGGTCGCCGCGGCCGGCTGCCGGGTGTTCGTGGTGCACGCGCGCAAGGCCTGGCTGCAGGGGTTGAGCCCCAAGGACAACCGCGATGTCCCGCCGCTGGACTACGCCCGCGTGTACCGCCTGAAGGCGGAGTTTCCCCAGCTGACCATCGTGCTGAACGGCGGGCTCGACGATGTACCGGGTGCCCGGGCCCATCTGCAGCAGGTGGATGGCGTGATGTTCGGACGCAAGGCCTACCACGAGCCCTGGAGCCTGTCCGTGGTGGACCGGCTGTATTTCGGTGCGGACCAGGATCCGACACGCGAGGGGGTGCTGGAGGGGCTCCTGGAGCTGGCCGAGGGGATGCGGCGAGACGGCGTGCCGCTGGCACGCCTGACCCGGCACATTCTGGGGCTGTTCCACGGGGAGCCCGGGGCCCGGCAGTGGCGGCGTGTCCTGACCGAGGGGGCCCATCAACCCGGCGCCGGCCCGGAGCTGATCGAGCGCGCCGCCCGGGCTTGTCTGCCCCGGGCGGCCTGACGCCTCACACCGTACAGGCGGCTACTCGGCGGGCGTCTCCGGGGCGATCCAGCCCGCCTCGAGCCCGTCCGCCAGGATCTGGCGGATCGCGGGGATCGCCTCCTCCCATTCGGCGACGCTGAGCGTCTCCGCGCGGCAGAACGTCTCCAGGACCTCAGGCGCGACGTGCTGTGCGGGATAGTCATTGCCACCGACGCACAGGACCGGGCCGTCGGGGCCCTGGAACCACGCGCGGCGGATACCGGGGTGGAGGACAAAGCGTTCCGCAACCCCGGCACGGGCTGCGATCCCGGGGTCTTCCGGAGCGAGCTCGATGTTCCCGGCGGGGCGGGTCAGGAACCGGCCGAGATAGGCGTCCAGGTCCTGGTCCTCCGCGGCGAGCAGCGCGCGCAGGGCCTCGCGCAGTTCCCTGCGATCCGCGGCGGGGAGTTCGGCGGGGCAGGCAGCCGGGTGACGCCCCGGATCCTCGAAACGCGCCTGGTCGCCGATCACGTTGGCGCGCTCCTCGAGAAAGCCGGTCAGGACGTCGAGGATGGTCGGGGCGCGAAAACCGACCGACCAAGTCATGCACTGCGCATCCAGCGACAGGCCGTAATGCGGCAGACCGGGCGGCAGATAGAGCAGGTCGCCGGGGCCCAGCTCCCAGGTCTCGCTCGGGTGGAACTCGCGCAGGATGGCGAGCGGTAGGTCGTCGTGGCAATCCAGTGATCCCGGTGGGTCCTGGATCTGCCAGCGGCGGCGTCCCGCGGCCTGGAACAGGAACACGTCGTATTGATCCACATGCGGTCCGACGGAGCCCCCGGGCGGGGCATAGGAGATCATCAGGTCGTCCCGGCGCCAGCGCGGGATGAAGTCGAAACGGGCGAGGAAGTCCGACCCGCCGGGCCAGAAGCGTTCCACGTCGGTGATCAGCAGGGTCCAGTCGCGCGCGGGCAGCTGCCCCAGGTGCTCGGCGTCGAAGGGGCCGTACTCCACGTCCCAGTCCTGGCGGTCGACATGCCCGCGGACGATGCGGCTGGCGGCATCCGGATCGGTCGCCAGGCCGGCAAGATCGTCGGGCTCGATGGGATTCTCGAAACCCGGGACCGCATTGCGCACGAGCAGCGGGCGTTGCTGCCAGTAGTCGCGCAGAAACTCGGCGGTCGTGAGCCCGCCAAGCAGGACCAGCGGTTGGTTCGGATCCGGGGCCGCCATGCCGTGCGGGATCAGAGGTCGCGCGCGAGCTTCTCGGCGATGCCGGTGTAGGTCCCCGGCGTCAGCTCGCGCAGGCGCGCGCGGGCCTCTTCCGGGATCTCGAGGCCGTCGATGAAGGCCGCCAGGGCCTCGGGCGTAATGCGCTGCCCGCGGGTCAGTTCCTTGAGCTTCTCGTAGGGCGACTCGATGCCGTAGCGACGCATCACGGTCTGGACCGCCTCGCCCAGGACCTCCCAGTTCTGGTCCAGGTCTTCCGCCAGGCGGCCGGGCTCGATCTCCAGCTTCCCGAGGCCGCGATCGAAGGCCTTGTAGGCGATCAGCGACCAGGCGAACGCCAGGCCGATGTTGCGCAGCACGGTGGAGTCGGTCAGATCGCGCTGGAAGCGCGACACCGGCAGCTTGCCCGCGAGATGATCGAACAGGGCATTGGCCAGGCCGAGGTTGCCCTCGGCGTTCTCGAAGTCGATCGGGTTGACCTTGTGCGGCATGGTCGAGGAGCCGACTTCGCCGGCCACAACCTTCTGCTTGAAGTAGCCCAGCGAGATATAGCCCCAGATGTCGCGCGCCGCATCCAGCAGGATGGTGTTCGCGCGCATGAAGGCATGGAACAGCTCGGCGAGGAAGTCATGCGGCTCGATCTGGGTGGTGTGGGTATTCGGTTCCAGCCCCAGGCCCTCGATCATTCGCCGCGACAGGGCCGGCCAGTCGACCTCCGGGTAGGCCACGCTGTGGGCATTGAAGTTGCCGACCGCGCCGTTGATCTTGCCGCGGCAGGCGACGGCGGCGATCTCGTCGCGCTGGCGCTCCAGACGCGCGACCACGTTGGCCAGTTCCTTGCCCATGGTGGTGGGGGAGGCCGGCTGGCCGTGGGTGCGCGCGAGCATCGGTTGTTCGGCGAAGCGTTCGGCAAGCGTGCGCAGGGGGGCGAGCACGCTGTCCAGGGCCGGCAGCATCACCTGGTCGCGGGCCTCGCGGACCATCACGCCGTAGGCGAGGTTGTTGATGTCCTCGGAGGTGCAGGCGAAGTGCACGAACTCGATCTGGCTCTGCAGGTCGGCGCGGTCCGCCATCTGTTCCTTGATGTAGTACTCGATCGCCTTCACGTCGTGGTTGGTGGTCGCCTCGATCTCCTTCACCCGGGCGCCCGCGACCTCGTCGAAGCCGAAGGCGATCTCATCGAGGAAGGCACCCGCCGCGTCGGTCAAGGCCGGCACCTCGGGGATAGCCGGCTCGGCGGCCAGGGCCTTGAGCCAGGCGATCTCCACGCGCACGCGGGCCTGCATCAGGCCCTGTTCGGAGAAGTAGGGCGCCAGGTCGCGGGTATGGCGCGCGTAGCGGCCGTCGACAGGGCTGATCGCAGTCAGGGGGCTCGGGGACATGGGCATTCCGGGGTCGGGTTCGAGTCAGGCGGCGCAGTATACTAAGGCGTTCAGTTGCAATACAGCATCGCGCCGGGGAGACCCCGGTTACCGGCGCGGACCCAACCAGGAGAACGGCATGTCGAAGCCCGCAATGCGTCAGGAACAGGACAGTCTCGGACCGGTGGCGGTCCCGGAGCAGGCCCTGTGGGGCGCCCAGACCCAGCGTGCGGTGGACAACTTCCAGATCGCCGGACGCCCCCTCCCGGCGGCCTTCATTCGCGCCCTGGCGCAGACCAAGGCGGCCTGTGCCGAAGCCAATCAGGCGCTGGAGCAGCTACCGTCGGATGTGGCCGGGGCCATTGTCGCGGCCGCCGAGACGATCGCCAGCGGCGAGCATCCGGATGCCTTTCCGGTGGATGTCTACCAGACCGGGTCGGGTACCAGTACCAACATGAACATGAACGAGGTGATCGCGCGCCTGGCCTCCAGCGAGGCCCTGCCGGTTCACCCCAATGACCACGTGAACCGTTCCCAGAGCTCGAACGACGTGATCCCGACCGCGTTGCACGTGGCGGCATCGACCCAGCTGGAACAGGAACTGATCCCGGCGCTGCGTCACCTGATCGCCACCATCGCGCGGCGCGAGGGCGAACTGACCGCGATCGTGAAGACCGGGCGCACCCACCTGATGGACGCGATGCCGGTGCGCATGAGCCAGGAGTTGTCTGGCTGGCGCACGCAGCTGGAGCTGGATGTCGAACGCCTGCGCGCGACCCGCGACCGGGTAAACCGGCTGGCGATCGGTGGCACCGCGGTGGGTACGGGGATCAATGCCCCGGCTGCGTTCGGCGAGCGTGTGGCACAGCGCCTGGCGGAACGCACCGGCATTGCCTTCGAGCGCGAATCCAACGGGTTCGCGGGGCTCGCCAGCCAGGACACGGCGGTGGAACTGTCGGGGCAGCTGCGCACCACGGCCACCAGCCTGATCAAGATTGCCAACGACCTGCGCTGGATGAACTCCGGTCCGCTGGCGGGGCTGGGCGAGATCGCGCTGCCGGCCCTGCAACCGGGCAGCTCGATCATGCCGGGCAAGGTGAATCCGGTGATCCCGGAGGGCGTCATCATGGCCGCGCAGCAGGTGATCGGTCTGGATGCGGCGATCGCGGCCGCCGGGCAGGGCGGCAATTTCCAGTTGAACGTGGGATTGCCGCTGATCGCCGACAATCTGCTGAATCAGACGGGCCTGCTGGCGCGTGCGGCCGGGCATCTGGCGGACCGCGCCATCGCGGGTTTCACCGTGAACGAGGCGGTCGTGCGCGCCGCCCTGGACCGCAACCCCATCCTGGTGACGGCCCTGAACGCGGAGATTGGCTACGAGGCCGGTGCGCGTATCGCCAAGGAGGCCTACGCGACCGGGCGGCCCATCGTCGAGGTGGCGGCAGAACACACTGACATCCCGCGCGAGCGCCTGCAGGCCCTCCTGGACCCCGCGAACCTGACCGGCCCGTCAGAATAGAAGCGTCGCGGGGCGCAGGAGGACGAGGCGTCAGGCGGTCGCGAGCGGGAGCGCCACGCCTGGCTGGAGCAGCCCGCGGAAGTCGGCAAACGGGACGGGGTGCGAGTAGAAGTAGCCCTGGGCCGTGTGGCAGTCGAGGTCCTGCAGGATCTGCGCCTGGCGCTCGGTCTCCACGCCTTCGGCGATCACGTCGAGCCCCAGGGTGCGGGCCATCAACACGATCGCGCGCACGATCTGTGCATGCTCCTCGCCGTGTTCGAGATCCTTCACGAAGGAACGGTCGATCTTCAGGGTGTCGGCCGGCAACTGCTTGAGCTGCATCAGCGAGGCGTGGCCGGTGCCAAAGTCGTCGACGGCCAGGGACATGCCGACCTGGCGCAGGCGCTGGAAGACGCGCGCGGCACCCTTGGGGTCATCCATGATGCTGGTCTCGGTGAGCTCCAGCTCGATGCAGCGGGTGGGGATGCCGGCCTCGCGGATGATGCGATGGAAGCCGCCGGCCAGATCCGGCTGGCGCAGCTGGCGGGCGGAGACATTGATCGCGACCCGCGGGAGCTCGTCCTCCCCCATGCGCAGGGATTGCAGGTCGCGGCAGACCTGACGCAGCACCCATTCCCCGATCTCCTCGATCAGGGTCATGTCCTCGGCCAGTTCGATGAAGTGACCGGGTGGCAGCAGGCCCAGCTTCGGGTGCTGCCAGCGGATCAGGGCCTCGGCTCCGATGACGCGGCCAGTCGCGAGCTCCACCTTGGGCTGGTAGTGCAGCACCAGTTGCTCATTGGCAATGGCCTGGCCCAGCTCGTTTTCCAGCTCGAAGTGACGGAAGGTGCGGGCGTTGAGGTCCTGGGTATAGAAGCGGAACCCGTTGCGCCCGCGCTGCTTGGCCTCGTACATCGCGGCATCCGCGTTGCCCAGCAGGGTGTCCGCGTCCTCGCCGTCGTAGGGGTACACCGCGATACCACAGGACACGCTGCTGACCACCGGCTGATCGAAGATCTGGCGCTCGGTTGCCGTCTTGCGGACGACGTCGGTGACCAGGCGGACGATACCCTCCAGCCCCTGGCTGTCCTCCACGAGGATGCCGAACTCGTCGCCGCCCAGGCGCGACAGGGTGGTGCGCAGGTGGCGACCGGAACGCTCGCGCGCATGGTCCAGCAGTTCGGAGAGGTCCTGCGCGACCTTGCGGATCAGCTCGTCGCCGGCGCGATGGCCGAGGGAGTCATTGGTGCGCTTGAAATTGTCGAGGTCCAGCAGGATCAGCGCCACGTGACCGGCGGCGCCGGCATGGCGCTCCATGGCCTGTGACAGGCGGTCGCTGAACAGCATGCGATTGGGCAGGTTGGTCAGCGAGTCGTGCGACATGTGGTGCAGCAGTTCGCGCGACTGGCGCTCGGTGATCCGCTGCAGGGCCTTCTGGCGCCGATCCATCATCTGGAACAGGTCGGCGCTCTCGAGGGCATAGGCGGTATTGAAGAGCACCATGGTCAGGGTCGACAGGATCATCTCGTACCGCTGCAGCTCCGACTGCCGGAAGCGGGCGACGAACATCCCCCGAATCCGGGTGCGCGTGGAGATCACGTGGAGCATGACGCTCTCGCCGTCGACCGGCGAGGGGAGGCAGACCGGGTGATTCTGATGCAGCGCCCAGGAGAACTGCCCGTCGCGGATCAGCTGTTCCACGGTGTCCGCGAGGTCCGGCTCCAGCTCCTCCGGGCGCTCCTGGTAGGCGAGATTGAAGGAGCAGTCGTTGTCCAGCACGTAGACCGCCATGTCCTGTGCCGGCAGAAGCCGACGAATGGACTCGATGCTGTTCTGGATGATCAGCTCGGGGCTGCGGTTGCGGTCGGTGTCGCCAAAGATCGCCGTGGTCGAGGCGAGCACGTCCATCGCGTAGGCGTTGGCCTCCAGGGCCTCCTCGAGGAAGCGGATCCGCTCATGGAGGGCATTGACCTCCTCGGGCGTGCGATACGATGGGCTCATGCAACAGCGTCCTTTGCCTGCATACGGGCTCAGTCGAGGAGGATCGCCTGCATCTGGTCCAGATGCTTGCGGGCGTGGCCGATGATGTCTTCGTAGACCGGCATCTCCAGGCCGATCCGGTCGAAGGTCTCGGGGCTTACCGGGGGCACGAAGCGCTCGCCGGACGATCCCAGGCGCAGCGAATTCGCGATGCTGTCGGCGACGTGCACGATCGCGGTTTCCACCGGGAAGGCGCGTGCCTCCTCCGGGGCATGGTGGTAGCGCGTGGCCTCCACCTGGGCCGGGGCCATGCCCCATTCCTCCAGCAGGGCGGAGCCGATGGCGGCATGATCGAAGCCGAGCAGCTCGCGTTCGGCCTCGAACAGCAGGCACTGCTCGCGTTCGCGGATGTTGATCAGCTCCTCGGTGCGGGTGCCCAGGCGCAGGAACAGCAGCAGCCGCCCCAGATCGTGCATGATGCCGTAGAGGTACAGCCGTTCGATGTTGGCCTCGCGGCGGAACCGTGCGATGGAGCGACTGAGCACGCCGACCGCGATGCTGTGGCGCCAGAACGACTCCATGTCGACGCCGATGACCGGCAATCCACGGAAATGCTCAATGACGATTGTCGACAGCACGATCTGGCGCATCTGCTGCAGGCCGATGATGGAGACCGCGCGGTGCAGGGTGTCGATGGGCTCGGGAAAGCCGTACAGCGAGGAGTTCGCCATGCGCAGCGTCTTCGCGGCGATGGTCGGGTCCAGCTCCACTGCCTCGGTGATCCCGGCGACGTTGGCCGTGGGATCGCTAAGACGGGTGAAGATCGTGTTGTAACTGCCGGAAAAGCTGCACAGCGAGTCGTCCTGCTCGAGGAACTCGGCGACGGTCATCATGCACCTCGGGACCGGTGCCCGCGGCGCATCAGCTCATCCAGCAACTGCTCGCGGGCGAGCTGGTGGAACCCGTCCATGGGGTGGGCGTTCACGTCACAGTGGCGGAAGCGCTCGGACAGGATGGTATCGGCCTGTTCCTCCATCTCCGGCGTGGGCCGGGTTTCGGGCGGGAGCTCCACAGGCTCGTCCTGCCCGTCATTGGCCGCTGCCTGCTCGTCCTCGACCACCTCGACCGTGCTGATGCCCCAGGACAGCAGCACGCGGATCTGCTTGTCCTGCAGCACCATGCCGGCGGGGATCAGGAGACGGCCGGAGCGGTCATGCACGGCGGTCGCCAGTGTCTGACCGGATTGGATTGCCTCCGTGGAGATCCGCCTTCCCATGCCGAAACCTTATGCGGAACCCGCGAGCTGGCGCAACACGTAGGGCAGGATGCCGCCGTGGCGGAAGTAGTCCACCTCCTGCGGGGTATCCAGGCGTACACGCACGGTGAAGGTGGTGCGCTGACCGTCGTCGTCCACCGCGGTCACCGTCGCCTCGCGGGCCTCGCCGTTCTCCACGCCGGTGATGCTGTAGGTCTCGCGCCCGGTCAGTCCGTGGCTGGCCGCGTTCTCGCCGGGCAGGAACTGCAGCGGGAGGACACCCATGCCCACCAGGTTGGAGCGGTGGATGCGCTCGAAGCTCTCGACGATCACCGCCTTGACCCCCAGCAGCAGGGTCCCCTTGGCGGCCCAGTCGCGCGAGGAGCCGGTCCCGTATTCCTGACCGGCGATCACGATCAGCGGGGTGTCCTCTTCCTGGTAGCGCATGGCCGCGTCGTAGATGGACATCTGCTCGCCGTCTGGCAGGTGCTGTGTGACGCCGCCCTGGGTGCCCGGGGCCAGCAGGTTGCGCAGGCGCACGTTGGCGAAGGTGCCGCGCATCATCACCTCGTGGTTGCCGCGCCGCGAGCCATAGGAATTGAAGTCCGCGGGCTTTACGCCCTTGGATTCCAGGTACTTCCCGGCGGGGCTGTCCTTGGCGATCGATCCGGCCGGGGAGATGTGGTCGGTGGTGACCGAGTCGCCCAGCAGGGCCAGCACGCGCGCACCCTGGATGTCGTGCCAGGGCATCGGGGTCATGCCCATGCCCTTGAAGTAGGGCGGATTGCGGACGTAGGTGGAGTCCTCCTGCCACTCGAAACGCTCGCCCTTGGGGGCCTCCAGGTTGCGCCAGCGCTCCTCGCCGGAGTAGAGATCCCCGTAGGCACTGGTAAAGCTGCCGGCGCCGACGTGGCTGGCGACGGCCTCGCGCACCTCGTCGGTGGTCGGCCAGATGTCCTTCAGGTAGACCGGCGCGCCCTCGGCGTTCTCGCCGATGGGATCGTTGTACAGGTCGATATTGCTGCGCCCGGCCAGGGCATAGGCGACCACCAGGGGCGGCGAGGCGAGGAAGTTCATCTGCACCTCGGAATGGATGCGCCCCTCGAAGTTGCGGTTGCCGGAGAGCACCGAGCTGACGATCAGGTCGTCCTTGATGATGGCCTCGGAGATCGGCTCGGGCAGCGGGCCCGAGTTGCCGATGCAGGTGGTGCAGCCATAGCCGACCACGTGAAAGCCAAGGGCCTCCAGATCGGTCAGCAGGCCGGACTTCTCCAGGTAGTCGGTGACCACGCGC
Organism: Thioalkalivibrio sp. ALE12; assembly: GCF_000381105.1. Taxonomy (NCBI): domain Bacteria; kingdom Pseudomonadati; phylum Pseudomonadota; class Gammaproteobacteria; order Chromatiales; family Ectothiorhodospiraceae; genus Thioalkalivibrio; species Thioalkalivibrio sp. ALE12. Next base: position 203,515 of record NZ_KB905905.1, on the reverse strand, counting down.
GAGCCGGGGGCCAGCGAGGTCTTCACCCAGGGCTTGACCTGCAGCCCCGCCTCGCGCGCCTTGCGCGCGACCAGGCCGGCACCCAGCATCACCGACGGGTTGGAGGTGTTGGTGCAGGAGGTGATCGCCGCGATCACGATGTCGCCGTGATCCAGCGTGAAGGTCTCGCCGTCCATCTCGATGGCGGTGTGATGGGGTTCCTCCGCCTGGTGTTCCACGCCCACGGCGGTATGCCCGCCCTCGGCCGCGAAGCGCTCGGCCTCGGCCGGTTCGTCGGCGCCGCTCTCGCGCTCCTTCAGCATGGTGTCCAGATGGCGGCTGATGGTGGCGCCGGCCTGGCTCAGCGGGATGCGGTCCTGCGGGCGCTTGGGCCCGGCGAGGCTGGGTTCGACCGTGGACAGGTCCAGCTCCAGCATGTCGCTGTAGCGGGCGATCGGGGCGCTGTCGTCACGCCACAGCCCCTGGGCCTTGGCATAGGCCTCGATGAATTCGATATGGCCGGCGTCACGCCCGGTCAGGCGCAGGTAGTTCAGGGTCTCGTCGTCGATCGGGAAGATGCCGCAGGTGGCGCCGTATTCCGGTGCCATGTTGGCAATGGTCGCGCGGTCGGCGAGGGGCAGATCGGCGAGGCCGTCGCCAAAGAACTCGACGAACTTCCCGACCACGCCCTTCTTGCGCAGCATCTCGACGATCACCAGCACCAGGTCGGTTGCGGTGGCGCCCTCGGCCAGCTTGCCGGTCAGGCGGAAGCCCACCACCTGCGGGATCAGCATGGAGATCGGCTGGCCGAGCATCGCGGCCTCGGCCTCGATGCCGCCCACGCCCCAGCCGAGTACGCCGAGGCCGTTGATCATGGTGGTGTGGGAGTCGGTGCCGACCAGGGTATCCGGGTAGGCCATGCAGCCCCCCTCGGCCTGGTCGTCCACGAACACCGTACGGGCCAGATATTCGAGGTTCACCTGGTGGACGATGCCGGTGTCCGGCGGCACGACCTTGAAGGTATCAAAGGCCTGCTGGCCCCACTTGAGGAAGCTGTAGCGCTCGCGGTTGCGAGAGTATTCCAGCTCCGCGTTCAGGTTCATCGCGTTGGCGTTGCCGTGGGCATCCACCTGGACCGAGTGGTCGATCACCAGCTCCGCCGGCTGCAGCGGGGTGATCTTCTTCGGGTCGCCGCCGAGGGCCTCCATCGCGTCGCGCATCGCGGCGAGATCGACCACCGCCGGCACGCCGGTGAAGTCCTGCAACAGCACACGGGCCGGTCGGAAGGCGATCTCCTGGGCCGGCTCGGCCTTCGGGTCCCAGTCCAGCAGGGCCTCGATGTCGGCACGCCGGACGGTGCGCTCGTCCTCGAAGCGCAGCAGGTTTTCCAGCAGCACCTTGAGGGCAAAGGGCAGATCCTTCGCGCGGGCGTCGTCGGTGATCGGCACGTAACGGCAGTCGAGGCCGCCAGCGGACAGGGTCTGGGTGTTCTTCGGGTCGGCGTGGCTCATGATGCGTCTTCCGCGTTCAGGTATTGAGTCGATTGAGGATGTGGTTCGCTTCGCGAATCAGCCGCTTGCGGCCAAAAAGCAGTTTCCAGCGCGATCCGCCGGCCTGGCGCCAGAGGACCGCGGCCCGGATTCCGGCCAGCAGCAACGCACGAATGCGCGCGGCGGTCTCCGGGTTGGAGAGGTTGTTCTGTTCCCCCTGCACGATGATGCGCGGGCCGAGTTCGGAGATGGTCTCCTTGTAGATCTCGGCGAGCCGCGCGATCACGCTCTCGTGGGTGATGTGAAAGTAGTCGATCTGGCGTTGCGCGCCCTGCAGACCGTCGGTCAGCGTCTGCAGCATATCGTCGCGTTTTTGCAGCTTGCGCTCGAGGAAGATCAAGCCGATCGCGTAGCGGGTGATCTCCATGTCCGGCGGCTTGCTGCCGTTTTGCAGCTGGCTCTCGATGCGTTCCAGGCCGCTCTTCAGGCTGACGGCTTCGCGGTAGACCGCCTCCGGTGTCTCGGCATCGAAGGCAAACAGGCTGCCGATCAGGACCTCGAACTCGTATTCGTCGCAGCTGCCGCGCCAGGCCAGATCCTTGACCAGGCTGGCGCACTGGAAGAGGGCGGCAAGCGCCAGCGTGCGGTTGTGATCGGAGCGGTCCAAGCCAGTTCATTCCTTGGTGGGTCGGGGGCGGGGCGCCAGGCAGGGCTCACTATACCGGAAGTGACCCGGCGGACTCACTCAGGGAGACGCGGATTGAATGGCGCCTGCGTGGTGGTCCAGCGTGGTCCGGGTCGCGATCACCGCGCCGCCCAGGCAGACATCACCGCGGTAGAAGGCGATGGACTGCCCGGGGGTGGCGGCGCGCTGCGGGCTGTCGAACACCACTGTGGCGCCCGTCGGCGCAAGCGCCTCGATGCGGCAGTCCTGCAGGGGCTGGCGGTGGCGCAGTCGGGCCCGGAGCGGCTCGTCCGGGGCAGGCACGTCGTGGATCCAGTGGACCGGCTCGGTGACAAGCGTCGGGCTCATCAGTCGCGGATGCTGCGGGTCCTGGGCGACGACCAGGGCGTTGTGCTCGAGATCCTTGTCGACCACATACCACGGGGCCTCGGCGAACCCGTCGACCCCGCCAATGCCGAGGCCCTGGCGCTGGCCGAGGGTGTAGAACATCAGGCCCTGGTGGCGGCCGACGACCTGACCCTCCGGGGTGCGCATCTCGCCCTCGGCGGCGTTCAGGTACTGCGCGAGAAAGTCGCGGAAGCGCCGCTCGCCGATAAAGCAGATCCCCGTGGAGTCCTTGCGGGCGTGGTTCGGCAGACCCAGTTCGCGGGCCCGCACCCGGACCTGGTCCTTCGGGATATCCCCCAGCGGGAACAGGGCCGGGCGCAACTGCTCCTGAGTCAGGGTATGCAGAAAGTAGGTCTGGTCCTTGTTGGCGTCGGCCGCCATGCACAGCTCGCTGAAGACCGCATGATGGCGGACTCGCGCGTAGTGACCGGTGGCGATCCAGCGGGCGCCCAGCTCGCGCGCGTGGTCGAGGAAGGAACGGAACTTGATCTCGCGGTTGCAGAGGATGTCCGGGTTGGGGGTGCGCCCAGCCTCGTATTCGTGGAGGAACTGGGCGAACACCCGCTGGCGGTAGTCCTCGGCGAAGTTCGCCTTGTGCAGGGGGATCTCGAGACAATCCGCGACCTCGCGGGCCATCGCGTAGTCGGCCTCGGCGGCGCAGTATTCGGCGTCGTCGTCATCCTCCCAGTTCTTCATGAACAGGCCTTCGACGCGATAGCCGGCCTCCAGCAGGCGGCTGGCGGCGACGGCGGAGTCGACGCCTCCGGAGAGGCCGATGATGACGCGCTCGCCGCCGCTCATGGCGCGACCGCCCGAACCAGCCCACCGACCGCCGCGAGCGGCAGGCGCGGGCCAGCCTGGTAGCGATGGATGCTGCGCATCACCAGGGGGCTGCGCAGGGGCCAGTCGCGTTCGGCCGCCTCGGGTGTCAGCCAGTGCAGGGCATGGATCGCCGGGTCTCGCGGGCCGGGCGAAGGCAGGGGCGCGGTCGAGCCACAGAAGCTGGTGCGCAGGATGACGGCGCCGCTGGCCAGTTCCAGGAGATCGCAGCCGAGGGTGGCCTCGGGGGTGAACGCGAGGGAGGTCTCCTCGCGGACCTCGCGCACGACCGCCTCGATCAGGTCTTCGTGGGCGTCCAGGTGCCCGGCCGGCTGGTTCAGGACCCGGCGCCCGCCGTCGGTCTCCTCGACGAACAGGAACCGGCCTTCGCGCTCGATCACGGCGGCCACGGTGATGTGACAGGGGAGGCGTTCGGTCATGCGGCGGATGATAACGCAGGCAATGGCGCACACGACCATGTCGGAACGTCGATTTCACTCGCTCCGGGCCCCCGGAGATGGCGGTTGGGCATGTATAATCGAGGCATACCCGATTGACCGATCCATTGATCTCGATTTCCGTACAAGGAGTTGGCATGGCCTATCAGCACATTCAGGTCCCGGAGAAGGGCGAACGCATCACCGTCGACGAGCAGGGGAAGCTGCAGGTGCCGGATCATCCGGTGATCCCCTATATCGAGGGTGACGGCATCGGGGTCGATATCACCCCGGTGATGCGCCGGGTGACCGATGCGGCCGTGGAGAAGGCCTACGGCGGGAAGAAGGCGATCGAGTGGATGGAGGTCTATGCCGGCGAGAAGGCAACCAGGGTCTACGACGATGATTCGGGCCTTCCGGACGAGACCCTGGAGGCGGTGAAGGATTACCGCGTGTCCATCAAGGGCCCGCTGACCACGCCGGTCGGTGGCGGTTTCCGCTCCCTGAACGTGGCGCTGCGCCAGAAGCTGGATCTGTTTGTCTGTCTGCGCCCGGTGCGCTACTACGACGGCACCCCGAGTCCGCTGAAGGCTCCGGAAAAGACCGACATGGTGATCTTTCGCGAGAACTCGGAGGACATCTACGCCGGCATTGAATTCGAGTCCGGCACGCCGGAAGCGAAAAAGGTCATCGACTTCCTGCAGGGCGAGATGGGCGTGACCCAGATCCGCTTCCCTGATACCGCCGGCATCGGCGTGAAGCCGGTCTCCAGCGAAGGCACCAAGCGCCTGGTGCGCAAGGCCATCGAGTACGCGATCGACAACGACCGCCCGTCGGTGACGCTGGTGCACAAGGGCAACATCATGAAATTCACCGAGGGCTCCTTCAAGGCCTGGGGCTACGAGCTGGCGCGCGAGGAGTTCGGTGCGAAGGACCTGGACGGCGGCCCGTGGCAGACCTTCAAGAACCCGAAGACCGGCCGCGACATCGTGATCAAGGACGTGATCGCGGATGCCTTCCTGCAGCAGATCCTGCTGCGCCCGGAGGACTACTCGGTGATCGCCACGCTGAACCTGAACGGTGACTACATCTCGGATGCGCTGGCCGCGCAGGTGGGTGGCATCGGCATCGCCCCGGGTGCGAACCTGTCCGACACCACCGCGATGTTCGAGGCCACCCACGGCACGGCGCCGAAGTATGCCGGCCAGGACAAGGTGAACCCCGGCTCGCTGATCCTGTCTGCCGAGATGATGCTGCGGCATCTGGGCTGGCCCGAGGCGGCGGACCTGGTGGTCAAGGGCATGGGCGGCGCGATCAGCGCCGGCGAGGTGACCTACGACTTCGCGCGGCTGATGGATAACGTCGAGCCGATTGCCTGCTCGGCCTTCGGTGAGGCGATGATCAAGCACATGTGACGGGACGGGTCGGTGGTCGGAGTGTCCGTAAGGGCACTTGGCCTCGGCCCGGAACCATTCGAGGATGGAGACGACCCAAACGAGTAACCGCTGAAGGCGCGAGTTCGACCGATGAGTGATGACAAGCCCCAAAACCCCGATCGAGACGACTCGGTAACGGTCGAAGAATCGAGGCCGGAGCTCAAGCCACCGCGACAGTACAAGGTGGTCCTGCTCAACGACGATTTCACGCCCATGGAGTTCGTGATCGAGGTACTGGAGACCTTCTTCAGCATGGATCGCGAAAAGGCCACCCGGGTGATGCTGCACGTGCACACGCGCGGCAAGGGAGTATGCGGCATCTTTACCCGGGATGTGGCCGAGACCAAGGTGGCGCAGGTGAACGACTACGCCCGCAGCCATCAGCACCCACTGCTTTGCTCGATGGAGGAGGCCTGACTCCCATGCTCGACAAGGAACTCGAATTCAGCCTGAACATGGTCTTCAAGGAGGCCCGCGAAAAACGTCACGAGTTCGTGACCGTTGAGCATCTGCTGATGGCGCTGGCGCAGAATCCCAGCGCGGCCACGGTGCTGCGGGCCTGCGGGGGCGATCTCGATCGCATCCGCGACGAGCTGGAGGCCTATATCGACGAGAACACGCCGCGCATCCCGCCGAACGATTCGCGCGAGACGCAGCCGACGCTGGGCTTCCAGCGGGTGCTGCAGCGGGCCGTGTTCCATGTGCAGTCCAGCGGACGCAAGGAGGTCTCCGGCGCCAACGTTCTGGTGGCCCTCTTCGGCGAACAGGACAGCCAGGCCCTGTACGTGCTGGGGCAGCAGAACATCTCGCGCCTGGACGTCGTCAACTTCATCTCGCACGGGATCTCCAAGGTGGGCGAGGACGAACTCGGGGCGCAGCCCAACCCGAACGAGTCCCAGGCCGAGCCGGTGGAGGGCGAGCGCGAGGAAAAGACCAACGCGCTGCAGCTCTACGCCACCAACCTCAACGACAAGGCGCGCAAGGACGAGATCGACCCGCTGATCGGGCGCGATCACGAGATCGAGCGCACTATCCAGATCCTCTGCCGCCGGCGGAAGAACAACCCGCTGCTGGTCGGAGAGGCCGGGGTCGGCAAGACCGCCATTGCCGAGGGTCTGGCGCGGCGCATCGTCGACGAACAGGTGCCCGAGGCGATCGAATCCGCGACCGTCTATGCCCTGGACTTGGGGGCGCTGGTCGCCGGGACCAAATACCGCGGCGACTTCGAGAAGCGCCTGAAGGGCGTTCTGGCCCAGCTCAAGAAGGAGCCGGGTGCGGTGCTGTTCATCGACGAGATCCACACCATCATCGGGGCTGGCGCGGCCTCCGGCGGGGTGATGGATGCCTCCAACCTGATCAAGCCGATGCTCGCCTCGGGCGAGCTGAAGTGCATCGGCTCCACGACCTACCAGGAGTACCGCGGCATCTTCGAGAAGGATCGTGCCCTGGCGCGGCGTTTCCAGAAGATCGAGGTGCCCGAGCCGACGGTCGACGAGACCGAGCAGATCCTGCGCGGTCTGAAATCCCGCTTCGAGCTGCACCACAACGTACGGTTTACCAAGCCGGCGCTGCGGGCGGCGGCGGAGCTGGCCGACCGTTACATCACCGACCGCTTCCTGCCGGACAAGGCGATCGACCTGATCGACGAGGCCGGGGCCAGCCGCCAGCTGCAGCCGGCCAGCCAGCGCAAGAAGACCATCGGGGTGCAGGATATCGAGAGTATCGTGGCGAAGATCGCGCGCATCCCGCCGAAGTCGGTCTCCAGCTCCGACAAGGAGACCCTGCGCAACCTCGATCGCAACCTGAAGATGACCGTGTTTGGCCAGGACGAGGCGATCGGCACCCTGGCGACAGCCATCAAGATGGCACGCTCCGGTCTGGGCGACATGGACAAGCCGATCGGCTCGTTCCTGTTTGCCGGGCCGACGGGGGTCGGCAAGACCGAGGTCACCCGTCAGCTGGCGCAGCAGATGGGCATCCACCTGGCGCGGTTCGACATGTCCGAGTACATGGAGCGCCACACGGTCTCCCGCCTGATCGGGGCACCGCCCGGCTATGTGGGGTATGACGAGGGCGGGCTGCTCACTGACGCCATCCTGAAGCATCCGCATTCCGTGCTGCTGCTGGACGAGATCGAGAAGGCGCACCCGGACGTCTTCAATGTGCTCCTGCAGGTCATGGACCACGGCACGCTGACGGATGCCAACGGACGCGAGGTGGACTTCCGCAATGTGATCCTGGTGATGACCACCAACGCCGGTGCCGAGCAGGCCAGCCGCCCGTCGGTGGGCTTTACCCAGCAGGACCACTCCAGCGATGCGATGGAGGCGATCAAGCGGACCTTTACGCCGGAGTTCCGCAACCGGCTGGATGCGACCATCCAGTTCGGGCCGCTGGACGAGGCGACCATCCTCAATGTGGTCGACAAGTTCCTGACTCAGCTGCAGGCCCAGCTCGACGAGAAGAAGGTCCACCTGACGGTGGAGCCGGACGCCCGGGCCTGGCTGGCCGAGCATGGCTACGACGTCAAGATGGGTGCGCGACCGATGGCCCGCACCCTGCAGGAGCACATCAAGAAGCCGCTGGCCGACGAGCTGCTGTTCGGCCGTCTGGCGCACGGCGGCGAGGTGGTGGTCCGACTGGGCGAGTCCGGGCTGGAGCTGGATATCCAGGAGACGGCCGTGTCGTCCTGATGCGGCGTGCTGGCATAACCGGGCCCGCGCAAGGGCCCGCAAATGAAGAAGCCCCGGTCCTGCCGGGGCTTCTTCGTTGGAGAGGCGAACTTACTTGTTGCGGTAGACGATGCGACCCTTGGTCAGGTCATAGGGCGTCATCTGCACGATCACCTTGTCGCCGCGCAGGATCCGGATGTAATGCTTGCGCATCTTGCCGGAGATGTGCGCCGTGATCGTGTGCCCATTTTCGAGCTCCACCCGGAAGGTGGTGTTCGGGAGCGTCTCGACGACGGTACCCTCCAGCTCGATTTCGTCTTCCTTCGCCATACAGTTCCTCTCGTATTGAATCAAGGTGGCGACATTATCCGGATGCACCAGCGGAACACAAGTCATGGCGCGCCTCGCAGGGCCGGTCCACGGCGTGGATGGACGGGGCGACGACCTCGGTGGACGTGCGGAGCGAGTCGGCCGCCGCGTTTGCCGCCATTTCCCTGACCGCCTACACTACGCGCGCTTTCACGCGCGAGACCATTGCGAATGACAACTTCTTGGGCAGCCGTTTTTCCCGGCCAGGGGTCCCAGTCCACCGGCATGCTGGCCGATCTGGGCGACGACCATGCCATTGTCCGTGACACCTTTCAGGAGGCGTCGGACTGCCTCGACGCCGATCTCTGGAGCCTGTGCCAGCACGGCCCGGTCGAGCAGCTGAACCAGACCGAATGGACCCAGCCGGTGATGCTGGCCGCGGGGGTTGCCGCCTGGCGACTGCTGAGCGAGCAGACCACCGCGCGCCCGCAGGCGGTCGCCGGTCACAGTCTCGGCGAGTACAGCGCCCTGGTGGCCGCGGGCGTGCTGCGCTTCCCCGATGCGGTAAGGCTGGTCGCGGAACGCGCCCGGGCGATGCAGGCGGCGGTCCCGGAAGGCGAGGGCGCGATGGCCGCGATCCTCGGGCTCGACGATGCCGCGGTGCAGGCCCTTTGCAGCGAGCATGCCGGTGGCGAGGTACTGGAGGCGGTCAATCTGAACGCCCCGGGCCAGGTGGTCATCGCGGGTAATGCCGCGGCGGTGGACCGTGCGGTGGGGGCGGCGAAGGACGCCGGCGCCAAGCGCGCCCTGAAGCTTCCGGTCTCGGTTCCCTCGCACTGCGCCCTGATGCGGCCGGCGGCCGAGCGACTGCAGGCCGCGCTGGACAGCACCAGCTTCAGCTCGCCGAGTATCCCGGTCTGGCAGAATGTGACGGCCGCGCCGGCGGATTCGGCGGAGACCATCAAGGACAACCTGGCCGCGCAGCTGTACCGGCCCGTGCGCTGGGTCGAGACCATTCGCGGTCTGCGCGAGCAGGGCGTGGCGGTGCAGGTCGAGTGCGGGCCCGGGCGCGTGCTGACCGGACTGGCCAAGCGCATCGACCGCGATCTGGAATTGTTCGATGTCGCCGATCGCGACACGCTGAACGCCACCCTGGAACGCCTGGGGTCGGACGCATCCTGAGCGCGCTCGCGCCGCCGCGGTTCGCGACTCCCTCTCACATGAAGCAAAGGCACAACCATGTCTGACAGCAAACGTGTAGCCCTGGTAACCGGCGCCAGCCGCGGCATTGGCGCCGCCATCGCCCGGCGTCTGGCCGAGCAGGGCCTGCAGGTGGTAGGCACCGCCACCAGTGACGCCGGCGCCGAGCGGATCACCGAGGCCCTGAAGGAATGGGGCGGCCGCGGCATCGCCATGGACGTCACCGACGCCGATTCCGTCGCCGCCGGCCTGCAGGCGATCCAGGCGCAGGAAGGCCCGATCGAGGTGCTGGTGAACAACGCCGGCATTACCCGCGACAACCTTTTCATGCGCATGAAGGACGAGGAGTGGGATGCGATCATCGACACCAACCTCTCCGCCGCCGTGCGCCTGACCCAGCGCCTGCTGAAGGGCATGATGAAGCTGCGCCGCGGCCGTATCATCCTGATCGGGTCGGTGGTCGGCTCCACCGGCAACGCGGGACAGACCAACTATGCGGCGGCCAAGGCGGGCCTGGCCGGGTTTGCCCGGTCGCTGGCGCGCGAGGTCGGCAGCCGCAGTATCACGGTGAACACGGTCGCCCCCGGGTTCATCGATACCGACATGACCCGCGAGCTGGGCGATGACACGAAAGCGGCCCTGCTGGGCCAGATCCCGCTGGGGCGCCTCGGCGCGCCGGAGGAGATCGCCGCGGCGGTGGGTTTCCTCGCCTCCGAGGAGGCCGGTTACATCACCGGCGAGACCCTGCACGTGAACGGCGGGATGTTCATGCATTGATCACGGCGGGCAGGCCGTGTGCCGCCCGCATGGCTCGCTGCACGGATCGCTAGATCGCGGCGGGGCTTTTCTCTAGAATGGCGGACCTTTCAACGAAGCCGCCTCACACCGAAGGGGATTTCTGAACCATGAGTAGCATTGAAGAACGCGTCAAGAAGATCGTTGTCGAGCAACTGGGAGTCAAGGAAGAGGACGTGACCAACGCCGCCGCTTTCGTTGACGACCTGGGTGCGGACTCGCTGGACACGGTGGAACTGGTGATGGCGCTCGAAGAAGAATTCGAGACCGAGATCCCCGACGAGCAGGCGGAAAAGATCACCACCGTGCAGCAGGCGATCGACTATATCAACGAGCACATGAAGGACTGATCCGACGCCTCCGGGCGCCGGTCAGGACGACGCGAACGGGCCTTCCTGCGCGCAGGGCGGCCCTTCGTCGTTTCGCTGAACGCGTATTTCAGTCTTTCGAGGAGAACATCATTGGCTAAGCGACGTGTCGTGATTACCGGACTGGGGATCGTGTCCCCGGTCGGATCCACTATCGACAAGGCCTGGAGCAACATCAAGGCCGGCAAGAGCGGCATTTCCCCCATCGATGTCTTCGATGCCTCGGACATGCCGGTGAAGATCTCCGGCGCCGTTCGGGATTTCGAGGCCAATGATTACGTCCCGACGAAAGATCAGAAAAAGATGGACACCTTCGTCCTCTACGGGCTGGCCGCGGGGCTTCAGGCCCTGGACGACTCCGGACTGGAGGTGACCGAGGAGAACGCCGAACGCATCGGGGTCGCGATCGGCTCCGGCATCGGCGGTCTGCCGTATATCGAACGTTCCTACGGGGCATACCTGAAGGGCGGGGCGCGCAAGATCTCGCCGTTCTTCGTGCCCAGTGCGATCATCAACATGGTGGCCGGCAATCTGTCCATCATGCGCAACCTGCAGGGCCCGAACATCTCCATCGTCTCGGCCTGTGCCACCGGCACCCACAACATCGGCGACGCGGCGCGCATGATCGCCTACGGCGACGCCGATGCGATGGTGGCCGGCGGGGCCGAGATGGCGACCACGCCGCTGGGCATCGGCGGCTTTGCCGCGGCTCGCGCGCTGTCCACCCGCAACGACGATCCGGAACGCGCTTCCCGCCCCTGGGACCAGGATCGTGACGGCTTCGTGCTCAGCGATGGTGCTGGCGTGATGATGCTGGAAGAGTACGAGCATGCGAAGGCTCGCGGGGCGAACATCTACTGCGAGGTCGCGGGGTTCGCCTGGAACGCGGATGCCCACCACATGACGCAGCCCATCCAGGATGGCTCCGGGGCCGCCAAGTGCATGCACCGGGCGCTCAAGGATGCCGGCGTGAATCCGGAAGAGGTCGGGTATATCAATGCGCACGGGACCTCGACGCCGGCGGGCGACCTGGCGGAGACCCAGGGGCTGAAGAAGGCCTTCGGCGACCATGCCTACAAGCTTCTGGTGAACTCCACCAAGTCGATGACCGGCCACCTGCTGGGGGCCGCCGGCGGGATCGAGGGCGTTTTCACGGCGCTGGCCCTGCGCGATCAGGTGTCGCCGCCGACCATCAACCTGGAAAACCCGAGCGAAGGCTGCGATCTGGACTATGTGGCCAACGAAGCGCGCGAGATGAACACCAAGGTCGGCCTGTCCAACTCCTTCGGGTTCGGCGGCACCAACGGCACGCTGGTGTTCCGCAGCATCTGACGCTGCGGCGCCGCCATGGCGGTCCATCCACTGGCCGCCGGGGTCGATTTCGCGGCCCTGGCGCGGCGATTCCCCGAACGCTACCCGCATCTGCTGGAGTCGGCCCTCATCGGGCAGGCCCCGGCACGCTTCTCCATCCTGTTTGCCTTTCCCGGTCGAACCCTTTCGACCGCGGCGGGCGAGGATTTCCTGCAGGCGCTGGACCAGGACCTGTCCGGGGTACCGGAGCTGGCCCCGGACGACACGCCCCATGCCCATCTCCCATTCCTCGGAGGGTGGTTTCTCTACGCGGGATACGAGCTGTCCTGGGGCCTGGAGCCGGCGCTGGGTGAATGCCGGTCCGATCCCTGGCTGCCGGATGCGCTACTGACCTATTTTCCCGCGGCCCTGATCCGTGATCACCACGCGGGCCGGACATGGTTCGTGGACGAAACGGACGATGCCGAGCGCCGGGCGCTGGTCGAGCGGGACCTGGAGGCGGTGCGGGAGGATGCGGACGCGGCGTGCAGCCCGTTGCCCGATCTTTCTTTGCAGGAGGAGGATCCGGCCCGGTACCGCGAGGCGGTACTTCGCGGCCTCGAGTACATTCGGGCCGGCGATACCTTCCAGGTCAATCTGTCGCGGGAATGGCAGGCCACGGCGGCCGCACCGCTGGATCCGGCGGTGCTGTATATGCGCCTGCGTCAGGCGAATGCGGCCCCGTTTGCCGCCTGGCTGCAGTTGCCGGGGGCCCACGTGATCAGCTCCTCGCCGGAACGCCTGGTGTCGGTGGAGCGGGGCGAAATCGAGACCCGGCCGATCGCGGGAACCCGCAGACGGGATGCGGACGCCGACAAGGATCGGCTTCTTTTCAGTGAGTTGAGCTTTAATCTTAAAGAGCGGGCCGAACATGTGATGCTGGTGGACCTGGAACGCAACGATGTCGGGCGGGTGGCCGAGATTGGCAGCGTGCGGGTCGCGGAGCTGATGACCATCGAGAGCTATCGCCGGGTGCACCACATTGTCTCGAGCATCGTCGGGCGCCTGCGCCCCGGGACCACGGCCGCTGATGTCCTGCGGGCGGTCTTCCCCGGCGGCACCATCACCGGGTGCCCGAAGATTCGCAGCATGCAGATCATCCAGGAACTGGAGCAGTACGCGCCGCGTGGCGCCTATACCGGCGCCTGTGGCTACGTGAGCCGGCATGGGCGCATGGATACCAATATTTTGATCCGTACGCTCGTTGCGCACGGGAACGAGCTGCGCTTCCGCGCCGGTGCCGGCATCGTGGCTGACTCGGACCCGGAGCGCGAGCTCGAGGAGACCCGGCACAAGGCAAGGGGTCTTCTGGAAGCGCTGGGCGTGCACAACGAGGCGCTTTCGTGATCCTGGTGAACGGGGAACCAGACGAGAACGTCTCGGCGGGTGATCGCGGGCTGCTGCTCGGGGATGGGCTGTTCGAGACCCTGCGCGTGCGTTCGAGCCAGCCGCAATTGTGGGCGTACCACCGTGATCGGCTGTGGCGGGGCCTGCGCCAGCTGGGCTTCCCGGAGCCCGAGGAAAGGCAGATTCTCGAGGAAGTGGCACAGGTGGCGCACGGGCCCGAATGCCTGGTGCGGGTGACGATTACGCGTGGCGGAGGGCCCCGAGGGTACGCGCCACCCGCCCATCCGGCACCCACGCGGATCGTCAGTGCCGGGCCCGCGCTGGACGCCACGCCACCCGGCGACCGGAGTCCCCTGGTTCTTGGCTGGTCGGCCGTCCCGGTTGGGGTGAACCCGGCGCTCGCGGGGCTCAAGCACACCAGCCGCCTGGAACAGGTGATGGTACGCAGCCACTGGGAAACTGGTTGGGAGGAAGCGATCGTCCGTGATGCGCTGGGGCGGGTGGTCAGTGCCACCCAGGGCAATCTCTGGGTGCGCGAGGGGCAGCGGCTGCTGACGCCCCCGCTCGACCAGGCCGGGATTGCCGGGACCCGGCGGGCCTGGATCCTCGATCATGCGGCAGGGTTTGGATTCTCCGTGGTCGAGGAATATCCGGAGACCGAACGGATCAGGAAGGCCGACGGTATCTACATAACGAATGCACGTCTCGGGATGACCCCGGCGGTGCTGGCTGAAGCGGACAATCCGGGGCGCGCGTGGCAGGATGATCCGCTCTACCGCATGGGAATCGCGTTGCATGAAGCGCATTAGTCTCGCCGTCCTGGCCCTGGTGGTCGTGCTTGCCCTGGGCACCGCCTGGTGGTTGGGCGAACACTACCGGGCACAACTGGACACGCCCCTGGCGCTGGACGCCTCGGAACGCTACCAGCTTGCATCCGGTCAGGGGCTGCGCTCGGTCAGCCGCTCGTTTGCCGAGCGCGGCTGGATCGAGTCCGCCTGGGTGGCGGAGGTCTACGGGCGGCGCCAGGGGCTCGCGCCGCGGCTACAGGCCGGCGAGTACGCGGTGACCCCGGGGATGACGCCGCGCGATCTGCTGCACGCGATGGCCCGGGGCGAGGTCGTCCAGCATCGCCTGACCTTTCCCGAGGGCTGGACCATCCGCCAGGCACTGAGCGCGCTGCGCGAACATCCGGAGCTGGTCGGTCCGCCGGAGTCGGTCGGGGTTCACAACCTCCTCGAGACCCTGGGCTTGTCGGACCTGGATCATCCGGAAGGCTGGTTTCTTCCGGATACCTATTTCTTCGGCTCCGGCACCGAGGCCCTGACGGTGCTGGAGCGCGCCCATCAGGCCATGCGCCTGCACCTGGAGCGGGCCTGGGAAGGCCGTATCGAGGACCACCCGGTGGATTCCCCCTATGAGCTGCTGATCCTGGCCTCGATCATCGAGCGCGAGACCGGGCGTGGGGACGAGCGGGACCGGGTAGCGGGCGTATTCGTGAACCGGCTCAAGCGCGGCATGCGGTTGCAGACCGACCCGACCCTGCTGTACGTGCAGGAACCGGGCGTGCAGCGGCTGACGCGGGCCGAGCTGGATCGTGACCACCCCTACAACACCTACACGCGGGCCGGGTTGCCCCCGACGCCCATTGCGCTGCCGGGCCGGGCCGCCCTGGAGGCCGCCGCGCGGCCGGCGGATACCGACGACCTGTTCTTTGTCTCGCGCGGCGATGGCAGCCATCATTTCTCCCAGACCTATCGCGAACACCGCGAGGCCGTGATCCGTTACCAGCTGGGCGGGGACGGCAGCCGCTACGGCATCCGCAACCGCTAACGGGAGCCCCTGCGCATGGATCGCTCACCCCATCCTGGTCGTTTCCTGGTGCTTGAGGGCATCGAAGGCTCGGGCAAGACCACCCAGATCGAGCGGCTGGAGGCTCGATTGCGCGCCGCCGGCCACAGCCTGCGCGTCACGCGTGAGCCGGGCGGAACCGCGCTGGGCGAGCGTCTGCGCGGGTTGCTGCTGGACCCGGATCTGCCCGGGATGTGTCCGGAGGCGGAATTGTTGCTGATGTTCGCGGCGCGGGCCCAGCATCTGGCCGAGATCATCCGGCCAGCCCTGGACGCGGGCGACTGGGTGCTCAGCGACCGCTTTACCGACGCCTCCTTCGCTTACCAGGGCGCGGGGAGGGGCCTGGGCGACCACCGAGTGGCCCGTTTGGAAGACTGGTTGCAGGGCGAGCTGCGGCCGGATCTGGTGATCCTGCTGGATATTGCCCCCGAGACCGGACTGGAACGGGCGGTGCAGCGGGGGCGCCGTGACCGGATCGAGCGAGAGGCGCTGGACTTCTTCGAGCGCGCGCGCGAGGCGTATCGCCAGCGCGCGGCAAAGGCCCCCAACCGATACCTGGTGGTCGATGGAGCGGCGGATCCGGACACCGTGGCCGAGCGGATCCTGGCGGGCGTGCGGGAGCGCCTGCCGCTGCACGCGCTGGGGGGCGGCTGAAGGATGGAGGGAACCGACACCCGGGAGGCGCTGCCACCCTGGCTGCAGGCGCCGTGGAGCGGACTGGTCCGGCGCGGACGTGACGGCCGCCTGCCCACCGGTCTGCTGATCCACGGCGCGACCGGGGTGGGCAAGGCCCTGCTGACCACCGCGCTGGTTCAGGCACTGTTGTGCCAGCGCGCCAGCGGCGAGGAAGCGGCCTGCGGCGAGTGTAACGCCTGCCGCAGCTTCAGTACCGGTGTGCACCCGGAGGTGATGGCCCTGGAACCGGAGGAGGCCGGGAAGGAGATCCTGATCGCCGCGGCCCGCGAGGCGATCGACTTCCTGTCGCTGTCCGGGTTGGGGGATCTGCGCTCCGTGATCATCCGCCCGGCCGACGCCCTGAACGCGAATGCCGCAAATGCCTTGCTCAAGACCCTGGAAGAACCGCCGACCGGGGCGATGCTGATCCTCGAGGCGGCGCAGCCCGCGCGTCTGCCGGCGACGATCCGCAGCCGCTGTCAGACCATCGAGATCGCCAATCCGGCCCCGGCGGACGCGACGGCCTGGCTGCGCGGGTTCTCGGATAATCCGGCAGCGGTGGACGAGGCCTATGCAGCCAGCCTCGGGCGACCGCTGGCCGCCCGCGAGATCCTGACCGACCCCGAACGCATGGGTCGCTGGGAACAGGACCGCGAGGCCCTGACCGCGTTGTTGCGTGGCGCCAGCGTGCACGCGATGGCGGCTATCCTGCAGCGCAGCCTGCCGGAATCCCTGATTCCGCGGATCCAGGCCCTGCTGGTGTCGGCCCAGCGTCTGGCGGTCAACGGCGAGCCGGATGCCTTTGGCCGGCAATTCCCGCGCGATCTTCTGGAGGGCTTTGCCCGGCGTGCCGGCGCGCGACGCCTGGCCGAGCTGTCCGCGCGGGCGCTGGTCTGGCAACGCCAGGCGAGCCGTCAGCTGAACCCGCAGCTGCGCATGGAGGATATCGCCCTGAATTTCCAGGCGAAGTAGCGGCACAACTCACGCCGCGAGCGGCCACGGGGTGGCGCGCGATCGCATCGATGGGCGATACTCCTCGGCCCAGCACGTAATCAGGTCACACGGGAGGGTCTATGGCCGGGCAGGGCATGCTCACCTTGGCAATCAAGGAAAAACCCGCGCTGTATGCGGCGTACATGCCGTTCGTGACCAACGGCGGGCTGTTCATCCCGACCGACAAGGCCTACAAGCTCGGGGATCAAGTCTTCTTGCTGCTGTCACTGCTGGAGGATTCGGACCGCCTGCCGACGCCCTGCACGGTGGTCTGGATCACCCCGCCACGGGCGCAGGGCAACCGCCTGCGCGGCATCGGCGTGCAGTTCAACAAGTCCGACAAGGGCGTGACTCATCGCCGCATCGAGGAGCACCTGGGCGGTATGCTGAACTCGGACCGCAAGACCCACACGTTCTAGCCGCCGGGCAAAGGCCAGGGTGTTCGGGCGGGCTTGCCGTTCGAGCCCGTCACCCGCCGCAGCTCGCCGCGTCCGGGTCCCCTTGTCGACCCGCATCCGCCACCCTCAGCGCACGCCTGCAGCCGCCTTCTCGCGGATAGCCTCGGCCACGCACTCCAGCGCGCGGTCGATCTGTTCCCGCGTCAGATAGAAGTGGGGTGCAAAGCGGATCCCGCCGCCGCGCAGGGCACACAGCACCCCGTACCCCTGAAGCCGGGCGTACAGCGCATCCAGATCGTCCACCGGTGGCCGGAAGGTGAGGATGCCGGCGCGCCGGCCGCGCGGTGTCAGGATGCGGCATCCCTGGCTGCGCAACCCGTCCTCCAGGTGCAGCCAGTGCTCGCGGATTTCGTGGTCGATGGTCTCGAGCCCGGTCTCCAGCAGCAGCGACAGGCTGGCGTGCAGGGCGTGAACCCCCAGCATGTTCGGGCTGCCCGGCTCGAACCGCCGGGCGCTGGTGGCTGGTTCGATGCCGGGGTTGGAGAAGTCACCGGCATGCGCCAGCATGTTCCAGCCGTATTCCTGCAGCTTCAGCTGCTCGCGCGCCTCCGGGTTCACGTAGAACACCCCGATCCCCTCCGGTGCCAGCATCCACTTGTGCGCATCCGCCATCACGAAATCGGCATGACAGCCGGGCGCATCAAAGGGCAGGGCGCCCAGGTGCTGGATCGCGTCGACGCAGAACAGGATGCTGCGCGCGCGCAGTTCAGCGCCCAGCGCCTGGATGTCGATGCGCATCCCGGAGTCGTAGCGTACCGCGCTGGTGGCGACCAGGCGCGTGTGCCCGTCGCAGGCGGCCAGAAGATCGCGTTCCGGCTCCGGACCAACCGGCACCTCGCGGGCCTCGATGCCGAAGCGCTCGGCCGCGGCCAGCCAGACCACGCGGTTCGACGGAAACTCGTGGACCGGGAACACGACGTTGTCGCCCGGGCGCCAGTCGAGGCCGAAGGCCACCATCGAAAGCGCCTCCGAGGTGTTCTTGACGAAGGCGATATCCTCGGCCGACGGGGCACCGATCAGCGCGCGGGCGAGCGCCCGGGTTGCATCGACATGCCGCAGCCACTGGAGGTAGTCGCGCGAACCATGGACGACGTTCGTATGGGCGAACTGGCAGACCGCCTCCTCGGTGCGTCGCGGCCATGGGCCGACGGCGGCATGGTTGAGATGGATAATCCCTTCCTGCGGAAATTCCGGGTGCATGCGATCCTCCTGGGCCGGGCCCGAAGGGTAACCCAGTCGGGCGGCCGGTAGAACACCGTGCGCGCGCCAGAGCCGCCGTGACCGGTGCCGCGTGTCAGCCGCGTGTCAGGCGCTTGTTGTGATTCCCCGGGCAAGTTGTTAATTTGCCGGCTCCCTGAATACCCCGGGTCTGCGCCTCAATCCATGTCATCGGGTTTGGTGAACGGGCCCTCGCAGCGGCCGCATGGCCTCGTCCACCGCGCCTTCCGGCCTCCCGCAGGCGCTGCGCCGTTTTGCACCTTGCCAGTACAGGAGGGACGGATGAATTCCGTTGTCCAGTTCTATCGGGACCCCGAGCTCGGGGCCGTCGAGTCGCGCGAATTCCGGGTCTTCAATGACCGTTCGCTCGATCGTATTCCGGCGGTCGCGGCGCTGCCGGAGGCCATGCGGTTCGAAATGCGCGTGGTCGCCAGCGTGCTGCCGTTCCGGGTCAACGACTACGTGATCGAGGAACTGATCGACTGGGATCGCGTCCCCGACGACCCGATGTTCCAGCTGACCTTCCCGCAGCGGGAGATGCTGGAACCGGGGGCCTTCGAGCGTATGGCCGATCTCCACCGCAAGGGTGCATCACGTGGCGAGATCCAGGCCCTGGCGCGTGAACTGCGCGAGGACCTGAACCCGCATCCCGCCGGCCAGCTGGAACTCAACCGGCCCAGCGAGGAAGCCGGCGAGGTGATCAACGGGCTGCAGCACAAGTACCGCGAGACGGTCCTGTTCTTCCCCGGACAGGGGCAGACCTGCCACAGCTATTGCACCTTCTGCTTTCGCTGGGCCCAGTTTGTCGGAGACAAGGAACTGCGGATCGCCAGTACCGATGCCGGATTGCTGCACGACTACCTGCGCAGCCACACGGAGATCAGCGACCTGCTGATGACGGGCGGCGACCCGCTGGTGATGAAAACCAAGCACCTGAAGGCCTACCTGGAGGGATTGCTGGAGCCGGATCTGGCCCATGTCCAGACCGTCCGTATCGGCACCAAGGCCCTGACGTTCTGGCCCTATCGCTTCGTCACGGACAGTGACGCGGACGAGCTCCTGCACCTCCTGGAGCGACTCGCGGAGGCGGGGAAACACGTGGCGCTGATGGCCCATTACAACCATCCCCACGAGCTGCGTACCCCGATCGCGCGCGAGGCGATCCGCCGCGTCCGGGATACCGGCGCCGAGATTCGTGCCCAGGGCCCGCTGCTGCGGCACATCAACGATGACCCGGGCGCATGGGCGGATCTGTGGCGCGAAGAGGTCCGCCTGGGGATCATCCCGTACTACATGTTCGTCGAGCGCGACACCGGCGCCCGACGCTATTTCGAGGTGCCACTGGCCCGGGCCTGGGAGATCTATCGCGAGGCCATGCAGCGGGTTTCGGGACTGGGTCGCACCGCCCGGGGTCCCTCGATGAGCGCGGAACCCGGCAAGGTCGAGATCCAGGGCGTGGCCGAGATCCAGGGCGAGAAGGTATTCGTGCTGCGCTTCATCCAGGCGCGCAATCCCGACTGGGTACAGCGGCCTTTCTTCGCACGCTATGACGACCAGGCCACCTGGCTGGACCAGTTGCAACCGGCCTTCGGCGAAGAGCGTTTCTTCTTCGAGGATGAGCTGGCCGCGATCAAGGCCGCATCCGGCGAGTAACCGCCCCCTGACAGCAAGAGCCCCATGGACAACGACACCCTGAAGCAGCGTGACCTGCGCGCCCTCTGGCATCCCTGTACCCAGATGAAGGACTACGGCGAGGAGGGCACCCTCCCGCTGCTTCCGATCCAGCGCGGGGAGGGCGTCTGGTTGTACGACTTCGACGGTAACCGCTACCTGGATGCGATCAGTTCCTGGTGGGTCAATCTCTTCGGTCATGCCAATCCGCGAATCGGCGATGCGGTCAAGGACCAGCTGGACCGGCTGGAGCACGTGATCCTTGCGGGCTGCACCCACGAACCGGTGGTCGAACTCTGCGAGCGCCTGATCGACATCACCCCGGACGGCCTGGAGCGGGTCTTCCTCGCGGACAATGGCAGCGCTGGGGTCGAGGTCGCGCTGAAGATGAGCTTCCATTATTGGCGCAACGTCGGCCGCCCGCGGAAGACCCGATTCATCCGGCTCTCCAACAGCTATCACGGCGAGACACTGGGGGCGCTTTCGGTCAGTGACGTGCCGCTGTACAGCGCCACCTACGAACCGCTGATGCTGGACGTAATCACTGTCCCGGCGCCCGACTGCTTCGAGCGCGAGGCGGGCGAGAGCTGTGCCGACGTCGCCCGGCGGCAGTTCGCTCACATGGAGGAAGCCCTGGCGGCACATGGCGACGAGGTGGCCGCGGTCATCATCGAGCCGCTGGTGCAATGCGCCGGCCATATGCGCATGTACGATCCGGAGTATTTGCGCCTGTTGCGCGCGGCCTGCGACCGCCACGGCGTGCACCTGATCGCCGACGAGATTGCCGTGGGCTTTGGCCGCACCGGCACCCTGTTCGCCTGCGAACAGGGGCCGATCACGCCCGATTTCCTGTGCCTGTCGAAGGGGCTGACCGCCGGCTATCTGCCCATGGCCGCGGTGCTCACCACGGACTCGATCTACCAGGCGTTCTACGACGATTACGAAAAGCTCAACATGTTCCTTCACTCGCATTCCTACACCGGGAATCCGCTGGCGTGCAGGGCGGCACTGGCGACACTCGACATCTTCCAGGCCGATCCGGTTATCGAGCAAAACCGTCAACTTGCCAAACATATCGCGAAACGACTGGAGCCTCTGACGGCGCATCCGCACGTCGCCGACGTGCGCCAGCACGGCATGATCGCGGCGGTGGAACTGGTGCAGGACAAGGCGACCCGTACGCCATACCCGTGGCAGGAACGCCGCGGCCTGCACATCTATCGCCACGGACTGACGCGCGGTGCCTTGCTGCGACCGCTGGGGAACGTGAGCTACCTGATGCCGCCGTATGTCATCACCGAAGACCAGATCGACTTTCTGGTGGAGGTGATGACCGAGGGGATCGAGAAGGCCGTGCACGCGTGATCCGACGACAACGCGGGCACTTCGCCAGGGATTGAGGGCGAGCCTCGTGCCGTACGGCTGTACCCATAACGACGCATAATACATATTATGTTAAAAAGGAGGTGAGCGACGGTTGGCGGGTTTCAGGTCAGTCGCCGGTATCTCCCCCGGTCTTGCCCCTCTCTTGCCCCTCTCTTGCCCCTCTCTTGCCCGTCCGGGCCCGAATCCGGCCTTGGCCGGGCTCCGGCGGTTCTCAGGAAAGACTGCTGATCACGTGGGTCAGGATCTGTTTGACCCGCGTCATGCCCACATCCAGATTGGCCGCGATGTCGTCCATGGTGATCTCGCCCTCGGCCCGGCCGGCGGCCCAGTTGGCGATCACGGCGCAGCAGGCGTAGTTGAGGCCCAGTTCGCGCGCCAGGGCCGCCTCGGGCATGCCGGTCATGCCGACCAGGTCGCAGCCGTCGCGTTCCAGTCGGTCGATCTCCGCGGCCGTCTCCAGGCGGGGTCCCTGTGTGGCACCGTAGGTCCCGTGCTCCACCGCCTCGATCCCGAGTTCGTCGATTGCCCGGATCAGGGTCTGGCGAACCGCCTCGTTGTATGGCCAGGTCATGTCGATATGCGTGACCTCTTCCAGGTCGCCGCCTTCGAAAAACGTGTTCGCGCGCGACCAGGTGTAGTCGATGATCTGGTCCGGGATGGCGACGACCCCCGGTTTCATCTCCTCGGTGATCCCGCCGACCGCGGCGACGGCGACCACGTTGTCGATACCGGCGTTGTGCAGTGCCCAGATGTTGGCCCGGTAGTTCACCTGGTGTGGCGGGATGGTGTGGCGCGCCCCATGGCGCGGCAGGAACACGATTTCGATGTCGTTCAGCCGGCCAAAAACCAGCGGGCCGGAGGGCTCCCCATAGGGCGTGTGCATCACCTGGCGTCGGGTGATCTGCAGGTCTTTCAGTCGGGTTAGACCAGTGCCGCCGATGACGGCGATGCGGGGTGCGGACATTACTCAGTGCTTCCCTGGTGGTCGGCCACGGCGAAGATACCGGGCGCGTTGCGCAGGTAGTCCTGGTAGTCCATACCGTACCCGAAAAGGTAGCGGTTGGGCGCCTCCAGGGCCGCGTAGTCGACGGTGATTGCCGGATCCCGGTCGGGGTTGTGCTTGTCGACCAGGACGATGGAGACGACCTGCCGGGCGCCCTGCTCTTCGCAGAAGGTCTTGATGCCTTCCAGGGTAATGCCGCCGTCGAGGATATCGTCGACGATCACGACGGTACGGTCCTGCAGGGCCGCCTGGGGACGCGCCAGCCAGTGCAGCTGGTCGCCGCCGCGGGTGCCGCCGCGATACCGCGTGGCATGCAGGTAGTCGACCTGCATCGGGAACGACCAGCGCGTCAGCAGCCCGCCCATCAGCACCACACCCCCGTTCATCACGCCCATCACCAGCGGATTGCGGTCCTTCAGCGCGACCGCCGTGCGTTCGGCCAGACGGTCGATCGCGGTCTCGACGGCGTCACGGCTGAAGAGACAGTCGGCATCACGCAGCGTGGCTCGCGCCTGTTCCGGGCTCATGGCATGTCCTGGGGGTGTCGGTGCGGGAAATCATGTCCGAGCATCCGGAGCGAGGCAAGCTCGCAAATTCCGGACCCCGGAAACGCAACCGGCCGGCACAAGGGCCGGCCGGCTGGCAGACGAAGGTCGAGGACCTTAGTAGGTGAAGGTCACCGTGTCGTCGTCCATCGCTTCGGAGATCACGTAGGCGCCGCCCACGGTTTCCTCGATTTCCGGGATCAGGTCGTTGCCCCACAGATCCAGGGTCGGGGTGCAGACCTTCATCACGACTCCGGCCTCGTGGGCATCCTTCATGAAGTCGTAGACGCTCTTGCTGGAGCCTTCCTGCACGAACAGGTTTTCGGCCACGCCCTTCTTGGCGAGTTCGCCGGCACGACCGGTCATCACGACTTCAACGTCGTATTCCATCGCGGCGGCGACAGTGGCCTGGAAGAACGGGGCACCCAGTTCGGAAGCGTTGCTCGGGTCGGTGTTGACCATGACGATCAGGAGCTTGTCGGCCATTTTGGATCTCCAACTTCAGTGGTGAGTGTGAATATTACTAGCTGCTCAATCGCAGACCGGTGGCGCATTATAGGCGCCTCGACGCGCGGGCGCCAATGCGCCGCCCGGCACGGTTCAGGCGGTGGCGAGCTGGCTTGCGCGGAGCCAGCGATCGAGCTGCGCGCGAAGCGCCGGGAGGCGGTTTGGATCGGCATCGACGGGCCGTGCGCGCAGGCGTTCCAGGCGGCGCGCCGACTCGGCGGACAGGGGCTGATCCACCTGGGCCTCCAGGATCCGGTCGGCCTGTTCCGGCTCGTTGCAGATCAGCACCATGTCGCAGCCGGCGGCGCGTGCGGCGGCCGCCCGTTCCGCGGGGTCGCCGATCCCCTCGGCGCCGGCCATCGCCAGGTCATCGCTGAGGATGGCGCCGCGATAGCGCAGTTCGCGGCGGAGGATGTCCTGCAGCCAGACACGCGAGAATCCGGCGGGATAGCCGTCGACCTGAGGGTACAGGACGTGCGCCGGCATGATCCCCTCGAGATCTCCAAGCACGGGCCGGAAGGCCTCGAGATCCTGATTCTCGATTTCGGACAGGGGGCGATCATCCACCGGCAGCGCGACATGGGAATCCGCCTTCACGGCACCGTGCCCCGGGAAGTGCTTGCCGACCGCGGCCATGCCGGCGGCAGCCAGGCCCCGGATCAGTTCGCCGGCGAGGCGTGCGATCACGTCCGGGTCGTAATGAAACGCCCGGTCGCCGATGACGTCACTGATCTCCAGATCGCGGTCGAGGACGGGCGTGAAACTGAAATCGATATCCAGTGCGCGCAGTTCCCGCGCGAGCAGCTCGCCGGTCGCATGCGCCAGTTCACAGGCCTTGTTGCGGTCGCAGTCGTAGACGTGGCCCAGCTGGCGCATGGGCGGGATCGCAGTGAAACCCTCGCGCAGGCGCTGCACGCGCCCGCCTTCCTGATCCACGGCGATCAGGATGCCGGGGCGCTCGGCGCGGATCGCGGCGACCAGCGCCTGGATCTGCGCCGGCGTGCCGGCATTGCGGGCAAACAGGATCACCCCGCCGGTGGCGGGATGTCGCAGGCGTTCGCGATCTTCCGGGGTGAGTTCGATTCCGGTGACGTCGAGCATCACCGGACCCAGGGGCAAGGGGTCGTTCTGGGACATCACTCAAGGCTCGAATCGGCGCTCCCGCGGGAGCCATCTTTTCAGGATAGCGAGGCTTCGGGGAGAAAGGCGAGTGCCTTGAGCTTCTCGATGCGATCGCGGATGCGGGCCGCCTCCTCGAATTCGAGGTCGCGTGCTTTTGCGAACATCTCCTGTTCGAGGCGCTCGATCTCCTTCGCCGCGTTCTCCGGCGCCCCCAGATAATCAGCGCCCTCCTCCGCGACCTTCCGCCCGCGGCGGCCGCTGGAACCGGGCGTGGCGTTGCGCGCCTCGAGGATGTCCGCGATGTTCTTGCGGATGCCCTGGGGCGTGATGCCGTGGGCCTCGTTGTGCTCGATCTGTTTGGCCCGGCGGCGCTCGGTCTCGTCGATGGCGCGTTGCATGGAGCCGGTGATCTTGTCGGAGTAGAGGATGGCCTTGCCGTTCACGTTGCGCGCGGCGCGGCCGATGGTCTGGATCAGCGAGCGGTCGGAGCGCAGGAAGCCCTCCTTGTCCGCGTCCAGGATCGCCACCAGGGAGACCTCGGGCATATCCAGCCCTTCGCGCAGCAGGTTGATCCCGACCAGGACGTCGAACTCCCCCAGTCGCAGGTCGCGGATGATCTCCATGCGTTCCACCGTGTCGATATCCGAGTGCAGATAGCGCACGCGCACGCCGTGTTCGGTGAGGTAATCCGTCAGGTCCTCGGCCATGCGCTTGGTCAGGGTGGTGATGAGAACCCGTTCGTCGCGTTCGACGCGATCGCGCACCTCCGAGAGGACGTCGTCCACCTGCGTACCGGCCGGACGGACCTCCAGTTCCGGGTCCAGCAGCCCGGTCGGGCGGACCACCTGGTCGACAATCGCCCCGGCATGTTCGCGCTCGTACGGGCCGGGGGTGGCCGAGACGTAGATCGTCTGCGGCATCAGGGCCTCGAACTCCTCGAAACGCAGCGGACGGTTGTCCAGAGCCGATGGCAGGCGGAAGCCGTATTCCACCAGGGTCTCCTTGCGCGAGCGGTCGCCCTTGTACATCCCCCCGACCTGCGGCACCGAGACATGGGATTCGTCGATGACCAGCAGCGCATCCTTCGGCAGGTAGTCGAAAAAGGTCGGCGGCGGCTCGCCCGGGGCGCGTCCGGAGAGGTAGCGCGAGTAGTTTTCGATCCCGTTGCAGTACCCGATCTCCAGGATCATCTCCAGGTCGAACAGCGTGCGTTGTTCCAGACGCTGAGCCTCGACCAGCCGATCCTCCTTGCGCAGGAAGTCCAGGCGCTCCTTGAGTTCGTCGCGGATGTGGTCCACGGCCTCCAGCAGGGTCTCGCGCGGTGTTACGTAGTGCGTCTTGGGGTAGATCGTCAGACGCGGCACCGTGCGCAGCTGTTCGCCGGTTAGCGGATCGAAGTACGACAGCCGCTCCACCTCGTCGTCGAACAGCTCGATGCGCACCGCCTCGCTGTCGGATTCCGCCGGGTGGATGTCGATCACCTCGCCGCGTACGCGGTAGGTGGCGCGGCGCAGCTCGGTGTCGTTGCGGGTGTACTGCAGCTCCGCCAGACGGCGCAGCAGGTCGCGCTGGTCGATCCGGTCGCCGCGCTCCACGTGCAGCACCATCGACAGATACTTGCGCGGGTCGCCCAGGCCGTAGATGGCCGACACCGAGGCCACGATGATTGCGTCGCGCCGCTCCAGCAGCGCACGGGTGGCGGACAGGCGCATCTGCTCAATGTGATCGTTGATCGAGGCGTCCTTCTCGATGTAGGTGTCCGACGACGGGACGTAGGCCTCCGGCTGGTAGTAGTCGTAGTAGGAAACGAAGTACTCCACCGTGTTGTGCGGGAAGAACTCCTTGAATTCCCCGTACAACTGCGCCGCCAGCGTCTTGTTGGGTGCCAGGATGATGGTGGGGCGCTGTACCTGCTCGATCACGTTGGCGATGGTGAAGGTCTTGCCCGATCCGGTTACGCCGAGCAAGACCTGGTGCGCGAGGCCGGCCTCCAGCCCTTCGGTCAGCGCACGGATCGCCGTCGGCTGATCGCCCGCCGGCTGATACTCCGATACGACCTTGAATTGTTCGCCTTCGCCTGGCTGCACCTTATCCTCCGCGCCTGATTTCAGTATCATTTCGCCCCGACCGCCCGCGCGGCCCATCGACCCGATCACACAGAGGCCTACCCCTTGGATATCGAGCTTTCCGACCGCGTCCAGCGCATCCAGCCCTCCCCCACTCTCGCCGTCAGCGCGCTGGCCGCTCAGCTTCGCGCGGAGGGGCGGGACATCGTCGGGCTGGGGGCCGGAGAACCGGATTTCGATACCCCCGAGCATATCAAGCAGGCGGCGGTGGACGCGCTTGCCCGCGGAGAAACCAAGTACACTCCGGTGGACGGTACGGCCAGCCTCAAGGCGGCCATCATCCGCAAATTCGATCGCGACAACGGCCTGACGTTCACCCCTGACCAGATCCTGGTGTCCTCCGGTGGCAAGCAAAGCATCTTCAATCTCTGCCAGGCCCTGCTGAATCCCGGGGACGAGGTCGTGATCCCCGCCCCCTACTGGGTGTCCTACCCGGATATCGCCCTGCTGGCCGGGGCGCGCCCGGTGATCGTCAGCGCCGAGCAGGATGCCGGCTTCCGCATCACCGGGGAACAGCTGGAGGCCGCGATCACCCCGAACACCCGCCTGGTGTTCCTGAACAGCCCGTCCAATCCCACGGGCGCGGCGTATTCGGCCGCCGAGTTGACCGAACTGGCCGAGGTGCTGCGGCGCCACCCCCGTGTGGTCATTGCCACGGATGACATGTACGAACATATCCGGTTTGGCTCGGCCCCGTTCGTGAACATCGTCAACGTCGCCCCGGATCTGCTCGAGCGCACCGTGGTGCTGAATGGCGTATCCAAGGCCTATGCGATGACCGGCTGGCGCATCGGCTACGCCGGTGGTCCGAAGAACCTGATCGCGGCGATGAAGAAGATCCAGTCGCAAAGCACCTCCAATCCGACCTCCATTGCCCAGGCCGGCGCCGAGGCCGCATTGAACGGCGACCAGGGCTGCGTGGTGGCCATGTGTTCGGCCTTCGCCGAGCGCGCTCGCCACGTCGTGGACGGCCTCAATGCCATCGAGGGGCTCGACTGCCTCATGCCGGACGGCACCTTCTACTGCTTCCCTCGCGTCACCGGCCTGATGGCGGCAGCCGATATCGACACCGACGTCGCCCTGACCAAGCAGCTGCTGGACGAGGTGGGCGTGGCCCTGGTTCCGGGGAGCGCCTTCGGCGCGCCGGGCCATGTGCGTGTCTCGTTCGCCACCAGCGTGGACCAGCTCGACAAGGCCCTGGAGCGCCTGCGCGAGTTCGTGGCGCGCCACCACTGACACCGGGTACGGCGGCGAAACGCGTCGGGCGGCCAGATTTTCCTTGACGCCCCCGCCCCGCCCGATTAGGATTTGCGCCCAATTCCCCGGTAGCTCAGTCGGTAGAGCGGGTGACTGTTAATCACTAGGTCGGCGGTTCGAGCCCGTCCCGGGGAGCCAGACAAAGAAAAAGCCAGGTCACCATGACCTGGCTTTTTTCGTTTGGGGGGTTACGGTCCCGTTACCCTACTCTGGCTCGTGCTCGAGGGGCTCCAGCGACTGCAGGTAGACGGCAATCGCGCGGCGGTCTTCGTCGGTCAGATGAGCGGTGCCGTGGTCGATCACGTCGGCCATGGCGCCGCCGGCAAAGTCGCCGTCGCGGGTCAGGCCCATCTCCAGGTAGCGGGCGATATGGCGTTCGCCCCAGCGTCCGATGCCGGTCTCGCGATCCGGGGTGATGTTCGAGGCGACATCCCCGTCCGGCAGGCGGGCCCCGGCGCCCAGCCGCTCCAGGTCGAGACCGCCGGTCCGAGTGCGCGGGGTGTGGCACTCCATGCAGTGGCCGAGGGCCAGGGTCAGGTAGGCGCCGCGGTTCCACGGCTCCGATTCGTCCGGGTCGGGTTCGAAGGCCCCCGGCTCGAAATGCAGCCACTTCCAGCCCATCAGGGACGGCCGGAACCGCGCGTACCAGACCAGATCGTGCGGCGTGTTCTCCCGCGCCACAGGCTCGACCTCGGCCTGCAGGAAGGCCCACAAGGCCTCGATGTCCTCGTCCTTCATGCGGGTGTAGGAGGTAAACGGAAACGCGGGATAGTAATGCCGTCCGTCCGGCCCGCGGCCCTGCTGGAGCGCGCGCTTGAAGTCGTCCTCGGACCATCCGCCGATGCCGTGTTCCGGATCCGGCGTGATGTTGGGCCCGTAGAACACGCCAAAGGGGCTCTCGATGGGGCGCCCGCCGGCCAGAAACTCGCCGTCTTCCGCCGTGTGGCAGGTGACACAGCCCCCGGCCCGCAGGACGTACTCGCCATAGGCGATGCGATCCTCCGCGTCCGCCTCGGGCTCCAGCTCACCGATCGAGGTGTCCGCCTGTATGGGGGCGGACCCGATCAGGCCGGCAAGACAGAGGGCCGGCAGCCAGGCTGTCGGCCCTCGTTTGGTACCCGCCATTGCCACCGATCAGTCGCGGCGGAAGTCGTCGTGGCAGGCCTGACAGGACTGCCCGAGGTTGCGGAAGCGAATGGCGTATTCGTCTTCGTTGCCCGCCTCCACGGCGGCATGGAGCGCCTCGGCGGCCTCGCGGGTGTCGTTGGAGAGTTCCTCGAAGCGCTCCCAGTCATCCCAGATCTCTTCCTTGGCATCGGTATCCGGGAAGTCGCTGCCCTCGGGGAACAGGCTGGGGATATCCTGACTGAGCGCCACCAGCTGGCTGGTGTGCATCTCGAGGTTGTCCCCGAAATCGGCTCCATCCACGACCACGGCGGCGATGGCCCCGACGTTCCCGCCGATCGCGCGCATCACGCCCTGACGGTAGTCGATGGTCGCCTCGTGTTCGTCAAAGGCGTGGACGGTGCTGCCAGCGCTCAACCCGAGGGTGAGCGCGGCGGCCACGGCCGAGGCGGTGACAAGACGTGCGGCATTCTTCATGGTGCTTCCTCCCTGTAACGAAAAGAATCTCGCCCGTGGCGGGCGAGCCGAAGCCTGAACGCTACCCGAGAACTGTAGACGACCCGCCGGCCGCCTTGCCACGGGGCGAAGGGTCCCGCGAAAACTCGCCAGACCTGCCCCATTGACCCTGCTCCGCGCGCGGGGTTCCCGGAGGCCCGTTACAATCGCCCGGCACCCAGTCGTCTGGTACCCACATGCACGAATACACCCTCCCACCCGCCGACGCGACCGCCTTGCGCGAGGCCGTCATCCGCGCCGGCCTGGAGACCAACCGCCGTGGCCTCAATCAGGGCACGTCGGGCAACATCAGTGTGCGCCTGGGCGATGGCATGCTGATCACGCCATCCGGTGTGCCCTACGAGGCCCTGCGTCCGGAGGACCTGGTGTACGTGGATGCCGCCGGGCGCTGGGACCCGCAGCGCAAGCCCTCCAGCGAGTGGCACTTCCACCGCGCGATCCTGCAGGCCCGCCCGGAGCTGGGCGCGGTTGTCCACGTGCACTCTGTGTACGCCAGCGTGGTGGCCATCCAGGGACGCGACATCCCTGCCCTGCACTACATGATCGCGGCGGCGGGCGGGAACTCCATTCGCTGCGCGCCGTATGCGACCTTCGGTACGGAGGCGCTTTCGCGCCTGGCGGTTGAGGCCCTCGAGGACCGTACTGCCTGTCTACTCGCCAACCACGGCATGATCGCCACCGGGCCGGACCTTGAGCGGGCCCTGTGGCTCACCGAGGAAGTCGAGCTGCTGGCGCGCCAGTACGTCCTGAGTCTGCAGATCGGCGGGCCCGCGCTGCTGGATGACGCGGAGATGGACCGGGTGCTGGAGAAGTTCCGCCACTACGGGCCGCAGCGCGACGCGCCACAATAGTTGGCAGAATGGTTCAGAGCCCCGGCACCGCTTCGTCCGCCTCCGGCAACGGCGCCGAGCGCGGGGCGAAGTCGATCCGCTCGCGGGTTTCCAGGTAATGACGCAGCGCCCAGCTCACGGACGGGAACGCGCGTTCCTCCAGCGGCGGCAAGGCGTCGAACGGGAACAGCTTCACCTCTTCGGACTCCGGGCCGGGGGCGATCGTGTCGCTCAGCAGGCGCGCCCGGTAGATCATCTGCACATGCCCGACGTGCGGCACGCTGTACACCCCCAGCAACTGATCGACTTCCAGCTCCGCGCGGGCCTCTTCCCAGGCCTCGCGGCGGGCGCCCTCACCCGGGCTCTCGCCCTTTTCCATGAAACCGGCCGGCAGGGTCCAGTAACCTCGGCGGGGCTCGATCGCCCGGCGACATAGCAGGACGCGATCCTCCCATATGGCCACGCTCCCGACGATGATTCGCGGGTTCTCGTAGTCCACGAAGCCACAATGGTCACAGACGCGGCGCTCGCGATCATCGCCCTGCGGGACTTCGTTGTGGAAACGTGGACTCAGGCCGGTCGGGTTACGATTCATGGCGGTTCCGTGAGGGCGTGTCAGGAGCTGCAAACAGGTAAACCGGCGCGGCGTGCCCTGAACATGCAACGCCGGTGGCGGTCCACAATAGAAAAGGCGCACCGACGCAGTACAGAGGGGATCATGACCACACGCACACGCTTTACCGTCGGTGAACTGGTTCACCATACCAAGTTCGATTACCGCGGTGTGATCGTCGATGTGGACCCGGTATACGCCGGTTCCGATGAATGGTACGAGACGGTGGCCAGGAGTCGTCCGCCGAAGGATCAGCCGTGGTATCACGTACTGGTGGATGGCTATTCGCACAGCACCTACGTGGCCGAACGCCACCTGGAACCGGATCCGCGCGGGGAGCAGATCGAGCATCCGGCCCTCGGGCAGTTCTTTGACCGGTTCATGAATGGACGCTATTCGCGCCACGGGGATCCCGGCGCCCATTGATCGCGGCCGCCGCTTCTTGGGGCACCCCGTTCAACCCAATACGACAGGGACGCATATGGCACAGGACAACCGGCGCAGTCGCGTCGTCACCGAAGGCCCCCGCCGGACGCCGAATCGCGCGATGCTGCGCGCGGTCGGTTTCGGAGATGACGATTTTCGGCGCCCGATCGTGGGGATCGCCAACGCCCACAGCACCATCACCCCCTGCAATATGGGGATCGGCGCCCTCGCCGCCCGCGCCGAGCAGGCGGTGCGTCAGGCCGGGGGCATGCCCCAGACCTTCGGCACAATCACCATCTCCGACGGCATCTCGATGGGCACCCCCGGGATGAAGTACTCCCTGGTCTCGCGCGAGGTCATCGCGGATGCCATCGAGACGGTCGTCAATGGCCAGAGCCTGGACGGCATCCTGGCCACCGGTGGCTGCGACAAGAACATGCCCGGAGCGATGATCGCGCTGGCCCGGCTCAATGTGCCCGGGATCTTCGTCTACGGTGGCACGATCAAGCCGGGGCACTACAAGGATCAGGACCTGACCATTGTCAGCGCCTTCGAGGCCGTGGGCCAGCATGGGGCTGGCAAGCTATCCGACGAGGATCTGCTCGGCGTGGAGAAGAACGCCTGCCCCGGCGCCGGTTCCTGTGGCGGCATGTTTACCGCCAACACCATGTCCAGCGCTTTCGAGGCCATGGGGATGAGCCTGCCCGGGTCCTCCACCCAGGCGGCGGAGGACCCGGAAAAGGGCGATTCCGCGGCGCGTTCGGCGGAGGTCCTGCTGGACGCAATCCACGCCAACCGCCGGCCACGCGACATTCTGACCCGCGAGGCCTTCGAGAATGCCCTCGCCGTGGTCATGGCGCTGGGCGGTTCCACCAATGCCGTACTCCATCTGCTGGCGATCGCGCACGCGGCGGATGTGCCGCTGGACATCGACGATGTCGAGCGGGTTCGACGCAAGGTCCCGGTCCTGTGCGACCTGAAGCCTTCCGGGCGCTATGTCACCACCCAGTTCCATGCGGTGGGCGGGACACCCCAGGTGATGAAGATGCTGCTGGATGCCGGGTGGTTGCACGGCGATTGCCTGACCATCACCGGCGCGACGCTGGCCGAGACCCTGCGCGATATCCCTCCGACTCCCCCGGAGGACCAGGACATCATTCGCCCCCTCGACCGGCCGCTGTATCCACACGGGCACCTGGCCATCCTCAAGGGGAATCTGGCCGCCGAGGGCGCCGTGGCCAAGATCACTGGTCTCAAGCGGACCGCGATCTCGGGCCCCGCGCGCTGCTTTGATTCCGAGGAAGAATGCCTGGACGCGATCCTGGCCGGACGGATCCAGGCGGGGGATATCCTGGTCATCCGCTACGAGGGGCCGCGCGGCGGGCCCGGCATGCGCGAGATGCTGGCCCCCACCGCGGCCATTATCGGGGCTGGTCTGGGCGATGCGGTCGGCCTGATTACCGATGGTCGCTTCTCCGGCGGCACCTACGGGATGGTGGTTGGCCATGTCGCGCCGGAGGCCGCTGTCGGCGGAACGATCGCGCTGGTCCAGGATGGGGACGTCATCGAGATTGATGCCGGCGAGAACCGGCTGGCCCTCCAGGTCGATGACGCCGAGCTGGAGCGTAGGCAGTCCCTCTGGACGGCCCCCGCCCCGCGCTTTGATCGCGGGGTGCTGGCCAAGTATGCCCGGCTGGTGGGTTCGGCGAGCCGGGGCGCCGTGACCGACGACTTCAGCGGCACCTGACGCCCGCCCGCGCCCATGACGCATCCGGATCCGCGGCACCCCGATTTCAGCATGCTGCCGCCGGTGATCGGCTTCCTGCTGATCACCAACGTCGCTCTGTTTCTCGCGATGCCCTGGCTGGGGGACTGGCTCGTCAACCATTTCGGGCTCTGGCCCGTCGGCACCCCCGCCACTATCCACCAGGACGGCACTTGGATGCGGGTCCCGGACTTCCAGTTATGGCAGCTGGTGACCTACGGCTTCCTGCACGGCGGCCCGATTCACCTGTTCGTGAACCTGTTTGCCGTGTGGATGCTGGGGGTGCAGATCGAGAATGCCTGGGGCTCGCGCACTTTCGCCGTGTATTTCCTGGTCTGCGTGATCGGGGCCGGGCTGGTGCAGCTGTTCGTGACCGCCTACGGCAACGGCGACATGATCTATCCGACCATCGGCGCGTCGGGGGGCGTATTCGGGGTGCTGCTGGCGTTCGGGATGATGTTCCCCAACCAGCGCCTGTTCCTGATCTTCCTGCCGATTCCGATCAAGGCGAAGTATTTCGTCATCGGCTACGGGGCGCTGGAACTGTACCTGGGAATCTCGGGCACCCTCGCCGGCATCGCCCACTTCGCCCACCTGGGCGGCATGGCCTTCGGCTTCTTGCTGATCCAGTACTGGCGAGGCCGCCTGCCCATCCGGCCGCGCCAGCGCCGTTTCTGGTGGTAGCGGCCCGGGTTGTGACGGACTCGATCAGCCCGCCGAGCGGGCCCGGAGGTATGCGGCGAAGTCGTCCTTCAGTTCCGGATGGTTGAGTGCAAACTCCACCGTGGCCTCCAGGTAACCCAGCTTCGACCCACAGTCGAAGCGACGCCCCTCGAAGTTGAAGGCCGTCACCCGTTCCAGTTCGAGCAGGCGTGCGATCGCGTCCGTCAGCTGGATCTCGCCGCCCGCCCCCGGCTTCTGGGTCGCCAGCATTTCGAAGATCTTCGGGGTCAGGACATAGCGCCCGACCACCGCGACACTGGACGGCGCATGGTCGGGGTCGGGCTTTTCCACGATGCCCTTGACGTCCCAGCTGCGCGGTCCGGTCTGCACCGGGTCGATAATGCCGTACTGGTGGGTGCGATCGGGCGGTACCTCCTCCACCCCAAGGACGCTGCAGCCGTGCTCGGCGTACTGCTCGACCATCTGCCGCGTCGCCCCGCCGTTGGCCGATTCGATCAGGTCATCGGCCAGGATTACCGCGAAGGGTTCGTTGCGGACGATCGGATGCGCGCAGGCCACCGCATGTCCGAGACCGAGTGCGTCGGACTGACGCACATAGACGCAGGTCACATTGGGGGGAACGATGTTCCGAACCTGCTCGAGCAGTTCGGTCTTGCCCCGCTCTTCCAGCTCGTGTTCGAGTTCGTAGGCCTTGTCGAAGTGATCCGGAATGGATCGCTTGTTTCGCCCGGTCACGAACACCAGGGTCTCGATGCCCGCGGCCACCGCCTCCTCCGCCGCGTACTGGATCAACGGCTTGTCCACGACCGGAAGCATCTCTTTCGGGTTTGCCTTGGTCGCCGGCAGAAAGCGCGTACCCATCCCGGCAACCGGGAACACGGCGGTACGGATCGGGGCGTGATTCTGGCTCATTCCTTCTCCTGGTGACTTCACAGCAAACCCCCGGCCAACGCATCCTTTCGGACCCGTCGACCGGGGGCCGGTAGTAAGTGGCGGCCCATGCCGCCACCCGTCTCGCTACTCGACGACGATGCGGTCGAGGTTCATCTCCACGGTGCGCTCGCCAATCCCGGACACCTCGGTCAGGGCCTGGACCGAGGCGAAGTCACCGTGTGCCTCGCGGTGCTCCACAATGGCTTGCGCCTTGACCGGTCCCACGTTCTCCAGTGCGGCCAGCTCGTCGGCCGATGCCCCGTTCAGGTTAACTGGCTGGCCACCCGAGGCGGTCACCATGACCAGTGGCAGGACACAGAGGCCCGCCAGGGCCCAGCACTTCGCGCATTGGAACAGCTTGTTCATGAAAACGCTCCTTATCTTCGTTGAACGATCGGTGCATCCGTGCACCGCGGGGTAGACCCGGATTCCAACCTTCAATCCGCGACTACCCCGGGCATCCTAGCGAGAACAGCCCCGCCGGAAAACCCCCTCATTCCACGGCGTCATTCGGCATGTTCAGGCGTGTGACGAAGGCCTCCATCGCCGCGGCCGGGTCGGGGGCGCGGGTGATCGGCCGGCCGACCACGATCGCGCTGGCGCCCGCCTCCAGGGCCCGCTCGGGGGTCATGACACGCTTCTGGTCATCGCCTCCCGAGTCTTCCAGCCGGATCCCCGGTGTCACCAGCAGTGGCCGCTCGCCCAGCCGGCGCCGCAGCATGGCGGCCTCCTGCGCCGAGCACACCAGGCCCTCCAGCCCCGCCTTTTGTATCGCCAGTTCCCCCAGCAAGCCCACCTGATCGGCCGGCTCGCGACTCACGCCGATCTCACGCAGGGTGCCGGCGTCGCTGGAGGTCAGCACCGTGACGGCCAGAAGCGAGGTTGTGTCGTTGGTTTCGCGTACCGCTTCGTGTGCGGCCCGCATCATCTCCAGGCCGCCGCTGGCATGTACGTTGATCAGCCACACGCCGGTACGCGCCGCGGCCCGGCAGGCAGCCGCCACGGTATTCGGGATGTCGTGAAACTTCAGGTCCAGAAACACCCGAAAGCCGAGGTCGTGGAGCCGTTGCAGCAGCGCCGGACCGGCGACCACGAACAGTTCGAAGCCGACCTTCAGGGCGCACTGCGCCGGGTCGAGTTGTCGGGCGAATGCCAGCGCCGCATCGGCCTCTGCAAAGTCGAGGGCGACGATCAGGCGCGTGGCGGGTTCCGGGGTCACTGTCGTGGGTCGGCTCATGGGTGGTGGCTCCCTTCGCGGATCAACGCCTCCTCGGCGGCTTCCGTCGTCTGGTCGATATCGAAATCAAGCCCGCGCAGGGTATCCCAGCGCCGGCAGCTCGGGCACTGCCATACATGCGCCCGTCCCTGGTAGCCGCAGTTCCCGCATTGGTACAAGTGTTGGCTGCCAAGCTGGTCGGCCAGGGCCTTCTCGAACGCCGAGAATTCCGTGCTGTATTGCTGCACCGCCGGCAGGATCTTCATCCAGCGAACCGCCTCCAGCAGGCCCGAGGTCGGGACCGGGCGTTGCGCCAGGATCT
The DNA here is from genome assembly GCF_000381105.1 of Thioalkalivibrio sp. ALE12. Classification (NCBI taxonomy): domain Bacteria; kingdom Pseudomonadati; phylum Pseudomonadota; class Gammaproteobacteria; order Chromatiales; family Ectothiorhodospiraceae; genus Thioalkalivibrio; species Thioalkalivibrio sp. ALE12. Next base: position 167,002 of record NZ_KB905905.1, on the reverse strand, counting down.
GCCCCAGTTCGGAAAGCGCGGCGTCCAGCCGTCCCGTGCGCCGGTACAGCCGCATCAGGGCAATCCGCGCCATGGTGATCCCGCGACTTCGGGCCAGGTCGTCCAGGAGTTCCTCCAGCTGCCCCAGACGGTTCTCGCCGGGCAGTTCCTGATGCAGGCGCTCGATCCGGGGCACCAGGAGAGGCGCCAGTTGCGGGGTGCGCGCCACGGCATCCCGCCCGAACCGGATCGCCTCGCGGATCTCGCCGGCGCGCGCCGCAATCTCCGACTGGATCAGCAGAGCCCGCGACAGACCGGGAACCAGTTCCTCGGCCTGTTTCGCGCGCGCCCTCGCCTCCTCGTGGTCGTCCTGGTCCAGCGCGATCCGCGCCAGTTCGCAGTGGTAGTGGGCGATCCGCAGCTGTTCATGGGCGACCCCATGCGCCTTCAGCCGGTCGCCCACCTCGATCGCCCGCTCCCATTCCCGCTGGGTTTCGTAGACCTGGCGCAGGCCCTCCAGGGCCGGCACGGCCTGGTGCGGCGAGTCCGCGAGTTCGCGAAAGACGGCCTCGGCCCGGTCCAGCACTCCCGCCAGCAGGAAGTCCTCGCCGAGCTCGCAAAGGGCCTGGGCCCGCTGGGCCGCCGGCAGCGTCGGGCGCGCCACCAGGTTCTGGTGGATGCGAATGGCGCGATCCACCTCGCCCCGGCGCCGGAACAGCCGCCCGAGGATTACATGCGTCTCGAAAGTCTCGTGATCGACCTCCACCATCTCGATGAAGGCCTGCAGCGCATCATCGGTGCGATCATCCAGCAGGTGGCGTACGCCCTCGAGGTAACGATCCAGTGACGGCTCGCGCTCTTCCTGGTCTTCCGGCACGCCATAGCGTGCCAGCCACCAACCACTTGCCGCGGCGAGCGGGAGCAGCAACCAGAACCAGTCATTGATCATCGGCGAGTACGCTCCCCGGGTACGGACAGCGAAACAAAAGGTATGGAAGACCGCATGGCGATGCGGCTAGTAGAAATCCCGCATGGGTGCGGTACGCAGCTGCTCGACCTCGACCTTGAGGGCATGGTTCTGCTCGCGCAGGTCGGCGATCTTCTGCCGCAGCCGGCGCAGGCGCAGCCAGAGCACCAGCGAGGCCAGGATCACTCCAAACAAGGCGGCCAACCCGAGGAACACCACCAGGGGGGCCTCGATCTCGAGACCCGGCAACACCAGTGTCACCAGGGCTTCGTTCAGAACAACAAGAATACCGACCGCGGACGAGATCAGGATCAGCGCGACAAACGCCACGGTGTTGCGAATCTTCTGTCGCCGCCGGTCGTCCATGGACGGTCTAGCCGTTTTCGGCTACAGAATCGTTTACCCGTTCGCGCAATTCCTTGCCGGGCTTGAAATGAGGGACATGCTTGCCGGGCAAGGCAACGCCTTCACCGGTCTTGGGGTTCCGGCCCAGTCGGGGTGGCCGGAAGTGCAGCGAAAAGCTGCCAAAGCCGCGAATCTCCACCCGTTGCCCGTTCGCCAGCGCGTGGCTCATGCGTTCGAGCAATGCCTTGACGGACATCTCCACGTCCCTGGCTGGCAGATGAGGTGACTTCCGGGCGAGGTTCTCGATCAATTCCGATTTGGTCATCTGGCACTCGTCACAGACAGGAAGGAAATCCGGTTTCCCGGTACAAAATGGCCCACGGCACCCCTTGGCACCGCGGGCCACGACGGAACGGACTTAGTCGTTCTTGTCCATCTGTTCCTTCAGCAGATCGCCCAGCGTGGTACCGCCGCCGGCATTACTGCCGTAGTCGGAGACCATCTCGGCTTCTTCCGCCCGGTCCTTGGCCTTGATCGACAGGCTGATGGCGCGGGTCTTCTTGTCGACGCCCATGAACTTGGCCTCGACCGTATCGCCCACCTTCAGCACGGTGCTGGCGTCTTCCACGCGGTCCTGGGAGATATCGGCCGCGCGCAGGATGCCGTCGATGCCGTCAGCCAGTTCGACCACGGCTGCCTTGGCGTCCACTTCCTTGACCGTGCCGGAGACAATGCTGCCCTTGCTGTGCTCGGCCACGAAGTTGGCGAACGGATCGCGATCCAGCTGCTTCAGGCCCAGGGAGATACGCTCGCGCTCGGGATCCACGGACAGGACCACGGCCTCGACCTCGTCACCCTTCTTGAAGTTGCGAATGGCTTCTTCGCCCGCTTCGTGCCACGACAGATCGGAAAGGTGGATCAGGCCGTCGATGCCGCCTTCCAGGCCGACAAACACACCGAAATCGGTGATCGACTTGATCTGGCCGCTGACCTTCTCGCCGCGGTTGTGGTTGGCCGCGAAGTCGTCCCACGGATTCGACTGGCACTGCTTCATGCCCAGCGAGATGCGGCGGCGTTCTTCGTCCAGGTCCAGGATCATCACCTCGACCTCGTCGCCGATCGCGACCATCTTGCCCGGGTTGACGTTCTTGTTGGTCCAGTCCATCTCGGACACGTGCACCAGGCCTTCCACGCCGTCTTCGATTTCCACGAAGCAGCCGTAGTCGGTGATGTTGGTGACCTTGCCGAAGATGCGGGTGCCGGTCGGGTAACGGCGGGTGATGTTCTCCCACGGATCCTCGCCCAGCTGCTTCAGGCCCAGCGACACACGCATGCGCTCGCGATCGAACTTCAGGACCTTGACCTCGACTTCCTGGCCGATCTCGACCACGTCGGACGGATGCTTGACGCGCTTCCAGGCCATGTCGGTGATGTGCAGCAGGCCGTCGATGCCGCCCAGATCCAGGAACGCACCGTAATCGGTCAGGTTCTTGACGATGCCCTTGACCTGCGCGCCTTCCTGCAGGTTCTTCAGCAGTTCCTCGCGCTCGGCGCTGTATTCCTGCTCGACCACGGCGCGGCGCGACACGACCACGTTGTTACGGCGGCGATCCAGCTTGATGAGCTTGAACTCCAGCTCCTTGCCTTCCAGGTACGCGGTATCGCGCACCGGACGGACATCCACGAGTGAACCCGGCAGGAACGCCCGGATATCGCCCAGCTCGACGGTGTAACCGCCCTTGACCTTGCCGGAGATCTTGCCGGTGACGTACTGCTCTTCTTCCATCGCACCTTCGAGACGGTCCCAGGCCTTGGCCCGCTTGGCCTTTTCGCGCGACATGCGCGTCTCGCCGAAACCGTCTTCCGGGGTCTCTAGGGCCACTTCGACGACATCGCCGACCTTGACCTCGAGCTCACCCTCGTCGTTCATGAACTGCTCGGTGGGGATGACCCCCTCGGACTTCAGGCCGGCGTTCACCACGACGACGTCCGGGGTGACCTCAATGACGGTGGCACTGAGGATGGCACCCGGCTGCATCTGGGTGTAGGCCATGCTCTCTTCGAGCAGTTGCGCGAAACTTTCACTCATGGATTTGTGAACCTGTGGTTTAACAAATGCTTGCAGAAACTTCCTGCAACCAGTTCTAGACGTTGATGATCCCGCTTCCGACGGCTTATTCCGCGGGGCGGGGGCTTTGTTCCGGGAGTACGTCCCGGAGGCGCTCCAGGATCATGTCCACCACGCCAACGATGTCGAGGTCCGTGGTATCCAGTTCCCAGGCATCTTCGGCGGGCTTGAGGGGGGCCACGCTGCGTTCGCGGTCGCGACGGTCGCGGGCCTCCATCTCGTCCTGAAGGGCGGAGAGATTAGCACTAAGTCCTTGTTCCTTCAACTGCATGTAACGCCGGCGTGCCCTTTCCTCCGCGGAGGCGGTGAGAAAGATCTTCAGGTCCGCCGCGGGGAAGACCACGGTCCCCATATCGCGCCCGTCCGCGACCAGCCCGGGGGGCTTGGCGAAGCCTCGCTGGCGCTCCAGCAGGGCCTCGCGCACGGCCGGGATGGCGGCCACCTGGGAGGCGTCGCTGCCCGCCTGTTCGGTGCGCAGCAGCTGATCGACCGGCGCCCCCTCAAGCAGGGTCGTGACCGCCGTAGCGTCTCGATTCACCTCGAAGTCGACGTCGAGACCGGCGGCCAGTCGAACGAGCGCGGCCTCGTCGGTCAGCTCGACCCCGTGCTGGCGTGCTGCCAGCCCCAACAGACGGTACAGCGCGCCGCTGTCCAGCAGATGCCAGCCCATGGCGGCGGCCACGCGCATGCAGACCGTGCCCTTGCCGGCCCCGCCCGGGCCGTCGATGGTCAGTACCGGAACTTCCGAACTCATGCGGCCTCCAGCTGCAGCCCGGCCTCGCGCGCAAGCGCCACAAAGCCGGGGAAGGATGTACCCACGTTCGCGCAATCGTGGATCAGGATGGGGGCGGTGGCCCGCAGCCCCGCCATCGCGAACGACATGGCGATACGGTGGTCGCCATGACTGTTGATCTCGCCACCGGTGAAGCCGTCGCCACCCCGGATCCGGATACCATCTGGCTGCACGGCGCAGTCGACCCCGAGTGCGGCGAGGCCGTCGGCCATCACCTGGATACGGTCGCTCTCCTTGACCCGCAGCTCCTCGGCGCCGGTCAGTACGGTCTCGCCCTCGGCGCAGGCCGCGGCGACGAAGATCGCGGGGAATTCGTCGATCGCCAGCGGCACCAGGTGCTCCGGAATCTGGATCCCCTTGAGCCGGGCGGCCTCGACCTCCAGATCCGCCACCGGCTCGCCGCCCGCTTCGCGTTCGTTGAGGATGCGGATCTCGGCGCCCATCAGGCGCAGGATATCGATTACGCCGGTGCGGGTCGGATTGATGCCGACATGCTCCAGGCGCATGCGCGAACCGGCCGCGATCGAGGCACCGACCAGGAAGAAAGCGGCCGAGGAGATATCCGCCGGCACATCGACCGGACTGGCGATCAGCCGGCCACCCCCCTCGACGCAGGCCCGTGGCCCGTCGCGTTCGACCGCGTAACCGAAGCCGGCCAGCATGCGTTCGGTGTGATCCCGTGTGGGTGCCGGCTCGGTCACGCAGGTCTTGCCATCCGCCCACAGGCCGGCCAGCAGCAGGGCCGACTTCACCTGGGCGCTGGCCACCTCGAGCACGTGATCGGTACCCCGCAGAGGGGCGCCGCCATGCACCCGCAGCGGCGGCGTCCCGGCATCGCTGGTCTCGATCCTGGCCCCCATGCGGGCCAGCGGGTTGGTGACCCGGCGCATCGGACGCCCGGAGAGGGAGCGATCGCCGACCAGTTCACTGTCGAAGGCCTGCCCGGCGAGGACCCCGCACAGCAGCCGCATCGCGGTCCCCGAGTTGCCCATGTCCAGCGCAGTCGGCGGGGCCTGCAGCCCGCGCAGGCCGGCGCCCTGGATGCGCACGCAGCCCGGTCCGGTGCGCTCGATGGCCACGCCCATCGCGCGGAAGGCCTCCAGCGTGGCGATGCAATCCGCCCCTTCGAGAAAGCCGGTCACATGGGTCTCCCCCTCGGCCAGCGCCCCGAGCATGATGGCGCGGTGGGAAATCGATTTGTCGCCCGGCACGCGGGCGTGGCCCGCAAGCTGGCCTCCGGGCTGTACGGTAAAGGTATTCATGGGGTTTCAGGTATCCAGTTGTGCATCCGCGGGGTCGCAGAGGCGATCGCGGGTTTCCTTGGCATGTTCAAAGCTTTGTTCGATGGTGGCGGCATCGCCGCGTTCGATCGCGCCGCGCAGCGTCTCGAGGTCGTTCTGGTATTGCCCGATGACCTCGAGGATGGCGTCGCGGTTGGCCAGGCAGATATCGCGCCAGACCACCGGGTCACTGGAGGCGATGCGCGTGAAGTCGCGAAACCCGCCCGCGGCGTAGTGAAAGATCTCGTCGCGCTCGCTCATGTTCGCCAGCGACGAGACCAGCGTGAACGCGAGCACATGCGGCAGGTGGCTGGTCGCGGCCAGGACCCGGTCATGATGCGCCGGGGTCATGTATTCGACCCGCGCGCCGGCGGCCTGCCACATGGCCGCCACGCGGTCCGTGGCCAGCGGGTTGGTGGCATCGGCCGGCGTCAGGATCACCAGGCGATCGCGGAACAGACTGGGGAAGGCGGCCCCTACCCCACTTTTCTCGGTCCCGGCGATCGGGTGGCCGGGCACGAAGGCGCGCGGGACCGCACCGAAGCCGGCGCCCACCGCATCGATCACCGCCTGCTTGCTGCTGCCCACGTCGGTCAGCGGGCTGTCCTCGGGCCAGGCGGCCGCCAGGTCGCGGGCGAGCGGCTCCATCGCGCCCAATGGCACGGCGAGCACGCCCAGGTCGGCGCCCTCCGCGGCCGCGGCGACGTCCGTGGTCCAGCGGTCGATCACGCCCAGCCGCTGAGCCTCGCGCAGGTTGTCGGCATTGCGCGAGCAGCCGACCACCTCGCGTACCGCGCCGGCCTCGCGCAGGGCCAGCGCCAGCGAGCCGCCGATCAGGCCGACCCCGAAGATGACCAGCCGTTCGATCACGCCAGGACCTTGTCGAGTGCCGCGAGGAAGCGGTCGTTGTCTTCCCGGGTCGAGAGGGTGACCCGCAGGTGACCGGGCAGGCCGTAATTCTCCACCGGCCGCGTGATGACGCCCTCGCGCAGCAGGCCTTCGTATACCGGGGCCGGATCACGCCCGGTGTCAAAGGTCACGAAGTTCCCCACCGACGGAATCACACGCAGCCCCTTATCCCGCAGGGCCGCTGTCACCTGCCGCAACCCGTCGCGGTTGACGGCCACCGATCTCTCCACATGCGCGGTATCGTCCAGCGCCGCAAGGCCCGCGGCCTGGGCAATGGCGTTGACATTGAACGGCTGTCGGACCCGGTTGAGCAGGTCGGCGACCGCCGGGGAACTGACCGCGTACCCCAGGCGCAGTCCGGCCAGGCCCTGGATCTTGGAGAAGGTCCGGGTCACGACCAGGTTCGGATAGCGCTCCAGCCACTGCGTGGTGTCCGGATACCCCGCCGCCTCGACGTATTCGAAATAGGCCTCGTCCACGACCACCACGGTGGTCGCCGGCATCGCCGCCACGAAGGCCTCCAGCGCCGAACCCTCCAGCCAGGTCCCGGTGGGATTGTTCGGATTGGCCACGAACACCACGCGCACGTCGCCATCCACCCGTGCCCGCATGGCCTCGAGATCATGCCCGAAGGGCTGCTCCGGATGGTCGGCCCCCAGCGCGGGCGCGACCCGTGCCTCGGCATCGACCGCCTGGGTAACCAGCGGGTAAACCGCAAACGCATGCGCGGAGAACACGGCTGCCCGGCCCGGTGCCAGCCAGGTGCGCGCGACCAGCTCCAGCACCTCGTTGGAGCCGTTTCCGAGCGTGATCTGTTCCGGGGCGACGCCATGGCGCTCGGCCAGTCGCGCCTTCAGCTCGAAGCCGTTCCCGTCGGGATAGACATGGGCCTCGGCCAGCGCCGCGCGGCCCGCCTCCACCGCAAGCGGCGACGGGCCCAGGGGGTTCTCGTTGGAGGCCAGCTTGATCGCCTGGCGAATACCGAGTTCGCGCTCCAGTGCGGCGACGGGCTTGCCGGGCTGATACGGGCGGAGGCCCTGGACCCCGGCGACCGCCAGGGCCACGGGATCAAAGCCCGGGCCGGCCGCAGCGGATACGGAAGGGTTGGATGCCATGCGGAAAACCTCGGGGATAGCGGGTGGGCGTGTCAGGTGGCGGCCTGGGGATAGCTACCCAGGACCTTGACGGTATCGGCACTGGCGCGCAGCTGCTCCAGGCAGTCGCGGATCAACGGGTCCTGCTGGTGCCCGACCAGATCGAGGAAGAACACGTAGTTCCACGGCGTGCAGCGCGAGGGGCGCGACTCGATCCGGGTCAGGCTGATGCCGGCCTCCGCGATCGGCTTGAGCAGCGAATACAGCGACCCTGGCCGGTTGGCGGTACTCAGCATCACCGATGTACGGTCCGCCCCGCTGGGTTGCGTGGTCCCCGAGCCGATGATCAGGAAACGCGTCGTGTTGTCGGCGCGATCCTCCACATGCGGGGCCCGCACCGGGACGTCGTAGTGTTCGGCAGCCGCCTGGCTGGCCAGCGCCGCCGCGGTGGGATCCTGCGCCGCGATCTCGGCCGCCCGGGCGTTGCTGGAGACCGCCTCGCGCTCGGCATGGGGCAGTTCGCTATCCAGCCACTGGCGGCATTGCGCCAGCGCCTGCGCATGCGCGAGGACCCGCCGCACCTGCCCGAGATCCTCGGCCCGGGACAGCAGGTGGTGGTGGATCGGGGTCACGACCTCGCCACAGATCTGGAGGGAGGAATCCATGAAGCAGTCCACGGTGTGGGTGACGACCCCCTCGGAGCTGTTCTCGATGGGAACCACGCCGAACTGCGCGCGCCCGGTCTCCACCGCGCCGAACACCGCATCGATCGAGGCCAGCGGCTGGGTCTCGACGGCATGGCCGAAGTGCTTGCGCGCCGCCAGGTGAGTGAAGGTCCCCACCGGTCCGAGATAGGCGACATGGAGCGGATGCTCGAGCGCCAGGCACTCGGACATGATCTCGCGGAACAGCCGCGTGATGGCCTCGTCGGACAGCGGACCGGGATTCCGTTTGCGCACCCGCCGGAGGATCTCGGCCTCGCGCTCCGGACGGTAGAACACCGGGTCGCTCTCCTGGCTGCGCTTGACCCGCGCCACCGCCTCGGCGCAGCGGGCGCGCTCGCTCAACCGCTCCAGGAGCTCGGCATCCAGCGCGTCGATACGCGCGCGCAGGGCCGCGAGATCTTCGCGGTCCTCGGCGGATGGCGACGAATGCGGATCCCCGGCCATCGCCTACAGCACCCGGGCCCGCAGCACGCCGTCGATCCGGTGCAGGGCGTCCAGGGTCTCCGCGTCGGGGTGGCCGTCCACGTCCATCAGGGTGTAGGCCAGATCGCCACGGGAGTCATTCATCAGGTGCAGGATGTTGATATTCGATTCGCCCAGCGTGTGCGAGATGCGGCCGACCCGGTCCGGCAGGTTCCGGTTGATGATCGCGATGCGGGTATCCCCCTTGCGGTCCAGCACCAGGGTCGGCAGGTTCACGGAGTTCACCACGTTGCCGTTCTCCAGGTAGTCCCGTAGCTGGTCGGCGATCATGACCGCGCAGTTCTCCTCGGATTCGGTCGTCGAGGCGCCCAGATGTGGCAGGGTAATCACCCGCGGGTGGCCCACCATGCCCTGTACCGGAAAGTCCGTGATGTAGGCATGCAGTCGATCCGCATCCAGTCCTTCCCGCACGGCCGTGTCATCGACGATCCCCTCGCGGGCCAGGTTGAGCACCATGGCCCCGGGGTTCATGCCGGCCAGCGTCTTCGCGTTCACCAGGTTGGCGGTGTTCTCGGTCAGCGGCACGTGTACGGTGACGGCGTCGGCCCCTTCCATGGCCGCCTCCACCGAGCGCGCCCGCTCGATGCCGGAATCCAGGCGCCAGGCGTTTTCCACCGTGACCTTGGGGTCGAAGCCGACCACTTCCATGCCCAGCGCACGGGCGGCGTTGGCGACGCCGACCCCGATCGCCCCAAGGCCCAGGACGGCAAGACGCCGGCCCGGCAGTTCGAAGCCGGTGAACTTCTTCTTGCCCTGTTCCACCGCGGACATGAAATCTTCCTTCGAGGGGTCCAGCTCCTGCACGTAGCCAGCCGCCGGCAGCAGGTTGCGGGCACCCAGCAACAGCCCGGCGATGACCAGTTCCTTCACCGCATTGGCATTCGCGCCGGGGGCGTTGAACACGGCCACGCCGCGCTCGGACAGGGCCGCCACCGGGATATTGTTGACCCCGCTCCCGGCGCGCCCCACCGCCAGGACCGAATCCGGGATCTCCACCGAATGCAGGTCGAAGGAGCGCAGCATCAGCGCGTCCGGCTGATTGATATCCGAGGCGACCTCGTAATGGTCACGCGGGAAACGATCCAGCCCGCGCACGGCGATGTTGTTGTAGGTCTGAATCCGGTACATCACGACCTCCTCGTCCGGTAGCGTCCCCGGCAACAGCGATTCGACGGGATCAGGCGTGGCGGTTCTCGAAGTCCGCCATGAACTCGATCAGCGCATCCACGGCGCTCTCCGGAACGGCGTTGTAGATGCTGGCGCGCATGCCGCCCACCGACCGGTGGCCCTTCAGCGAGGACAGGCCGGCCGCATCGGCCTCGTTCAGGAAGGACCCGTCCAGGGCGTCGTCCGCGAGGATGAACGGCACGTTCATCCAGGAGCGGGCCGCGGGCTCCACCGGGTTCCGGTAGAAGGCGGAATTGTCGATGTACTGGTACAGCTTGGCCGCCTTGCGCTGGTTGATCTCGGCCATCGCCTCCAGGCCGCCCTGCTCCAGCAGCCACTCGAATACCAGCCCGGCCAGGTACCAGCCAAAGGTCGGCGGGGTGTTGTACATCGAGTCATTCTTCGCTTGCAGGGCCCAGTCCAGCACCGCCGGCACGGGTGCCTGGCGCTCGCGTTCCAGCAGGTCGTTGCGCACGATCACCACGGTCAGGCCGGCCGGGCCGATATTCTTCTGCGCCCCGGCATAGATCACGCCAAACTTCGAGACATCGATCGGGCGCGACAGGATGGTCGAGGACATGTCCGCGACCAGCGGCACGTCACCCACATCCGGGATATCGGGAAACTCCACGCCGCCGATGGTCTCGTTCGGCGTGTAGTGCACGTAGGCGGCATTGGGGTCCAGGTTCCAGGAGGCACGATCCGGGATCGAGTCGTAGCCGCTTGCCTGCGAACTCGCCACGATGTTCACCGGCCCGTATTTCTGGGCCTCCTTGATCGCCTTGCCGGACCAGGCCCCGGTATCGATGTAGTCGGTGCTCTGGCCATTGGCCAGGTTCAGCGGGATGGCCGCGAACTGTCCGGTCGCCCCGCCCTGCAGGAACAGGACCGAATAGTTCTCGGGGATGTTCATCAGCTTGCGCAGGTCCTGCTCGGCCTTCTCGGCCACGGCCATGAACGGCTTGCCGCGGTGACTCATCTCCATCACCGACATCCCGGACCCGCGGAAGTCCAGCAGCTCGTCACGCGCCCGCTCGAGTACCGCCTGCGGCAGGGCCGCCGGCCCCGCGCTGAAGTTCATCACTCGCGTCATGCCTGTTCTCCATCGTCGCTGGATTCGGGACCCGTCTCCGGGTCCGCTCCGGTTCCCATCTCGTCGGATTCTTCGTCGCCGGCCTCGCCCTGCAGCTGGGCCACGCGGGCCAGCTCGACCAGGTTCTCGCCTTCGTCAAGCCGAATCAGCCGCACGCCCTGCGTATTGCGCCCGATCAGCGGAATCTGATCCACCGGCGTGCGCACCAGGGTCCCGCCGTTGGTGATCAGCATCACCTCGTCATCGTCCAGGACCCGCGAAGCCCCGACCAGCGGGCCGTTGCGCCCCTCGGTCTGGATCGCGATCACGCCCTGGCCGCCACGGCGGTGGACCGGGAACTCGTCGAAGCGGGTGCGTTTGCCGTAGCCATGCTCGGTCGCCAGCAGCGCCGATCCCTCGTCTACATTCAGCAGGGCAATCACCCGGTGATCGCCTTCCATACGCACCCCGCGCACGCCACAGGCGGTACGCCCCATGGCGCGCACGTCGCTCTCGTGGAAGCGCACGGCCTTGCCGGCCGTGGTCACCAGCATCACGTCGAGGGTGCCGTCGGTCAGGGAGACGTCCACCAGGTGGTCGCCCTCGCGCAGATCCACGGCGATGATGCCGGAGGCCCGGCGGCGCGAGAAATCCGTCAGCGGTGTCTTCTTGACTGTCCCCTGCGCGGTGACCATGAACACATAGTGGTCCGGGTCGTATTCGCGCACCGGCAGGATCGCGTTGATCCGCTCGTCGGACTCCAGCGGCAGCAGGTTCACGATCGGCTTGCCGCGCGAGGCGCGCGAGCCCTGCGGCAGCTCGTAGACCTTCAGCCAGTACACCCGACCCCGGCTGGAGAAGCACAGGATCGTGTCGTGGGTGTTGGCCACCACCAGACGGTCGATGAAGTCCTCTTCCTTGAAGCTGGTCGCGGCCTTGCCACGCCCGCCCCGGCGCTGCGCGCGGTAGTCCGCCACTGGCTGGTACTTCACGTAGCCGGCGTGCGAGAGCGTGACGACCACGTCCTCCTCGCCGATCAGGTCTTCCAGGGTCAGGTTGGCCTGGCGTTCGCGGATCTCGCTGCGGCGCTCGTCGCCGAACTGTTCGGCCACGGCCAGCAGCTCGTTGCGGATCTCCAGTTGCAGGCGATCGCCGGAGCCGAGGATATCCAGCAGGTCGTCGATCAGCTCCAGCAGCTCGCGGTACTCGTCCAGGATCTTGTCCTGTTCCAGCCCGGTCAGGCGGTGCAGGCGCAGGTCGAGGATCGCCTGCGCCTGGGCCTCGGACAGGCGATAGCCGTCGTCCCCCACGCCGTATTCCGGCGCCAGGTCCTCCGGTCGCGAGGCGCTGGCCCCGGCGCGGTCCAGCATGTCGCTGACCACGCCCAGCGGCCAGCCGCGGGCCAGCAGGCCGGCCTTGGCCTCGGCCGGGTTGGGGGCGGCACGGATCAGCTCGATCACGGGATCGATGTTGGCCAGCGCGATCGCCAGGCCTTCCAGGATATGCGCGCGCTCCCGGGCCTTGCGCAGATCGAAGATCGTGCGCCGGGTGACCACCTCGCGGCGATGCCGCAGGAACGCCTCCAGCACCTGACGCAGATCCAGCACCTTCGGCTGTCCGTCGACCAGGGCGACGATGTTGATGCCGAAGACGTTCTGCATCTGGGTGTGCATGTACAGGTGGTTCAGGACCACCTCGGCCATCTCGCCACGCTTGAGCTCGATGACCAGACGCATGCCGTCCTTGTCCGACTCGTCGCGCAGCTCGGAGATGCCCTCGATGCGCTTCTCCTTCACCAGCTCCGCGATCTTCTCGGTCAGGCGTGCCTTGTTCACCTGGTAGGGCAGCTCGGTAACCACAATCGCCTCGCGCTGGCCACCCTCCAGCGGCTCGACATGCGAGCGTGCCCGGATCAGGACCCGGCCGCGACCGGTACGGTAGGCCTCGCGAACGCCCTCGATGCCGTTGATGATGCCGGCCGTCGGGAAGTCCGGGCCCGGCAGGTGTTCCATCAGACCATCGATGGAGATCTCGGGGTCGTCGATCAGGGCCACACAGGCGTTGATCACCTCGCGCAGATTATGCGGCGGGATGTTGGTCGCCATCCCCACCGCGATCCCGGCGGAGCCGTTGACCAGCAGGTTGGGGAACTTGCTCGGCAGCACCGCCGGCTCGCTCTCGGAGCCGTCGTAGTTGTCGATGAAGTCGACGGTTTCCTTGTCGATGTCGGCCAGCAGTTCCGCCGCGATGCGCGCCATGCGCACCTCGGTGTACCGCATGGCCGCCGGGGAGTCGCCGTCGATGGAGCCGAAGTTGCCCTGCCCGTCGGCCAGCATGTAGCGCATCGAGAACGGCTGCGCCATGCGCACGATGGCGTCGTAAACGGCGGAATCGCCATGCGGGTGGTACTTACCGATCACGTCACCGACCACACGCGCCGACTTCTTGTAGGGCTTGTTGTAGTCGTTGCCCAGCTCGCGCATCGCGTAGAGCACGCGGCGATGGACCGGCTTGAGGCCGTCACGGACATCGGGGAGGGCCCGGCCCACGATTACGCTCATTGCGTAATCGAGGTAGGACTGCTGCATCTCGTCTTCGAGATTGACCGGGAAGATTTCCTTGGCAAATTCAGCCATCGAGGGTTACGCCGTCCGTCTGAACAAGCTCGCGATCATACCACAGGGGTAACCACTGGGGCTCGGCTTTTCGCGCCTCAAAACGGTTCTCCGGGCCTCTCAGGCCCGAAGACCGTCCACCGGGGGCGCGTTTGAGCGCTCGTCAGTGAGCGGATGCGAGCGTCTCCGGGGCCGTGGGCTCGCGCAGCGCCGCGAGCCGCTCCGCCGTCGGCGCCTCCACGACCCCGCGTTCGGTGACGATGGCATCGATCAGCTCCGCCGGGGTCACGTCGAAGGCCGGGTTGTAGCCTCGGGCGCCTTCGGCCGCCACGCGCTGACCCGCCAGCGCCAGCACCTCGTCCTCGCCGCGCTGCTCGATGGGGATACCGGTCCCGTCCGGCATCTCGAAGTCGATGGTCGCGACCGGCGCGGCCACCATGAACCGGACCCCGTGGGCACGCGCCAGGAGGGCCAGGCCGTAGGTCCCGATCTTGTTTGCGGTGTCGCCATTGGCGGCGATCCGGTCCGCCCCGACAATCACCCAGCCGACGCGGCCCGAGCGCAACAGGCTGGCCGCGGCGCCTTCGCACAGCACCTGTACGGGGATCCCGTCATGTACCAGCTCCCAGGCGGTCAGGCGGCTCCCTTGCAGCCAGGGCCGGGTCTCGTCGGCGAAGACCTCCTCGATCCGTCCGGCATCCCAGGCGGCGCGGATCACGCCGAGGGCCGTGCCGTAGCCCCCGGTGGCCAGCGAGCCCGTGTTGCAGTGGGTCAGCACCCCCTGCCCCGGCTCGATCAGCCTCGCGCCGAGCGCGCCCAGCCGCCGGTTGCCGGCGATGTCCGACTCGAGCATCCACTCCGCCTCGGCCTGCGTCGCCGCGACCGCCGCCTCCGCGGACGGGCTCGCGTCCACCAGCGCCTGCATGCGATCCAGCGCCCAGAACAGGTTCACCGCCGTGGGACGCGCCGCGCGCAGGGTTTCGATATCCGCCGCAATGCTCGCACGCCAGTCGTCCCGCCCGGTCGCCCGCTGGCAGGCCAGTACCACCCCGAAGCCCGCGGTAATCCCGATCGCCGGCGCCCCGCGCACCACCATGTCGCGGATCGCGGCGGCCACGGCCGGCGCATCCCGGTAACGCTGCCAGAGGTTCTCGCCCGGCAGCCGACGCTGGTCGAGCAACTGAAGTTCGCTGTGGTGAAAGCGAATCGGGCGAATGGTGTCGGAGTGTTCACGGTTCATCCCGTCATTCTACCAGCCCGCCTGCGGTTTCGGGCCCGCGCGGACAGCCTGGCGGCAGGGGCGCTCCGGCGTCTGGCGCGGGCCGCCACAACCGCCGGGAACCCGCCCGGTGGCCGGGCCCGACCTTCAGTTCCGTATCCGCCTCAAGCCGCAGGGCCCCCTGGCGGCCGGTCCCCTGCAGCGGGACGCAGGCCCTGTCCAGGCGCTGGCGTGCCGCGCCGGCCAGCCCCCTGCCCTGCGCATCGGTGCTGGCCCAGGCCATGGCGGGGCGGGCGTCCTGCAGCCAGCCGCGGCTCAGGCTGTCGGCGCCGGCCCCGCGGGGCACGACCAGCAGGTCGCTGCTTCGCTGTTCCGCCCCTTCCTGCATCAGCACGGCCTCGCCCAGGCCGCCGAGCCCGCCGGTCAGTACCAGCCGCACACCGCCAGCCGTCTCCACCGCCAGCACGCAGGAGGCCGAGGCGCTCCCGTCCCAGCCGGCGGGTGGATGGAGAATCTCGAAATCGACGCCATCCCATTCCCAGACCTCGCCTGCCTCGCAGGGCCGTTCCCCGGGTCCTTGCGGGCGGCGCCGCAGGACCTCGCCCACAGGTAGCGTCGCGCGTACGGCGGCGGCCCCGCCGGAATGCGCGGCATGCTCGTGGCTCAGGATCATGCGGTCCAGGCGGCGTACCCCCTCCGCACGCAGGCTCGGAATCACGATCTGATCCCCCGCGCTGTAGCCCCCGGCGCGCCCGGGACCGGCATCCCATAACAACGCATGGTGGCGGGTCTGCAGCAAGAGCGACTGCCCGTTCCCTACATCCAGGAGAAGCGCCCGTACGCTGCCCGCATCGATCTGCGGACGCATGGGCAGGGCCAGGGCGATGCCGGCCAGCACCACCCACGGAGCGGCGAGGCGCAGGCGCGGCAGCAAGGCGACCAGCACCGCGACCCCGCCCAGGAGGCTGGCCGCCAGCGGCACCCGCCGCTCGTCCACCAGCACGGGCACGTGCGAAAGGCCGTCCAGTAGCCCGACCAGCAGCATCAGGATCCCGTCGCCGAGATGCAGGAACGGCTGGCCGAGCGGTGCCCACAATGCCGCCAGACCGGCCCCGACCAGCAACAAGGGCAGCACCAGCAGGCTGATCACCGGCACCGCCACCAGATTGGCGACGGGCGCCACCCAGGACCCCAGCTGGAACCAGGCCAGGCTGAGGGGAAGCATGGCCAGCGCGAGCATCACCTGAATGCTGCCGGCCGCGCGCCAGCCCGGACGGCCCGAACGGCCCTGCAACAGCAGAAGAATCACCGCCACGGCGCCGAAGGAAAACCAGAAGCCCGGAGCCAGCACACTGGTCGGCCGCCACAGCACCACGGCGATCGCCGCCAGCATCAGTCCGCGCCAGGCAAACGCCTCGCGCCGCCACAACAGCGCGGCCATAAAAGCCGCCAGCATGATCAGCGCGCGCTGGGTCGGAATGCTGAAGCCGGCCAGCGCGGCGTAGAGCGCAGCCCCGGCGAGGCCCGCCAGCGCCATGAAGGCCGGCTTGCGTATCCGCGCCTGCACCGGGACGAGCCCGGACCAGGCAAGCCCCGCGAGCAATCCGACAAACCCGGCGACGAGGCCGACATGCAGGCCCGAGATCGCCATCAGGTGGTTGGTCCCGGTCCGCAGGAAGGCCTGCCACTCCTCGTCGGTCATGCCCTGCCGGTCGCCGATGACGAGCGCCTGCACCAGCCCGGGGTGGCGCAGGCCCGGGGCCGCCTGTTCCAGGCGCTCGCGCAGCGCACCGCGCATGCGATGCAACCCGGCCCGCCAGCGGGCGTCCTGAATCCGGGGTGCCCGGGCGTCCTCTAACGCCTCGAAGTCGAGCAGTGTCGCGGATCCATGCAGGCCCTCGCGGTAGTACCAGCCGGCACGATCGAACCCACCCGGATTCGCCGGCCCCCGGGCCGGCCGCAGGCGCAGGGTCATGTAGCCATGCGATCCCGCCTCGAGATCGGGGCGCGCGGGGTACGTCGAAACCAGCAGTTCGCGCGCCCGAAACGCTTCCGGTCCCGATCGGGTCGCGGCCACCCGTATCCGGAAACGGCTGCGACGTTCGCCATGTTCCGGCAGACTGATGATCGTGGCGAACACGGTGGCCTCCTCCCCGGCCAGGGCGGGAGGCAGCGCATGTTCCAGCCAGGTGTCCGTGTTCTGCTGGACCAGCCCCCAGGCGAGCAGCGCACCCAGCGCCAGCGTCCAGGGCCAGAGGCCCGGATAGCCGAGGCGCCGCAGGCCGAGGCTGACGCCCGCGGCGGCCAGAAACAGGGCCAGTATGGGTCCCGGCATCAGCGGAACCGGTTCGGGCAGCCGGTGAAGGCCCCACGCCGCCGCGATCAGCCCGAGGGCAAAGCCCGTCACAAAAGGCCTCGTTGACCGGGCGCCATGGCCGGACCGGATTTGGCTTGCCCCGCCGACCATGGTCCCGCACGTACAATAGCGGCGAGAATGCACGGCAGGTGCGCGGCGGCGCACCCACGCACGACGGACCATCGGCAGCCCGGTACATGGCAAGACACATCATCAAAAAGATGTTTCCCGGCATGGAACACATGCGCGGGCACAAGGCGCTCGCCCCGCTGGGGCCGCGCCTGGGTTCGCCGGATTTGTGGCATCTGAACCGCCGCTCCGTGGCTGGTGCGTTTGCCGTCGGGCTCTTCGTGGCCTTCCTGCCATTGCCCATGCAGATGCTGATCGCGGCCGCCGTGGCCGTGCTGGTCCGCGTCAATCTGCCGATCTCGGTGATCCTGGTCTGGATCTCCAACCCGGTCACCATGCCGCCCATGTTGTATCTGGCCTACACGATCGGGCGCAAGCTACTGGACGAACCGCGTCGCGACATCCATCTGGACTGGAGCTGGGAGTGGTTCTCCACGGAGCTGCTGACGATCTGGCAGCCCCTGCTCCTGGGCAGCGTCCTGCTCGGCGCGGCAGCCGGCCTCTCGGGGTACTTGCTGGTGCGTTTCCTGTGGCGGCTGAACGTCGTCCAGCGCGTGCGCAGCCGGCGTTACCTGCGACGGCTGCGCAAGGAAATGGCGGAACGCCAGGCGGCCGCGCGGCGGGATGGCCGCCCGCCGGATGACCGGGGCGCCTGAAGCGAGAGAGACACGCGGTCTATTCGTGCGTGGCGAGCTGACCGTCGAACGGTTGCAGCTCCAGGTGGCCCTTGACCAGTTGGACCGAGCGATCAAGCTCGCGCGCCAGGGTGATGTCGTGGGTCACCAGGGCCAGAGCGGTCCCGGTGGAACGGTTCATCGCGCGCAGCAACTCGAACACCTGCGCCGCCCGTTCCTGATCCAGGTTGCCGGTGGGTTCGTCCGCCAGGATGGCCGAGGGGCGCGTCACCAGCGCCCGGGCGATCGCGACCCGCTGGCGTTCGCCACCGGAGAGCTCCGCGGGTTTGTGTTCCAGGCGGGGTTCCAGGTCCACCTGGCCCAGCCAGTGGCGTGCCTCGGCCCGGGCCTTGCGGTTGGAGACCCCGCGGATGAGCAGCGGCAGGGCCACGTTCTCCGCGGCAGTCAGCTCCGGCAGCAGGTGGTGAAACTGGTAGACGAAGCCGAGGTGCTGGTTGCGCAGGTGGCCACGTCTAGCCTCGCTCATGCGGGTCCAGTCCGTTCCCAGCAGGCGCACGGACCCCGCCGTCGGGCGGTCCAGCCCGCCCAGCAGGTGCAGCAAGGTGCTCTTGCCGCTCCCGGAGGCCCCGATAATCGCCGTCTGGTCGCCGGGCTGCAGGGCAAAGTCCACCCCGCTGAGAACGGCCACGTCCAGCTTGCCGTCGCGGAAACGGCGCTCCAGACCGACCGCCTCGAGGACCGGGGTGGCGTGATCAGTCATAGCGCAGCGCCTCCGCCGGCTGGGTGCGGGCGGCACGCCAGGCCGGGAACAGTGTGGCCACCACGGTCAGCAGGAAGCCGAGCACCCCGACCCGGAGCACATCCGCAAGCTTGAGCTCCGAGGGCAGGTCGCTGATGTAGTACACCTCGGCGGACAGGAACTCGATGCCGGAGACCCGCTCGATGAAGGGGACCACCACGTCGATGTTCGCGGCCAGCGACACCCCGGCGATGGTGCCCAGCAGGATCCCGATCGCCCCGATCACCACCCCCTGGACCATGAAGATCACCATGATCCCCGCCGGCGACAGCCCGAGCGTACGCAGAATGGCAATGTCTCCCTGCTTGTCGGTGACCAGCATGATCAGGGTCGAGACGATGTTGAAGGCCGCGACCGCGACGATCAGCGACAGGATGATGAACATCACCATCTTTTCCATCTGGATCGCGCGGAACAGGTTAGCGTGCTGGCGTGTCCAGTCGGACACCCGGAAAAGCCCGTCCAGCTGGGCCGCCACATCGCGGGCCACCACACCCGCTTCCATCATGTCGGTCAGGCGCAGCCGCAGCCCGGTCACCTGTTCGCCCATCTGGAACACCGCCTGGGCGTCTTCCAGGTGGATGAACGCTGTCCCGCGGTCGTACTCGTACATCCCCACCTCGAACAGGCCGGAGACCTCGAAGCGGCGCATGCGTGGCATCACGCCGGCCGGCGAGACCGAGGCCTGAGGCGCCATCAGGATGATCGAGTCGCCGACCCGGACGCGCAGTTCGGCCGCCAGTTCCCGCCCGAGCACCACCCGGTAGCGCCCGCCCTCCAGGCTGCCCAGCTCGCCCTGCAGCATGTGCTCGGCAATGCGCGCGACGCGCTCCTCTGCCTCGGGCTCCACGCCCCGGATCAGTGCCCCGGAGATATTCCCGCGCGCACTCAGCATGGCCTCGCCCTGGACATACGGCGCGGCCGCGACCACGCGCTCGTCGATCTCCGGCGCCTCGCGCTGCAGGCGTTCCCAATCCCGCAGCCCGCCATTGGCCTCGCGGATTGTGGCATGCGAGGCCATGCCCAGGATGCGGTCGCGCAACTCGCGTTCGAACCCGTTCATCACCGACAGCACCGTGATCAACGCCATCACGCCCAGGGCCAGCCCGATGATGGACACCACCGAGATGAACGAGATGAAGTGATTGCGCCGCTTCGCGCGCGTGTAGCGCAGGCCGATGGCGAGGGTCAGGGGGCGAAACATCGCGAAATCATGCCAGAGATACCCGTTCGCGCCTATAGCCCGGCGGACCTGCGTTGAGGGAGGGGAGGCATGGCGTCACGCTAGACGCTACCATGGGACTGTCCAGCAAACGGAGAGTCGGCCATGCCAGGGAAATGCAACGCCTCTAACCCCACCCCGAAGACCACTGTGCGCACCGTCGCCAGCGCCCTCGTCCTGGCATTGTTTGCCGGGGCCATGGCGACTGCATCGGCCGACATCCTGCGCAGTCCCGATGGTGGATTCACCGTGAAGGAACGCGAAGGGGTTCCCACCCGTGGCCAGACCCAGGCCGCGGTAATCCGCCAGCACGGCGAGCCCGAGCGACGCCATGCCACGGTGGGCGATCCGCCGATTACGCGCTGGGACTACGCCGACTTCTCCGTGGTCTTCGAGGGCGAATACGTCCTGCACAGTGCCGTGCGCAACGGATCCAGCGCCGATCGTCCATGAGCACCGGGGAAACCGCCCCGGCAGTCACGCAACGCCGGCTCCCGGCCGAATGGGAGCCCCAGGGCGCGATCCAGCTCACCTGGCCGCATGATGACACCGACTGGGCCCCGGTCCTGGAACAGGTGCATCCGGTGTTCGCGCTGATCGCGGCGAGCATCAGCCAGTACCAACCGGTGATTATCGTCGCGCGCGACCCTGAACACATCGAGGAGATCTCCGGCTTTCTCACCGAGACCGCGATCCGTCCGGATCGCCTGTGGTTCGCGCTGGCCCCCAGCAATGACACCTGGGCGCGCGATCATGGCGCTATCACCGTATTCGATGGCGACCAGCCGCGCCTGCTGGACTTCACCTTCAACGGCTGGGGGGGCAAGTATCCCGCGGACCTCGACGACGGCATCACCCGGGCCCTCGCGAGCCAGGGCGTCTTCGGGAGCTGCGTGCCGGAGCCGACCGGTCTGGTCCTGGAAGGAGGCTCCATCGAATCGGACGGCGCCGGCACCCTGCTGACCACCGCGCGCTGTCTGCTCTCCGCCACCCGGAACCCGCAGCTGGATCGCTCGGGCATCGAGCAAAGCCTGGCCCGATGGCTGGGGGCCCGCCGCGTGCTCTGGCTGGAACACGGCCAGCTGGAGGGCGACGACACCGACGCCCATATCGACACGCTGGCGCGCTTCTGTGCGCAGGACACCATCGCCTATGTCCAGTGCGACGACCCGCAGGATCCGCACTACCCGGAACTGCAGGCAATGGAACAGGAGCTAAGGGCCCTGCGCCAGCCGTCCGGCGAACCCTACCGCCTGATCCCCCTGCCCTGGCCCGCCCCGATCTTCGAGGATGGCCGGCGACTGGCCGCGACCTATGCGAATTTCCTGATCCTGAACGGAGCGGTCCTGCTGCCGGTGTATGACGATGCCGCGGATGCCGTCGCCCGGGACCGGCTTGCCGAGGCCTTTCCGGGACGCGAGATCGTGGAAATCGACTGCCGCCCCATCATTCGTCAGGGTGGCAGCCTTCACTGCCTGACCATGCAGTATCCCGCGGCCGCCCTCGGAATCCCGCAGGAATAACCGCCAGCCCGAGTCCCCATCATGTCCCCTGACACCCTGTCCGTTGCCCTGATCCAGCACCAGGACGCCGGCAGCGTCGAGGCCAACCTCGACGCCACCGCTGCGGCCGTGGCTACGGCCGCGGCGAACGGTGCCCGCCTGGTGGTCCTGGCCGAACTGCATACCGGCCCCTATTTCTGCCAGACCGAGGATCTCGCCACCTTCGATGCGGCCGAACCGATCCCCGGTCCCAGCAGCGAACGCCTGGCGGCGATCGCGCGCGAGCACGGCGTGGTCCTCGTCGGTTCCCTGTTCGAGCGGCGCGCCCCGGGGCTCTACCACAACACCGCCGTCGTCTTCGAAACCGACGGCCGCCAGGTCGGCACCTACCGCAAGATGCACATCCCCGACGACCCCGGCTACTACGAGAAGTACTACTTCACGCCGGGGGACACCGGCTTTGTGCCCATCGATACCTCCGTCGGCCGGCTCGGTGTCCTGGTCTGCTGGGACCAGTGGTATCCCGAGGCCGCGCGTATCATGGCGCTGTCCGGTGCCGAGGTCCTGATCTACCCGACCGCGATCGGCTGGGACCCGCAGGACACCCCTGAGGAACAGCGCCGCCAGCAGGAGGCCTGGGTCACTGTCCAGCGCGGCCACGCGGTGGCCAACAACCTCCCGGTGATCGCCTGCAATCGCACCGGCCACGAGCCCGACCCCTCGGGGCATTCGCCCGGCGCAACCTTCTGGGGCACGAGCTTCGTCGCCGGGCCTCAGGGCGAATTCCTGGCCCGGTCCGGCGAGGACGCGCCGGAGATCCTCGCTGTCGAGCTGGATCGTATCCGCACCGAGGCCGTGCGCCGCCAATGGCCCTTCCTCCGCGACCGCCGCATCGACGCCTACGCCCCCATCCTCAAGCGCTACATCGACCCCGACTGATTCCCCTGAACGCAAACAAAAGCGTTTACAGGAAGAAGGGAAGATTGGGAGGGGGATGATTTGAGCGGCCGCAGGGGCACGACAGGCGCCGTGTCAGGCAACGGCGTCCTCATGATTTCTTCGCCCTGAAACCCTTTTTGCCTTCCAGGCTTCCTGTGAATCGCCCTTGACCGACACAAGGACCTCGCGCACCCGTGCGGCGGAATCCGTATAATCGCGACCCTTTCCGCAGCCCCGATCCGCAGGCCCATGTCCGAAAAACGGCGCAATCCGCTTCAGCCCGGCCGCCTCCCCGGCTCCGGTTTCGAGATCTGGTCGGGACTCAACGCCACGGCGGCGACCCTCGCCCTGTCCCGCAATGCTGCGGCGTTCGATCGCCCGCTGCTGGTCATCACGGAATCCAACGAGGCCGCCGACCGCTGGCAGGAGGAATGGGAGTTTTTCGCCGGCGACCAGGACCTTTCGCTGCTGCGCCTGCCGGACTGGGAAACCCTGCCGTTCGATGTGTTCTCCCCGCACGAGGACATCATTTCGGAACGCCTGCGCACGCTGTACCACCTCCCCGGTCTGGAACGCGGCATTGTGCTGATGCCGGTCTCCACCCTGATGCAGCGTCTCCCGCCGCGCGACTGGCTGACCAGTCAGGGGCTCTCCCTGCAGACCGGCCAGCGGCTGGATCGCATGACCCTGCGCGAGAATCTCGCCGAGGCCGGTTACAACGCCGTGCAGCAGGTCATCAGCCATGGCGAGTTCGCGGCCCGCGGGGAGATCCTGGACCTGTTCCCGATGGGTGCCGACGAGCCCGTGCGGATCGAGTTCCTGGATGACGAGATCGACTCCCTGCGCCAGTTCGATCCCGAATCGCAGCGCTCCACCGAAAAGGTCGAGCGCCTGGAGATCCTCCCCAGCCACGAGTTCCCGCTGAACGATACGGCCATCCGCGAATTCCGGACACGCTACCGGGCTCAGTTCGCCGGCGACCCCACCCGGCACCCGATCTACCGCGACATCAGCGAGGGGCTGGTCCCGCCGGGTATCGAGGCCTACCTGCCACTGTTCTTCGAGGGCATGGACACGGTATTCGACTACTGCCCCGAGGCCCAGGTGGTGCAGCTCGGCAATATCGCCGGCGCCGCGGAGGAGTTTGCGCAGGAGATCCGCGATCGCTTCGAGCAGTTGAGCCACCAGTACGATCGCCCGCTGCTGCCGCCGGAGCGGCTTTATCTGGATATCGACCAGCTCGGGAACGCCCTGCGCGTGCACTCCGGCGTGGCCATGGGCCACCCGGCCGCACCACTTCCCGCGGACCGTGGCGCCGAGATCGCGTTCACCTGCGACCCGCTCCCGGAACTAGGGATGCAGCAGGGTCGCGAAGACCCGGCCCAGCGGCTGAAGGCGTTCATCGAGGGGCAGCAGCGAGTCCTGCTCACCGCGGAATCGGCCGGGCGGCGCGAGGCCCTGCTGACCCTGCTGCGGGAACAGGCCGTCCCGCACCATCCAGTGGAGAACTGGGACGCCTTCCTGGATGCCGGGACGGGCCTGCACGTGACCGTCGCCGCCCTCGGGGAGGGTTTCGTCCTGCCCGATGGCGTCGCGGTCGCCCCTGAGGCCGCGCTGCTCGGCGAACGGGCCCGGCAGACCCGCGGCCGCAACCGCAGCACCCGGGATGCGGATGCGGTTGTGCAGAACCTCAGCGACCTCACCATCGGCGCCCCGGTGGTACACGAGGAACAGGGCGTGGGCCGTTACCTCGGGCTGCAGACCCTCGACTTCAACGGCCAGCCCTCCGAGTTCCTGACCCTGGAATACGCCGATGGCGCCAAGCTCTATGTGCCGGTCTCCTCGCTGCATCTGATCAGCCGTTACACCGGCGCCGACGCCGAGCACGCCCCGCTGCATCGGCTCGGCAGCGAACAATGGGACAAGGCGCGCCGCAAGGCCGCGGAAAAGGCGCGCGACGTGGCCGCGGAACTGCTGGACATCCACGCCCGGCGCGCGGCGAAACAGGGCACCGTCTTCGCGACCGACACGGCCGAATATCACGCCTTTGCGGCCGGCTTTCCGTTCGAGGAGACCCTGGACCAGCAACAGGCGATCGACGCGGTCCTCGCGGACATGGCCGATACCCGGCCCATGGATCGCGTGATCTGTGGCGATGTCGGCTTCGGCAAGACCGAGGTGGCGATGCGCGCCGCGTTCGTCGCGGTGCAGAACAACAAGCAGGTGGTGGTGCTGGTCCCCACCACCCTGCTCGCCCAGCAGCATCATCAGAACTTCACCGACCGTTTCGCCGACTGGCCGGTCCGCATCGAGTCCCTGTCGCGTTTTCGCAGTGCCAAGCAGCAGGCCGGGGTGCTGGAAGGCCTGAAGGACGGCAAGGTCGACATCGTGATCGGCACCCACAAGCTGCTGCAGGCCAACCTCGACTTCTCCAACCTGGGACTGGTGATCGTTGACGAGGAACAGCGCTTCGGCGTGCGCCACAAGGAGGCGCTGAAGAAGCTGCGCGCCGAAGTGGACATGCTCACCCTGACCGCGACCCCGATCCCGCGCACCCTGAACATGGCCCTGGCCGGCCTGCGCGACCTGTCGGTGATCACCACCCCGCCGCGCGAGCGCCTGGCGATCAAGACCTTCGTCAACGAATGGAACGACGCCATTATCCAGGAGGCCTGCCTGCGCGAGATCCGTCGGGGCGGCCAGGTGTACTTCCTGCACAACGAGGTGAACACCATCGAGCGCACCGCCCAGCGCGTGCAGGAGCTGCTGCCCGGTGCGCGGGTAGGAATCGCGCACGGCCAGATGCGCGAACGCGAGCTGGAACAGGTGATGCTCGACTTCTATCACCGGCGCTACAACATTCTGGTCTGCACCACGATCATCGAAACCGGGATCGACGTCCCCACCGCCAATACCATCGTGATGAACCGTGCCGACAAGCTGGGCCTGGCGCAGATGCACCAGCTGCGCGGGCGCGTCGGCCGTTCGCACCACCGCGCCTATGCCTACCTGATCACGCCACCGGAAAAGGCCATGACCGCCGACGCGAAGAAGCGTCTGGAGGCCATTGCCTCGCTGGAAGACCTGGGCGTCGGTTTCACCCTGGCCAGCCACGACCTGGAGATCCGCGGCGCTGGCGAACTGCTGGGCGATGAACAGAGCGGGCAGATCCACGAGGTCGGCTTCTCGATGTACAACGACCTGCTCAACCGCGCGGTGAACGCCCTGCGCTCCGGCAAGATCCCGGAGCTGGAGGGGCCCGAGGCCACCGGCACCGAGGTCGAGCTGGGCCTGCCGGCCCTGCTCCCGGACGACTACGTACCCGACGTGCATACCCGGCTGATCCTCTACAAGCGGATCAGCAGCGCCGCCTCTGCCGACGCCCTGCGCGAGCTGGAGGTCGAACTGGTGGACCGCTTCGGCCTGCTCCCCGCCCCGGCCAAGGCCCTGATGGAGGCGGCCCGCCTGCGCCTGAAGCTCACGCCGCTCGGCATCCGCAAGCTGGAACTGGGACCGGCCGGGGGCCGTCTGGTCTTTGGGCCGAGTCCCAATCTGGACATCGCGGCCCTGATCCAGCTGGTGCAATCCGATCCGCAGGCGTACA
The DNA here is from genome assembly GCF_000381105.1 of Thioalkalivibrio sp. ALE12. Lineage (NCBI taxonomy): Bacteria > Pseudomonadati > Pseudomonadota > Gammaproteobacteria > Chromatiales > Ectothiorhodospiraceae > Thioalkalivibrio > Thioalkalivibrio sp. ALE12. The sequence continues at coordinate 141,040 of NZ_KB905905.1, read as the reverse complement.
AACTGGACGGCCAGAAGGCCTTCCGCTTCTTCGCACCAATGGAGACACTGGAGGCCCGGGCGCAGGCCGTTCTGCGTCTACTGGATACCATCAGCCCCGAACAGCAGGCCGCCTGAATGCCCAAGAACACCTTCCTCGCCCCGAATCCCCTGCGTCGCCGGATCCTGACCGGACTGGCCGCACTGCCCGTGGTCGGCCTGAGTGGCCCGGTACTCGCCCAGGCCGGGCGCCGGTACCGCATCGAACTGGTGATCTTCGAGCACCGCACAGAGGAGAGCCGGCGGCTGCAGATGGAGCTCGCGGCTCCGCGCGAACCGCTGTTCGGCGAATCGGAGCTGGGTGGGCGGAACTACCGGGATTCGCGCCGCGGCTTCGAACTGCAGCGGGTGGTACGGCGCGTGGAGGATTCCGGCGCCGGGCGTATCATCGCCCGCCTCGCCTGGGACCAGACCGGGCGCGACCATGCGTCGGCCCCCTGGCTGCGGGTCCAGCAGGGGCGGCGCCTGGGGGTGCACGATGCCCTCGGGGATGCGAGCGGCCTGTCACCCCGCCCGCTGGCCGAAGCCGTCGAGGAGCGCTTCGAGCTGGAGGGCCGCCTGCGCATCTGGGTGGGACGCTTCCTCCACCTGGAGACCGACCTCATCTACCACGTCGAGGAGCCGCTGGATGACCGCCCCCCACGCGCAATCACGGTGCGCGGCAGCCAGCGCATGAACTCCGGCGATGACCTGTTCTACCTGGATCACCCGGTGATCGGCATGATCGCCCGCGTCACCCGCATCGACGAGACCTGACGCGCCCGAGGCCGGTCAGCGCCACTGCGGCGTGGATTCCCAGGTCATCCACTGCTGGAAGGCGGCCATGCCGAGGTCCTCGAACAACAACTGCAGCGGGCTGCGGCGCGGCTTGAACACCACCAGCTTCTCCACGCCGATCACGTCCCGGGCCACGCTCCGGTCAGTGCCCAGCCCGTCGATCAGGCCCAGCTCCACCGACCGGTCCCCGGTCCAGATCAGGCCATTGAACAGGTCGTCCCGCTCCACGAGGCGATCGCCGCGCCCGGTGCGCACCACGTCCACGAACTGCTGGTGCACGCCCTGCAGTACGCCGTCAAGGTGGTTCACATGGCCCTCGTCCAGCGGCAGGAAGGGGTCCAGGAACCCCTTGTTCTCGCCCGCGGTGAACAGGCGGCGCTCCACCCCGATGTTGTCGATCAGGTCCACCAGTCCAAAGCTGTCCATGCGGACCCCGATGGAGCCGACCATACTGGCCTGGCTGGCATAGATCTCGTCCGCGGCCACGGCGATGTAATAGGCGGCCGAGGCCCCCACGTCCCCGATGACCGCATACACCGGGATATCCGGGTGCTTCTCCTTCAGCCGCAGGATCTCGTCGTGCACGTTCGCGGCCTGCACCGGGCTGCCGCCCCCGCTGTTGATGCGCAGCATCACCGCCTGGGTACCTTTGGCCTCGAACGCCTCGTTCAGGACCTTGGCGATATCCTCGGCATTGGCCGCCGCGCTGGAGGCGATCAGACCCTCGACCTCCACCACCGCCACGTGTTCGGAGGGCTCGCGCTCGGTCTCGAACAGGCCGGCAAGGCCCATGTCGCCGCCGCGCACCAGGATCAGCAGCGCGACCAGGTAAAAGAAGAACAGCAGCTTGAAGAAGATGCCCCAGCGCCGGGCCCGACGCTGCTCGATCACCTGTGCCTGGACCAGCTTCTCCAGGGTCTCGCGTTCCCAGCCCGGTTTGTTCTCGTTCGCCCAGCCCATCGTGGTTCCTTGTTCAGGTTGTTCGCTCGGCCTGCCGGAAGGCCTCCAGTAGCGCTGCCAGGTTCGGCAGCAGGGCCAGCGGCTTCGCGCCCTGCAGTCTCTGTGGCGGATGTACGCCGTGGGTTATCCCCACCGCGGGCACACCGGCATGGCGTGCCATTTCCAGATCATAAACGCTATCACCGACCATGCGCGTGCGCCCCGGTTTCACACCCGCCCGCTCCATCACGCAGCGGAGCATGGCCGGGTTCGGCTTGGACGGGTGTTCGTCGCCGGTGGCGGTCGCCACAAAGTAGCCCGCCAGACCGGTTGCCTCCAGCGCCTGGTCCAGGCCGCGGCGTGACTTGCTGGTGGCCACACCCAGCAGTACCTCGCGCGCATCCAGCCAGTTCAGGAGCTCGGGCACGCCGGCGAACAGCGGGGTCTCCGGGGCATCTTCAGCCTCCAGGTAACAGGCGCGGTAGGCGGCGGTGAACTGGTGAACGAATGCCTCGTCCGCGCCCGGGTACAGCTCCTGCACCGCCGCCTGCACCCCGAGCCCGATGATATTGCGCAGGCTGGCCTCGTCGCGCTCCGGGGCGCCGGTCGCGACCGCTGCCCGTTGCAGGCAGTGGACGATGCGGCGCGGCGAGTCCATCAGGGTCCCGTCCCAGTCGAATACGATCAGACGCAGGTCCGCGTCGCCGGGCGGCAGGAGCGGGATGCTCATGCGTCGTCCCCAGCGCCGGCATCCAGGTGCGCCAGCACCTCGCACAGCTCGTCCGGTAGCGGTGCGGAGAACACATGCCGCTCGCCGTCCGCCGACTGATAGGCCAGCGCCTGGGCATGCAGGAACAGCCGTTTCAGGCCCTGCTTGCGGAGGTGGCGGTTGGCATCCGGCAGGCCGTAGTCGTGGTCGCCCGCCACCGGGTGGCCAATCGCCTGGCCGTGCACGCGAATCTGGTGCGTGCGCCCCGTCCCGATCCGCACCTCCGCCAGCTGGTACGCGCCATACACTTCCAGCGGCTGAAAGACACTCCGGGCGGCACGAGCCCGTGGCCCGTCATCCCCGGCCTCCCCGCCGGCGCGCATCCGGCGCCGGCCGTCATCCTGCCGGCCGCTGGCGATCGGGGCATCACACTCGATGGGCTGGCCACCCGGGAACGGGCCCACCAGCAACGCCAGGTAGCGCTTCTCCACCCGGCCCTCGCGGAGTGCGGCGTGGAAGTCCTGCAGCGCGGGGCGGTTCTTCGCCAGCAACAGGCACCCGCTGGTCTCGCGGTCGAGGCGGTGGCCCAGCTCGAGCTCCGTATCCGGCCGCAACTGGCGCATCGCCTCGATAATGCCGAAGGCCAACCCGCTGCCGCCGTGCACGGCGAGGCCCGAGGGCTTGTCCAGCACCAGCAGGTCGTCATCCTCGTGGATGATGGCCCGCCGCAGTCGATCCAGCACCTTCGGCGGGATCTCCGAGGCGGCCGCTTCCGGCCGATCGAGATCGGGCACGCGAACCTCGTTGCCCGCCGCCAGGCGTTTGTGGGCCTTGGCCCGGCGTCCGTCGACGCGCACGGCGCCCTGGCGTACCAGGCGATAGATCAGCCCCTTGGGCACGCCCTTGAGTTCGCGGAGCAGAAAGTTGTCGAGCCGCTGCCCGTCACCACGCTCGGTGACCCGGAAGCTGCGCGGGCCGGAGGGTTCACGCCTTGCATTCATGGCGCGGGATGCTACCGGAGCGGCGCTTCCCGGGCTACTGCACGCGGCGTTCCCGCGGCCGAAAAAACTTGCCCATACGGGGGGTTATGCCCTACATTGGCGCACGGTACGTTGCTGCGAGTTGCCGGCAACGCGCCTCGAATCACCCGCCACTTCGACCCACGAGCTTTCGACAGCTCCCGGTCGAAGGGCCATCGCCGCAAAGCGACACTGTGACGCTATTTCTTCTAACCCAGTCCTGTCTCCCCGGCTCCGCCTCCAGCAGGCGACTGATCCCGTGGTTGCTGGTGAACACCTGGCTGGCGCGCTGGCTTTCGCTACGCGCCGCCGCTGCGAGCACGCGTGCGCAAGCGTTGCCGTGCCGCCGCTCGATCGCCGCACCCGGGGTCCCGCGGTTCCCCGCCGGACGCCAGGACGCCCTACCGAGTCCATTGCATGAAACGCATCCTGATCAATGCCACGCAGCCGGAAGAGCTGCGTGTCGCCATGGTCGACGGCCAGCGGCTGTACGACCTGGATATCGAACTGCCCTCGCGAGAGCGCAAGAAGGCCAATATCTACAAGGCCAAGATCACCCGAGTCGAACCGAGCCTGGAGGCCGCGTTCGTCAACTTTGGGGCTGATCGCCACGGCTTCCTCCCGTTCAAGGAGATTGCCCATACCGCCGTTGGCGCCCCCGCCGACAGTGACAAGCCGATCCGCGAATTCCTGAAGGAAGGCACGGAACTGCTGGTCCAGGTCGAGAAGGAAGAGCGCGGCAACAAGGGCGCCGCCTTGACGACCTACATCAGCCTCGCGGGCCGCTACCTGGTCCTGATGCCCAACAACCCGAAGGCGGGGGGCGTCTCCCGCCGCATCGAAGGCGAGGATCGCGCCTCCCTGCGCGATGCCCTCTCCGGGCTCAACATGCCGGAAGGCATGGGCGTAATCGCCCGTACCGCCGGCGTCGGGCGCAGCACCGAGGAGCTGCAATGGGACCTCGACTACATGACCGCCCTGTGGGCCGCCGTGACCGAGGCCGCGGACAAGGCCAAGGCCCCGGCACTCATCCATCAGGAAAGCAACGTCATCATCCGCGCCCTGCGCGACCACATGCGCAACGACGTGGGCGAGGTCATCATCGATGACAACGGCGTCTACCAGCAGGCGGAAGACTTTGTCCGCCTGGTGATGCCGAACAGCCTGCGCAAGCTCAAGCGCTACGATGACCCGGTCCCGCTGTTCAACCGCTATCAGATCGAGAGCCAGATCGAGAGCGCGTTCGACCGCGAGGTCACCCTGCCCTCCGGCGGCGCCCTGGTGATCGATCACACCGAGGCCCTGATTTCCATCGACGTCAACTCCGCCCGTTCCACCAAGGGCGGCGACATCGAGGAGACCGCCTTCCACACCAATCTGGAGGCGGCCGAAGAGGTCGCGCGGCAGCTGCGCATCCGCGATCTGGGCGGCCTGATCGTGATCGATTTCATCGACATGAACGCCAACAAGCACCAGCGCGAGGTCGAGAACCGCCTGCGCGAGGCGCTGGAGATGGATCGCGCCCGGGTCCAGGTCGGGCGCATCAGCCGCTTCGGACTGCTGGAGATGTCGCGCCAGCGGCTGCGCTCCTCCCTTGGGGAATCCAGCCAGAACACCTGCCCGCGCTGCGAGGGCCACGGCCAGATCCGCAGCGTGGAATCCCTGGCGCTGTCGATCCTGCGGCTGATCGAGGAAGAGGCCATGAAGGACCGGACCGGGCTCGTCATGGCCCAGGTCCCGGTCGACGTGGGCACCTTCCTGCTGAACGAGAAACGCGAGTCGATCACCGACATCGAGGGTCGCCACCAGGTCGACATCAGCATCATCCCGAACCCACAGTACCTCACCCCGCGCTTCGAGGTCCGTCGCGTGCGCGGTGACGAACGCGAGGAGACCATCAGCGATCGCGGCTCGCACGAACTCGTGGAGATCGTCGAGGACGACAGCGATCCGCATCAGGAGCGCCGCAGCAAGGTCGAGAAGCCGCTGGTCCAGGGTGTCAAGATGACCGGGCCCGCCCCCGTCAGCGAAGCCGCACCCATGGCCCCCGAACCGTCGGAGCCGGTCACACAGCCGGGATTCTTTGCCCGTATCTGGTCCTCGCTGTTCCCCAATGCCGCGCCCGCATCCGACCAGGAACAATCGGAAGGTCGTCGCAAGGAAGGCGGCCGCGACCGTGGCGGCAAGGGTGGCGGCGCGCGCGGCGGTTCCCGGAAAAAGGCCGACAGCGGCAGCCGCAAGTCCGGCGACAAACGCGGCGACAGCAGCAATGGGCGCAAGGGCGGCCCCGACAAGGCCGATGGCGCCAAGTCCGATAACGCCAGGTCCGACAAGGGTGATGGCGGCAAGGGTCGCTCGCGGCGCGGCGGCAAGAAGGACAGCGAGGCCGACAAGGGTCCGGGCCGCGATGCGACCAAACCCGCGGCCGAGAGCCGGGGCCCCGAGGGCCAGACTGCTGACAAGACCGCCGGTGACAAGAAGGGCAACGGCAAGCCGGCGGAGAAGCCGCCTGCGCGAGATCAGGATCAACCCGCGACCGGCGACACCGGCGGTGCCCCCGCGGGCAAGGGCCCCGAGAAATCCGACGAGGACGACGGCAGCAAGGGGCGTACGCGGTCCCGCCGCTCCCGCCGTGGAGGCCGTCGTCGCGGTGGCCGTAGCCGCTCCGGTGACAATGCCGGCGACACCGGGGGCGATGGCACCCAGAGCACGTCGGGGGATGCAGACGCCACCGAGTCCGGTCGGGACGCGCCGACTCCGGCCGATTCCGCCCCGGCCTCCGGGAAGCCCCGGGACGCCCCGTCAGGGGGCGGTCGGCAGCCGCAAACCGAATCGACCCCCGCCTCGCCGGACGCTGCACCGGAGCGAGCGCCGGCGAAAGCGGACAGCGATGAAAGTGCGCCGGATGCGCCGTCCGCCAAGGGTCGTACCCGCGGTGGACGCGGCCGCAAGCCCGGCGCCGATGCCGACCCGACCGGGGATGTGAGCCCGGCCTCCAGCGAGAGCCAGGGCGTAGCGAAACCGGAAAAGTCGGAAAACGCGCCCGCCCCCAGTGCCGAGGCGGTACCGAAACCGGAGGCCGACAGCCCGGCCCCGGCCAAGCGTCGGCCGCGTGGTGCCGCGAAGACGGGAGCCGGCGAAGCGACCCCGGACCCGGGCGAAGCCACGCCGAAGGAGCCGACCGAGGCACCGGCCACGGCGAAGAGCGCGCGCTCGAAACCGACCCCGGAAGGGTCCGGCGACGAAGCCGCCGCATCCTCTGCCCCTGCCCCGTCGAAGCCCGACGAGGCAAAGGCCGAACGCGTCTCGACGCCCAAGCCTGCCCCGGAACCGGCCGACACCACGGCCGGCGACACGGAGCGCAAGGGCAACGACTGAACGGAACCAGCCGGTTCCAATCGAAAAGGGCCCGCCTTTCGGCGGGCCCTTTCTTTGTGGGTCCGGCTCCGCTATCCCCGGACCCGTTCCCATCATCGCGATCAGGCGTTACGGTCCCGGGGTCGGCTCAGGAGGCCTTCAGCGTGTGACGCTCGCGGATGTGGGCCAGAAGCCCGTCGGCGGCCGCCTCCACCAGATCCATGACGTGCACGAAGCCCTCGTCTCCGCCGTAGTACGGATCCGGGACTTCGTGTTCATCGAACTGCGGGGCAAAGTCCAGAAACCGCAGCAACTCGGCCCGCGCCTCGGGCGGACGAATCGCCTCGGCGTTGCGGTAGTTCGCGTCGTCCATGGTCAGGATGTAGTCGAACTCGAGGAAGTCCTCCGGCTCCAGCTGGCGTGCGCGCAGATCATCCAGGTCGTAGCCGCGCGAACGCGCCTCCTGGCTTGCGCGGCGATCGGGCTTGGCACCCACGTGATAGCCCGCGGTCCCGGCCGAGTCCACCTCGATCGCGGGTTCCAGCCCGTGTTCGCGGATGCGCGCCGCGAACACCCCGTGCGCCATGGGCGAACGGCAGATGTTGCCCAGGCACACCATCAGTACACGTATCTTCGCCATCTCCATCGTCATCCCGATCATCAAAACACGCAGGATACCAAACCGGAATGCGCCGGCGGATTCGTTTCATGCCCGGCCCCGCGGTGTGCGATGCTGAGCCTTTAAACTCAGGAAGTGGTCATGGTCGACTTTGGCGGCCCGCGAATCCCCGGCTGGACATCCCCCGGCACTCTGACTGGGGGTGCCGGGAGTCGTGAAGCCACAAGCCTCCAGGTTGGGGCCCGTATCGAGGTTCGGGTGCTGGATGTCCTCCCGGATCGCAGCGTGCGCCTGCGTCTGGGACCCAGTGCGAATACCGCCGGTGCGAACACCGCGGGGACAGCCGGAGCGGCAGCGCGACCTACGGCGAGCCCTGCGCTGGTGACGGCACAACTGGCCGGCGCCCTGCCCGATGCACTGGTGAATCGACCCGCGGGTGGCTCGGGCCCGCCGGTGATGCTCGCCGAGATCACCCGGACCGAGCCGCGCCTGGAGGTGCGTCTGCTACCCCTGACGCTGGACCGCGCCGGCCCGCGACCCGCCGGGCTTGGCCCGTCGGCCAATCCCGCTCAACAGTGGCTGGGACAGGAACTCCGCCAGCACCTCCCCGGGGCGCGTCCATTGGGCCCTACCCTGCAGGCGCTGCTACCACCCGCCGGCGGAGCTCCACGCGGCGAAGCGCCAACGCAGGCCACCGGTGCGATGGCGCCGCTACCGCCGGCGCTCCAGCGTCTTGTCGATCTCCTCCCGACGCCGGCACAGCTGTCACAGCCGGAAAGCCTGCGCCAGCAGGTTCAGCAATCCGGGCTCTGGATGGAGGCCATGCTGGGGCTCGCGGCCCGGGGCCAGGGCTCGGCCCATCCCCTGGCCGCCGATCTCAAGGCCCAGTTGCTGCGCGCGGCCGATCAGCTCCGCCAGGGAGGCGAAGCCCGCCCCGCGACGGCCCCGCCGGCCCCCGCGACGCCAGCGAACGCACCCGCCCTGCCAGCGCTGACGGGGCTGCTGGAAGGCTTGCTGAAGCGCGTCACCTCCCTGCAGCTCCAGTCGCTGCAATCCTTCGCCAGCGACGAACCCGGGAACAGCCGCTGGTTCTTCGAGCTGCCGCTACGCAGCGAGCAGGCCGTCCACGGCGTCTTCGGCGAGATCCAGCGCGAGTCGCCTACCGACGAGGAGCCGGAACCTCCCTGGTCGATCGTGCTGACTTTGGATATCGGGGACCTGGGACCGATGCGCGTGGCAGCGGCCGCCCGCACAGCAGGCGTTAACGTGCACTTCACCGCAAGTGAGCCCGAGACGGTCGCGCGCCTGCGGCAGGAACTGCCCCGGCTGCGCGAACGCATGGACGAGCGCGAATTGACGGTCACCGGGCTGTCGGTCCGCCAGGGCGAGGTGGACCCCGAGCCGCGGCCGCCGGGCACCCACCGTATGCTCGACGAGCAGGCCTGAACAGTGGCACGCAGGGACACCGGAGAGCGGAAGGCCGGGCGCGACGGGGCGCCCGAGCGGGCAGTTGCGCTGGAATGGGATCGGCGCCGGGCGCCGAAGATCACGGCCAGTGGATCGGGAGCCACCGCCGAGGCCATCCTGCGGATCGCCGAGGAGCACGGCATCCCGCTGCATCAGGACCCGGCCCTCAGCGAGGCGCTGGCGCAGATCCCCGTCGGGAGCGAGATCCCGGAGGAACTGTACGTGGCGGTGGCGGAGATTCTCGCCTTCGTCTTTCTCCTGGCGGGCATTACCCCCGATGACCGCGCCGGTGGCTATCGGGATGCATCGCGCAGCCGGGGACGCTCGGGCGGCGGGCCCGAGCCGGAATCATGAACGCCCGCTAGAACCCGTTGGCGCCGCCGTGCCGGTCCCATGCAGGCTGAAAAGCAGGTCGAGCTCGGTGGATGTGAGCCCGCAGCGCCGGCGCACCTCTTCGCGCCCCAGGCCCTGCTGGATCAGACGAATGGCCTGCTCGTAGGCACCGCTATCCCCTTCGCGGGCCCGCAACTCGCTGTGCTGGTCATGCAGGCGTTCCAGGGCCCGCTGCACGGAGGCCTGGGCCTGGCCATGGGTGGCTACACCCTCGGACAGGGCCTTCATGGCCCCCTGCAACGCCATCACCGAGGTGGCCTGGCGCTGATAGTCCTGGCGCAGGGCGGCGAGCTGGCGCCGCAGCAGGATCACCAGCCCCACGGAAAATGCGGCCACGATGGTCGCCAGCAGCGCGATCAGCGCGACCAGCCAGATCACCATTCCCTCTCCCATTGCGCGCACTCTCCTGAATACCGGGCCCGGTGATTGTCGCGTGAATCGTGGGCGCCTGACCAGCGCAGCGCAATTGCCGGAGCGTGATCAGCCCGGGTTTGCGGATTTCTCGCAGCGGCGCGCGCGGACGCAGGTGTCAGGCGTAATCGTCGATCAGACCCCGCCGCTTGCCGCGCTCTTCCTTGCGGGGCGGGCGCTGCTGGGTCGGACGCACCGCGGGCCGAAAGACCGGGTCGCGGTCGTGATCGTCGCTCAGACGACGACCGGGAACGGTGGTATGCACGGGCCGGACCGTACGATCCGGCTGAAACTCGTCGACCATGGCTCACCTCCCGGCTTGCACCCAATGGCCCGCTTGTTCAGGGAGTTGGACCCGACGCCCGCGCTACAGTTCGCGCAGTTGCGCCCACTCCTCGTCGGACAGCAGCTTGTTCAGGTCCACCAGGATGGTCAGCCCCTCCTCGGTGCTGGTGACCCCCTGGATGAAACGGCTGCTGTCATCGTTGCCGACTTCCGGCGCCGGCTCGACCGCGTCCGGGGCGATCCGCACGACCTCGGATACCGAGTCCACCAGGATCCCGACGTTCTGGTTGTCCACGTCGATGATCACGATCCGCGAGGCCTCGTCGGATTCCCGATCGTCCAGCCCCATGCGCCGCCGCGCGTCGATCACGGTCACGACATTGCCGCGCAGGTTGATGATCCCGAGGATGTAATCCGGAACGCCGGGAACCGGCGCAATCTCGGTGACCTTGAGGACCTCCTGAACCTGCAGGACATCGATCGCGTAGGTTTCCTCCGCGAGGCTGAAGGTCACATACGGAGCGGTGTCGGCCTTGGCCATGGCTTCTACGTCTTGTGCGCTGCTCATGTCGTCCTCGATGTTCCGTGCAGGCGGATGTCGCCCTGTGGTGTCTTCCTGACCGGGTTATCGGCCGCTCGCCGCGAGGCTTGAGTGCCGCGCGGGGTGCATCAGTCCCAGCCGCCCTCGTCGAGGGTCCGGTCCAGGGCCTCGAGATCCAGCAGCGTCGCCATCTTCTCGCGCTCCACCCCGGCCAGCCACGGCAGGCGCCGCCGGTGGCTGCGCCAGCGCAGCGAGTCCGGCTGGATCACGCGGGTCCCGTGGATCGCCCGGCAGGCCAGGGCGAAGCGGGAGCCGGCCAGGAACACGACCTGGCGGGCGGTATCCGGCTCGTATTCGCGGTCCTCCGGCGTCACCACCGCGGCCAGGTCGATCAGCTGTACCCGCCCCTGCTTGGTATCGGCCAGCCCAAGGTACCAGACGGAGTGATTCGGGGTCGGTCGCACCTCCAGGCTGTCCAGCGGGGCCACGCCGCCCAGTGCGTGCAGTGGCGCCAGTAGCGTCAGGTTGCCGGCCTCGATCACCAACGCGGAGAACGGCTCCTCGGGGCGCCGGTAGTCCCGCTCCGCCGGATCGTCGGGCGGTGCGGGCGGTGTCGCGGCAGGCGCCACCTCCGGCTCCCCAACCGACGTCGAAGTGTCGACCTCCGGAACGGCTTCCGCCACCGGCGCGGGCGGTTCAAGCAGATCCTGACGCAACAGCGTCCGCACCGGTTCCGGTTCGTCGAGCAGGCTGCCGAAATAGTCGTCCAGCGCGTCCGGTTCCGCCTTCAGGGCCAGGTTGTCGACTGTGGATCGCTTCATCCGCGCCGCCTCCGTTCATGGGGTTCGGACAGCTGCCCGCCAATCGCCTCCAGCAGGTCCGAGTATGCGAGCACGCCGCGCGCATCGGGGATCATGAAGCAAAGCGGCTGACCCGCGCTGGAGGCATCGCGAAACTTCGTGTCCACCGGGATCACCCCGGGCCACACGTCGTCCCCGTACAGCCGGCGCAGCTCGGCCAGGGCCTCGTGCGCGGCGCGTGTCCGGCGATCGAAAAGCGTGGGGATGATCCGGTACTGCAGCTCGGCCTTGCGCGACTTCTGTACCATTTTCAGGGTATTGATCATCCGTTCAAGCCCCTTCAGGGCGAGGAATTCCGTCTGTACGGGCACCAGCAGCTCGTCGCAGGCCGCCAGCGCATTCACCATCAGCACACCCAGCATCGGCGGGCAATCCAGCAGCACGTAGTCATACTGGTCGGAGACCTTCTCCAGCGCATGCCTCAGCACCAGGCCCATGCCGCTGCGCGTCCCCAGCTGGCGGTCCAAAGTGGCCAGGGCGGTGCTCGCGGTCAGCAGATCCAGCCCCGGGAAGCGGGTCTCGCGGATCAACCCGTTGGGATCCGGGTCGGCCCCTTCGGCGCACTGGCTGAACAGCTCGTACACCCCGCGCGTGGCGGTTTCCGGATCGTGGCCGAAATAGGCCGTCAGCGAACCATGCGGATCCACATCCACCAGCAGCACACGCTGCTCCGGACCGGAGAGCAGGCCGCCCAGCGTTACGGTGGTCGTAGTCTTGCCCACCCCGCCCTTCTGGTTTGCCACCGCCCAGACCTTCATGGTGTGTCTCCATCCGTCGGGAGCGGCGCGGGCGGAAGATCCTCGCGCAGGCGCTCCGGTTCCTGCGCCCCCTCGGCGCGTGGCCGCGCCCCGGGCAAGACCACGATGGACACGCGCCGATTCTCGGCACGGCCCTCCGCCGTTTCGTTGCTGGCCACCGGTCGGTGTTCGCCATACCCCAGGGCCACCAGATTCTCCGGGTCCACCCCGGTCTCCTCGAACACGCTGACGACCGCCGCGGCGCGTCCAGACGAGAGCTCCCAGTTGGAAGGATAGACCGCCGTCTGGATGGGGACGTTGTCGGTGTGCCCCTCCACGTGGACGCGCGACACCCGCGGGGCCAGGATACCCCCCACTTCCTCCAACAACGCCGCGGCCTCCGGGTTCAGCGTCGCCGACCCGGAAGGGAACAGCAGGCGGCTGGTGATCTCGATCTCCAGCCAGTAGGCCTCCCGGGTCACGCGCAGGTCGCCCTGGTCGATCCACTGCGCCATGGCCTGTTCGATCTCGCGGGCGGTCTCCGCCAGTTCGTCGAGAAAGGCCTGCATGCCGGCGTCGTCGGGGCTGTCGTCCAGCATCCCGCTCAGGGCCATGTCGATGGGCTGCGGACCGTCTTCCACCAGACCCGGCTGCACCTCGATCGGCACCAGTGCGCGGAGATCCTGCGGGGAGCGCTCGCGTGCCACGGTGGGATCCCCCACCTGAATGGGCTCCGCCTGCATGGGCGCCCGGAAGGCATCCACCAGGGACTCCGACAGCACGCGATACTTGCCATCATCCACCGACGAGATCGCGTACATCACGACGAAGAACGCAAGCAGCAGTGTGACCAGGTCCCCGTAAGGAATGGCCCATGCTTCGTGATTCTGATGTTCCTCCGCCCGCTTGCGTCGCGCCATGGTGACCTCACTCGTGGATGAAGCCACTCAGCTTGCTTTCGATATTTCGCGGGTTCTCGCCCTCGGCGATCGCGATCAGACCTTCCATCAGCATTTGCTGGTGTTGCGAGCGGTTCTGAATAATCGACTTTAACTTGTTGGCCAGCGGAAGGAACAGCAGGTTGGCCGAGGCGATCCCGTAGATGGTGGCCACGAAGGCCGCCGCGATCCCCGCCCCCAGCTTGCTCGGATCCGCCAGGTTCTGCATCACCGCCATCAGGCCCATGACCGCCCCCACGATACCCAGGGTCGGCGCATAGATGCCCATGCTCTCGAACACCTTCGCACCCTGCATGTCGAAGTGCTCGCGGTTGTCGAGGTCGGCCTCGAGGATCTGGCGGATGGTCTGCGGCTCGCTGCCGTCGACCAGCAGTTGCAGCCCCTTGCGAGCGAAGCCGTCGCTCTCCTCGTCGGCCAGGGTCTCCAGCCCGAGCAGGCCTTCCTTGCGCGCCACATGCGACCATTCCACGATCTGCTCGACCATGGCCCGGTTGTCGATCTTCGGCGGCTTGAAGGCCCACGGCAGGATCCGCATCCCGTGCATGAACACCGTCAGGCGCGCCTGCACCAGGGTCGCCCCCAGCGTCCCCAGCACCACGATCACGAACGCCGCAGCATTCCACAGTGCGCCCAGGCCGCTGCCCTTGGCAATGCTGCCTCCAAGCACGGCCACCAGCCCCAGCGTCACCCCGATGAGGCTCAGGATATCCATGTCAGCAGAACCCCTTGACCAGCGCGGGACCGATCTCGGGCAGCGGATAGACGTGATCGGACAAACCGGCCTCTGCCACCGCCGCCGGCATCCCGTAGACCACGCAGGTCGCCGCGTCCTGCGACCAGACCTGCGCCCCGGCCCCTTTCAGCGCCCGCGCACCCTCGCGACCGTCCGCACCCATCCCGGTCAGCACGACCGCGAGGACCTGTCCGCGCAGCGCATCCACGGCGGAGCTGAATGCGGCGTCCACGCTTGGCTTGTAGATCGTGCCCAGCGGGCTCTCCGCGATGCGCACATGGGTCTGGCTGCCCCGTTCCAGAGTCAGCTGCATGCCCCCGGGGGCCAGCAGGGCCACGCCCGGCTTCAGGGCATCGCCGTCCTTCGCCTGGCGCACCTCGATGTTGCACATCGCGTTCAGCCGGTCGGCAAAGGCCGGCGTGAAGCTGGCCGGCATGTGCTGGACCAGCACAATCGGCAACGGGAAACTGGCTGGTAGCGGTTTCAGCACCTCCTGCAGGGCGACCGGCCCCCCCGTGGAAGTCCCGATCAGGACCGCCCGCAGTTGCCGCAGGGGTGTTGGCGGCCGGGTGCGCGCGACCGGCGGCTGTTGCTTGGCAGCGTCTGCGGCCTGACGGTCGGCCTCTTCCCGCCGCGCGGTCGGCCGCGACTCGCGGGCCGGTGTGCTGGTGCCCGGCGCGCTGGCCGAGCGCGCGCGGCTGCGCGACAGCGAACGCACCCGGCGGCGCAGCAGCATGCGGGCGCTGTCCTCGTCGCCCGCCATGTCGCTGAACCGCTTGGGGAGGAAGTCCACCGCCCCGGCCTCCAGCGCATCCAGGGTGGCCTGGGCGCCTTCGGTGGTCAGGCTGGAGAACATCAGGATCGGCCGCGGACTCTCGGCCATGATCTTGCGCACCGCGGTGATGCCGTCCATCACCGGCATCTCGATATCCATGGTCACGACATCGGGGTCGAGCTCGCGCACCTTTGCGATCGCCTGCTCGCCGTTCTCGGCCGAGCCGACCACCTCGATGCCCGAGTCGGAATCCAGAATCTCCGCAATGCGTCGACGAAAGAACCCGGAGTCGTCGACGACCAGAACCCTGATCGGCATCCTCAGCCCTCGCTCGTGCGCGATGCGCGGCGGGGACGGCCGGACATCTGCAGTTGCCGCATCAGGATGGTCACCAGATCCGAGACATCCAGGATCAACGCGATCCCGCCATCCCCGGTAATCGTGGCACCCGCCAGGCCCTTCACGCCCTGCAGGTTCTGCCCCAGGGGCTTGATGACCACCTCTTCCTGACCGACCAGGTCATCCACCACCAGACCTACCTTGCGATCGGCGGTATGCACCACGACCACATGGGCGTCCTTGCGCGGCTCGGGCTCGTGGCCCGGCTTCAGCCAGCGCTTGAGGTAATGAATCGGCAGAGCCTGCTTGCGCACGATGATGACCTCCTGGTCATCCACGTAGTGCGTCTTCGTCAGGTCCAGATCCAGGATCTCGGATACCGACGCCAGCGGGATGGCGAAGCGCCGGCCATCCAGGATCACCATCAGCGCGGGCAGGATCGCCAGCGTCAGGGGCAGCTTGACCCGCAGCGTGGTGCCCACGCCCACCTCGGAGTCGATCTCGATGGTGCCGTTGAGCTGCGAGATCTTGGTCTTGACCACGTCCATCCCGACCCCGCGGCCGGAGACGTCGGAGATCTCGGTCTTGGTCGAGAAGCCGGCCATGAAGATCACGTTGAAGGCCTCGCGATCGGTCATGCGCTCGGCCATGGCCGGTTCCATCAGGCCTTTCTCCACGGCCTTGCGCCGCAGGGCCTGCGGGTCCATGCCGCCGCCGTCGTCCTTGATCAGCAGCGCGATGTGATCGCCTTCCTGAGCGGCCCCCAGCACTACGGTCCCCTTGCGCGGCTTGCCCGCCGCCTCGCGTACCTCGGGGGTCTCGATGCCGTGGTCCACGGCATTCCGGACCAGGTGCACCAGCGGATCCGACAGGGCCTCGACCAGGTTCTTGTCGAGGTCGGTGTCCTCGCCGAAGATCTCCAGCTCGATCTCCTTGCCCAGATTGCGGGAGAGATCGCGGATCACGCGCGGGAAGCGGTTGAAGACCTTCTTCACCGGCTGCATGCGGGTCTTCATCACCGAGGTCTGCAGATCCGAGGTCACCAGGGCCAGGGAGCTGATCGCCTTGCCCAGCTCGTCATCGACATGCTGCGAGCGCAGCATGCTCAGCCGGTTGCGCACCAGTACCAGCTCGCCCACCAGGTTCATGATCTCGTCCAGGCGCTCGGTGTCGACGCGCACGGAAGTCTCGCCCTGCGGGGCCGCCCGACCGCCCCCCTCGGCACCCCCGCCGCCGGCACGCGCGCCGCCACCGCCCTGGCCTCCTGCAGCGGTATCGGCGGGCGCGGCGGCCTTCTCCGGTTCGGCGGGTTCGGGCTTCGCCGACGGGGCTTCCGCAGGTTCGTCGTCTGCGGGGCTGGGGACCGCCCCGGTAGCGGCCGGCCCGGCGCCCTTGGCCTGCAACTCGTCCAGCAGGTTCTCGAATTCGTCGTCGGTGATCAGGTCGCCGGAGCCACTCGCATCCTCCGCAGCCGGTTCTTCTCCGGCCGCATCGCCCGCGGTGGAGCCCGTCTCCACGGGCTTCGGCGGCTGATCGCCGTGCAGGCTGTCGAGCAGGGCCTCGAATTCGTCGTCGGTGATCTCGTCACCGGCACCGACCATCGCTTCGCCATCCGCCGCCGGTTCCGCATCCGTATCCGCTTGCGGTTCGGGCTCTGGCTCCGGCTCGGGTTCCGGGGGCGGCGGCGCGGCGGGCTCCGCCGCCACGTCCTCGTTGTTCGCCATGCGCCGGAGGTTTTCCACCAGGTCGGCCTCGGCGGGCGTGGGATCCACGCCGGAGCGCAGGTCCCCGAACATCACGTTCAGGGTATCCAGCACCCGCAGCATGGTGTCCATCAGGTGACTGTCCGCCCGCCGCTCACCGTTACGCAGCAGGTTGAAGACGTCCTCCGCGTGATGGCACACGGTCACCAGGGGATCCAGGCTCAGGAAGCCGGCCCCGCCCTTGATGGTATGGAAGCTACGAAAGACCGCATTCAGCAGATCCCGGTCATCCGGATTCTGTTCCAGGTCGATGAGTTGCTCGTTGAGCCCCTCCAGCAGTTCCCCGGCCTCGATCAGGAAGTCCTGAAGGATTTCGTCATTGGGGTCGATGGCCATTCAGTCTCTCCGGTCGCGTGGCGCCATTCGCATGAGGGGAACTGCCTAGAAGCCCAGGCTCGATAGCAGATCGTCCACCTCGTCCTGTCCTTGAACGACATCCGCGGCGGAATCTTGAGTCTTGGGCACGCTGGGACCGTGACCCTTGCGGTCCGCCTCGCGATCCTCCTCGCGTTGTTCAAGCGACGCCTCGGCCGCCTCGACCTGCTCCATGCGCCCACTGGAGAGCCGGATCAGGGACACCAGGTTCTCTTCCAGGTCGGTCACCAGCTGGATCACGCGGCGAATCACCTGGCCGGTAATATCCTGATAGCTCTGTGCCATCAGCACCTCGGAGAGCAGCCGGCGCAGCTCCTCGGTGTCTTCCCCCGCCTGCGCGAAGAACGTGTCGAGCTCGCGGGCAAAGTCCCGGAACTCCTCCACCGAGAGCTGGCGGTTGCGAAAGCGCGTCCACTTCGCCGTCAGGTTGGCCGCCTGCTGACTGAACGACTCCGCGATCGGCAGGCTCGACTCGATGGCATTCATGGTGTCGTGGGCCGCCTGTTCGGTCATCGTGACCACGTAATTCAGGCGTTCCTTTGCGTCCGGGATCTCCGCCTGGGTCAGTTCGACCAGACGCGAATCGCCGCGGAAGCTTTGCAGGGCCTCGTGAAGATCACGGGTCAGCTTGCCCAGCTCGTCGAAGAGTTCGCGGTCATAGGGGCGCGCCAGATCCTGCACCAGCGCCCGGGCGCCCGTGTCGTCGCCCGCCTCCAGCGTCTTGACCAACTGCCGCGCAAGCTCCAGCTGATCGTCGCGTGGTGGGTGTTCCTGTTCAGTCATGAGAAGCCTCTTGCGGGTACGGCGCGGAAGGTTTCGGACGACGCCCGCGGCGGTCGGTGCCACGGGCGTCGGGCATATCGGTCACAGGCCCATGATTATCCCTGTGCTTCAATGCGTTCGAAGATCTTGTCGATCTTTTCCTTCAGCGTCTCGGCGGTGAACGGCTTGACCACGTAGCCGTTCACGCCCGCCTCGGCCGCCTCGACGATCTGGTCGCGCTTGGCCTCCGCCGTCACCATCAGCACCGGCATGGACTTGAGGTTCGGGTCGGCGCGCACGGCCTTCAGCAAGTCGATCCCCGGCATGTTGGGCATGTTCCAGTCGGTGATCAGAAAGTCGAAATCCCCGTTCTGCAGCATAGGCAGCGCGGTGCTGCCGTCGTCGGCTTCCTGGGTATTGTTGAAGCCAAGATCACGCAACAGGTTCTTGATAATGCGCCGCATCGTGGAAAAGTCGTCCACGATGAGAATCTTCATTCCCTTGTCCACACGTCACTCCGGGATTCGTAGGGTGGGTTTTAGAATAACTGCAAAGCCGTACCGTCTTCGAGCCACGAACCCAGGCGGGCGCGCAGTCGAATGGTGGCCTGACTTCGGATCTGGCTGACGCGCGACTCGGTCACGCCCAGCACGGCGCCGATCTCGCGCAGGTTGAGCTCTTCGATGTAGTAGAGCGACAGCACCAGCCGCTCGCGTTCGGGGAGATCGCCGAGGGCTTCGGCCAGTTCCTGACGGAACTCACCGGCCTCGAGGGTGCGGGCCGGCGACACCTCCTGCCCTTCGATCACGCGATCGGCCCCGTCGTCACCCCCGCCGAGGTCGTCCAGGGCGAACAGGTGGGCTCCGGCGTGATCCTGCAGCATCTCGTAGTACTGGTCGATCGGCACGTCCAGCTCGGCGGCGACCTCGCTGCCACGCGCCGCCCGCCCCTCGCGCGCCTCGACGGTCTGGATCGCCGCGGCAATACGCCGACTGTTGCGGTGCACCGAACGCGGTGTCCAGTCACTGCGGCGCAGCTCGTCGATCATCGCGCCACGGATGCGGATCCCGGCGTAGGTGGCAAAGGTCGCGCCCTGGCCGCCCTCGAACTGGCGCGCCGCCTCGAGCAGCCCGATCATGCCCGCCTGAATCAGGTCATCCACCTGCACCGAGGCGGGGAGCCGCGCCATCAGGTGATGGGCGATGCGGTGGACCAGCTCGACGTGATCGGCAATCAGCTCCTCGTGCCCGCCGCTGGCCGCGGAGGCCGCCTGATAGCCGGAAAGTCGATTACGCGTCGTCATCATGCGCTCTGCAGCATCCGTTCCACGAAAAACCCGACGCCACCGTGGTCACCGCCGCCCACCGGCCAGCGGTCTACGGTCCGTGCCAGTTCGGCAAAGGCCTTCCCCGCCGGGCTCCCGGGGTACTGCTGTACCACTGGCGCGCGTTTCTGCACCGCCTTGCGCAGGTGATCATCCATCGGAATATAGCCGGCCAGGTCGAGCACCACCTCCGGCAGGTAGTTGCCGCAGACGGTATTGAGTTTCTGCATCAGTCGCTCGGCGCCTTCGCGGCCGTCGACCATGTTCGTCACCATGCGGAAGCGACGCAGGCCATGATCGCGGTGCAGGACCTTGATCAGGGCATAAGCGTCGGTAATCGAGGCGGGCTCGTCGCAGACCACCACCAGGGTCTCCTGGACCGCGCGGCAGAACGACGTCACGGATTCCTGCAGGCCGGCCGCGGTGTCCACGATCAGCACATCCAGGGGTTTGCGATAGGCGCTGAAGGCATGGATCAGACCGGCATGCTCGGCCGGCGTCAGGTTGGCCATCGCCGCGATCCCCGAAGCCGAAGGCACCACCTTTACCCCGTCCGGCCCCTGGACGAGCACATCCTCCAGGCTGTCCACATCACCGGTCACCAGGTCGTGCAGCGTGCGCTCGGGACGCATCCCCAGCAGCAGGTCCACGTTGGCCAGGCCCAGATCGGCGTCGAACAGCATGACCTCGCGCCCGAGCCGGGCCAGGCCCACCGACAGGTTCACCGATACGTTGGTCTTGCCCACCCCGCCCTTGCCCGAGGCAACCGCGATGACCTTCAACGGCTTGTTAGTGCGTGGCATAGCGCCCCTTCCCGACCGGTTGAATCAGTTCCAGCGTGGCGGGCTCCGCCGCCCGTGCCGGACGTGCCTGGGCGCGCGCGCGTCGCGGCGGTTCCATCTCCGCCAGGCGCTCGGCCGCCCAGGTCTCGCGGGCATTGGCCGCTGCCCCGGGTTCATCGGCGGCATCCTCCAGGGCCAGTCGGGTCAGATACCCGGTATCGACCCGGTGAAAGTCCTCGGCAATACGCTGGCCATCGCTGACGAACCCCAGCCCCAGGTGCTGATCCAGCAGTACGGACAGGACCTCGCCCAGCTCCTCGGCCTCGTCCAGCTTGGTCAGCACCAGCGCCGAGGGCTCCGCCTTGCGAAATGCCTCCAGCACCCGCCGCAACGCGCTCCCCTGGGTCGTCGCCGACACCACCAGCCAGCTCTCGGCCCGGATGTCCGGCGGCAGGTGCGCGAACAGGGATTCGTCCTCCACTGCCCGCGGGGCCTGTCCCGCCGTATCCACCAGGATCAGGTGCCCATCCTCCACGCGGCGCGCCAGTTCGCGCAACTCTCTCGCGTTCTGCAGCACCCGCACCGAGATCCCCGCCATCTGGGCGAAGGCCTGCAACTGGCGCGTGGCCCCGATGCGCTGGCTGTCCAGGGTGACCAGCGTAACCGAATCCGGGCCCATGCGGCGGATCTGGCGCAGCGCGATGCGGGCCAGCGTGGTGGTCTTGCCAACGCCGGTGGGCCCGACCAGCGCCAGCAGGCCGCCCTCGTCCAGGATGTCCGGCCGGTGGGTGGCAATCGCGCCCGACAACCGCGCCCGCAGGCGTTCCCAGGCCTGTTCCGGCGAGCTGTCATCGAGAATGCTTCCGGCCAGGCTGCGCGCCAGGGCGTCGCTGAACCCGCGGTCGATCAGGCGCGCCTTGCATTCCGCCGCCAGCGGGTGGCGGGCCGCCCAGCGCGCCTCTTCGCTCTCCGCATACTGGCGCGTCATCAGGCTGCGCAGGTCGCGCAGCTCCTGCCGCATGGCGGTCAGCTCCGGGTCGGCCGGCCACGACGCTGCGGCCTGACCGGCGCCGCGCTCGCGGGCCGGCCGGGCGGTTGTGCTCGCTTCGCGGCTCGTCGCGGGCGCGTCCTGCGCGGCTACCGGCTCCGACGCGGCGCCGTCCTCCAGCGCCGCGACCACCTCCAGCCAGCCGTCGACCCGGCGACTGGACAGGATGACCGCGTCCTCGCCCTGCTGCTCGCGCACCTGGCGCATCGCGTCACGCATGTCCCGGGCCCGATATCGTCTGACGTTCATGCTTTTTCTCCTGTGCCGCTCGCGCGGCGGAACCCTTCATCGTGTCGTTCAGGCGGACTGCTTCTGCGACTCTTCCTGGCCGACGGTGGCAACCACCCGGATCCGGCGATTGTCCGGAATCTCGGTGAAGGCCAGCACGGTCAGACTGCGGACCGCGCCGCGCAGCCACCCGGCGATCCAGGAGCGGATCTCCGGTGCCACCACCAGGACCGCCGGCTGTCCGGCCGTCTCCTGGCGGCGGGCCGCATCGGCCACCGAGCGCTGCAGCCGCTCCGCCAGCCCGGGCTCCAGTCCAACCGTGCCGCCCGAGCTCCCCTGCAGGGACTTATGCAAGAGCTGTTCCAACGACGGATCCAGCGCGATCAGGGGCAGCTCGTCCTCCGGCCCCACCAGGTCCTGCACGATCGAGCGCGCCAGGGCCACCCGCACCGCCGCGGTCAAAGTGCCGGGATCCTGACTCTTGACCCCCTCGTCTGCCAGGGTTTCGGCGATCGTGCGCAGGTCGCGGATCGAGACTTGCTCGGCCAGCAGGTTCTGCAGCACCTTCAGCACGATGGACAGGGACAGCGTCTTGGGCACCAGGTTTTCCACCAGCTTCGGCGAATGGCGCGCCAGCTGGTCGAGCAGGTGCTGCGCCTCCTCGTGGCCGATCAGGCGATGCGCGTTCTCGCGGAACACCTGTGACAGATGGGTCGCGATCACCGTGGCGCAGTCGACCACGGTATAGCCGGCACCCTGGGCCTGGTCGCGGTCCGCCGGGTCTATCCACAGCGCATCCAGATTGAACGTCGGGTCCTTGGTCGGCGTGCCCGACACCGTCCCGAACACCTCGCCCGGATTGATCGCCAGTTCGCGCTCGGGGAAGACCTCGGCCTCGGCCACGGTCACGCCCAGCAGGCTGATGCGGTAGGCATTCGGGCTCAGTTCGAGGTTGTCGCGGATATGCACCGGCTGCAGCAGGAATCCCAGCTCCTGCGAGAGCTTGCGCCGCACGCCCTTGATCCGGCCCATCAGCTGGCCGTCCTGGGTGCGATCCACCAGCGGGATCAGGCGATAGCCCACCTCCAGCGACACCAGATCCACCGGCGGCACGTCTTCCCAGGTCAGGTCGCGATCCTCGGACCGGGCCCCGCCCTCGTCCTCCTGCGGGATGCGCTCCACCTCCACCTCGGCCTCGCGGGCCTGGCGCTTGAGCAGGTATGCCCCGCCGAAGATCAGCACGGCCAGGCCCAGGAACACGGCATTGGGCATGCCCGGCACGATCCCCAGTGCGGCGATCACACCCCCGGCCACGTACAGCACGCGCGGGTTGGAGAACATCTGGCCGAAGACCTGCTGCCCCATGTCCTGGCTGCTGGTCACGCGGGTCACGATGATCGCGGTCGCGGAGGACAGCACCAGCGACGGGATCTGCGCGACCAGACCATCGCCGATGGTCAGCAGCACGTAATTGGTCGCGGCATCGCCGATCGTCATGCCGTGCTGGACGGCCCCGATGGTCAGGCCGCCGATGATGTTCACGAACAGGATCAGGATGCCGGCTATCGCGTCACCGCGAACAAACTTGGAGGCCCCGTCCATGGAGCCATAGAAGTCCGCCTCGCTGGCGATCTCCTCGCGGCGCTTGCGCGCCTCTTCCTGGGTCAGGATGCCGGCGTTCAGGTCGGCGTCGATCGCCATCTGCTTGCCGGGCATGGAATCCAGGGTGAAGCGGGCGCTGACCTCGGAGACGCGCCCCGCGCCCTTGGTGACCACCACGAAGTTGATGATGATCAGGATGGCGAACACCACCAGGCCGACGGTGTAGTTGCCGCCCACCACGAAGTCGCCGAAGGCCTGGATCACCTTGCCCGCCGCGTCGGTCCCGGTGTGGCCTTCCAGCAGGATCACCCGCGTAGACGCGATGTTCAGCGCCAGGCGCAGCAGCGTCGCGACCAGCAACACGGTCGGGAACACGGCGAATTCCAGCGGCCGCGGCGTATACACCGCAACCATGATCACCACCAGCGACAGCGCGATATTGAAGGTGAACAGCACGTCCAGCGCCAGCGGCGGCAGCGGCAGCACCATCATCGACAGCATGGCGATCAGCAGGATCGGCGCGCCCAGCCCCCACTTGCCGACGTTCCCGAGGCGGTCGAAGAAGGCCATCAGCGATCCCTCCGCTTGCCGCGCTGCTTGTCCGGATCGAGGTAATCCTCCGGCACTGGCAGGTCATCCGGCATCTGCGCGTCGGCGTCGGCCCGCTTGAGCTGGTAGACATAGGCCAGGATGCGTGCGACGGCGACGAACAGGCCGTTGGGGATCTCCTGGTTCAGGTCCGTGGTGAAATAGATCGCGCGGGCGACGCGCGGCGCCTCGACGCGGACGATCGCGTGTTCGTCGGCGACCGCACGGATCGAGGCCGCGACCTCGTCGGCGCCCTTGGCCACTACCTTGGGCGCCGCCATGCGCGAGGCCTCGTAGACGATGGCCACGGCGTAATGGGTCGGGTTGGTGATGATCACGTCGGCCTTCGGGACCTCCTCCATCATCCGCCGCTGCGCCATCTCCTGCTGCAGCTGGCGGACCTTCTGCTTGACCTCCGGCTTGCCGTCGGTCTCCTTGTATTCGTCCTTGACCTCCTGGCGGGTCATGCGCAGCTGCTTCTGGTGGTTCCACATCTGGAACGGCGCATCGATGGCGGCGACCACGATCAGCGCGGCCGATACCGCGATAAAGGTCCCCAGCACCAGCTGGGCGGTATGCGCGATACCCTGATGGATCGGCTCGTAGCCCAGCATCAGCAGGCGATCGGAAAAGGTGGCGAGCACCGCGACCGCGACGCTGGAGATCAGCACGAACTTGGCGAAGGTCTTGCCGAACTCCATCAGCCCCTGCCAGGAGAAGATGCGCTTGAGCCCCTTTCCGGGATTCAGCTTGGAGGCCTTCGGGGCCGCCGCCTTCCAGGAAAAGTTCGCGCCCCCGATCACGATCGGCGCCATCACGGCCGCAACGATCAACACCCCGAACAGCGGAAACAACGTGCGCAGGGTGCGGAAGATCTCCTGGGCGAGGTAGGGCAGCAGCAGCGAGGAGTCGTACGCCATTTCGGGATCGAAATCGAAACGACTGCTCATCTGTTCAGCGAGTTGCGCGCCCATGTTCGGGCCGTACATCAACATGAACGCCCCCGCGGTCATCAGCACCAGGAAGGTGCTGAGCTCGCGCGAGCGCGGGACCTGACCCTTCTCCTTCGCCTCGCGCAGGCGTTTCGGAGTGGGCTCTTCGGTTTTTTCCTGCCCGTTCTCGTTCTCGGCCATGTCAGAACCCCATCCGGGTC
Source organism: Thioalkalivibrio sp. ALE12 (assembly GCF_000381105.1). NCBI lineage: Bacteria > Pseudomonadati > Pseudomonadota > Gammaproteobacteria > Chromatiales > Ectothiorhodospiraceae > Thioalkalivibrio > Thioalkalivibrio sp. ALE12. Next base: position 116,457 of record NZ_KB905905.1, on the reverse strand, counting down.
TGCATCAGGTGGAAGGCCTCGAGCATCAGCTCCCCGAAGCGTTCCGGCAGCCCCGGAAATGTGAACATGAGCAGCACGAAGCCGATCAGGATCATCATCGGGAAGCCCACTGCGAAGATGTTGAGCTGCGGCGAGGCGCGGGTGATCACGCCCATGGAGATATTCACCAGCAGCAGCGAGGCGACCGCCGGAAGCGCCACCAGCACCGCTCCAACGAACATCGTCGATCCGAACGCGACCAGCGCGTAGAAGGCCTCCGCGTTCAGGCCGGTCGGCGCGATCGGCATGGTCTCGAAGCTGGTCAGCATCAGTTCCAGCGCGATCAGATGGCCGTTCATCGCCAGGAACAGCAGGGTCGAGAAGATCACGAAGATGGTCGACACCACTGGCACCTGCACGCCCTGGGCCGGGTCCACGATGGACGCGAAACCCAGCCCCATGCCCAGCGCGATCACCTCGCCCGCCTGGGTCACGGCGGAGAAGACCATCTGCAGGATGAAGCCCATGAACACCCCGATCGCGATCTGGTGCAGCGTTACCACCACGCCTTCGAGGCTCAGGGGGTCGATATCCGGCAGCACCGGCCCCTGCATGGCGACGAAGATGGCCAGCAGCAGCGCCAGCCCCATGCGCACCCGAGCGTTGACCGTGTCGGCGCCGAAGATCGGCATGGCGACGAGCATGGCGCCAATGCGCGCGAACGGCCACAGGACCGCCCCCACCCACAGCACCAGCTGTTCCGCCGCCAGAGTCATCGGTCTACCCCACCATCCCCGGCGCGCCCTCGTAGAGGCGCTCGGTGTAGTCGATCAGCAGCGCCAGCATCCAGTGCCCACTGATCAGGAGGGCCGCGAACATGGCCAGCAGCTTGGGGATGAACGACAGGGTCATTTCCTGCACCTGGGTGGCGGCCTGAAGCATGCCGATCGCCAGGCCCACCGCCAGCGCGGTCAGCAGCGGCGGCGCGGCCAGAAGAACCACCACCGTGAGCGTCTCGCGCCCGATATCGACCACCAATTCAGGTGTCATCGGAACCTCCTAAACAAAAAAGCTGGTGGCAAGGGTGTTCATCATCAGCGCCCAGCCATCGACCAGAACGAACAGCATCACCTTGAACGGCAACGAGATGATCAGCGGCGAGAGCATCACCATCCCCATCGACATCAGGACCGAGGCCACCACCAGGTCGATGATCAGAAACGGGATCAGGATCAGGAAGCCGATCTGGAACGCGGTCTTGAGTTCGCTGGTGATAAACGCCGGCACCAGCAGGCTTAGCGGGATATCGTCGGCATCCTCGAAGCCGTCGATCCCGTTGATCTCGGCGAACATCGCCAGGTCACTCTCGCGGGTATGCGCCAGCATGAACTCGCGCAGGGGCTGCACCCCGGCCTGCAGCACCTCCTCGGTCCCCATCTCCTCGTTCACGTAGGGCACAAACGCGGTGTCGTAGATCTCCTCGAACACCGGGGCCATCACGAACAGGGTCAGGAAAAACGCCAGACCGATCAGGATCTGGTTGGACGGTGTCTGGGTCGTACCCAGGCCCTGGCGCAGGATGGCCAGCACCACCAGGATGCGCGTAAACGCGGTCATCATGATCAGGATCGACGGCAGCAGGGTCAGCAGCGTCATCAGCAGGATGATCTGCAGCGTCACCGAATAGGTCTCGCCACCATCCCCGTTGGTGGTCACCGTCAGGGCCTCGATGCCCTGCGCGACCTGCGCTCCGGCCAGGCCCGGCAGGGCCAGCAGAGCCAGCCCCAGCCCAATCCGCAGCAGCACCGACATCACGACTGCCCCCGCTCGCCGGTGACCGGCGCACGCCGCGTCACCGCGCGCTTCAACGCGCTCGAGAAGTCCGGGGTCTCGCCGGCCGGGGCCAGTACCGGTTCGTTCATGGTGTGCAGCGTGCGCATGCCGGCGGGCCCAACCCCGACCAGGACCTGTTCGTCCCCGACCTGGACCAGCACCAGGCGCTCGCGCGCGCCCACCGAGCGCGCCGCGACGATCTCGATCACCTGGGAGCCGCGATTGAGCCCGCCCTGTGTGCGCCGTAGGACCCAGCCCAGAACCACGATCGCGCCGATCACCAGGACCAGACCGCCGATCAGCTGGGCCAGATACCCGGCGGCGCCGCCGCTACCCCCCTCGGCGAGGGCGGTCAGTGGCCAGAGGCTCCCCGTGGCGGCCGTCAGGACGAGGGCCGCGATGTGCGTATAGCGTTGATTCATGGCTATTTGAGCTTGCGGATCCGTTCGCTGGGGCTGATCACGTCGGTCAGTCGAATACCGAACTTCTCGTTGACCACCACCACCTCGCCATGCGCAATCAGCGTCCCGTTCACCAGCACATCCAGGGGCTCGCCGGCCAGGCGGTCCAGTTCCACCACCGAGCCCTGGTTCAGCTGGAGGAGGTTGCGGATCGGGATGCGCGTGCGGCCGATCTCCATGGAGATGGTCACCGGTACATCCAGGACCATCTCCAGGTTCAGCTCCTCCCCGTCGCCCTGCACCACGCCGGAGAGCTGCTCCGGCTGCAGGGCCTCCGCGCCCGGGTCCGGCTTGTGCTTGCGTTCCCGCTTCTCGGCCTTCGGCGCTTCCTGCGCCGGGTCCTCGGACGCCCCGCCCTGTGCCTCGTTCAGCAGCGCGTCGGGGTCGGCGGCTGCCTCGCCATCCTCGTCCTTCTGCTCCGCCAGGGCGGCCGCCCACTCGTCGGCCAGGGCCTGGTCATCGGAACCGCCCTCCGTCTCCGGATTCTCGGCGGCGGCCTCCGCGTCGGGGCCGGGGGTGTCCTGTTTGGGATCGTCGGTGTCTGCCATGCTGCGGCCCTCTATCGTTTGATGATGCGTTCCGAAATCTGGATCGCATTCAGCCCATTGGATACGCCGAACTTCCCGCGGAACATCGGGATATCTTCGACCTGCAGGGAAATCTTCTCGGGGAGATCAACCGGGATGATGTCGCCCGGCTGGATATCCAGCAGCTCGCGCACGGTCACCTCGGTCTCGGCCAGGATGGAGCTGATCTCGACCTCGGCGGTCTGAATCTCCTCCTGGAGTGCGTGCATCCAGCGCTGGTCCACGTCGGAGCGGTCCGACTGGATACCGGTGTCCAGCTGCTCGCGTATCGGCTCGATCATCGAGTACGGCAGGGTCACGTGCAGGTTGCCACCGCCCCCGTCGAGCTCGATGTGGAACTCGCTGATCACCACGATCTCGGTCGGCGAGACGATATTCGCGAACTGCGGGTTGACCTCGGAGTTCAGGAACTCGAACTCCAGCTCCATGACCGGCTGCCAGGCCTTCTGCATGTCCTCGAACGCGCCTTCCAGCACGCCGTGCACCACCTTCATCTCCATCGGGGTGAAGTCACGCCCCTCGATGCGGGTGTAGTAACGGCCGTCGCCGCCGAAGAAGTTGTCCACCAGGATGAACACCAGCTTCGGGTCGAACACGAACAGCCCGGTGCCGTGCAACGGATGCGCGCGCACCAGGTTCAGGCTGGTGGGCACGAACAGCGAATGCATGTACTCGGAGAACTTGGTGATGCGGGTGCCCACCACCGAGATCTCGGCGGAGCGACGCAGCACGTTGAACAGACGGACCCGCAGGTGACGCGCGAAGCGCTCGTTGATCATCTCCAGCGTGGGCATGCGCCCACGCACGATCCGGTCCTGGGTGGCGAAGTTGAATTCGCGTGCCTGGCCATCACTCGGATACGGGTCTTCGGTCTCGACGTCGCCCTCGTCCACGCCGTGCAGGAGGGCATCGATCTCGTCCTGGCTGAGGATATCCGTCTGTGCCATGACGGGGCTCCTACTGCATCACCAGTTCGTTGAACAGCACGGCCTCGACCGCGTCCGGGGCATCGCGGGAACGCAGGATCCCGGCGATCGTCTCTTTCAGTTCTTCCGCCAGGGCCTCCTTGCCCGCGCGGGTATTGAGATCCTCGTAGCGCTGTTCCGCCAGGATGCCCAGGAGGTCGTTTCGGATTGCCGGCAGGTGCCGTTCGAAGGCCTCGGCGACCGCCGGGTCATGGGTCACCAGCGACAGTTCCGCGCGCAGGTAACGGATGCGCCCCGGGGCCTCGATGTTCACCGTCATCGGCTCGAGGCTGGTGTACAGCCGCTCGGGCGGGCCGGCTTCGACCTGCTCGGTATCGTCACCGTCCGCCATCAGGAAGAACCAGGCGGCCGCCGCACCGCCGGCTACGAGAAACAGGACGACCAGGATCAGGACGATCAGCTTGCCCTTCCCGCCCTTCTTCGGGGCGCCGCCTTCGTCGTCGTCCAGATTGACTTCCTTCTCTGCCATATCGCACCCGCTGTCCGGTAAACCGAGGATTCGTTCTCGGTACAGACCATAGCAAGGCTGATGCCAGAAGTCGTTTTAGTCTTTTTAATCCGTCAGTTACGGGTGGTCACTGGCGGTTTTCCGGGGCAAACGCGGGCGCGGAAAACATGAAGAACGTCAAGAATCGGCCGCCCGGCCGCCGTGAAAGACGGAATCTTGGCGGCACACGGGAACATGGGGGAAGCCGGCATAAGCGCAGGAACGGGCCTGCAGCCACGGCCGCAGGCCGCGGCTGCACCCAAGCACGGCCGGTCAGGCAAACAGGTCCAGGCGCCGGTTCAGCATGGAGAGCGTGCTGCCATCGGCGGCCTCGCGGTCCTCGGCCTCGGCGGCCTCGTCATCCGCCGCGAGCGCCGTCTCGCCGGCCTCCTGCTCCGCCTGCTCCTCGGCCGCGTGGTCGGACACGGTCGCATCGTCCAGCATCAGGCCGCTCTCGGCCAGGCTGTCACGCAGGCGCGGCATGGCCGCCTCCAGCACCTCGCGGGTCACCGGGTTGGCACTGATGAACTGGATACTGGTGCGATCACCCTCGACCAGCACACGCACATCCAGGCTGCCCAGTTGCGGCGGGTGCAGCTTGAGTTCGGTACGCCCGCCCTGCGCCTGGGCCAGCATGCGCACCTGGTCGGCCAGCTCCCGGGCCCCGTTGGGCTGCTGCAGGAGTCGTGTCAGATCGAGGCGCGGCAGCGCCCGCGCCCCGTCCGTCCCTTCGGCTTGCCCGAGCCCCTGGGCCGGCAGCACCCCGCTCAGGGGGTCGGGACGGCCGCGGCGCGCCTCGTCACCCCCCTGCCCCATCCACTGGGCGAGGATCTCCAGGACGTTGTCGCGGGCCATGCCTCCCTGCGCACCCACCACGTCGGGCTTCAGGGCAACCGCGCCATCCCGTCCGGCATTGGCCTGGGCCGCTTCGACGAACAGCCGCATGACCGCGGCCGGCAGCGGCTTCACCGGCAGGGCCCGCTCCTCGCCTCCTCCCCGGGCGGGGGTACCTTCGGCGCGGGGCACCTCGGCTCGTCCCGGTTCCTGGGTCGCAGCCATCAGCGCGGCGACCGGCAAGGCATTGCCACCCCCTTCGGGATCCGCGGCCAGGGGCTGCCCGTCCAGCAAGTCCTGGAGTCGCGCCAGCATCGCCTCCAGGTCCAGGCCTTCCAGTTCCTCGCCGGGAACGCCCAGGCTGGCCAGCAGCGACTCCATCTGGGGCTCCAGGATGGCCAGGAAGTCCTCGCCGTCCTGGCCCTTGAGGCGGCCTTGCAGGCCTTTCAGGTCGTCCAGGCCCTGCATCGAGCTGCCGCCCAGCAGTTGCAGCAGCGGCAGCATGCCCTGGCCCGTATTCTGTGTTGCGATCATTGCCGAATCCTCGGTCTGCCGGGGTCATCCCCGGGCCCTTGCCTCAATCGATACTCAGGGTCCATTCAAGAACCCTGCCAACGCGCGTCTGCCTCGCGCGCATGGGCCTGGCGGGTGGCCCACATATCCTGTTCCGTCTGCTGGCGCCGCGCGTCATGCCGCGCGGTCTCGGCCCGCCGGCGCTCGAGCAGCTTCTCCAGCGAGAGGCTGTTTCGATGGCGCTCCAGCCACTCCTGGCGCGCCGTCTCCACCTGGGACTCGGCCGCCTGGATGCGCAGATCCTGCTGCTCCAGCGCGGAGCGCAGCTGGTCGCGCATGCCGGCCAGCCACTTCAGCGCATTGGCATCGTCCGGCAGGGTTGCCTGCAGGTATTCCCGCTGATAGGTCTCCAGGCGCTCGCGTTGGCCGGCGATGGCATCCAGTTGCTGCAGCCGCTCGCCCAGCTGGCGCGTCGCCTCGCTTTCCTCGATCTTGCGCAGCCGCAGCAGGCGCTCCAGGCGCTTCGGGTTCATGCCGCGCCACCCCCGACTAGTGCCAGCAGATCATCCCGGGCGCGGTCGAAGCTGACGGCCTCGTCGCGGCCCTGCCCCAGATAGGCCTCCAGGCGTTCATGCATCGCCACCGCCTCGTCCAGATGCGGATCGGCGCCCTTGCGGTAGGCCCCCACCGCGATGAGGTCGCGATTGCGCATGTAGGTGGCGGCCAGATCACGAAAGCGGCGGGCCGCGCGTTCGTGTTCCGGAGTGATCAGTGACGACATCACACGCGAGACGGACGCCCCGACATCAATGGCCGGGTAGCGGCCTGTCTCTGCGATCTCCCGCGAGAGCACCACATGACCGTCGAGGATGGCCCGCGCTGCGTCCACGATCGGGTCGTTCTGGTCGTCACCCTCGGCCAGCACGGTGTAGAACGCCGTGATCGAGCCCCCGCCGACATCGCCATTGCCCGCCCGCTCCACCAACTGTGGCAGGCGCGCGAACACCGACGCCGCATAGCCTTTGGAAGCGGGCGGCTCGCCAATGGCCATCGCGATCTCCCGCGCCCCCTGGGCAAACCGGGTCAGGGAGTCCATCAGCAGGAGCACGTGCAGCCCCTGGTCCCGGAAATGCTCGGCCACCGCCGTGGCCACCCAGGCACCATGCTGGCGCAGCAGCGGCGACTGATCCGCAGGAACCGCGACCACCACGGTACGGGTACGCGACTCCTCGTCCAGGATCTCGTGGATGAACTCATTCACCTCGCGACCACGCTCGCCGATCAGGCCGACCACGATTACGTCCGCTGTGGTGTTGCGCGTCATCATGCCCAGCAGAACGCTCTTGCCGACCCCCGAACCCGCGAACAGGCCCAGCCGCTGGCCGCGCCCCACCGACAGCAGGCCGTTGATCGCCCGGATCCCGACATCCAGCGGCTCGCGCACGGGCGCGCGCTGCAGCGGGTTGATCGGACGCCCGGCCAGTGGCCCAAAATCATGGGTGCGGATCGGCCCCTGGCCATCCAGGGGTGCCCCGTTGGCATCGATCACCCGTCCCAGAAGCCCCTCGCCCACCGGGATCTGGCGCTGGTTGTCCAGCGGTTCGATGCGCGCCCCGGGCGTCAGCCCCGTCGCCAGTTCCTCGGGCATCAGGAAGGTGCGCTCGTTCTGGAAACCGACCACCTCGGCCGGCACCGGCTCTCCGGTTTCGCCGTGGATCAGGGCGCGCCCGCCAATCGGCAGGCGCAGACCCTCGGCCTCCAGCGTCAGGCCGGTCAGGCGCGACAGATGCCCCTCCGCCTGGGGTGGGTTGACCCGCTCCACGCGACCCCGGGACTGCTGCAACCGGTCCAGAAGCCCCGTGCTCAGACGTTCGCGGCCCTTGCGGCGCAGTTCGTCGATCGGAGTGCTCATGACTCCTCCGCATCCGGGCGGTCGGACGCCTGATGGGCGCTGTCATCCCGGGGCTCGGCGTCAGCGGCCGGGGCATACTCGCCGTTCCACAGGGCCTCGACCGCATGCTGCAAGCGCCGCTCCAGGCTCGCGTCCACGCTCGCCGCGCCCGCCTCCACCCGGCACCCGCCGCGTGCCAGGCCCGGATCCGGGACCCAGGTGATGCGCGCGTCCGCGCGCTCGGCGTAGGTCTCGACCAGCCCCTGGTCCTCCGGGTTCAGATGCACCCGCACCTCCTGGTTGCGTCCCGGCAACTGAGCCAGCGCGCCCTCGAGAACCGCCCGGATCTGCTCCGGCCGGGACTCCAGCTCGCTTTGCACGACCTTGCGCGCCAGGACCGTCACCAGGGCCAAAAGCTCCGGCTCCAGGGCGTCGGCTGCATCGGCCAGCGGATCGGCGAGACTGCCGGCCACCGCCTCCAGTGCGGCCACCGTCTCGCGCAGTTTCTTGTCCTCGCGCGCCCGGGCCGCCTTTTCCGCCTCCTTCTGGCCCAGTTCGTGACCTTCGGCATAGCCAGACTCGAAACCGTTCTTGCGCGCCTCTTCCTCGATCGCCTCGATCTCGGCGGCGGTGGGCAGACGGCGCGGGGGATGGACACCGTCGTCACCGATCTCCGGCGGCTCCCACAGCGACGCCGAGGCGTCGGTATACAGCCTGGCCGCCGAGCTGTCGCTCACAACATGGCCTCGCTACCGCCACCGCCAAGCACAATGTCGCCGTTCTCGGCCAGGCGCCGAGCCACCGACAGGATCTCCTTCTGCGCGGCCTCGACCTCGCTGACACGCACCGGACCCTTGGCCTCGAGATCCTCGCGCAGCATCTCGCCGGCACGTTTGGACATATTGCGAAAGATCTTGTCCTTCAGGTCGTCGTCGGCGCCCTTCAGCGCAAGCACCAGGGATTCGGTCTGGATCTCGCGCATCAGCGTCTGGATGCCACGGTCGTCGATATCCACCAGGTTATCGAAGACAAACATCTCTTCCTCGATACGCGTGCCCAGATCGGAATCCGACTCCTTGATCGTCTCCATGATCTCGGCCTCCCGCGAACCCTCCATCAGGTTCATGATGTTGGCCGCCGAGCGCACGCCCCCCAGCATCGAGGTCTTGCTCGCCGCATTACCGGAGAGTTGCCGGTCGAGGATCTCGTCGAGTTCCTGCAGGGCCTGGGGCTGCACGCCATCCATGGTGGCGATGCGCATCACGATGTCGGACTGCACCCGCGCGGGCAGGTACTGCAGGGTGTCGGAGGCCTGGTCGGAATCGAGATGGGACAGCACGATGGCCACGATCTGCGGATGCTCATTGCGCAGCATGTCCGCGATGGCGCGCGGGTCCAGCCACTTGAGGGCCTCGATGCCCTTGGAATTCCGTCCCAGCAGGATGCGGTCGATCAGGCCCGAGGCCTTGTCGCCCAGCGCGCTCTCCATGACGCTGCGCACGTATTCGTCGGCGCCCACGCCCAGCGCGGTCTGTTCCTGCACATGGGTGGAGAACTCGTGCAGCGCGGCGTTCACATCGCTGCGCGAGATGCGGTCCATCGAGGCCATGGCGGTGCCGATCTTCTGCACCTCCTTGGGCCCCATGTGGCGCATGACCTCGGCGGCGGCATCCTCGCCGAGGCTCATCATGAACACGGCGGCGCGCTCGGCGCCTTCCAGCTTGGAGTTCTTGTCAGCGGCCATCGTCACCCAACCAGGTCTTCATTACCTGCGCCACGCGCTTGGGATCCTCGCGGACCATCTCGCGCACGGCCTCCAGATCCATCTCCTGCTGATCCGGACCCTTGGGACCCGTCAGCGCGGCCACGGCCGAACCCTCGCTCGGCCCCATGCCGGCCTCGCCGCCCGACTCGTCGGTCAGGGCCTCGCGGTCATCCTCGCGCCGCGGGGGTGGCGCCGGACGCTTCATCAGTTGCTTCATCGCCGGGCGCACCACCGTCAGCAGGATGATCAGGGCCAGCAACAGCGCCGCCACGATCTTCAGCACCTCGATAAACCAGGGCTGCTCCCAGAAAGCGATCTCTTCCGCCGGGATCTCGTCCATTGGCGCCTCGAACGGCGCGGTCACCACATTGATCGTATCGCCTCGTTCGGCGTTGAATCCAACCGCCTCGCGCACCAATGCCTCGATGCGCTCCAGTTCCTCGGCGTCCCGCGCCACCTGCACCGTCTCGCCGTCCTCGTTGACCTCCTGACGGAAATCCACGACCACCGCGGTGGAGACCCGGCGCACGCCGCCCGGCATCTCGCGGATGTGGTTGATGCGGCGATCGACCTCGTAGTTTCTGGTCACGTTGGTGCTGCGACTGCCCGGGAGCGGCGCCGGAGCAGCGGCACCTTCCTCGCCCTCTTCCCCGACCACGCCGCCCTCGGGGGGCTGATTGGTCAGCGCGCCCGGGACGCCCCCGGCACCGCCTTCGGGACCCGTGCGCTCTTCCTCCCGGCTTTGTTCGGACCGCAGCGCGATGGTCTCGGGATCGTACAGCTCCTCGGTTCGCTCCACGCGCGAGAAATCAATATCGGCATTGACCTGAACGCGCACCTTGTCGCGCCCGACGATCGGGATCAGAAGATCCCGAACGCGGTCGGTATAGCGGTTCTCCACATCCCGCGTGAAGTTCAGGCGATCGCCACTGCCGCCCATGCCCGCCTCGCCGCCATCCTGGGTCAGCAGCGTGCCGCGCTGGTCGACCACGGTGACCCGCTCGGGATCCAGATCGGAGGTGCTGGAGGCCACCAGATGCACGATGGCCCCCACCTGCGTCTCGCTCAGGGAGCGTCCGCCGCGCAGGTGCACCACCACGGAGGCGCTGGCCGGCCGGCGGTCGCGCACGAACACCGACTGTTCCCCCTCGGCAATGTGCACCCGCGCGCGATCCACCGCATCCAGGGATGCGACCGTGCGCGCCAGCTCGCCTTCCATCGCCCGGTGATGACGCGCCCCCTCGATCATCCGACTGGTGCCAAGCCCGGTGTCCTCCTGCAACAGTTCAAAGCCGAGGTCGCCGGAGCGCGGCAGCCCTTCGCCGGCCAGCTGCAGCCGCGCATCGGCGACATCGCCCTGCGGGACCTTCACCTGCCCGGTCGTAGAATCCACCTGATACGGGATGCCCGCCTGGGACAACACCTGCACGACCTCGGCCGCGTCCTCGGCGTCCATGCGCGGGAACAGCGGCACGTAGGTGGGGCGCATGGCCCAGTAGAGCAGCGCCACGATCACCACGATCGCGCCGGCCAGCATCCCGATCAGGGCAAGCTGGCGGCCCGCGGGCATCCCGTTGAACTCCTTGAATCCCCCGGTCACCACCGCGGGCAGGGACTGTGCATTGTCGGCCATCGTCCGTTCTCTCCCTCAGCCCGTCCGGCCGATCAGACCTGCATCCGCATGATTTCCTGGTACGCCGTCAGCAGCCGGTTGCGCACCTGGTTGGTCGCCTCGAAGGCGATACTGGACTTGCTCATTGCGGTCATCACCTGCGGCAGGCTGACGCTGTCGTCGCCCAGCTCGAAGCGCGTCTGCAGATCCGTAGCGGCCTGCTGGGTCTGGTTCACGCCGCGCAGCGACTCGGTCAGCACGTTCTGGAAATCCGCCCCGCCCACCCGCTGCGGTTCGCGATTGGGCTGGGCCGGGTTGGTCCCCTCGATCCCGCTGGTCTGCGTCAGCTGACGCATCTGCTGCAGGACGTTCTGAATCTGCATCTCGCTCATCTTTCCTACCCTCGGGGGTTCTCGCTATGGCGACCCGGCGGCCTGCACGGAACCCTTGTGCTCCCATGTGCGCGGCTTACCGTTTTCTTCAAAACTCCAAGCAATCCATATGCCAGCCTCGCTGGGCGTCATCCCGACGCCGGAACCGCAAAGCCGTTCTCGCGCAGGCGCGCAATCTTGTAACGCAATGTTCTGGGGCTGATTCCCAGTCGGTCCGCGGCCTCCTTGCGCCGCCCGCCGGACTCGCGCAGGACATTCAGGATCACCCGGCTCTCCTGGGTCTGCAGGGTCTGCTCCAGCATCGGCGTCGGGTTTTCGTCGCTGGCCGACCACTCGGGCGTGTTCATCCGGATCGCCTGATGGCCGGAGTCGCCCGAGCTCCAGGGCGCCAGCATGTCCGCATCCAGCCAGACCGCCTCCAGCGTCACCCGGTCGTCATCGCCTTCGTGCAGCGTGATCGCGCGCTCCATCACATTGGCCAGCTCCCGGACATTGCCCGGCCAGTCGTGCTCCCGCAGTCGCCGCTGCGCCGCGGCGTCCAGTTCCCCCAGGCGCCCGCGGCTCAGCCGCCGCAGCAGGGCCTGTGCCAGTGGCACGATATCCTCCGGGCGCTCCCGCAGCGGCGGGATGCAAAGCGGGAAGACGTTCAGGCGGTAATACAGATCCTCGCGCAAGTGGCCTTCGGCCACCGCCTCGCGCAGATCGCGATTGGAGGTGGCGATCACCCGCACATCCACACGCTGCGCCTGGCGCCCGCCCAGCGGCTCTACCTCCCGCTCCTGCAGCGCCCGCAGCAGCTTGGCCTGCAGGTGCACGGGGATTTCGGTCACCTCGTCCAGCAGCAGGGTCCCGCCGTGGGCCCGCTGGAACTTGCCGGGCCGGGCCTCCAGCGCGCCGGTGAAGGCGCCCTTGGCATGCCCGAAGAGCATCGCCTCCAGCATGGCCTCCGGGAGCGCGGCGCAGTTGATCGCCTCGAACGGCCCGCGGCTGCGGGGGGAGCGCGCGTGCAGCTGCCGCGCCAGCACCTCCTTGCCCACCCCTGACTCGCCGGTCACGAAGACCGTGGCGGCGCTGCGCGCGATCCGCGATACAAAACGATCGATCCCCTGCATCGCCGCACTGCGGGCCACCAGCGCCGGCGCTTCGAATTCCTGCGCCGAGACCAGCAGCGGTCGCAGCCACTCGGCCAGGGTGTCCGCCATCTCCGGCAGGGCAAAGTGCGCGTCCACCCCGGCTCGCATGGCCGACAGCTCGCGTTCGCGACTGGCCTCCAGACTGATCGCGGCGACGCAAGATCGTGGTTCGGGAAGGACTTCTCCGCTCAGGGCGGGTTCACCGCCCAGCAGCACCGCTGCGGGACGGGCCCCTTCCACGGTTTGCGGCAGGTCGGCCGCTTTGCAGGCCTGCAGTCGGACTCGAGGAATCGTGGCCAGGACCCGGACCACGGCCTCGCGCAGTGCCGGTTCGGCATCCACCAACAGGATTGTGGCTCGCGACATGAACGTCTTCCCATAGAGATTCGGGGAAGGTTCAGCAAAAAACGCGCCAGCGTTACAGGTAACTGATTAATTGGGGGTTTATCCAAAACGGGAGGGCAACCCGTCAAGCATCCGTCGACCGTCGCGCGGGAATTCAGGGCTTGTGGTGACGGGATCCCGACCTCCACTACGGTCGGGGCCCGTCTGGCCGGAGGCCGGGTCAGGCCTTGCCGAGCCCGAACTTGCGCATGCGCTCCACGAGTGTGGTGCGGCGCATCCCCAGGCGACGCGCCGCGCGCGCCACCACGTGCCCGGTCTCGTCCAGCGCACGGGTGATCATGTCGCGCTCGAGATCGTTGAGGAAACTGCGCAGATCCACCCCCTCCGGCGGCAGTCCGCCGGCCAGCAGGCTGGCGCCCGCCGACCCCGACTCGGCGCCTCCGGGTGTGGGGGATGTCACGGCCAGATCCTCGATCCCTTCCGGACGGACCCGAGGGGGCAGCTGTGCGAGGTCCACCGGCAGGTCGGGATACATGATCGCCAACTGTTCCAGCAGGTTGGCCAGTTCGCGGATATTGCCGGGCCAGTTGAGCTGCCCCAGGTGCGCGACCACGGCCGGCGTCAGGTGGGCCGGGGTCATGCCCTGCTCGCGCAGCCGTTCTTCCAGCGCGCCGATCAGTTGCGGCATATCGCTGGTGCGTTCGCGCAGGGGCGGCAGTTCGATGGGGAACACGCTGAGGCGGAAGAACAGATCCTGGCGGAAGCTGCCATCCGCCACCGCGTCATCCAGGTTGCGATGGGTGGCGGCAATGATCCGGGCCCGCGCCGGGAGCGACTTGTTGGAACCCACACGCTCGAAGACGCGTTCCTGCAGCACGCGCAGCAGCTTCACCTGCATCGGCAGCGGCATGTCGCCGATCTCGTCCAGGAACAGCGTGCCGTCCTCGGCCAGCTCGAAACGCCCCGCGCGGGCCGTGAAGGCACCGGTGAAGGCCCCCTTCTCGTGCCCGAACAACTCGCTCTCCAGCAAGTCTCCGGGGATCGCGCCGCAGTTCACCGCCACGAACGGCTTGTCCGCCCGGTCCGAGGCGTTGTGGATGGCGCGGGCCACCACCTCCTTGCCGGAGCCGGTCTCGCCCAGGATCAGCGCGGTGGCGTCGGTGCGGGCCACCTGGCCCACCAGGCGCTTGACCGCCTGCATGGTCGGATGCGACCCGACCAGCCCGGGCATGTCGTCGTATCCCGGCTCGCGGCCGAACCGAAGCCACTGCAGGACCTGCGAAACCCGCGCGATGGAAAGCGGGTGCTCCACCACGCAGTCCACCCCTTCGCCCTGAACCTCGCCCCCGTCGGTAGGCTGCACGACCACCGCGGCGTCTTCCGTTCGTGCATCCTGCAGCCGGGCGGACAGCTCCGCGGCGGGTCCACAAAGCCAGATCGCGGCGGGGGCGACGTTCTCGAAGGTGCCAGTGGCCGGCTGATGCTCGGCCTCGCAGCCCAGGCAGTTCAGGATCGCCCGGGTGGCATCCGTCGTGCCCGAGTCACCGCTGAGTGCAATACGCATCGCCTGTTGCTGTTCGCCCGGATCCCGCATACCGCTGTGCCCCGATGTTCGCGACCGGATGTGGCAACGGGTGACGCCCGGCCCGCATCCGATGATGTGATCGAGTTCGCAGTATCCTGTCTAATTGCGATTGCCGTCAACTTTCTGGCGTTTCTCCGCCACCTCGCGGCGGTGCAGGCGGAAGATCCACCGCCCGAGCGCCTCTTCCAGAGGCCCCTCGACCCCCGTCCAGCGAGTCATTTGCTGGCCTCCGCGGGTTGTCGGAGTCTCGACACCCAGGACGCAGGGCTGCGGCAGCAAGCGGCTCAGATAGACCTCCACCCGCTCGCAATCCTCGGGCAGCGTGCCCGCGGGCAGCACCATGCCACGCCCGCTAAGTACCAGCTCAACCGGGTCCGGGCGTTCCGGGTGCAGCGACTCCGCCACCAGATGCAGCAGCAGGTCCAGCTTGTGTTCCAGGCGCTGCACCTCGGGGGCGCCTTCGTCCTCGTGGGGCATCGCTCCGCGCGGGTGTGCGTCGTCGAACAGGTCGAGGCTCTCGATCAGGCGCTGCGCCAGCACGGGATCCGTAACCGGGCGTTGCGACGGGCCGATCATCAGAGTCGTCGTAACCCGCAGGTCCTCCCCGAGGAATTCGTCCTTGCTGGCGTCATCCATGTCCGTACCCGCCTCGTCTGTCCGCCGACCAAATGCCTTCGTTATAGACCATCGACCCGGCGCGCTTCAGCCGACGAATGCGCGCGCATTGCGGAACAGCCGCAGCCACGGTCCGTCCTCGCCCCAGTCCGCCGGGTGCCAGCTGTGCTGCACGGTCCGGAACACGCGCTCCGGGTGCGGCATCATGATCAGCGCGCGACCGTCCTCGCTGGCAAAGCCCGTGGCGCCGCCCACGGAGCCATTGGGGTTCGCCGGGTACTGCGACGCCGGCGTGTCATCGGCCTCGACATAGCGCAGCGCGGCCTGGTCGTGGATCGGCGCTCCATCGGCATAGTATGTACGCCCCTCCCCGTGCGACACCGCCACCGGCAGCACCGAGCCGGCCATCCCCTCCAGCAGGATCGCCGGGCCCGGTTCGATCCGCACCTGGGACAGGCGCGCCTCGAACTGCTCGGAACGGTTGCGCACGAATCGCGGCCAGTGGCCCGCCCCCGGAATCAGCGGGGCCAGGTGGGACAGCATCTGGCAGCCATTACAAACCCCCAGGGTGAAGGTCTCGGGGCGTTCGAAGAACGCCTGGAAGGCATCCCGCAGCGCCGGGTGGTTGAGGATGGTCTGCGCCCAGCCCCCACCGGCACCCAGCACATCGCCGTAGGAGAACCCGCCGCAGGCGGCCACGCCCTGCATCGAACCCAGATCCTGGCGACCGTCCAGCAGGTCGGTCATGTGCACGTCCACCGGGGCAAACCCCGCGCGCTCGAAGGCCGCCGCCATCTCCAGCTGGCCGTTAACCCCCTGCTCGCGCAGGATCGCGATTCGGGGGTGTTCCCCGCGCGCGATCATCGGCGCGGCCACGTCCTCGGCGGGATCGAAGGTGACCCGCGGCTGCAGGCCGCCGTCGGCGTCCACCCGGGCGAGCTCCTCGTCGGCGCACTCCGGATCGTCCCGCAGCCGCTGCATCCAGGCCGAGGTCTCCTGCCAGTGGCGCTGCAACGCCGCGCGCGTGGCGGAGAAGGCCTCCTGGTCGCCATGGCGGATCACCACGCGCTCGTCGTCGGTCCGTCGGGCCACCGGATGCAGATGCGCCTCCAGGCCAGCCTCCGCCATCGCGTCGCGCAGGGCCGATTCGGCACCGGGCGCGACCTGCACCACGGCGCCCAGCTCCTCGTTGAACAACCACGCCCCCGGCGCTTGACCCTCCGGGACCGCGATCTCCAGCCCACAGCGCCCGGCAAAGGCCATCTCCAGCAGGGTCGTGATCAGGCCACCGTCGGAGCGGTCGTGGTAGGCGCGCAGCAGGCCGTTGCGACGCAGGGTCGTAATGGCCTCGAAGAAGGCGCGCAGGCGTGCGGCATCGACCACGTCCGGCGGGGTCGCGCCGACCTGCCCGTAGGCCTGGGCCAGGGCGGAGCCGCCCAAGCGGCCATGGCCCTCCCCCAGATCGATCAGCCAGAGCCGGTCATCGGCCTCCGGGTCGGGCTGCGGCGTCAGCGTCCGGCGCGCATCGGCCACCGGGGCAAACCCGGATACGATCAGCGATACCGGCGCGTGCATGTGCCGCGCCTGCCCGTCCGCGGTCTCCCAGACCGTCCGCATGGACAGCGAATCCTTGCCGACCGGGATCGAGATGCCTAGTGCCGGGCACAGGTCCTCCGCGATCGTGCGGACGGTGTCGAACAGGTTGGCGTCCTCCCCGGGCACGCCGGCCGCGGCCATCCAGTTGGCGGACAGGCGGATCGCATGCGTACCGTCGATATCGGCTGCCGCCAGATTGGTCACGACCTCCCCGATCGCCATGCGCCCGGAGGCCGGGGCCGACAGGATCGCCAGCGGCGTGCGCTCGCCCATGGCCATCGCCTCGCCGGTATAGCCGTCGAAGTCGGTCAGCGTCACCGCGCAATCCGCCACGGGGACCTGCCACGGCCCCACCATCTGGTCGCGTGCGACGAGGCCGCCCACGCTGCGGTCCCCGATGGTGATCAGGAAGTGCTTCGCGGCCACCGACGGCATGTGCAGCACCCGTTCCAGCGCCTCGGCGAGTGGACAGGCCTCGGCATCGAACGCCGTTTCCGGCGGTGGCAGTCGCCGGTCCTCGCGCGTCATCCGCGGCGTCTTGCCCAGCAGCATGCCCATGGGCATGTCCACCGGCGGTTCGTGGAACAGGCTGTCCTCGACCTTCAGATGGCCCTCGTCGGTCGCCCGGCCCACCACCGCAAACGGCGCCCGTTCACGCGCGGCCAGGGTGCGGAAGGTCTCGAGATGCTCGGCGGCGATCGCCAGGACGTAGCGTTCCTGCGCCTCGTTGCACCACAGCTCCATCGGCGACAGGCCGGGCTCCGCGGTCGGCAGGTCCCGCAACTGGATTACGCCCCCGCGCCCGGCGTCGTCGAGGATCTCCGGGATCGCGTTGGACAGCCCGCCGGCGCCCACGTCGTGGATCGACAGGATCGGGTTGCCGGCCCCCAGGGCCGTGCAGCGATCGATCACCTCCTGGCAGCGGCGCTCCATCTCCGGATTGCCGCGCTGGACCGAGGCGAAATCCAGTTGCTCGGAGCTCGCGCCACTGGCCATGGACGAGGCCGCCCCGCCGCCCAGGCCGATCAGCATGGCCGGACCGCCCAGCACCACGATCGGGGTCCCCGCCGGCACATCCTGCTTGTGCACGTGCTCGCCCCGGATCGACCCGACCCCGCCAGCCAGCATGATCGGCTTGTGGTAGCCGTACAGCGTCTCGCCACCCACCGGATTCGGCAGCGCCATCTCCAGCGTGCGGAAGTATCCGGCCAGCGCCGGACGGCCGAACTCGTTATTGAAGGCCGCCGCGCCAATCGGGCCATCCAGCATGATCTGGTGCGCGCTCTCGATGCGCCCGGGCCGGCCGAAGTCGCGCTCCCAGGGCTGCTCGCGGCCCGGGATCCGCAGGTTCGATACGGAGAAGCCAGTAAGCCCTGCCTTCGGCTTGGAGCCTTGCCCGGTGGCGCCCTCGTCGCGGATCTCGCCCCCGGAACCCGTCGCGGCGCCGGGGAACGGCGAGATCGCGGTCGGGTGGTTGTGGGTCTCCACCTTCATCAGGATCGGCAGATCCAGCGTTTCACGTCGGTATTCACCGGTGATCGCATCCGGCATCAGGCGCACGCCCGTGTGACCGGCGATCACCGAGGCGTTGTCGCTGTAGGCCGACAACACCCCCTCGGGATGGCGCGCATGGGTCTGGCGGATCATCCCGAACAGCGTGCGTTCGTCGGCCTCGCCATCCAGCACCCAGGCGGCATTGAAGATCTTGTGCCGGCAGTGTTCGGAGTTCGCCTGCGCGAACATCATCAGTTCGGCATCGGTCGGGGCACGCCCCAGCGCGGAGTACCCGTCCGCCAGGTAGTCGATCTCGTCCGGGGACAGCGCCAGCCCCAGCTCCCCGTTCGCGCGCTCCAGGGCGGCGCGGGCGTCCTCGCCCAGGTCCACGCGCGCCAGCGAGCGCGGCGTCTCGCTGTGAAAGAGCTGTGCCGCGGCCGCGGGATCCTCGATCACCGCCTCGGTCATGCGGTCGTGCAGCAGGTCGGCCAGCGCCTCCAGGTCCACGCCGGCCGCCGCGTCGCCCCCGATCTGCCAGTGAATGCCGCGCTCGATCCGCTCGACCGCGTCCTCCAGCCCGGCGTGATGCGCAATCTCGGTGGCCTTCGACGACCACGGGCTGATCGTGCCGAAGCGCGGGATCACCACCAGCTCCCGCTGCACGGCGAACTCGGGCGCCACCCAGGTCTCGCCCTCGCGCAGCAGGCGCGTCAGCACTGCCTCCTCGTCCGGCGTCAACCGCCGCCGGGTCTCCACGAAATAGACAAACCGCGCGGCCAGCGGGCCCGCGCCCGGTACGCTTGCCCGCAGCCCTGCCTCCAGAGCCCGCAGCCGAAACGGCGAGACCGCCGCGCCCCCTTCCACAACCCGCATTGCGCTTCCTCGAACCGGACGTGCCAAAAACAGCGCATTGTACCGGACCCGCCCCCCGCGCGGGACCTGTTGGAACTATGTCACCACGGAGTTCACAGAGGGCACGGAGAAGGTCAAGGTCAAGGGCTTGTCTACAGGAAGACGGGAAGGCAAGAAGGTTTTGGGGTGTCGAGGATCGTCCTGGAGGGTGCCAGTCATCCCGTCAAAAATCTTCCTGTCTTCCAATCTTCCTGTAAATCGCCCTGCCCTGTGTCCTCTGTGCCCTCCGTGGTGAACCCGCCCTTGACCTTCTTTGGTCCGACAATCACATGGCCGGGGAACTTTGGATGCGCTACCATGTCCATGAAGTACTTGGGGGCGACTTGGCTTCGACGCGGGTCGCGAAACCTGAGGTGCATGCCGAGGCTGTAGTGGACCTCGTAAAAACCGCTGCAAAAAAATAGTTGCCAACGACGACAACTACGCACTCGCCGCTTAAAAACCGGTAGATGCCGTCCGACTGGAGCCGTGCTTATGCGTCCAGTATCGGGCGTCGACTCTCATAAGCTCGTGGTGAAGCGTGCCCGGCGTGGATCCATTAAAACTCAACCGGGATCGCCAGTTGCATTCCCTGCCTGTCGGGTAGCGGCTGGTTAAACTCAAAGACAGAATAAGCATGTAGAGCCGAAGGCGGAGGTCCTGCGGACGCGGGTTCGATTCCCGCCGCCTCCACCAAATTAGACCGACCAATCAAGCGCCTGCGGGCGCTTTTTTGTTTGCATTCGAGGTAGATGCATGGCCGTGTACCAGGACACCCTGACCCAGCAGACCCGCGGCCGCGGCACGCTGAACATCACCCAGGCCGTGGAGCACATCGTCCGCGCCTCCGGCATCACCACCGGCACCTGCCACGTCTTCCAGCACCACACCAGCGCCTCGCTGCTGGTCACCGAGAACGCCGATCCCGACGTCCGCCACGACCTGGAAACCCTGATCGGCCGCATGGCCCCGGACGGCGACCCCGCCTACCGCCACGACATGGAAGGCGACGACGACATGGCGGCCCACGCCCGGGCCATGCTCACACACAACGACCTGACGCTCCCGGTCGGCCAGGGGCGGCTGATCCTCGGCACCTGGCAGGGCGTCTTCCTGTGGGAACACCGCTATGCCGCCCACACGCGCCGGCTGACCATTACCGTGCAGGGCGAATAACGCCCGACTCAGTCGCGCTGCACGTGGACCGTGATCTCCTCGCGGTCGTGGTAAAGCTGTCGCGCCTGCATCCGGTGGGCGATCCGGGCGTCCAGCAGGCGCTCCTCGATATGGTCCAGGCACTGGTCCACCGTCTGCCAGCGCCGTTTCATCGGCAGCTTCAGGTTGAAGATCGCCTCGCGACACCAGCCCGCCTCCAGCCAGTCCGCCATGCGCGCCGCCACGCGCCCCGGCTTGTCGACGATGTCGCAGACCAGCCAGGTCACCGGATTCGGGGGTTCCCACGAAAACGCATCCTCGCGGTGATGCTCCACCTGGGTGGTCGCCATCAAGCGGTCATCCATCGGCCCGTTGTCCACCGCGTGCACGTACATCCCGCGGCGTACCAGTTGCCAGGTCCAGCCACCGGGCGCCGCCCCGAGATCCACGGCCTGCATGCCTTGCGCCAGGCGCGTGTCCCAGTCCTCCCGGGGGATGAAGGTATGCCACCCCTCTTCCAGCTTCAGGGTCGAGCGGCTGGGGGCCTCGCGCGGCGAGCGCAGGTGCAGGATGCCGCCCGGCCACTCGCTGCGCTCCCCCGGCCGGCTCACACCGAGCTGCACGCAATCGCCCGCATGCCAGAAGACATGCAACCGCTGCCCGTCCGCCTGTGCCCGCAGCACCCCGCGCTTGCGCAGTACTGCGGCCAGCGGCCGCTCGACCGCCTTGACCAGGCGGCGCAGCCCTTTCCCTTCGTTGGTATCCGGCATCTCGTGCCAGACGGAATCCACTGCCAGACCGGAGGCCTCCGCCTGCTCGATGATCGGCGTCAGCCGGTCCGCGCGATCCAGCCCCTCGAGGACCGGAAACGCCGGGAACACCTGCCGCGCGAAGATCAGCGCGGAGAACGGAAGCGCCCCCGCGAGCGCCTCGACGGAGCCATCTGCCGGCTCGAAGTGAACCGAGCCGCTGCCGGCGCGCACGCGCGCGAAGCCACCCAATCCCGCCCGCGCCGCGCGGTCGGTCAGCTCCGCCGTCAGATCCGCCTCGAACCCCGGCCGGCAATACAGCAACAGGCCCGAGAAGCCCGGTTCGTTTGTCTCCATCTCCGGATCGCTCCCACAAAAAAGCCGCCGTGCGGGCAGTGCACGGCGGCTGCGAGACTAACCGGCCCGCTCGCGCGGGCCAAGCCAGGGTGGTCGATCAGCGATCCAGACCGGGATCGCCCTCGACGTTCTTCAGTCGCGGCAGGTAGGGCTTGCCGGGGCTGATGGTGTCGTGCTCGCGCAGGTAGTTGGCGACCACGTCCCAGACCGGGTCCGTATCCAGCGGCTCGTGGACATTCGCCCAGCCGGCGACCACGTACTTCCTGTCCGGATCCAGCGGCTCGCCGTTGATGTGCATGTCGCTGATGCGGCTGCCCATGGATTCATGCGGATCGATGGTGTACTCGATCCCCGAGGTCCGGACCATGTCGCCCCCCCGGTGGTGATAGGGGTTGGAGTTGAAGATCGAGTTGGCCACGTCCTCCAGCGCGTTCTTCAACTGCTCGCCGGTCATCTCGTTGCGCTGGGTCTCCGAGTAGGTGGTCGCGGTCTGCGTCATCAGCTCCTCGAAGGTGATGGGCGAGCCCGGCAGCACACTCACGCCCCAGCGGAAGCCCGGCGAGAGGGCCACCTCGGCATCCATCTCCTTGATCATCGCGTCCATGATCACTTCGTCGAAGGTGCCGTTGAAGTTGCCGCGTCGATACAGCACGCCGTCGGTAACCGCCAACTCTTCGCTCAGCTTGTCCTCGTAGGGCTCGCGAACCTTGCGGATATGCTCTTCCATCTCCGCGTCCGCCTCGATCAGGTTGGAGAACACCGGCAGCAGCGTGAACTTGTAGTCGCGGATGCCGCTGTCGGTCACATCCAGGTCCATCACGCCCACGAACTTGCCGTTGGAGCCGGCATTGGTCACCAGGGTCCGCTCGCCGCCGGCATTCTCGATCTCCATCGCCCCGGGCACGGCATCGTGGGTGTGGCCACCCAGGATCACGTCCACGTCGCGCAGGCGGCGGGCCATCTCCATGTCCGTGACCATGCCGTTGTGCGACAGGATCGCGACCACCTTGGCCCCCTTCTCGCGGCATTCGTCAACCATCCGCTGCATGTTTTCGTCGCGGATGCCGAAGCTCCAGTCCGGGAACATGTAGTCGGGGTTGGCCACCGAGGTATACGGGAAGGCCTGGCCGATCACCGCCACCGGGACCCCGTTCATCTCGCGGATGGTGTAGGGCTCGAAGACCGGGTCGCCCCAGTCGCGATCCTCGATGTTCTGCGCCAGGAACTCGATGTTGTTGGGCTTGAAGTCGTTCTCGATGACCTCCATCACCCGTTCGTCGCCAAAGGTGAACTCCCAGTGGCCGACCATGATGTCCACGCCCAGCAGCTTCTGCGCATCCACCATGTCCTGGCCGTTGGTCCACAGCGACGTGGCCGAGCCCTGCCAGGTGTCGCCACCGTCCAGCAACAGGGAGTTCGGGCGTTCCGCCCGGAGCTTCTGGATCAGCGTGGACAGGTGGGAGAACCCGCCCAGGCGCCCGTACTTCTCGGCCGCATATTTGAAATCCATGTGCGTCACGGCATGCGCAAGCGGCGTACCGGGCTTGATGTCGAAGTATTCCAGCAGTTCCTTCCCGGCCATCACCGGCGGCTTGCCCTGCATGTCGCCAACCCCGATGTTCACGTCCGGCTCGCGGAAATACACCGGCTTCAGCTGCGCGTGGCAGTCCGTGTAGTGCAGCAGCGAGACATTGCCGAACTTCGGCAGGTCATACATATCCGCATCGGCCGGTCGCCAGGATCCCTTCTCGCCAGCCCAGGCATTCATCGAAAAGCCGGCGGCGCTTGCGGCCACCATGGCCTCCAGGAACTCTCGGCGTGTCAGACTCATGTCGCTCTCCTTGGTGATCTTCTGGATTTCTCGTCAAACGACGGGGCATTACGGCGGCCCCACGCAGTTCCCGACGCGCAAAAACCATTAATGTTCCGCCAGAGCCGGCCAAGCGAGCCTGCGCTAACCACATTTTCCCGGACATGGGCAGGAGAAGCGCCCACCTTCGCCACCCCTTCCCGCGAGATCGCGAAACTTTGAATACCTGAGGAATGCGTCACAGTTCGGCAGGCAATCGACACAAAAAAGCCTGCTATCCGGAGATAGCAGGCCAAGACGCGACATACACCGTCGGAAGCATCCGGCCGCCTGCACGCTGGGGGATCGTGCGCTCCTTGGCGGCCGTTGTTCGGATCCGACGGTTTCAGGCTAGTCAGCCATCCGCCGGTCTTTCTTGATCCAGATCAATAGATCCCCCAATCCGTGGACCTGGCTGTGGTTCCGGCCCTGGATCCAGGCCATGCGGCATTAGCTTCAGGCCGCGTACTTGCCCTGGGCCGCCAGCCCGTTGTCGCGGGCGCGCTCGTACACCGTCTGCTGGGCCTTCTCGAAGTTGGCGCCCATGTCCTTGCCCCACAGCTCCATCGCCGCCTGCTGCATGCCGCGACCATAGGAGAAGGACAGCGGCCACGGGGCCCCGCCGATGCGGTTCATCGCATCCAGGTGATTGGTGGCGTCGGCATCGCTCTGCCCACCGGAGAGGAACACGATCCCGGGCAGGATCGCCGGCACAGCGGACTCCAGGCAGCGCAGCGTCGCATGCGCGACATCCTCCACGCTGGCCTGCTCGGGGCAGTCCTTGCCCGGCAGCACCATGCTGGCCTTCAGGATGGTGCCCTCCAGCAGGACATGATGCTCGTAGAGCGCCTTGAACACCGCGCGCTGGGTCGCCTCGGTCACGCCGTAGCAGGTCTCGATGTCGTGACTGCCGTCCATCAGGACCTCCGGCTCCACGATCGGGACGATGCCCTGCTCCTGGCACAGCGCGGCATACCGCGCCAGCGCGTGCGCATTCGACTCGATGCAGGTGTCGGTGGGCATGGTGTCGCCAATCGTGATCACCGCGCGCCACTTGGCGAACCGCGCGCCCATTTTGGCGTATTCCTCCAGGCGTTCGCGCAGGCCATCCAGGCCCTCGGTCACCTTCTCGCCGGGGAACCCGGCCAGGTCCTTCGCGCCGGTATCCACCTTGATGCCCGGCAGCATGCCGGACTCGTTCATCACGTCGACGAACGGCTTGCCGTCGCGGGTCGACTGGCGGATGGTCTCGTCATACAGGATCGCGCCCGAGATGTACTCGTTGAGCTGCGGCGTGGTCAGCAGCAGTTCGCGATAGGTCCGCCGGTTCTCTTCGGTGTTCTCGACCCCGACCGCGCCGAGCCGCTTGCCGATCGTCCCGGTGGATTCATCGATGGCGATGATGCCCTTGCCGGGGGCCACCATCGCTTCGGCCGTCTCTACCAACTGATCGATCTTCATGCCTGCTCCTTGCGTTGCTGCTTGGGAATTCGAAGAGTAGTCACCTACCCCGGGTTCTTCCAACACGGGTCCTTCCAACCCGACAGGCGAAACCCCAGCACAGTTTCCCGAACAGCACGAAAGGCCGTGTTCGCGACGCACAAAAACCGCTCAGACGTACATGCCCGCCGCGTACCCGGAGGCCCAGGCCCACTGGAAGTTGTGCCCGCCCAGATGCCCGGTCACGTCCACGACCTCGCCAATAAAATAGAGCCCCGGGATCGAGCGGCACTCCATCGTCTTCGAGGACAGGGCGGCGGTATCCACCCCGCCCAGCGTCACCTCCGCGGTGCGGTAGCCCTCGGTCCCGGACGGCCAGACCGTCCAGGGCTGACAAACCCCCGTTACCTGCTCGATATCGGCATTGCTCAGGCGCTCCAGCGGCCGGTTCTCCACCCACAGCTCGCACCAGCGCTGCGCAACCCGGCGGGTCAACTGCTCCCCCAGCACGCTCTTCAGCTCCAGTTTCGGGCGCTGCTCCCGCAGCTCGCGCAGATGGGCGGCCAGGTCCATGCCCGGGAACAGATCGATCGCCACCGGCTCCCCCTCCACCCAGTACGACGAGGCCTGGAGCACCGCCGGCCCGCTGAGCCCGCGATGCGTGAACAGCAGGTTTTCCCGAAACCCCATGCCCCCGGCGGTGGTCACCGTGTCCAGCGACACACCCGACAGCCCCTCCAGCTCCTCCAGGGGCCGCCCGCTCAGGGTGAACGGCACCAGGGCCGGCCGGGTGGGCTGGACCGCCAGGCCCAGCGAACGCGCCAGGTCCAGCCCGAAGCCCGTGGCCCCCATGCGCGGGATCGAATAACCGCCCGTGGCGATCACCAGCGACTCGCAGGCAATGGCATCCCCGCCGGCCTGCAGCCCATGCGGCGCCCCTGTGGCCACATCCGTCACCGGTGTATCCGTGCGCACGGTCACGCCGGCCGCCGCGCACTCGTCCAGCAGCATCCGCACGATGTCCTTCGACGACCGGTCACAGAACAGCTGCCCAAGCTTCTTCTCGTGGTACGGGATACCGTGCTTCTCCACCAGGGCGATAAAGTCCCACTGGGTGTAGCGGCTGAGCGCGGACTTCACGAAATGCGGATTCGCGGAGATGAAATTCTCCGGCTCGCAGTACATGTTGGTGAAGTTGCAGCGCCCGCCACCGGACATCAGGATCTTCTTGCCCACCCGGTTGGCGTGGTCCAGCACCAGCACCCGCCGCCCGCGCGCGCCTGCCGTCAGCGCACACATCAGCCCGGCCGCGCCGCCGCCGATCACGACCACGTCGAAGTCCACTGTTGCCGCCCCCAGTTCCGTCACCACGCGTTCCCCGAGGACAGCGGGATGTGGCGCAGCCGCCCGCCCACGCTCAGCGCACCCACTCCTTGCGCACCACCAGGGTCTGCGCAATCAGGTCGTGCAGCGCCTGCCGGCGCCGGGTGAAGGCCACCATGATGTAGCCGATCATCAGGATCATCCCGGACAGAATGGTCGCGAAATGCCGCCCGGTCGCGCGCAGGAACGAGATCCGCTCGCCGTTGAAATCCACCACCCGCAGCCCGAACACCATCTTGCCCAGCGTTGCCTGATACCGGGAGCTGTGCATGCCCGCCCAGTACAGCCAGGCCACCAGCATATTCACCAGAAACCAGGCCACCTCCGCCGGCGGCACCGGCTCATCCGGTCCGCGAACCGCCATCGTCTCCGGGCTGATCACGGCCTGCGCGACGATCTGCGGCACCCCGATGATCACACCATCCACCAGATAGGCCCCGACGCGGACCCAGAACCCGCCATAGGCCGCGCGGTCCTCGGGCGGGCCGTCGTGCCCGCCGCCTCCGGCCGCCATCGGCGCTCCGCACTGGATGCAGAACCGCGCGTCCGGCGGGTTCTGCTTGCCACACTCTCCACATTCCATGATCGCTCACTCTCCTTTCCTTGAGTGTCTGGGCCGCTGGCCGGCCTCTACCCTCCGGCGGCCGGCCCCTACAATAAAGGCTCGACCGGAAGAATCCGGGTCACGCCGGAGACGAACCGCCGCCACAGCCCCGCCTTGGGCTCGTAACGGTGGGCATTGCCGGAGCCGTCCCGCCACACCAGGCCGCCGGTCGCATCCCGCCCCACCCGGTAGGCCACCTGCGGCCGAATCCCTTGTTGATGCAGCGCCGCGAGCCGCTCCACCAGAACCGGCTCGCGCAGGAACACGCCCGACTCGCTGTTGGTATGCGCCGAGCGCGGATCCAGATTGAACGAGCCCACAAAGGCCTCGCGGCCGTCGAACACCAGCAGCTTGGTGTGCAGGCTGGCCTGCGAGGCATCGATCCCGCGGTCACGCTCCAGGCGCGCCCAGCGTGGCGGCCCGGTGGGGCGCAGCTCGAATAGCTCCACGCCGGCATCCAGCAAGGCGTGGCGCCGGCTCGCATAGCCCGCATGGGTAAAGGCCACATCATTGGCGGCCAGCGAATTCGTCAGCACCTGAATCCGGACCCCCGCCTCGCTCATGCGCGCCAACTGGGCCGCCCCGTCGCGCCCCGGCACAAAATACGGCGACACGATCAGCAGTTCCTCTTCAACGCCCAGCAGCCGCTCGCCCAGCGCATCCGCAACCCGCGAACCCTCGCCGCGCCCGCGCGCCTTGGCCTCGTCATCCACCACGAACTCGGCCTGCGTAGTCCACACATAGGCCGCCGCATCCGCCACCGGCTGCGGCACCGGCAATCCGTTCAGGGGCTCCATCTGCATCAGGGGGTGGGTGTGGTTCTGTGCCAGCCAGGCGCGCAAGGCCCCCTGCTGCATCGCCAGCCGTTCCGGCGAGGCATTCTCCCGCGCCAGACGCGCGACCCCGATCGCCCCCGGACTGTTCCAGAACTCCACAAACGAAAGATCGATCTCCCGGACCAGCGGCCCCACCACCACCAGGTCCAGGTCCGCGAAGTTGTAGTCCGGGCTGGCCTCGAAATACTCGTCCCCCACATTGCGCCCGCCCGTGATCGCCAGATGCCCATCCACGATCCAGGCCTTGTTGTGCATCCGGTGGTTCAGGTCGCTGCCGCGGAAGAAGAACTCCGCACTCGCGCGCAACAAGCCCTCGCGGCTGCGAAACGGGTTGAAGACCCGCACCTCGATATTCGGGTGCTGATCGATCGCGGCCAGGGTGGCATCGCGCCCGCGCGCATCGATGTCATCCAGCAGCAGCGACACCCGCACCCCGCGATCCGCCGCCCCCAGCAGCTCGCCCATCAGCACCCGGCCCGCCGCATCGTCGCGCCAGATGTAGGACTGAACCTGGATGCGCTCGCGTGCCATGCGCACGCTCATCACCCGCCAGCGAAACGCTTCCGCCCCCTCGTCCAGCAACCGGAAGCCCGTCTTGCCCTCGTCCCGGGCCGGCGGATGCCCCTGCAGCCAGGTCGCCAGCGGCCCCTCGCTCGCCGGCGGCTCCAGCCCCTGCCAGGCACGCTCCGGCGCCGGCTGCAGCGGGGCACAGCCGGCCACCAGCGCCAGCAACAGCACCGCCACAAGCCAGGAAAACCAAACCGGATAACGCATCACCAAGCCATCGCCGGACGCGAAGCCCCCCTTTCAAACCCCACGCGAGCGCTCAGCCTGCCGCCTCTACTCGGCCCTGTCGACGCGCCCGCCCGAACCCCGGACACAAAAAAAGCGAGCCGGGCGGACCCTGACTCGCTTTTTTCTACAAACTGGTAGGCGCGATTGGACTCGAACCAACGACCCCTACCATGTCAAGGTAGTGCTCTAACCAGCTGAGCTACGCGCCTGTCGTCTTCGAGCCGCGTATTGTACCGACTCCCCGCCCCCTGTCAAAGCCCATCGCAACGCATCCCCGTCCGGCTTTCCCAGGGGCAACGCGACGCCGCTGACCCGACCAGTCTGCGCGACAAGCCATCGCTCAGTCATACCGCCCGGCGAACTTGAACCAAGGGGGCTCACCATGCACCCGAAGCGCATCACGGTATTCGGCGGCACCGGCTTTCTCGGCCGCGCCACGGTGCACGAACTGCTCGACGCCGGGCACACCGTGCGCATCGCCTCACGCCGCCCGGTACTACCCGATTCTCTGCAAAATCATCCCCGAGTGGAGCACTGCCGCGCCGACATCCGGGACGATGCCGATGTCGCCCGCGCCGTGGAAGATGCCAGGGGCGTTATCAACGCCGTCAGCCTGTACGTGGAGCAACGCAACCTGCGCTTCACCACCATCCACGTCGAAGGCGCCGCGCGCCTCGCCCGCGCCGCCCACAGGGCGGGCCTGGAGCGCGTCGTGCAGATCTCCGGCATCGGCGCCGACAGCCGCTCGCCATCGTCGTACATCCGTGCCCGAGCCGAAGGCGAAGCCGCCGTCCTGCACGAATTCCCCAACGCCATCATCGCGCGCCCCAGCGTCCTCTTCGGCCCGGGCGACGCCTTCCTGCGCAACCTGGCCGGCCTCACGCCCCTGCCGGTCATCCCCCTGTTCGGCCGCGGCACCACCCGCCTGCAACCGGTACACGTCAGCGACATCGCCCGCGCTCTCGCAAGCCTGTGCGCAGACGAGCCGCCCACACACCCCATCTACGAACTCGGCGGCCCGGACATCCTCACCTACCGCCAGATCGTGGCCCTGGTCCTCACGCACCTGGGCCGCAAACGCCCCATGCTGCCCATACCATTTACCGTCTGGCACGCCCTGGCCGCCCTCGGCTCACTGCTCCCCAATCCACCCCTGACCCGCGACCAGCTCTACCTGATGCAACAGGACAACATCGCCAACCCCACCCTCGGCACCTTCGCCGACCTCGGCATCACCCCCTACTCGCTCGAACAATCCCTGCCCGGCTGCATCCCAACCCGCTAATCCCAGCCGAAGAAATCACCCGACCAGTCCGCCTCCCCTTGTGGGAGCCTGCTTGCAGGCGAAGCCCCTGCCAAAGCCAGACACAGTCAAAGGCTTCGCGTGCAAGCACGCTCCCACAGCACACTCCCACAATTTGTGCCCCACCCAACACCGTCATCCCGCCCGCAGCACCCCCTCGTCATCCCGGCCGCAGCGCAGCGAAGAGCCGCGATCTCCCACGCCCGAACCCACCACGGCACTACACACCTCACCCCAAGAGCCGCACCCCACAGGACAACCGCCAGCAGAATCGGTAAGGTCAGGCCCAACACGTAAACGGACATGCGTCACATGGATGGACTCGAGGCCCGCCCGGCCCACGCCGAAGAATCTGGTCCCGCGCCGATTGCCTCGCCGGAGCAGGTCGAGGCCTTCCTCGACCGCTGGCAAGAGGCCGGCGGCAGCGAGCGCGCCAACTACCAGCTCTTCCTCACCGAGCTGTGCGCGCTGCTGGACCTGCCGCAGCCCGACCCGGCCAGCGACGACACCCGCGACAACACCTATGTGTTCGAACGCCGCGTCACCATCCGCAACCCGGACGGCAGCGAGAACCGCGGCTACATCGACCTCTACCGCCGCGGCTGCTTCGTGCTGGAGGCCAAGCAGACCGGCAAGGGCCTGCACACCCAGGGCTGGGACAAGGCCATGCTCGCCGCGCAGAACCAGGCCGACCAGTACGTGCGCGCCCTGCCGGAAGACGAAGGCCGCCCGCCGTTCATCGTGGTCACCGATGTCGGCCGCAGCCTCGAGCTCTACGCCGAATTCTCCCGCTCCGGCGGCACCTACGTCCCCTACCCGGACCCCAGCCGCCACCGCATCCGCCTGGAAGACCTGCGCGATCCCGAGATCCAGCAGCGCCTGCACCACCTGTGGCTGGCGCCCGACCAGCTCGACGCCAGCAAGCACGCCGCCCGCGTCACCCGCGAGGTCAGCACGCGCCTGGCCGAACTGGCCAAATCCCTGGAACAGCACGGCTTTGAGGTCGAGCGCGTCGCCCACTTCCTCAAGCGCTGCCTGTTCACCATGTTCAGCGAGGACGTCGAACTCCTGCCCAAGGGCAGCTTCACCGCCCTGCTCGAGCGCCTGCAGCAGAACCCCGAACACTTCCCCGACGCCATGCGCTCGCTGTGGGAGACGATGAACACCGGCGGCTACGAAGGCCAGCTGATGCACAAGCTGCAGCGCTTCAACGGCGGCCTGTTCCAGAACATCGACCCCATCCCGCTCACCGCCGACCAGATCGGCCTGCTCATCCAGGCCGCCCGCGCCGATTGGCGCTTCGTCGAACCCGCCATCTTCGGCACCCTGCTGGAACGCGCGCTCGACCCGCGCGAACGCCACAAGCTCGGCGCCCACTACACCCCGCGCGCCTACGTGGAACGCCTGGTCATGCCCACGCTCATCGAGCCCCTGCGCGCCGAATGGAACACCGTGCAGGTGGCCGCCGAGGCCTGGCTGCAGCAGAACAAGCCCGACAAGGCCCTGGACGAACTGCACCACTTCCACCAGCGCCTGCGCGAGGTACGCGTGCTCGACCCCGCCTGCGGCTCTGGCAACTTCCTCTACGTGGCGCTGGAACACCTCAAGCGCCTCGAAGGCGAAGTGCTCAACCTCATCCGCGACCTGAGCGCCGGCCAGGCCACCTTCGACACCGAAGGCCTCACCGTCGACCCGCACCAGTTCCTCGGGCTGGAGATCAACCCGCGCGCCGCCGCCATCGCCGAAATCGTGCTATGGATCGGCTACCTGCAATGGCACTACCGCCTGCACGGCCGCCTCAGCCTGCCCGAACCCATCCTGCGCGACTTCCACAACATCGAATGCCGCGACGCGCTGATCGAATACGACAGTCGCGAACCCATGACCGACGACCACGGCCAGCCCGTGACCATCTGGGACGGCATCAGCTACAAGAAAAGCCCCGTCACCGGCGAACTCATCCCCGACGAGACCGCCCGCACGCCCGTCTACCACTACAGCAACCCGCGCCGCACCGAATGGCCCGAAGCCGACTACATCGTCGGCAACCCGCCGTTTATCGGCGCAAAACGTATGCGCCACGCGTTGGGAGATGGATACGTCGATGCGGTGCGTGAAGTGTTCAGGGGCGTAGTGCCGGACTCGGCCGATTTCGTCATGTACTGGTGGCACATCGCGGCTGAGAAAGCGCGGGAGGGCCGAGCACACCGCTTTGGCTTTATCACCACCAATAGTTTACGCCAGACTTTCAGTCGCCGTGTGGTGGAATCACATCTGAATGACAGCAAGAAACCCCTCTCGCTTGCCCTCGCCATCCCCGACCATCCTTGGATAGAAGCGAGCGATGGTGCTGCCGTGCGCATTGCCATGACGGTCGGGGTGGCTGGCGAACACCCCGGTGTCTTGTGCTATGTGGTCAGCGAACGCGATACGGACGACGATGCCCGTACCGTAGAGTTAGCGCGTCGATCTGGCAAGTTGTTCTCGAACCTTGAAGTCGGTGCAAATGTCGCTGAAGCCAAGGCACTGGAGGCTAATCGAGAAATCAGTAATCGTGGTGTTTGCTTGTTCGGTAAAGGCTTTGTGATAAGTCCCGAAGATGCGGCAGCAATCGGCTTGGGCCATGATGTTGGGCTCGAGAAGCATATCCGTAACTACAGGAATGGTCGGGATCTCACTCAGTCTCCCCGCAATGTCATGGTGATTGACTTATACGGACTCAATATAGACGAAGTGCGGGCAAGCTATCCAAAAGTGTACCAGTGGGTATTAGAGCGGGTTAAGCCAGAGCGTGATAACAACAAACGTGAATCACGGAGACAGAAATGGTGGCTATTTGGTGAGACCAACCCCAATCTCCGTGAGACATTGAACGGTCTCTCCCGTTACATTGCAACTGTCCAGACCACCAAGCACCGGGTCTTTCAGTTCATTAGTGCCGACATCCTGCCTGACGACGGGCTTATCAATATCGCCATCGAATGCCCGTCCAGCATGGGCGTTTTGTCTAGCCGGATTCATGTCATTTGGGCATTAGCTACCGGGGGGACACTTGAAGATCGCCCCCGCTACAACAAGACCCGCTGCTTCGAGACCTTCCCCTTCCCGGAACTCGACGATGAGCAGGCCGCCACCATCGGCGACCTCGCCGAACGCATCGACGCCCACCGCAATGCGCGTCAGGCCGAACACCCGGACCTCACCCTCACCGGCATGTACAACGTGCTGGAAAAACTGCGCGCCGAAGAACCGCTGACCGCCAAGGAACGCACCATCCACGAACAGGGCCTCGTCTCCCTGCTGCGCGAACTACACGACGACCTCGACCGCGCCGTCTTCGACGCCTACGGCTGGAACGACCTCGCCGACCGCCTCGTCGGCCGCCCTGGCGCCACCACCCCGCTGCCGGACAAGCCCGCCGACCAGGCCGAAGCCGAAGAAGAACTCCTCAGCCGCCTCGTCGCCCTCAACGCCGAACGCGCCGCCGAAGAAGCCCAGGGCCACATCCGCTGGCTGCGCCCCGACTACCAGGCCCCCGAAGCCACCCAGACCACCACCACGCTGGAAGCCAAACCCGAGGCCACCGCCGACACCCCGACCGAACCGGCCAAAAAGCCCACCTGGCCCAAATCCATGCCTGACCAGGTCGAAGCCGTCCGCCGCCTCCTCGCCATCGGCCCCCAAACCCCGGAAGCCCTGGCCACCCACTTCAAGCGCAAACCCACGAAGTCGATCACCCAGGTCCTCGCCGCCCTCCAAATCCTCGGCCAGGCCACCACCGACAACGACCACTGGCGCCTGACATGACCATCGATCAGCAGCATAAAGGGTCCATCACCAATCACAGGCCTCCAACTGCACCAACATCCCTGCGCCATAATCAAGTGCTAAGAAACACCCGGGCCCCGGATCCGACTGATTTCCAATCCTTCCCTTACACGAGACGACCGGTCCAATATCCAATTGAACACGCGCGCACGTTCATCCGATATCCGTGCGCGCCATCCAATCACTGTTAGCTGAGCCTCTACGATAGGTTTGGGTGTATGGCTTTAACGAACGAAATTGGATTGGCTTTCGAAACGCTCAAAGAAACTCGGGGGCCGGGGTTGTTTGTTGAGTACCTGCCTGCCGACGAATATAGGCCGTTTGCATCGTTGTCCTTGGTTTATGCTGAGTGCCACGAGGGGATGGAGGCAATAACAAAACGTATCAGAGACGAGGCGCAGCATTGGTTCGGCCGCTTCCCGGCTCCAATTGTGGCTACTGCATTTAACAGCGACGATGATCCTATTGATGTTTCAGACGGTAATAATCGGCATGACCTTTTGGTATATTCACACGCGGGCGAGGTCGTAACTGAGTGGGGCCGCCTTGGAGATTTCGCAATGCCGCCCTTCGATACAAGCCCAGATAACCTGTTACGGGTCTACTCTTCGATCAGCTACAGCACAAAGGAGGAAAGACGAAAGGAAGGAGAGAAGAAGCTCAAAGAACAGCGCGTTGGAATGCGAGTAATTATTGCCATCTTGTTTTTCCGTCGCACAGTAATACCAGCAGCTGTAGCATTAGCATTTTACGTACATCCGATTCTTGGCTTGATTGGATTGATCGGGACATTGGCGGATGCGGCGATCGGTGGCCTAAGGGTCCTCGGTTATCTTCCCAAGAGCAAGAAAGAAAAGCGAGAAGAAGAAAAGAGGCGGAGAATGGAGCATCATGATTACCATTGTCAGCTTAACCCAAAAGGCTTTGCTGCTCTCAAGGCTGAAAATCTTGGGGAAAGACTGCGAGAACGAGTCAAACAAGAAGCCAGAGACCTGCATAGTGAAAATAGCTAACCAAGCCATGCAGCCGACGCTCGTACCTCGCGCGGCTGATAGCTGGCGTTAGATCACAAAAAGAGAAAGGAGATACGCATGGCTTTGATAAGTTGTCCCGAGTGCTCAAAAGAAGTTTCTGATTCGGCCCCTTCATGCCCGAATTGTGGTGTCGCGATAGCCTCAAAGGCGGAGTCAAGAGCTGCAGGAGCAAGTCTTACCACCGTTCAAGAAACGAGCAAAAAACTGAAGCTGCATACCCTCGGCTCGGTCGCTGCGGTGGTCATTGGCGTAGTTTGGCTCATGGCGCAAATGAACGCGGGAGAAGGGGGTGGGGAGCCGGGAGCTGTGCCCATCTTGCTGATCGTGGGCGGCCTTGGTTGGTATTTCGTGACCAGGTTCCGCATTTGGTGGCACCACAAGTGATCTAACCAGGCGCTCCAGCCGAAGTCGGCGCTTACGCGCCGCCTCGGCTGAGCTTGGCGTTAGCCGCGAAACCACTACGAGAACGAAGATGTCGAACGAGTTGGAACAATTCAATGTTCACCAAGCGGATGTCAGGCGTCGTGTAGATTCCCTGGCACGATCGATCTTCTAGTTGAGCGGTGGCGCTCTTACACTCTCAATCGGCTTGTTCACTGGCGGGAAGGTCCGTCTGGAAGATCAAGCTCTCCTAGAATGTCTACGCTTATCTTGGTGGGCGCTTTTCTTGTCCATAGTCCTCCTGACGGCAGCTTTGGTTTCGATAGTCATCCGAGACTACGCTTTTGGCGAACGCTGGCGTAGGCAGTTAGAGGGCGGGCCAAAGGCAACGCACTACAAGTGGCCGGAGTGGGTGATCGTGACGCTCGCTGTTCTCGGAATCATTGTATTCCTTACAGGCATGCTCGGCCTAGCATGGGTGGCTACGAGCTATGTCGGCATGGCTAACTAGACGCTGCAGACGACGGCTTCCCCGCGGCTGAGCGCAGGCGTTATGACAAGAGAGAGTTAAGTTGGATAGCTTTAATTCGATAGTAGAAGAATACAGGTCAAGGGATGGTGTAGCCGATTTCTTTGGCGTTATCTTGTATACAGATGAGCACCCGAACATAAAAAAGGTATTGCGGGATGACGACTATTGGCTATCTCTACATGAGATTACAGGCGATAGATTCTGTGTATTTTCTGTGAGGCCGCGCAGCGGCGACTATGAATGGCCATCTTTCCCTAAAGGCACTATGGGAATGATGGTTAAAATCTGGAAGGAGCCCGCGGAAAACAAGAAACTTATCGAAGCCTTCGAGCTAAAAGATACCTCCAAACTCCCGATCCTTTTGCTTTTCACCCAAGTAGACAATAAATACCTAAAAATAGAGCTTGAGCTCGATGATTCGACCCAAGAATGTGCATTTACTTCGCTAAGGGAGCAGCTTCGATTTTCATGCGATTCTTTGGCGCAGATTAGAGAAGAGAACCCGGGTACGCTTCGGGGTCAGACCTTGCCTTTTGCCCCCCCAGCACTACCTGGACGCGGGTACGCTTCGGGGTCAGACCTTGCCTTTTGCCCCCCCCCCAGCACTACCTGCGGGGAGAAAGAGGACACCCATCTTTTCCCTGACGGCAATCGGTCATCCCGGCCGGAGCGAAGCGCAAAGCCGGGATCTCTGACGTCCGCTCCGGCCACGGAGCCCGAGGTCCCGGATAACCGCTTTGCGGTTTTCGGGATGACGTTGCAGGCTGGACGAAAGGACAATTCCTGGAACGATCCGGCCGGTTGCCGCAGTTTGGACAGGTCAACTAGGGGTCAGACCTTGCCTTTTGCCCACGAATCAAGCGAGAGGCAAAAGGCAAGGTCTGACCCCATGGGTGACCTGACCCCATGGGTGACCACGGGGACAACGAGAGGGCCGAGGCGCGCCCGCCGGCGCACCGACATTCCCTTAGGCCTGCCCGCAGATTGCTCCGGAGGGAGAGGTTGGTTCGATGTGTCGAGGCCTATTAATTTCCGCGTAGGCGACGCTCAGTCACGATGACTACTCCCGGAAAGAGACGACCGGATTGCTCGTTACGGTAATTTGAGCAGTCATACGGAAAATAACAGGCATAGGCTGTTGGTTTACCCCTAGCCCTCTCGAATTTCCGTTTATCCTCGAGCCACGTATTAACTTTCTCGCGAACCCCTTTGAGGTCGACCTTGCCCTTCTCATCAAGACCCTCACTCAGCGGGATGTACGGGACAACGAAAGTGACAGCTAATCGGTAATCGGCTTCATCAATGCTCAGTTTGCCTGCATCATCCCACGCCTGCTTCATGCTGGCCTGAACCTGCGTGGCCCCCGAACTCCGGTTGCCTATGGATTGCCAGGCCTGCTTGGCCTCGATAGCGTACGATTCGTCCTTATTCGAAATGTATAGGTCGCAGCGGCCATTTACATCTTGATCGACATTCACTCGCTTCCTGGTCGCAAACTCTTCAAGCGCTGCCCACTGGCGGTTCTGCCCCGAGAGGCGCCATGCCGCGCCGGCGAGAATACTTATGGATGCGCGCTCAATGTGCCACCAGCAATTATCGAATTGTTCGTGGTGCTCGCAGTAGTGCTGGACGGTCGACAGCCACGACGCAAGGAGCGGACGGAGATTCGTGTAGTCATCGTTCGCGGTCATTTCAGTAATATCATCCATAACGGGTTTCTAACACGAGGGATGAGTGTGGTCTACCTGCAGGTGACGGATACTCCCTGTCGTAGTGAACTAGGAGCTGACGAAGGAGGCGGACTCAGTCAACTCTCTGGTTATGAGACGATAGGTTACAGGACGATACGCAGGCACAGGGGAGGTGCGCATGTGGATGATGGCCGGGATCGTCACGCTTATTGGCCTGGCGATGTTGTTTTACCGAGAGCGACTGGAGGATCGCTGGAGGCCGGTTCGGTTTTCACCGGTGGACACGATGACGGGGCAGCGCCAGGAGCGACCGCCGGAGGATGCGCTGTACAACTCCAGGGACCGGCGCCACCTGGCGCCTCTGGAGCGCGTGGGGTTCCACCACGCGCCGGACGTGGTGTTTCGCGCCAAGCGGCGACGGTGGTGGGACGCGGTGTTCACGGGGGTAGGCCTGTCCGTCGCGTGCCGCACGGGCAATCGCGCGTTTGACCGGGCCTTTCACCTGGTCAGTGATCAGGATTCCATCTGCCGTGCGCTGAAGACCTGTGAAACGACGCAGCGCTTGATGCTTCAGATCATGGAGATCTGCGAGACCCATGGCTATCGGTTCCGACAGCTACGCGTCCGGGACCAGCAGGTCTGGGTCGAGGTGGTTTCGCGACGGGGTCATGATCGTCTTCCGACGGTGGAGTTAGTGCGGGCGTTCATGCCATCGCTTCGCGAATTGTCAGCCGCCCTGGATGGGGAAATTCCGGAAGCTGCACGTGGACGCGGCGATCGCTCCGCGTGGAAGGCGGCGTTGATGACCGGAATCAGCACGGCATTGTTGATTACCGGGGTCGTTCACTCTGCGGGACGGATCTACGTACCGCTTCCCAATCTGGTCGCTCCGGCAACCATGGTGCCACTGGCAATGGTATCCGGCGCAGTGATTGTGGGGGCGCTGATCGCCCTCACCATCGCGTGGCTGGGGCGCACGTCCCGAACCCACCTGGTCGTGCTGGAACTCGTTCTGGTGGGGTTCATCGGTGCCTCCATCACCAGTTACAGCCTGGCCCGGGAAGCCAACATGACGTTGGACTTCTCGCCGCCGGAACTGCACGTGGTGGAAGTGTTGGATAAAACCTATTCGCCGGGATATCGTCGCACCAGCTACTACCTGTGGCTCAAAGGCTGGGACGGAGCCGTTGATCGCGACAGAATTCTCGTCGGCAGGAGTTTGTACAACGAGGCCGACAAGGGCGGCCAGTTGCTGCTCAAGGAATACCCCGGTCGACTCGGGTTTACGTGGGTGCGGCTGGAGACGGAAGTGCCTGCCGGGCTTGTCGCCGGGTATGACGGGGTCAGACCACGGTAACCCTCTGTCGGCTGGAAACCCATGTATGAACGATAGGCCTATTCGACCGATGAAAAATCCGACGATATTCAGCCAGGAGCTATCGGCCGCGGCGCTGCATCTGCACCGGTTCTTTGAGGCCTTCAAGGGTGGCTCTCCGGAGCCGGATGACAGCCCGGGTTTTATGGCCACGGAAGGACTCGACCGGCCGGGAGAATTTCTGCAGTGCCTGCTGGATGTGATTCGGGTTAACTTCGATCCGCACGCCCCGGGCACCCTATTCCTGAACTCGAACATTGAGCTGATCAGCGAGGGGGTGCGGCCGGACGGGTTCAGCCTGGCATACGGCTCGTTGGTGTCCGGCCCGGACGAGGCACTCGAATCCTTCTGGGAGTCGGACGTCCTAACCTATCTAGGCGCATGCGGCTGCGATCTCCCGGAGGCCCATGCGCTCTACGTGATTATCACGACCGGTCCGGAACGCTTCCAGATCGGGCTGGCGGATGCGGCCAGTACGGCGCTCGACGGAACTCCCGGCCACGATCAGCGCCAAGCCAGCAAAGGCGGAATTGAATCCTTTGGCTTCTGCATGGACCCAGCACTCGGAGATCGCCTGCGGGTCTCTGTGTGGGCATTCTCCGCCCGAGATCCCGGATGACCTCCCAGGCTGTTCGTACGCTTCGGGGTCAGACCTTGCCTTTTGTCCCCGCATCAACGGTACGCTTCGGGCGTCGGACCTTGCCTTTTGCCCCCGCATCAATGCAGATCAGCCTCGAAAAAGGGGACACCCATCTTCTCCCTGGCGGCAGACCGCGTGGTCTCCGGGGTCAGACCTTGCTTTTTTCCCTTGGTCAGCTAAGGAGGCAAGAAGCAAGGTCTGACCCTCTACCACCTTCCGATCAGCGCTTCGGCTCGATCAGGCCCGGGTCGTCCTCGACCGGTCGATTCACTCGGCTCGAAACGGCGTAATAGCGCAACATGTCCGGCGGAAAGCGGCGAGTCTTGGCCCGGATGTCGTCACGCTCGGACAGTCCCGGATCGAGCCAGTCCCACCGACACTGTGCGTCGAGTATCAGCGGTTGGCGGTCATGGATATGTGCAAGTGGATCGTTGGCGGGTTCAGTGATGATCGCGCAGCAGGCACCCCCATCGACCATGGGTTCCCAGATAC
The DNA here is from genome assembly GCF_000381105.1 of Thioalkalivibrio sp. ALE12. NCBI lineage: Bacteria > Pseudomonadati > Pseudomonadota > Gammaproteobacteria > Chromatiales > Ectothiorhodospiraceae > Thioalkalivibrio > Thioalkalivibrio sp. ALE12. Next base: position 77,014 of record NZ_KB905905.1, on the reverse strand, counting down.
CCGCCATCATCAGGATCTCCTGCGGTGCGCCCTCGGCCAGGGTGATGTAGTACGGCTGCTTGCCCTGTTCGGTCTTGCGCCATTCGTACCAACCATCGGCCAGCACGATGCATCGCCGGTGCGCAAACGCTGATCGAAAATACCGACTGGTGGCGACCGTCTCGGCCCGAGCGTTGATCGGTCGCGGCCCGTCCTCGACGCGCCTCGGCCGAAAGCCCCAGAACATCGGCTGGAAGGCCGCTGGCGCATCCTCGCCGGCCCAGAACGCTTCCAGATGGGTACCGGGGGCAACGTTGTACCTGGGTACGTCGAACCCCTCGTCGACGGGGATCTGGAAGTACCGCATGGCGAGTTCGCTGGTCGCGCTATAGCGCGTCATCCGTCCGCACATGGCTTCTCTCCCTCCTGGGGTCGTGGGGGTAGCAGCATTCTCGTGTGGCCGACCTCACGATCGCCTCCCAGTGCTGCTCCAGCATCATCACACCGGACATTGGCCCACCGCTGCGAGTGGGTCAGGTCTTGCTATCGTCCTCCGACTGGTTCCACGGGAGACGGCCCTCGATCTCCAGGTGCAGGGCAAACACGAGCAGTGTGCGTATGAGAATAATCAGGGCCAGCATGAGTACGCTTTCCATGGAGTACTCGATCGCTACGGTCATGATGATGTCGGCCGCGACCAGGAACTCCAGTCCGAGAATCAGGCCGCGCACGCTGCGACGGCGATAATCGACGTAGGCCTCGTGTGTGCTCATGCGGCGCATGTTGACCAGCCAAACCACTGTTGCCAGCACGAAGCCACCTATGATCACGGCGATGCCGACTGCTTCGAGCCCTAATACCAGTGCGTTGGCGATCTGAAGAAAGACATCGTTCATGTCTGCATCCTTTTCGGGTCAGCGACTTGCGGCAAGTCTACTGCCGGCGGTTGGTCGCCGCCCAATGTTGAACCGCCAGGAGTCTGTCGGGCCCGGGGGAAGAACGGGGCTGAAGCGCGCCTCTTCCGTGGGGTGGTTTCGGTATGCTCGAAGGCATGTGCCCGCCCAAGGACCGCGAATCCGCACCCCTCGGCCGCGCGACCGCGACCTTCCGGTTGCATGCCGAGCTGAACGACTTCCTCGCGCCCGAACGGCGATACCAGAGCTTTGAACACGCGTTCGACGGAACCCCTTCGGTCAAGGACCGCATCGAGTCGCTGGGCGTGCCGCACACGGAGGTTGACCTGGTACTGGTCGACGGGCGGGCAGTGGATTTCGGCCACCGGCTGCGCGGCGGTGAGCGGGTGGCGGTCTACCCGGTGTTCGAGGCCTTCGACGTAGGCGACGTCTCCCGCCTGCGACCCCAGCCGCTGCGCGAACCACGCTTCATCCTCGATGTGCATCTGGGCCGGCTGGCCGGTTACCTGCGTGCGCTGGGCTTCGACTGCCTGTATGCCAACGATTTCTCCGATGAGTACATCATCCGCACCGCGCAGGACGAGCACCGCATTATCCTCACGCGTGACACTGGCCTGCTGAAGGACGGCCGGGTGACTCACGGGCGGTACGTGCACGCTACGGACCCATTGCAACAGCTTCGCGAGGTGGTCGACCGCTTTCAGCTCGCCGGGCTGTTCGAGCCGTTCTCGCGTTGCATGCGGTGTAACGGCGAGCTCCGGTCGATCGATGGCGCTGCACTCGCCGACTCGGTCGAGCCGAGCGAGGTGCCGCCCGGGGTGCTCGAGCGCTTCGGCGCGTTCGTGCGCTGCAGCGGCTGCGGCCGAGTCTACTGGCCCGGCAGCCACTACGATCGACTGCGCCAGCGCTTCCGGGCGGTCGGCATCGACATCTGAACCTGTGCGGCCTGGCATGATCTCCGAGGTCACCAAGCCCCTGAAAACGGTGATCTGCAGGATGTTCAGAAGCCAGTGCGCAGGCCCCGGATAGGGCGCGTTACACCCGGGAAACGGGGACAGGTTGACTGCTGATGACGGGGTCGGACCACGGGAACGTGCTGTCGAAACAGGGCTTTCGTGCGCCCAACGTCGGCTTCCGGACCTTCAACAAGGCATTTCGCCCCCTAAATGGGGCCTTCACGCACCCTGGATAATCCCAGTGGCCTCGGGGTGTCCAGCCTTGGCTTTTTCCTATGCGCGCCCGAGCCGAGGGATAGGTCGGCTCGCATCACAGCGTGTCGTAATGACCGCCGATCGCGAAGATATAGATGGCTTGATCGTCGAAGCTATAGATCAGGCGATCCCGGGCGGAAAGACGCCGGGACGGAGAAAGAGGACACCCATCTTCTTTCAGGGGCCACACCCTCATCCCGGCCGAAGCGAAGCGGAGAGCCGGGATCTCTGACGTCCGCTCCTGCCCCGGCGGCCGAGATCCCGGATAACCGCTGCGCGGTTTCCGGGATGACCATGCGGGGGGCTGCCCTTCACGGCGCGCCTGATGCACCGGGGAGAAGAGCGGCCAGGACTGTTCCACGGATGCTCACTGTATTGCATTTGCGATACAGTGCGAGAAGGTCCTTCCGGAGACTTGGTATGAAGAACACGACGTTACCGGCCCTGCGGGTCAGCGATGGTTTTCGGCACCAGGTGGAGCAGGCCCTTGGCGAGGGAGAAACGCTGTCGGCCTTTATCGAGGATGCCGTTCGCCACGAGATTGACCGGCGACAGGCCCTGGCCGAGTTCCTGGCACGCGGTCTGGAATCCGCGCGCAGTGCCCGGGAAACGGATGAGTACTATCCGGCCCAATCGGTGCTGGACGATCTCGACCGTCTGTTGAGCAAGCAGTAACCCGCCAACTGGAGTCTCAAGGATGAGTTACTCGGTACGATTTACGGCGCCGGCACGCGAAGATCTCCTGCGGCTTGTCGCTTTCCTGGTGGAGCGCGATCCGGCGGCCACGGCCCAGGCCCGCGCCGCCATCGGCGAGGCGGTATCGCTCCTGGAGCGCTTTCCGCTTAGCTGCCGCATGCCCGACGTCTCCCACCCCCGCATCCGCGAACTCCTGATCCCGTTTGGACGCTCGGGTTATGTCGCCCTGTTCGAGATCGACGATGCCAAAACAGTCACCCTGCTGGCGTTTCGGCACCAGCACGAGGACGACTATTTCTAAATACGGAGAAATCGCTGCAAAGGGTTCAGACCTTGCCTTTTGCCCCGCCCGGCCAACTTTGACGCAAGGGGGCCTCTGATTCCGACGGGCTCTCTCCCGGCCACACGGGGACGAAGACCAGGATCGGATCGTGTGCCTTCACATTGCCTACGGCGCGTCTCCCTCCCAGTCCTCGTGCGCGTGGCGAATACGGATGATCAGGATCTCATCACCTTCGAGCTGGTACAGCACGATGTGTGCGCCAACGGGATGAACCCGAACGGGTGGTGAGATTTCCTTTCGCTCACGCGCTGCACGAGGGTTTTCCGCCAGAAACTCGAAAGTTGCAGCTAGAAGGCTGTGGTAGTGCTCTGCCTGTTGCAGGCCGAATTGCTCGACACTACTGCGGAATATCTCGATGACGTCGTCTTCCGCCTTGCAGGTCAGGGCATAGCGCATGAGGTTAGCCTTCAGCGCTCTTCCTGGAGGCTCGCTTCAGATCTTCCATCGTTCGCTCGCCACGACCGCTTTCCAGGCCTTCCGTGGTGAGCGCCTGCAGGTGCGCGATCTTTCGCGCACGCTCCCGGTCGCGGCGGATCAGGTCTCGCACGTAATCACTACTGTTGCTGTACTGGCCGGATTGCGCCTGCTCCTCCACCCAGGATTTCATGGGATCGGGTAGCGAAATGTTCATTGTGGCCATGGTGGCCTCCGCGTCTTTTTCTGGCAAAGTTTGCCACAAATATAGGCCAACATCCTCGGATCGTCGATAAACATCGATATCGGAAGAGGACACCCATCTTGTTCACATGCCGCCACAGCCCCCTTCTCCGGTAGGAGCCCAGCCCTCTGGGCGATGGGGCGCTGGACATGCCCGATCGGCGAGAGGGCTCGCCTCCTACAGTAGGGAAGCTTCAGCCTCGGTGACGAACAGGCGCAAGCGCTTTGGGGCGGCATCGTCGTTCCGGTGATGGCTGGCTTCTCGCGCAGCTCGCTGACGGAACCTGCGGGGATCAGGTGCATTTCGCGGGCTGGCGCTTGTCTTTTGCCACTGTCTCGGCCAGAGGGCCGACCTGAGCTGTTGAGCGCGCGCCGCGCTGTGGTAGCTGTCTCTACGAATAGTCCCATCAAGGGGCCACTTATAGCCCGTAATGGCGACACGCCCAACGCCGTGGCCTATCCGACGTCAGGATGCGTCAAGTCGGTTGTTGCGCCACCGACGGTGCTGCGGCACCCTCGCGAGACGGTCGCCCCTGGCGGGCGCGTTCCCATCGGTATCCTCCGAGCGAAGGCCATGAGTGAAGCGACAATGACGGCGGTGGCCCGGCAGCGACTGCTCCTTCAGGGGCAACTGTCGACCGCCCTGGCGCGGCTGGTGGGCCCCTGCGCCGAGAGGTGGGGCGATCGTGAGGCCCTGGAGCAGCGACTCGCCGTGGCCCTGGGCGCGCTGCCGTCCTGCAAGTACCTCTATGTGCTCGATCCGCGCGCTCACCAGGTGACCGCCAACGTGTCCCCGGAAGGCCCCTTGCCGGACCAGGCCGGGCGGGATCGCAGTACCCGGCCCTACATGGCCGATGCCCTGGCGGGTGCCGAATTCTCCATGTCGTCGGCCTACATCAGCCGCAATCGGCGCCGCCCTACCCTGACGGCCGTGCAACGTCTGACCGAAAGCGACGGCACACTGCTGGGATTCCTGGGGGCGGACTTCGACCTGCGGGAGCTGCCCCTGACCCGCGACCTCTATCAGCAGCCGGACCAATGGATGCAGCTGAAGGGGGATCCAGCGATCCGCGGGGGCCTGTTCAACCAGCATCGGGTGGACAGCCCGCTCGACACCCGGATCGACGAGGTACTGGATCTCCTGACCGAGCTGGTGGCCGCCCACGGCGTATTCCACGGCAAGCTGCATTTCTCCAGTTCCCGGGCCACCTTGTGGCTGCGCGACGACCCGTTCCGCTACCGCTTGCTGGACTACGAGGACCTCACGGATCCCGGGATCTGTCTCGCCTATCCCCAGCGGTCCTACCCCGAGGAGGCCTTACTCTCCACGGATCAGGTCGCAGCGGTGTTCCGTACCTTCCGCGAGCTGCGCTTCATGGACGACACGATCTACCTGCGCTCCGGCTCCCTCAATATCTTCAACGGCATGGTTGGCCTCAACTTCTCCTGTGATGGGTCCCACTACATGAGCGGGCAGGAGTTTCTCGCCAAACGCCTGGACTTCTGGCTGGGCTCCGGAGAAGAGCACGAACGCCCGTAACCCCTCGGTGCCTGGATGTCTGCCTTCGGATTGACCCCACATCGCCCCGAGCGGAGAGACGGCGAAGCGTGAGGAAGTGGGCGCCCTTCTCCTTCCACGCGCCACACCGTCATCCCGGCCGGAGCAAAGCGCAGAGCCGGGATCTCTGGCGTCCGCCCCGGCCCCGGAGCCCGAGTTCCCGAATAACCGCTGTGCGTTTCCGGAATGACCGCCTGTTCGGAACTTCGCCTGCAAGCAGGCTCCTACGGGGGTTGGTGGTCTGGATCGATGAGTGGCCGCTATATGCTGCTGGCGCGCTGGCTGGCATCCTGACCGGCGGTCGTACTGGCAGGTCTCGCCACCACCAGACAGGAGGCGCGAGCCCCGTGGGTGGCGAGCACGGTCCATTCCTCGACCACCAGCCCGGCCGCCGCCAGCTGGGCACGGAGATCCGCCTCGTAGGTCACCTGCCCGAAATCGATGGTAGTGAGCCGTCGCAGCAGCGGCTTGAACCACTCCATCCAGCGAGAGGGCCGACGCTGGATGGTCTGCGTGAACAGGAAGCGACCGTCCGGTCGTAGCTGGCCAGTGGCATGGCGCAGGGCCTGTTCTGGATCGGGCAGCAGCATGAAGCTCGCCGAGAAATACACCACGTCGTAGGGGCCGCCCGCGTGGTCGTACACGGATTCCTGACGCGCCTCGACGCAGTCGGCCAACGGTGACTCCGCCAACCGCCGCTGGGCCAGACGGACGTAGTCGCCGTCGATGTCGATCCCCGTGACGCGCAATTCCTTGCGTCTGACACCCGGTGCGTTGGCCAGTAATGCCCCGGCCGTGCCGATCCCCACGTCCAGAACCCGTGCCCCGTCGGGAATCCGTTCCAGCGCCGCCGCGTACCAGCGGGCCGTCAGCCGCAGGATCAGGAAATCATAGATCGCGCTTCGCATGGTATGCCTCGATCGCTACCGGTGACGATTGACGGAGCGAGCCCGCCCTACCGAGCCGGCCGTAACGCCCTACTCTACCGCGTACACATGCAGGACAGCCGCGCTGTTCGACGAGCACCGAAGCCGTACCCCGGAAGCCGCTCACGGATCCGGGTCCGGGAACAGGTCCATCTGATCCCGCGTACGCGCCTGCCTCGTCCGGCCCGGGGTACGCGCAGAAAGGCGGCGCCGGCTGCCATGGCGCTGGTGGATACCGGCCGTCTCCTGACGGGAAGCCCCGGTCCCGCGCACCGACTTGAAGCGTTCACGTGCCAGCCGCGCCGCGTGCTCGTGATCCACCACCGGCAGCGGATAGTCGTGGCCAATGCGGCAACCGGATTCACGCTGCAGGCCCTCTGTCATCTTCCAGGGCTGGTGAATCCAGTCGCCCGGTACTCGCGCCAGTTCCGGTACCCATTGCCGAATAAACACGCCGTCCGGATCCTGATCCAGCGATTGCTTCACCGGGTTGTAGATGCGCAGGGCGTTGATACCCGTCGTTCCCGACTGCATCTGCATCTGGCTATAGTGGATGCCGGGCTCGTAGTCCGTGAACATGCGTGCCAGATGCTGCGCGGGCCGGCGCCAGTGGAGCCAGAGGTGATATGAGGCGAACGCGACGACCATCGCGCGCATACGGAAGTTGATCCAGCCGTGATCGCGCAAGGCGCGCATGCACGCATCGACCAGGGGGTATCCCGTGAGGCCGTCTTGCCAGGCACGAAAACGGTGCTCATCAAAGGCGTCTTCACGCAGTCCATCGCAGGCACGATGCAGGTTCTGGAACTCGATGTCCGGGGCATCTTCCAGCTTCTGCATGAAGTGGCAGTGCCAGTGCAACCGCTCCTCGAACTGGCGCAGCGACCTCTTCCATGCAGCCTGCCGGCGATCCAGGCCGCGCGGCGCGCCCACCTCCCTCTGACGTTCGCGCGAGGCCTGTAGCACGCGGCGCAACGAAACCGTGCCGTAAGCCAGATGCGGGCTCAGCCGCGAACTGGCGGTCCAGGCCCGCGCGGGGCTGCTGATACCACCGGCATAGTGCTCTGCGCGCTCGCGCAGGAACTCGCGCACAACGCGGCGCCCGGCTTGCAACCCCGGGGACTGCAGATCGATCGCGGCGTCGGCCGCAACACCCGCCGGAGCCTGCGGCAGGCGGTCGACCCCGCCGGCCACCGCGGGTCCAGCAGCCAAAGCCCCAGGTGCGCCAAAGGGGCGTTCACGCATCAAATCCTCCCACTGGGACGCCCAGCCATCGCGGTTGCGCAGCCCGCGCACGACCCCATGCTGACGATACTCGCGCCACGGGACACCGCGATCGCGCAGCAGGCGTGCGACCGCACGATCACGGTCATAGGTCCAGCGATTCCCGGTTTCCTGATGGCTGTACACGGCTGCAACCGGGATCTCGTCGAGTAGCTGCTGGAGCACCTCCACCGCAGAGCCCTCGCGCACGACGAGGGACCGACCAAGATCGGACAAGGCCTGGTCCAGTTCCAGGAGGCTGGCCCGGATGAAATCCCAATGGCGCCGGCTCGTATCCGGCAGCTCCCAGTAGCCGGGCTCCACGATGTACAGCGGCAGTATGGGTCCCGCCTGTGCGGCGTGATGGAGCGGGCCGTGATCATCGACGCGCAGATCGCGCTTGAACCATACGAGGTGGACGGGCTTGGGCATCTGTCACGGACTCCGCAAGGTGGGGCTGGGCGGGCCTGCATGGAAGCCGCCGCCCGGTCTTCCCAGTGCAGACACCCGGCGGCGCTCGGGGTTCGTGCGGGGCAAAGCGACAACCCGCTCAGGGGCGGCTCGAAGGTCCCTGTTGAACTTGCCCTCCGGAGACGGGACGAACGCTTTGTCTTGCCCCATGTAAGTAGCCCGAAGGAGCCACGCGCGATGACGAAACGGACGGTCCTGGTGACCGGCGCAACCGGCGGGGTGGCAAGCGCGCTGTTGCGATCCCTCGATCCCGCATATGACCGGGTCGCTCTTGTCTCGCGCAACGCCGAGGGGCTGGAAGCCCTTCGCGGGCAGCTTCCGAATGACCTCGAGGCCTGTACGATCGCCGCGGATGTCAGTACCGCTGAAGGCGCGGATGCGGCCGTGGTCCGGGCCTCCGAACATTTCGGCGAGCCCCCCACGCGACTCGCTCACTGTGCCGGCAGCGCGCTGCTGGCCCCGTTGCACCGAACCACAGAGGCGCAGTATCGCGACTGCATGGCGGCCAACCAGGACAGCGCCTTTTACACTTTGCGCGCCTGGGTGAAGGCCCGACTCCAGACGGACGAACCCCGCGGCAGCGCCGTTCTGTTCAGCTCGGTCGTTGCTCAGATCGGCGTGTCCAATCACGAGGCGATTGCGATGGCCAAGGGTGCGATCGCCAGCCTGGTCCCGGCCGCTGCCGCGACCTACGCCGGCCACGGCATCCGGGTTAACGGGATTGCACCCGGGCTGACACGGACGGGCGCCACCGAACGGTTGTTTGCCTCCCCGCGTGCCGAGGCACAGATCGTGGCGCAGTATCCGCTGCAGCGTTACGGGCAGGCGGAAGACCTCGCGCGGGCTGTCACATGGTTGTTGTCCGACGAGGCCGGATGGGTCACCGGCCAGGTCCTGTCGGTGGACGGCGGGTTCTCCCGCGTGCGCCCAATGGTCCCGACAGGCGGCTGAAGGGTTGTGGCACGCATCGCGATCATTGGTGCCGGGATCTCCGGGCTCGCAGCCGCCCGGCGGCTGCACGATGCCGGTCATGACTGTCTCGTGCTGGAGAAGAGCCGGGGCCTCGGCGGACGCATGGCGACGCGGCGCACGGATGGCCTGAGCTTCGATCACGGGGCCCAGTATTTCACTGCTCGTGGGGCAGGCTTTCGCCGTCAGGTACAGGCCTGGCAAGCGCAGGGTGTGGTGGCGGAATGGGGAGCCGACAGGCTTGTGGGCCACCCCGACATGACGGCCCCGGCCGGTGCCCTGGCTGCACCCCTGGAGGTGCGGCGCAACTCCCGAGTCGACGGCCTTCGACGTTCAGACGGGGTTTGGTATCTACAGATCGAGTCGGTGCCTGAACATGCCGGCCTTGAGGGCCCGTTCGACGCAGTCCTGCTCGCCCTGCCCGCACCGCAGGCCGCAGAGCTGGCGGCCACCGCCGAGACGGGGTTTGCGGAGCTCGCAGGCGTTCGCTATGCCCCCTGCATTGCGTTGATGGCCGCCGTCGAAGGCCGGACCGACCTGCACGAAACGTCGCGCGAATTGTCCGGGCAACCACTGGCATGGGTTGCCCGGAACGGCACCAAACCTGGCCGAGATGCGGAATCCGAGGCCCTCGTGGCCCACGCTGGCCCCGACTGGTCCCGCAAGCACATCCAGGAAGACCCGGATCAACTGGCCCATCCGCTACTGAGCGCCCTGCGGCCACTGCTCGGCTCCGCCCGCCTGCTCCAGCATCAGGTCCACCGGTGGCTGTACGCGCGAGTCGAGCAGGCCGCCGGCCGCCCCTGCCTCTGGGACGCCGGGCAGCGCCTGGGCGCCTGCGGGGACTGGGCCCTGGGACCGCGCGTCGAGTCGGCATTCGACAGCGGCCAGGCCCTAGCGGACGCGGTCCTCGAGAACCTTCCCGCCCCGCACAGGGGCACCCCATGACCGGCCTCGTCGACACCGACGGCGACCCACCAGACGAACGCGCCGCCCTTTTCCCGCCGTCACGGGCGGCCGCCCTGGAGCGGCTGTCGGATTTTGTCCCCCGCGCGGGGCGTCACTATGCGGCCCAGCGCAACCGCGACCCCGGGCCCGGTGGCCGCGACAACGTATCGCTGCTTTCGCCTTACATCCGCCATCGGGCCATTAGCGAACACGAGGTGATCGCACGGGTCCTGGCCCGGCATTCACCCGAGGCGGCCGAGAAGTTTGTCCAGGAAGTCTTCTGGCGTACCTACTGGAAGGGGTGGCTGCAGATGCGCCCCCGCGTCTGGCGGGCCTTCCTGGAAGAACGCGACAGCGATCGGGCACGCCTCGCCGAAGACGATGGCCTGCGCGAGGCCGTCGCCGCGGCCGAGGCCGGGCGCAGCGGAGTCGACGGATTCGACCAATGGGCCCGCGAACTGGTCGCAACCGGGTATCTGCACAACCATGCGCGCATGTGGTTTGCGTCGATCTGGATCTTCACTCTGAGGCTGCCGTGGACGTTGGGGGCGGACTTCTTCCTGCGCCATCTGCTCGATGCCGACCCTGCCTCCAACACCCTGGGCTGGCGCTGGGTCGCGGGCATCCAGACGCCGGGCAAGATCTACCTCGCAACGACCGACAATATTGCCCGGTTTACCGACAATCGGTTCGGTCCGCACGGTCTGGCGTCCGAAGCGCCCGCTATCCGCGACGAGAGTCCGCCTGCTGCTGGGGCCCTCCCGGGCCCGCGAACCCTGCCGCGCGGCCGGCGTGTGCTCCTCCTGCTGCATGGCGACGACTTCAGCGGTCAGGAAGTATTGCCGAAGGAGACCGACGTGGCGGCAATCGCCGTCGCCCGGCGCGGCCACCCTGACATGCCCTGGCCATTTGGGGCCGCGACTGGCCACTGGGTAGACACGCTAGCCGAGGATGCGGCGCGGCGCGCGGGCGAGAGCCTGCAGCAACCCGCAACCGTTCTCCCGCAACTCCATGCGGAGACCCTCCGGTCGCAGTGTGCCGCCGCCGGCGTGACCACCATCGCCACACCGGAGGCGCCTGTCGGGCCCCTGGCCGACGCCCTGGATGTCATTGCTCACGAGCTGGCGGAAGACGGAATCGAGGTCATTCCGCTGCGCCGGATGTGGGACGACCTCGCCTGGCCCCATGCCACCCACGGATTCTTCCGGTTCAAGCGCCAGATCCCGGAACTGCTCGCCCGGAACGGCCTGTAACGCCAGGCAGTCCGATCAAGTGGGGAGCGGTCGATTCAGCAGGTAGCGCTCCTGGTCGGGGCTCTCGATCGCACCGGGGCGGGCCTTGCGCACCGTCTGAATGGCCTCGTCCGGCATGTATCCGCGTTCAATGAGCGTAAGGGCCGCGATGGTCCCCGCGCGGCCCTGGCCGCCACCACAGTGGAAAACGACGCGTTCGCCGGATCGCAACCACTGCTGGACCCGAGGACCGACGTCCCGCCAGCCCCCTTCCCAGGGACGGTCCGGGGTGGCCATGTCGCCGATCGGCAGGTGCAGCCAGTGCATGCCCATCGCCTGCACCGTCTTCCCGAGATCAGGCAGGCCAAGGCTCGTCAGTTCATCGTCCTGATTCAGGGTCACGACCACGCCCGCGCCCCAATCCCTCAGAGCCGCAAGATCGGCCTGAACGTCCCGCGGCCCGCAGACCCGTTCATTCGGGCGTTTTCCGGGGCAGCGGGTCATGCCAATGGCCCCGCCCTCGGGAAGCGGAACACTGCCGATATCGAGAACGGGCGAATCGGTGCGTGGCGGGTTCACAAGGCGCTCCAGCGCGTCGGGAATGTCCCCTCAGTGTAGCGCCACTGCAGGCGGTGAGGTGCATTCCGGGACCCTCCGCGCGGGCCCGGTTTCTTGCGTGCGCCGCTGTACTGTTTTTATATACAGTATATGGAAGACACCCCGCCCCCTCAGCCCGCAAGCCCGGCGTATGCCGAGTTGACGAGCGTCAGCAACTTCTCGTTCCTGCGCGGGGCCTCGCACCCGGAGGAGCTGGTCGAGCGGGCCCAGGCGCTGGGCTATCGCGCGCTGGCGCTGACCGATACCGCCTCGCTGGCCGGCGTGGTCCGCGCCCACGCGGCGGCGAAGGACTGCGGGTTGCACCTGATCCTGGGGGCGACCTTCCGGCTGACACACGGCCCCGCCCTGACCCTGCTGGTGCGTAATGCGGCGGGCTATGCCGCGCTGTGCCGTCTGATCACCCGGGCGCGCGGGGCGGCGGACAAGGGGCACTACCACCTGACGCAAGCGGACCTCGACGCCCTGCCCGCCGAGGCCCGTACCGGCTGGCACGTCCTGCTGCGCATCGAGCCCGAGATCGCGGAGCCGACGCTCGCCGAAACGGCCCGCTGGCTGGCCGGGTGGGCCGTGCCGGACCAGGCCTATCTGGCGGTCAGCCAGTTGCGCACGCCGGAGGACGCCCCACTCGCGACCCGCGCACGGCAGCTCGCCGAGGCGATGGGGCTCCCGATCGTCGCCTGCGGCGATGTGCACATGCACGCTCGCGGCCGGCGTGCCCTGCAGGACGTGCTGACCGCGCTGCGCCTGCGCACCACGGTTGCCGAGGCGGCCCCGGCGCGCTTCCCCAACGGCGAGCGCTGCCTGCGCCCGCGCGACGACCTGGCCACGCTGTATCCCGCCGCCTGGCTCGCAGCCAGTGTGCGGATCGCACAGGACTGCGACTTCTCGCTGGACGCGGTCACCTACCGCTACCCGACCGATCCCCTGCCCCGGGACACGAGCCCGGCCGCCTACCTGCGCGAGGAGACCCTGAAGGGGGCGCGCGGGCGCTGGCCCGACGGCATCCCGCCGAAGGTGTCCGAACAGATCGAGCGCGAGCTCGGGATCATCGCGCAGCTTGGCTACGAGCCCTACTTCCTGACGGTCTACGACATTGTGCGCTTTGCTCGCGGCCGCGGGATCCTGTGCCAGGGGCGCGGCTCGGCGGCGAACTCCGCCGTTTGTTATGCGCTCGGGATCACGGCGGTGGACCCCTCGCGCTCCAGCATGCTGTTCGAGCGCTTCATCTCCGCCGAGCGTGGCGAGCCGCCGGATATCGATGTCGACTTCGAGCACGAGCGCCGCGAGGAGGTGATTCAGTACATCTACCAGCGCTACGGCCGCGAGCGCGCGGCGCTGGCCTGCACGGTGATCCGCTACCGCCGGCGCAGCGCCCTGCGCGACGTCGGCCGCGCCCTGGGCATCTCGCGCGCGCGGCTGGATGCGCTGACCGCCAACCTCGCCTGGTGGGACGACGGCATCCCTGCCGAGCGCCTGCGCGAGGTCGGGCTGGACCCGGATGGTGCCCTGGCCCGACAGTGGCAGGCGCTGACCGCCGAGCTGCTGGGCTTCCCCCGCCACCTGTCGCAGCACACCGGCGGCTTCGTGATCGCCGAGGGCCGGCTGGACGAGCTGGTGCCGATCGAGAACGCGGCGATGCCGGAGCGCTCGGTGATCCAGTGGGACAAGGACGATCTCGACGCGGTGGGGCTGTTGAAGATCGACGTGCTGGCGCTGGGCATGCTCTCCTGCGTGCGCCGCGCGCTGGAGCTGATGGCGCGCCACCGGGGACGCGACTGGGGCCTGGCCGACATCCCCGCCGAGGACCCGGCGGTCTACCGCATGCTGCAGAAGGCCGACACCCTGGGCGTATTCCAGATCGAGTCGCGCGCGCAGATGAGCATGCTGCCGCGCCTGAAACCGGCGAACTTCTACGACCTGGTGATCGAGATCGCCATCGTGCGTCCCGGTCCGATCCAGGGCGAGATGGTGCACCCGTATCTGAAGCGCCGTGCCCACCCGGAGCGGGTGCGCTATCCGAATGCCGAGATCCAGCGCGTACTCGGGCGCACCCTGGGCGTGCCGATCTTCCAGGAGCAGGTGATCGAGCTGGCGATGGTCGCTGCAGGCTTCTCCGCCGGCGAGGCGGACGGGCTGCGCCGCGCGATCGGGGCCTGGCGGCGCACCGGCCAGCTCGCACGCTACCGCGAGCGCCTGATGGACGGCATGCGGCAACGCGGCTATCCGGAGAAGTTCGCCGAGCAGCTGTACAAGCAGATCCTCGGCTTTGGCGAGTACGGCTTTCCCGAGTCGCACTCGGCCAGCTTTGCGCTGATCACCTATGTCTCGTCCTGGCTCAAGTGCCACGAACCGGCGATCTTTGCCTGCGCGCTGCTGAACAGCCAGCCGATGGGCTTCTACGCCCCGGCACAGATCGTCGCCGACGCCCGCCGCCACGGCGTGGAGGTACGCCCGGTGGACGTGCGCTGCAGTGACTGGGACTGCACGGTGGAGCCCGTAGCCGGAAGCGACGCGCTGGCCCTGCGCCTGGGCCTGAACCGGGTCGGCGGGCTCGCGCAGGGCGTGGCCGGGCGCGTCGTCGCCGCGCGCACCGAGCGCCCGTTCGCGGACGTGCCGGATCTGGTCGCCCGCGCCGCCCTGACCCGCGCCCAGGCCAACCGTCTGGCCCGCGCCGATGCCCTCAAGGGGCTGGCCGGAAACCGCCACCAGGCGCGCTGGGCGACCGAGGCGGTGGAGGAACCCCTGCCCCTGTTCGCCGACGCCCCGGCCGAGACGGTGCGCGAGGCCGACGTGACCCCGCTGCTGCCGCGCCCCGATGCGGTGGACGACCTGGTGCAGGATTACGCCACCACCGGGCTGAGCCTGGGCCCGCACCCGCTGGCGCTGATACGCCCGTTCCTTGAGCGCAGGCGGCTGCCCACCGCCGCCCGGCTGCTGGAGCGCCCCGGGCATCCCGGTGCCCGCTATGCCGGCATCGTCATTACCCGCCAGCGGCCCGGCTCGGCCAACGGCACGGTGTTCCTGACCCTGGAGGACGAGAGCGGCACACTGAACCTGATCGTCTGGCCGGACCGGGTGGAGCGCTTTCGCGCCGAGGTCCTGCACGGCCGCCTGCTGGAGGCCCACGGGGAATGGCAGTACAGCGAGGGGGTCGGCCACCTGATCGTGCAGCGCCTGATCGACCGCAGCGCCTGGCTGGGCGAGCTGACCACCCGCTCCCGCGACTTCGGCTGATCGGCATTCGTCATCCGCATAGCGACTAAAAGACCGGGGCCTTATTCACCACGAAGCTCACGAAGGCACGAAGGAAAACCACAGAGCAGACGGAGTTCACCGAGAATTCCCGGGATGCATCGCTGAATCGATCACGCGAAACGGCCCTGGTTGGACAGGCGTGATCTCTCGGCCTGTTGTCCCTGGCCCGCGAAATACCTCAGCCAGCGCGGCCGGAAATGTGGCCGATGCGCTGGCTGAGTTTTTCCCAGGCGCCCTCCAGGGCGGCCAGCGGGTCGCGGCGGCGCAGGGCCCGGCGCGAGTGGATCCACTGGCCGGTCGGCCCGGCCGGTTCGGTGTCGTGCGCGGCCTCGATGATGCGCGCGACGACGGCGAACTGGTTGTACTCCTCCAGCACGCGGCGCCGCGCCTCGAGGATGTGCGGCAGCCGCTGTTCGTACTCGTTGTCGCGGATCGCGCGCCGAATGCGCTCGGCCGTCCCTTCGACATCGTCGATGTCGATGGCAATGAAGCTCTCCGGCGGGAAGTAGTCCGCGGCATTCGGCGCGCCGTAGTAGAACGGCAGCGTGGCCCCGAGGAAGGCGTCCGCCAGCTTCTCGGTCCAGTGATGCGGTCCCACGTAGTTCTCCACCGCGACGTGATAGCGGTAGGCATCCAGGCACTCGGCCTTGTCGTCCAGCGGCTGCACGCCCTTGCCGAAGATCTCCAGCTCGGGCAGTTGGGCCTTCAGCGCCCAGGTGAAGTCGTAGCGTCGCCGATGCAGGGTGTGCCGCTGGCGCTTGGCCGAGCACATGGTGGCGATGTCGCGGCTCTTTTCCAGCGGCGGGTGTGCCCGCATGTCGTTGTACGGCCGTTCACCCTGACTGCCGAAGCCGTAGTACCAGATCATCCCCTGCTGGGAATGGATGCGCCGCCGGTGCTTGAGCGCCCATTCCGGGTGCGAGGTCAGTACCCGGCCGAACTGGCGCGTAAAGCGCCGGCCGTAGGACTTGATCGAGGGCGGCTCCATGGTCACCAGCAGGGTGCGCTCGGCGCCACAGGCGAGGCGTTCGCTGTAATGCCGGTTGCGACCGGTGTTGGACGGGAATTCGTCGTACACCACCAGCCAGTCGTACTCGGTGGCCTGCGGGTCGAAGGTGAACTCGCAGCGCCCCCATTGCGCCACGCCGTCCGGCAGCTGGTGGCGCCAGATCGACTCGCGCATCGTCGACAGGAACTTGACCCGGATCCGGTCCGTCGGCGAATCGCTCACCGGTTGGCTCCGCCGTGTTCCAGGAACTCGGCATAGGCCCCGGCCAGCCCTTCGTCGAGCCCGATGCGGGCCTTCCAGCCCAGCGCCGCGAGGCGCGAGACGTCCAGCTGCTTGCGCGGGGTACCGTCCGGCTTCGAGCGGTCAAAGCGCAGCTCGCCCCGGAAGCCGACCACGCCGGCCACCCGCTGCGCCAGTTCGGCAATGGTCAGATCCTCGCCCGTGCCCACGTTGATGTGGCTCAGCATCGGCTCGGTGTGCTCCGCGTACGTGGTCTGGTCGAGGTTCATCACGTGCACGCAGGCCCCCGCCATGTCATCCACATGCAGGAACTCGCGGCGCGGGGTCCCACTGCCCCAGACGGTCACGTAATCGGCGCCGGCCTGTTTGGCCTCGTGAAAGCGCCGGATCAGCCCGGGGATCACGTGGCTGTTCTCCGGGTGGTAGTTGTCGCCCGGGCCGTAGAGGTTGGTCGGCATGACCGAGCGATAGTCCGTGCCGTACTGCCGGTTGTAGCTCTCGCACAGCTTGATGCCCGCGATCTTGGCGATGGCGTAGGGCTCATTGGTCGGCTCCAGCGGCCCGGTCAGCAGGGCGGCCTCCGCGATCGGCTGCGGGGCCTCGCGCGGGTAGATGCAGCTGGAGCCGAGAAACAGCAGCCGCCGCACGCCGGCGCCGTGGGCGGCGTGAATTACGTTGGTCTGGATCGCCAGGTTGTCGCGGATGAACTCGGCCGGATAGGTGTTGTTGGCGTGAATCCCGCCCACCTTCGCCGCCGCCAGATAGACCTGGTCCGGGCGTTCCACGCGCATGAACGCCTCCACCGCGGCCTGATCGGTCAGGTCGAGCTCGGCGTGCGTGCGGGTCAGCAGCTCCACGCCCGGCCAGTCCTCGAGCTGGCGGCAGATGGCGCTGCCCACCATCCCCCGATGCCCGGCGACGAAGACGCGCTGCGGCTTACTCATGGCGGCTCAGGGTGCGGTAGCCGTGGTCGCGCACCAGCTCGTCGCGTTCGGCGCTTCTGAGGTCTTCGCGCACCATCTCGGCCACCAGTTCCTCGAAGCGGATGCGCGGTTCCCAGCCCAGCTCGCGCCTGGCCTTGCTGGCATCCCCCAGCAGGGTCTCGACCTCGGTGGGCCGGAAATAGCGCGGGTCTACCGACACAATGCAGCGGCCCTTGTCGTCAAAGCCCTGCTCGTCCACGCCCTCCCCGCGCCATTCGATGCGCATGCCCAGCTCATGGGCCGCGGCGTCGACAAAGTCGCGTACGCTGTGCTGTTCGCCAGTGGCGATCACGTAGTCGTCCGGGGTGTCCTGCTGCAGCATCAGCCACTGCATCTCGACGTAGTCGCGGGCATGGCCCCAGTCGCGTTTCGCGTCCAGGTTGCCGAGGTACAGCCGTTCCTGCAGCCCGAGTTTGATGCGCGCGAGGGCGCGGGTGATCTTGCGGGTGACGAACGTCTCCCCGCGTACCGGGGATTCGTGGTTGAACAGGATGCCGTTGCAGGCATACATGCCGTACGCCTCGCGGTAGTTGACCACGATCCAGTAGGCATACAGCTTGGCCACCGCATAGGGGCTGCGCGGGTAGAACGGGGTGGTTTCGTCCTGCGGCGTGGCCTGCACCTTGCCGTAGAGCTCCGAGGTGCTCGCCTGGTAGAAGCGCGTGGTCTGCTCCATGCCGAGGATGCGGATTGCCTCCAGCAGGCGCAGGGTGCCCAGGGCATCCGAGTTGGCGGTGTATTCCGGCTCCTCGAAGGAGACCGCCACGTGCGACTGCGCGGCCAGGTTGTAGATCTCGTCCGGCTGCACCTGCTGGATGATGCGGATCAGGCAGGTTGAGTCGGTCAGATCGCCGTGGTGCAGGATGAAGCGGCGATCGCTCTCGTGCGGGTCCTGATACAGGTGGTCGATGCGATCGGTATTGAACAGCGAGGAACGACGCTTGATGCCGTGTACCTCGTAGCCCTTGTCCAGCAGGAACTCGGCCAGGTAGGCCCCGTCCTGTCCGGTGATCCCGGTGATCAATGCCACTTTGGCCATATCGACTCCCGCTGCCGGGCGGCGTGCGCGCCACGCCCCGCCCAAAACGCGGGATCATACCATTCCCGCCCCCGGCGGCACGTGCTTCAGGCGCGCCCGTAGACGTCCTCCAGGCGCACGATGTCGTCCTCGCCCAGATAGCTGCCGGACTGCACCTCGATCAGTTCCAGCGGCAGCGCACCGGGGTTCTCCAGGCAGTGCACCTGCCCGATCGGGATGAAGGTCGACTCGTTCTCGGTGACCAGGTAGTTCTGTTCGCCGTTGGTGACGCGCGCGGTACCGCTGACGACCACCCAGTGTTCCGCCCGGTGGTGATGCATCTGCAGCGACAGGCGCGCGCCGGGATTCACGGTGATGCGCTTGACCTGGTAGCGCGACCCGGTATCGATGGATTCATAGCAGCCCCAGGGCCGGTACACCACGGTGTGGTCCACGTGCTCGCTACGATCGGCCGCCTGCAGGCGTTCGACGATGCGCTTGACGTCCTGCACCCGGTCGCGGTCGGCCACCAGCACGGCGTCGCGGGTGGCCACTACCGCCAGATTGCGCAGCCCGATGCCCGCGACCAGCAGACCATCGGCATCCACCACGCAGCCCTCGCTGTCTTCCAGCAGGCAGTCCCCGCGCAGGGTGTTGCCCTGCTCGTCCACGCCCCGCACCCCCGCCAGGGCCGACCACGAGCCGATATCACTCCAGCCAGCCGCCAGCGGCGTGACGGCGGCGTGCTCGGTCCGCTCCATCACGGCGTAGTCGACCGAGATATGGGGGGCCGCCGCAAACGCGTCGGGGTCCACCCGGAGGAAGTCGAGGTCTTCCCGCGCGTTCTCCAGGGCGCTCCGGCAAGCAGACACGATGACGGGTTCGAAACGTTCCAGTTCTTCCAGATACTGCGACGCCCGAAACACGAACATCCCGCTGTTCCAGAGGTAATCGCCGCGCTCGATGTACTCGCGGGCGGTGGCCGCGTCCGGCTTTTCCACGAAGCGGGCGACGCGCGCGCCATCCGCGCCCAGTGCATCGCCCTGCTGGATATAGCCATAGCCGGTCTCCGGCGCCGTGGGCACGATCCCGAAGGTCACGAGATGCCCCGCCTCGGCCAGCGCCATCGCCCGCACCACCGCGTCCCGGAAGGCCTCGGGATCGCCGATGTGGTGATCCGCCGCCAACACCAGGAGCAGCGGATCGCGCCCCTCGGACCGCGCCTGCAATGCCGCCAGCGCGATCGCCGGGGCGGTATTGCGGCCCTCGGGCTCCAGCAGGATGCGTGCCTGCTGTACGCCCGCCGCGCGCAGTTGTTCGGCCGCCAGGAAACGGTGCTCGACATTGGCCAGCACCAGCGGCGGGGCCGCGCCCAGACCGTCCAGTCGCTGGGCGGTCTGCTGCAGCAGGGTCTGTTCCCCGGTCAGGGGCAGGAACTGTTTCGGATAATGGCTGCGGGATACCGGCCACAGGCGGGTGCCCGAGCCGCCGGCCAGGATCACCGGTTGCAGTTCGATCCGGCTTTGCGTCTGTTCCATCGTCCTTAACCCCGTATCAGGCGGGAAATCTCGTCCACGCGGCGCTCCAGCAGGGCCGGGTCCGCGCGGGTCTCCACGTTCAGGCGCAGCAGCGGTTCGGTATTCGAGCTGCGCAGGTTGAACCGCCAGTCGGCGAATTCCAGGCTGACGCCATCCGTGTGATCCTCCTCCCCGCCCTGCCCGGCGTAGGCCTGCAGCACGCGCTCGCTGGCCGCTGCGGCGTCCTCCACCTCGAAGTTCAACTCGCCGCTGCAGGGGTAGCGGGCCATGCGCTCGGCGACCATCTCGCCCAGGGACTGTTCGCGCCGCCCCATCAGTTCGGCCACTCGCAGCCACGGCAGCATGCCGGTATCGCAGTAGTAGAAATCGCGGAAATAGTGGTGCGCGCTCATCTCACCACCGTAGATGGCGTCCTCGAGGCGCAGCCGCTCTTTCATGAAGGCATGCCCGGTCTTCGACTGGATCGGCTCGCCGCCCGCGGCGCGCACCATCTCGATGGTGTTCCAGGTCAGGCGCGGATCATGGACGATGCGCTCGCCGGCATGGCCGTCCAGGCAGGCCTCCGCGAGCAGGCCGACGATGTAGTACCCCTCGATGAAGTTCCCCTGGGCGTCGAACAGGAAACAGCGGTCGAAGTCCCCGTCCCAGGCCACGCCCAGATCCGCGCCATGAGTCCGCACCGCATTGGCGGTGGCGGCGCGGTTCTCCGGCAGTAGCGGGTTGGGGATGCCATTGGGAAAACGACCGTCCGGCTCGAAATTGACCCGGATCAGCTCGAACGGCAGATGCGGCTCCAGCGCCTCCAGCACCGGGCCCGCGCCGCCGTTGCCCGGATTGACCACGATCTTCAGGGGCGGCAGGGCCTCGCGCTGGATCGAGGCAAGCAGCCGCGCCACGTAGTCGCCCCGGTGGTCCAGATGCCGGATCTGCCCATTGGGCATGGGCCGGAAATCCCCCCGCTCGGCCCGGTGACGAATCGCCTGCAGGCCCGAGTCGCCACTGATCGGGCGCGCCTCGCTGCGCACCAGTTTCAGGCCGTTGTAGTCCAGCGGGTTGTGGCTGGCCGTAACCATGATCCCGCCACCGGCGCCGTAGTGCGCCGTTGCGAAGTAGACCTCCTCCGTGCCGCACATACCGATGTCCGCCACGTCGCTACCGCCCGCGGTCAAGCCCTCGATCAGCGCCCGCGCCAGTTCCGGGCTGGACAGGCGAATATCGTGGCCGACCACGGTTCGCCCCGGCCGAATCTCCTCGGCAAACGCACGCCCGATGGCCCTTACCACCTCCGGGTTGAGCTGATCCGGCACCCGCCCGCGTACGTCATAGGCCTTGAAACAGTCGATCTTCATTCACGTCCCTTTTCCGCATTCTTCGCGACAACGGCGCGCAAGCCCTTCCCGCGTATTCCTTCATGATACATAGCCGGAACGCCGCGCGAGGCCCTGCCAGCATCACCGGCGTCAGTAGCGTTACTTGACGTTCCGCGCGCATGCCCCCGAACATGGTGGGTTTATCAAACGAGGAAAAGCCGATGAGTGAGCCGCAAGTGAAGACCGAGGAGAAGAAACAGCATTTCGACGACATCTACGTCGCCGAGACGCCGGTACCGTTCAAGGAGCGCATCATCGACGCGCTCGACTACATCTCCGACGACTTCAACCGGCAAACCTTCGACCGGCTGATCCTCCCCTGGGCCGAGAAGCAGGCGGCCGCCGGCAAGACCCTGAACTACGTGGACCTGTGCTGCTGCTTCGGCAACACCACCATGGCCGCCATCCACAACATGGATGTCGAGGCGATCCGCGCCAACTGGGCCGACGAACAGGCCTGCAAGACCGTCGCCGCGCCGCGCCGCCTGCCGATGAAGACCACCGGGATCGATATCTCCGGCAATGCCCTGGCCTACGGCAAGAGCGCCGGGCTGTTCGACGAGACCTTCGAGGCCGATCTGAACCAGCCGGCGCCGGAGACCCAGGCCGCGATCGAAAAGGCCATGGCCGACGCCGATATCGTGATCTCCACCGCGTCGCTGGTCTACCTCGACCCGCCGGCCATCGAGAAGCTGGTGCGCTCCTTCGCCGAGACCCCGCGCGAGGGCTATATGCTCGTCAACTTCCTGAACCCCTTCGCGCTGGAAAAGGCCGACGCCACCAAGCGCCTGCTGCTGGAACACCTGGAGTTCGTGGGCAGCACCGCCAGCCGGCACCGCCGGCTGTCGCCGCTGGAACAGGAGAACTACCCGGGCGAAGACTGGGCGCTGCTGGAGATCTGGGTCCTGCGCCGCCGCGCGTAGCCCGCGGGCGCGGCCGGGGCGCGACGCCGCGCCCCGCAGATCGTCTCTGAAATTGCCCCTGAAATCGAAAGGGCCGGC
This sequence comes from Thioalkalivibrio sp. ALE12, assembly GCF_000381105.1. Taxonomy (NCBI): domain Bacteria; kingdom Pseudomonadati; phylum Pseudomonadota; class Gammaproteobacteria; order Chromatiales; family Ectothiorhodospiraceae; genus Thioalkalivibrio; species Thioalkalivibrio sp. ALE12. Next base: position 54,815 of record NZ_KB905905.1, on the reverse strand, counting down.
CCATTCGGGTCGGCCCTTTTTGCTGGCTGGCTTGCGGCGTACCGCGGTGATCGGTTCAGAGCAGCACGACCCGGTTCCGGCCCGACTCCTTGGCCTGGTACATCGCCTCGTCCACCCGACGGGCCAGCGTCTTCGGCGTATCGCCCGGGCGCATCTCGCTGACACCGAAACTGGCCGTCACCGAGATCGGGCAGGGTGTTTCCATTGCGGCCACCGCCTTGCGCAGTTTCTCCGCCATCGCCTCGGCCCCGGCGCCGGGCGTCTCGGGCACCACCACCATGAACTCCTCCCCGCCCCAGCGACCGAGGGAATCCGCCTCGCGCAGGGCGCCGCGGACGGTTTCCGCGAGGCGCTTGAGCACCTCGTCCCCGGTCTCGTGGCCGTAGTCGTCGTTGAAGTCCTTGAAGCGGTCGATATCGAACATGATCAGGGACAACGGACGCCCGTAGCGTCGGCTGCGCTCCATCTCCGCCTCGAGGGTATCGCCGAGACTCAGACGATTCGCCAGACCCGTCAGCCAGTCGGTGTGCGCCAGCCGCCGGATCTCGTCTTCCATGCGCACGCGATCGGTCACGTCCTTGCCAATCGACACGTAGTGGGTTACTTCGCCGCCGGCATTGGTGACCGGGCTGATGCTCTGCTCCATGTGCATCAGGGAGCCATCCCGGCGCCGATTCACGAACTCGCCGCGAAAGGCATCCCCCCGCTTCAGCGTGTCCCACATCTCGCGATAGAAATCGGCATCCTGCTGGCCGGATTTCAGGATGCGCGGAGTCTGCCCCAGGGCCTCGTTGCGGCTATAACCGGTCTGTTCCTCGAAGGCCGCATTCACGTAGGTGATGGTGCCCTCGGGGTCGGTAATCAGGACCGGGTCCGCGGATACCTCCAGCGCGGTGGACAGCAGCCGGATCTCGTCATCGCGGCGCCGTTCGTCCGTGATGTCCTGCTGCACCGACACGAAGTGGGTCACCCGGCGGTCGTCATCCTCCGCATACACCGGCGAGATGTGCCAGCGAACCCGGTACCAGGAACCGTCCTTGCGGTAGTTGATGGCCTCGCCATCGAAACACTCCCCGCTGGCCAGGGCACCCCGCATCCGGTCCAGCACCGCGCGCGAGGTGGCCGGTCCCTGCAGCATGCGCGGGGTCTGGCCCAGGGCCTCGTCGCGATCGTAGCCGGTCATGCGCTCGAAGCCGGCATTCACGTAGACGATCCGCGGGCCCGCATCCAGATCGGCATCGGTGATGACCACCGAGTTGTGCGACTGCTCGATGGCCGCATCCAGAAGGCGGAGTTTCTCGAACCCCTCGATGAACGACATGGGCGGCATGGCACGGCCTTCCGGAAACGAATGGGCGCGGGGATGGGCCCCGCGAAGTATACGGCCGAGGACTCGGACTCGTCCGCGAAGGCAGCGTTCAGTCCATATCGGCCATCTCGAGGATCGAGCCGACAATGTCGCTGGTGGTCACAATGCCCTCGAGCTCGTTGCCCTTGAGCACGACCAGCCGCCGGATCCCCTGGCTCACCATCAACCGCGCCACATATTTCACGTCCATCTCAGCGGGCACCGTGATCACCGGCTTGGTGCAGACATCATAGACGTTCGAGAGGTCAATATCGCCCTCCTCCGCCACGATCGTCTTCAGGATCGTGGTGTAGGTGATGATGCCGTAGGCATCGTGGGCGTGCTGCTTCTCCACCACCAGGGACTTCACGCCATGCTTGCGCATCAACTGCATGGCCTCGCGCAACGGCGCCAGGGGGGACACGGTCACCACGTTGGGTCTGAGAATCTCGCTTACCAGCATAATCGTCTCCGTCAAAGTTCTTCCTTGACCTGTTCCTGGAACTGCTCGATCTGGTTGCGCCCGATACCGGCCAGGTGGGCGAGATCCACCGTAAAGGCAATCCCGCGCGGATCATTGGCCAGATCGAGCTCCCTGGAAATGGACTTGAGCACGCCCAGGGCCACTTTCTTCTCCAGTACCCACAACAGGACCGACTGACTCCCCTCGTAGGTCATGCCGAGGAAGGTCTTGCGCGCCTCGGCCCCGATGCCGCGCGCGTCCATGATGGTTACCCCACCCGCGCCGGCCTTCTTGGCCGTGGCGATTGCCTGTTCCTCCAGGTCATCCGAGAGGACGGCCACCAGTGCGGAAAATCTCATTGCGCTACTCCTCCTGGTTACGCGTAAACCAGCGTTCGTACAGATCCACGGCGATCGCGTAGAGCATCACCGTGACGATGGGAAAGATGGACGCAAACGCGATCAGGCCAAAGCCGTCGATCAGGACGTTGCGGTCCTCCAGGTGCGTCGCGAGACCAATCCCCAGTGCCGTCACCAGGGGTACGGTCACCTCCGAGGTGGTCACGCCGCCCAGGTCGAAGGCCAGCGCCACGATCTGCTTCGGCGCGAGGATGGTCAGCACGATCACCAGCAGGTAGCCGCCCATGATGTAGTGGTGGATGGAATCGCCCGCCAGGATCCGGTGCACCCCGATAGTGATACCGATGGCCACGCCCAGCGCCACCAGGATGCGGATCACATCGCCGCGCAGGGAGCCGCGCGCCGCCTCCTCCGCCTTCTGGCCGATCGCGATCAGGGCCGGTTCCGCCATCGTGGTGGCAAAACCGATGGAAAACGCGAACAGATAGACCCACAGGAACAGCTCGTTGGTGATCAGCTGCTCGGCCATGCTCTCGCCGATCGGGAACAGGCCCAGCTTGAGCCCGACCACGAAGGCGTACAGCCCCAGCACCACCAGCACGAAACCGAAGATCACCCGCGGCAGATACGGGATGCGCTTGCGCAGCACGAAATACTGGAACACCACGATCACCGCGATGATCGGCGCCACGTCGCGCAGCATCAGCAGCAGGTCCATGCCCATCGTGGCCAGCCAGTGACCCTCGGCCCCCGGCAGATCCGTGTCCGGATCCATCGCGGCGGTCTCGGCGTTGGTCGGCGCCCCGATATCGGCGCCGGTGAACACGATGATGCCGTAGAGCTGCACGGTGATCATCGGCACCATCACGGCCAGCGCCACCAGCCCGAACCCGTCACGCAGCGGATTCCGCCCGCTGATCGAGGCGGCCAGCCCCAAACCCAAAGCCGCCACCAGGGGCACGGTCACGATGTTCGTGGTCACCCCGCCGGAGTCGTAGGCCAGACCGACAATCTCTTCCGGGGCAAAGAAGGTGACCAGCACCACGAGCACGTAGCCGGTCAGGATGTACCAGTGCAGCGGGTGGCCCAGCACCGTGCGCAGGATCCCCAGCGCCACCACGGCCCCGACTGACAATGCGACGATCAGGCGCAGCACGAATCCCTCGATCCGCCCCTCGCTGATCAGCTCCGCCTGCTCCGCGACCGCGATCAGGGCCGGTTCCGCGATCACCGTGGCGAAGCCGAGGGTAAAACCGAACGCCATCAGCAGCAGCAACGAACCCCGCCGGGCCAGCGCGTTGGAAAGGTTCTTGCCGATGGGGAAGATGCCCATCTCCAGACCCTGCAGGAACAGCGCCACGCCAAAGACCACGATGGCCAGCCCGACCACCATGGACAGCAGGCCATCCGGCACCGTACGCAGCACCAGCGCCTGGAACACCGCCACCACGATCACGATGGGCGCAAGATTGCGCGCCGCATGACCCAGGGTGTGGAGAAAGTTCATGCGCTCCCTTCCCGGGATATGACCCCGGAATCAATTCCCCGCCTGGCGGTCGCAGGGTGTATGGAATCCCTGCAGATACCCTATCGCGCCGTGGTGGTCGGCGCCACGGGCGGCCTCGGTGCCGCGTTCATGCAACACCTGGAACAGGACCCGAACTGTGAGCAGGTCATCGGACTGGGGCGCCACAGCGACCCGCCCGTGGATCTCCTCGACGAATCCAGTATCGAACGTGCCGCCGCCTGGCTGCGCGAGCAGGCCGCCGAGTGGGACCTGATCCTCGATGCCACCGGCATCCTGACCATCGACGGCCAGGGCCCGGAGAAGCGCCTGCGCGACCTCGATCCGGCCGTCATGGCCCGAGCCTTCGCCATCAACGCCATCGGCCCGGCGCTGTTGTTCAAGCACCTGGCACCGCTGCTCCCGCGCAATCGCAAGGGGGTTCTGGCCACCCTGTCGGCCCGGGTCGGCTCCATCGAGGACAATCACCTCGGCGGCTGGGTCAGCTATCGCGCCTCCAAGGCGGCACTCAACCAGATCGTGCGGACCACCGCCCTGGAGCTGCGGTTCAGCCACCGTCAGGCGGTCGTGGTCGCCCTGCAGCCCGGCACCTGCGCCACCCGCCTGTCGGAGCCGTATCGCTCGCGCGCGCCGGAGGTGCTGAGCCCCGAGTACGCAACCGGACGCCTGCTGGATGTTCTGGACCGGCTGGACGCCGAGCAGTCCGGGAGTTTCCACGACTTCGAGGGCCAGCGATTGCCGTTCTGAAAATAATCAGCGGAAATGATCTGCATCAACGAATACTGATACGCGCGGCGCGATAGTACCTCCGAACAACCAACACGCCTTCGGAGGAACCGAACATGCGACACACCCTGACCTTCCGCTCCCTGGCGCTGGCCGGCCTCCTGGCCCCCACCGCCCTGATCCCGGCCCACGCCACCGCCGCCAATGCCGATGTCTCCGCCGGCGACTGGCTGATCCGTGGCGGCCTGACCCACGTGGCCCCCAAGTCCGACAACGGCAACCTGAATGCCAGCGGCTTGGGGCTGAGCGCAACAGCTCCGGCTGACGTCGGCTCGAACACCCGTCCGTCCGGCAACATCACCTACATGATGACCGACAATCTGGGCCTGGAGCTGCTGGTCGCCATCCCGTTCAAGCACAACCTGAACGTCGGTGGCGTCGACATCGGCAGCACCCGCCACCTGCCGCCGACCCTGAGCCTGCAGTACCACTTCAACACCGGGTCCGCGGTGCGCCCGTATGTCGGTGCCGGCATCAACTACACCTACTTCTTCGATGAAGACACCAGCGACGCGCTTGGCGCCGACATCGACCTCGACGATTCCTGGGGTGCCGCGGTGCAGGCCGGGATCGACTTCGCGGTGGACGACAACTGGTTCGTGAATGCCGAAGTGCGCTGGATCGACATCGATACCGACGTCTCGCATCCGACACTGGGGCACCTTGGTACCGTCAACATCGACCCCTGGACCTTCGGGATGAACGTCGGCTACCGCTTCTGACGCCTACCCTGAAGCAAGACGCCGGCCTAACCGCCGACGTCTTCCACGAGGCCGAGGACCCGCGCGACGCGATCCTCGGCCTCTTGTGTTTCCAGGCCCCGTGATTTCGGCGCACCCCAGACGGGGCCGGGCCAGGCCGGATCCCCCTCGAAGCGCGCCACGTGGTGCAGGTGCAACTGCTCCACGATGTTGCCCAGCTTGGCCACGTTCAGCGCTCGCGGGACGAAGGCCTGCTCCATCGCCCGGGCCAGGGCGCGCGATTCGCGGGCCAGCTGGGTGGCATCGTCCACCGCGAGTGCATGCAGTTCCCGCAGGTCGGGGCGCCGCGGGACCAGGATGAACCAGGGGTAGTCCCAGTGATCCATCAATCGGACACTGGACAGCGTCCACTCCGCCACGGCCCAGGTGTCCGCGACGAGCCGCGGATCGAGTCGAAACTCAGTCGTCATTGGCCAGCTCCTGCCAGATGCCGGGTTGCGGCCAGAGGCCCGTCTCCCAGTCCCCGTCCGCGGTCCCCAGCAGATAGCTGTAGTGCGACCGATGCCGCAAGGCGGCCGCGGCACCACGCCGGGCCTCCGCATCCGGGCCGCTGATCACCACCAGTTGCGTGCCGGGGACCGTCCAGGCCCGGGCGCTGGTTCCCGTTTCCAGGCCCGGCTCCACGGCCGCGGGCTCCGGTGCGAGCCCGCGCGCGTCCAGCCATTCGGCCACGGCGGCATGCGTGCCCAGCAGGATCCGCGTGCCCCCCATGCCCTCCGCGACCTCGGGCACACGCCCCAGCCAGGGCGCGACCTCGGCGGCCCCGGCTTCCCCGAGCGCGAACACCCGCACCTCCGGATCCAGGGCGCCCTGGCGCAGAATCTCCGGCGACTCGCCATCGGCCAGATGCCGGAACAGCCGCCAGTCCGGATCGACGGCGATCGCCCGCGGCCGCCTGTCGGTCTTGATCGAAACTGGCCGGGACACGCTCTCCAGCTCGATCCAGTGCGTTTCGCGCCCCTCCTCGGTCTTCAGCACCAGCGGCACACGCAGGTGCCACGGGTCGTCGTCATCCGCTTGACGCAGTTGCCCCGTCACCTGCCACCCGTTCCCGCGCGGCTCCAGCCGCAGCGCGGCCAGTTCCGGCGTCGGCGCCCCCGCACGTTCGATCCATTGCTCGAAGAACGGGCGCAGGTCCTCCTCCGTCTCCCGGTCGAAAGCTTCGATCACGGCCGCCCAGTCGGCCTCGCGAAAAAGCCACTCGGCATACAGCTCGCGCACGCCGGCGCGCAGGGCCTCCTCCCCAATCCGGTCCTCCAGCATCCGCCACAGCATCGCTCCGCGGTGATACCCGGCAATCCGCGCGGCGCCGGAATTCCCGCCCCGGAAGCTACCATGTGGCCGATCCTGCCCACTGGGTAGGGCCGCGTAGTCACGCAGCCACTGCCCGCGCTCCTCACGCCCCTCACCACGATCACGCTTGAACTGGTAATCGGCCATGAAGGTGGTCAGCCCTTCCGACCAGTTGCCGCCCGAGGCGTCCACGTACACCCCCGTCCCCCACCAGGCGTGGAGCACTTCGTGTCCGAGGGAGGTATGGGGGATAAACGGCAACGGAATCACGCGCTCGCCCATCAGCGTAAAACCCGGGAAGGCCAGCCCCACCGGCCGCGGACTCGCGGCGATGGTGAAGGTGTCGTAGGGATACGGCCCGATCGCCTCGCTGAAGCGCTCGATATAGCCAGCCGCCTGCTCGCGATAGGTCGCGCCGAACTCGGCTTCCAGGTGAGCCGGAAACAGCGTGCGCACCGTGACCGTTCCAACCTCCTGCTCGACCGCGTCCCAGGGTCCGGTGGCCACGGCCAGCGCGCGTGCCGCCGGGTGTTCGAAGGTTGTGCGGTACCGGTCTTCTTCGCGCTCCTCCGCCACCTGCGAGCCGGATGCGACCGCCCGATGGCCGCCGAGACTGGTCACTTCAATACGCACGGCATGCGGCTCCTGCTCCGGTCGGCGCGGATACCAGTCCGCCCCCGCCGGCAGATATCCGCCCTCCGGGGCCAGGAATCCGCTTCCGGGTCGCGCATCGTCCAGTGCGGGCAGACGTGCGCCGTAGCGAATCACCAGGGCGCCGGCATCGGCCTCCGGCGCGCGCGCCAGCTCCAGCCAGCCATCTCCGCTACGCTCGAACTCGACGGGGTGTCCGCCCAGCGAGACGGCGTCCACGGCAATCCCCGGATCGAGCCGGAAGCGCCGCAGAGTGGCCGGATCCACCTGCGCCGGATCCGCCTCGAACCGGCCCTCCAGCCGCGACTGGCCGGGATCCAGTTCCACCTGCACCACCACCCCGGCAACAGAGGCCGCGCCGGGGAGCGGCGCCAGAAGCAGTCCTACGGCGATGATGACGCCCGCAAGCAAGCCGGTTCGCATGGTTCAGTCCCCGCGCGGGAAACGCGCTACCCGCTCGAGCTGCTCGCCCTCGCGCTCGATCTCCAGGGGCAGCCAGGTACCGGGCGCGACGGCCCGCACCACGCGCTGCAGGTCGCTCGCCGCGCGGATGGATCGGTCCCCGGCCCGCAGGACGCGGTCCCCCGCTTGCAAGCCGGCGGCCTCGCCCACCGAGTCCGGCTGGACCCGCAGGATGCGAATACCCGGCTGGTCATCGGCCTCCAGGTGTACCCCAAGCAGGGCCCCCGAAAGTTCGAATCGATCGTCGCGCGGGACCCCGAATACGGCATCCGCCAGGTCCGGGTCGGTTTCCGCGCATTCCCCGGGCTCACGCGGCAAAAGCACCGCCGTGTCGGTCACGCCCAGATCGGCGAGCTGGTGGGGTACCCCGTAGCCGTATTCCAGATGCCCCGAGCCGATGATCGCCGCCACCAGCGGAGGACGCTCGCCGCCCGCCTCGAGATGCGCGGAGATGGCGCCCGCCATCATGCGGTCCCAGGCCACCTGGGTCGCGACAAAGCGCTCCGCATCCGGCCCCATCCCCGCCGGGTGGCGTTCCAATACGGATTCCAGATACGCGCGGTACCCGGCGCTGGGCGCGGCCGGGGCGGACACGCCGTCGCGTGCCTCCTCGTCCAACGCGTCCCAGCCTTCATGGCCCAGCCGCCGGATCGACTCCCGCTCCAGGTTCAGCGCCAGCAGGGGCACGTCATGCAAACGGGCGAAGTGCAGGATGGGCCAGTACAGGTCGGGATCGAAGCCCCAGTGGGTATACCAGCCACTCGCTTCCAGGAAGGCCTCCGGGTCCAGTTCGCCCGCGACCCAGGCATCCAGGACCGGCTGTTTGGAACGCGGCAGCATCTCGAGGCCGATCACCAGGTCCGGGCGATACCCATGCAGTGCCGCCAGGGTCGCCAATTGCCAGCGATGATGATCCATTCGGTCATGGCGCTCGCCCAGCAGGACCGCATCACGCCTTGCCAGGTCGGCATACAACTCGGCCGTATCCAGCCGCTCGCCGCCCGGCGCCGACCAGACGCCAGCGGCGGCACAGTCATCACCGGCCTGGGCAACGCTCACCAGCGAAACGGCCAGCAGACCCGAAGAAACCAGCCGTTTCAGCATCCGAAAACCTGCACTCATGCATCGCTCCTCGTCCCGCCCGTTCTACCCGGCCGCTCGTGCCAGGCACGTAACTGCCAACCCTCCTGAAGACTCTGCTAGACCGCCGGCGTTCCCCCGTGGCCCCGGCTCGGTTAGCCTGCCGGGATGAATGCATCCCCGCAAAGCCCTTCCCGCATGGCCTGGCTGGACCAGGCGATAGGTGTCCTGCGCTCGCTGATCATCTACCGCCGCCCCGGCCGGCAGCGAGGCCTGCAGCGCATGTATGCCCCGTTCGTCCAGCCCGGGGACCTGGTGTTCGACATCGGGGCCCACGTCGGCGACCGCACCCTGGCCTTTGCCGCCCTGGGCGCCCGGGTCGTGGCACTGGAACCCCAGCCCCAGCTCCTGCCCTGGTTGCGGCGCGCCGTGCGCGGCCGGCCGGGTATCGCGATCCGCCGCGAGGTCGCCGGGCCCCGCCCCGGCTCCGCGCAGTTGCAGATCAGCCGGCGCCACCCCACGGTCTCCTCGGCTTCGCGCCCCTGGGTCCGATCGCTGCGCAACCACAACCGGCGCTTCCAGCACGTGCACTGGGACGACGAGATCACGGTCCCCATGGTCACCCTCGACCAGTTGATCGAGGAATACGGCACCCCCGCCTTCTGCAAGATCGATGTCGAAGGCCTGGAGGCCGAGGTCCTGCGCGGACTCACCCACGCGGTCCCGGCCCTCTCGTTCGAATTCGTCGCCGGTGCGCTGGACGTCACCCGCGACTGCCTCCAGCAACTGGACGCGCTCGATACCTACGAGTACAACCTGATCCCCGGCGAACAACGCCGGTACCGCTTTGCCCAATGGCAGTCCGGCGCGGAAATCCTGACCTGGCTGGAGGCACACGGCGACCGCCTGGGTTCGGGCGATCTCTATGCCCGCCGCCCTGTCGCTTGACGCCACGCCCCCAGGCGGCAAGGCTGGACGCATGAGTGCCCGAGACCTCCTCTGGTGGCAGGACCGTACAAGCGCCGGGATCGCCGAACTCGCCGCGCGCGACGCCGTTGCGCTCCTGCCCCTGTCGGCGATCGAGCAACACGGCCCGCACCTCCCGCTGGACACCGACTACCGCATCGGCCTCGGTCTCCTGCAGGCGGCCTGCAAGACCCTTCCGGAGGATCTGCCGCGGGTCGTCCTTCCGCCCGTGGCCGTCGCTACCAGTCATGAACACACTGACTTCTCTGGCACGCTGACCCTGCGCCCCGAGACCGCGCTGGCCCTGCTGCGTGATCTTGGCGAGAGCGTAGCGCGCAGCGGTCTTCGCCGACTGCTGATCGTGAACAGCCACGGCGGCAACACCGCGATCTGCGACCTGGCCGCGCTGGAGCTGCGCCGAGCGCACAGCATGCTGGTGGTCAAGCATCACTACTTCACCCAGCCCCCGTCGTCCGAATTCGGCATCCCGGCCGAGGAACTCCGCCACGGCCTGCACGGAGGGCTGATCGAGACCGCGATGATGCGCTTCCTCGCGCCGGAGACCGTCCACATGGACGCGGCCGCGGACGCGCCGTCGCTGGGGGCCACGCTGGCCGAGACAATGGAGGTGCTGGAACCCGAGGGCCGCGCGTCCTTCGCCTGGATGGCGCAGGACCTCAACCCTTCGGGGGTGGTGGGCAATGCCCGCGCGGCGACCGCGGACCTCGGCGAACGCCTGGTGGCGCACTATGCCGGAATCCTGGCCGCCGCCATCCGCGACACGGCCCGCTTCGATCTGGCGCAACTGCGCGCCTGACCGGTCCCTCAGCCGCGCTCGGCCTCCGAGGCCAGCAGTTCCTGCAGCCAGTGACCGCCGCGGTCGGCCTTGGTGCTGAGGTAGCGCAGGTTGTGCGGATTCAGCTTGCCGTGCACCGGCTCGCGCGCCACCACGTCGATGCCGCCGGCCCGCAGCGCCTCGATCTTGCCGGGGTTGTTGGTCAGCAGACGGACGGTATCGATACCCAGGAATTCCAGCATCTCCACGGCCGCATCGTAGCGCCGCCCGTCCGCCTCGAAGCCCAGCTGGCAGTCGGAGTCGATGGTGTCCAGACCGGCCGTCTGCATGGTGTACGCGCGCAGCTTGTTGGCCAGCCCGATGCCGCGGCCTTCCTGCGCCAGGTACAGCAGCACGCCCCCACCCGACTCGTTGATGGTCTTCACACCCAGCCGCAACTGGTCGCCGCAGTCGCAGCGCAGGCTGCCGAACAGATCGCCGGTCAGGCAGGCCGAATGCAGTCGCACCGGGACCGCCTCGGGCCAGTCCCGGGGCTCGCCGATCAAAACGGCCACATGCTCCAGAATCCCGTTCCCCTCCCGGAACAGCATGAAGCGCGTGACCGGAGCATCCGCGAGCGGCACGGGGGCCTCGCTGACGTAGGCCAGCTCCAGCCGCGGATGCTGGGCCACGGCCCGGGCCTCCTGCTCGTCTACATCCAGGAACATGCCATCGGCAAGCGCCGACTGTATCGCCTCGGGCACCGGTTCGGGCACCGGGGCGGCCACCACCGCCGGCAACAGGCGACCCGCCCGCACCAGTTCCAGGGCGGCGACTTCCGCCGGCAATGCCCGCGTCACCGTCGGCTGGCCGAGGGCGGCATCGGGGTGTCCGGCCTCGTTCGAGGCCTCGGGGGCACTGGCCAGAGTAAACAGCGCCTCGGGATCGGTGTCCGGGGCGAACTCGAGGGCCACGCCCTCCCAGCCTTCCTGCAGCGGCTGGGCCCAGCCCATTGCAGAGGCCCGGTGCGCAGTTAGAATCAGTCGAGGCGACGCCCCGGTCATGTGGGTCAAACGATCCAGCAGAACGGGGGTCAGACCCTCGACGGCCGCAACGAGTACACTCGACTGCGAACCACTTACCAGGACCGGATGGCCCCGGCGCAGATCAAAGATCCCGCGATCGGCGTTATGCATCGGGTACGTCCATAGGGAGTTTTGTTTATGACCCGCCCGCAACCCGCGAATTCCCCGAAGGCGAGCCCCGGATACTCCAGACGTGTCATCAGGAACCTGCCGAATTCGGGACTGATCGGCTACGCGTGCGGGAGATCGGCCCCTAGCCTACCCCAACTGGCCGGTCGCGGTCCCGTAACCCCGGAATTTGCGGCATGACGGCATATCCGGTCACCGAGGAACAAGCCTGGCGCTGGCTGCTGGCCCAGCGGGCCGATCCCGGGTGCTGCCCCCTGCCCGGGCCCCTGGCGCCGGGTGCCCACGAATTGCTGGATCTCTACGGCCCGATCGTCGAGGCGCCCAGCATCACCGTGGCCCAGCTCGGGCAAAGCCTGGACGGACGCATCGCCACTGCCAGCGGCCATTCGCACTACGTTACCGGCCCCGAGGATATCGAGCGCCTGCACCGCCTGCGGGCCCTGGTGGATGCCGTCATCGTCGGCGCCGGCACCGTGGTCGCGGACGACCCCCGTCTGACCGTGCGCAAGACCGAGGGCCCGAATCCGGTGCGCGTGATCCTGGACCCCGACGGCCGCATCCCCGCCGATGCCCATGTCTTCCGCCATGCCGAGGTCCGCACGCTCGTCCTCCACGCGGCCGGCTACGGCCCCTGCGGGCTTCCCGAACACGTGGAATGCCTGGAGATGCCCACCGGGGACGACGGGCGCTTCGACCCGGCACAGATCCGCGGGCGGCTGGCGGAGATGGGCCTGCACCGCCTGCTGGTCGAGGGTGGCGGGCAAACGGTTTCGCGCTTCCTGCAGGCCGACACCCTGGACCGCCTGCACCTCACCATCGCACCGATGCTGATCGGGTCCGGGCGCCCCGGCGTCACGCTGCCAGAGATCGACTCGCTGGATCAGGCCCTGCGCCCGCCCTGCCGGATCTTCCGACTGGGGGGGGACACCCTGTTCGACCTGGACCTGCGCAGCAAGCCCTGAGGCCGGCCGGCACGGCGTGGCCTCAGCTCAGGTTGTCGCGAATCGCGCGGGAGACCGCGTCCAGCTCGGCCGGCACCTTGGTCGGCTGCACCACGCTCTGCGCGATCGCGGTGTCCGGGTCCTTCAGTCCGTTGCCCGTGAGCGTGCACACGACCGTCGAGCCTTCCGGGATCTTGCCGTCGCGGATATCGCGCAGGGCGCCGGCCAGGGATGCGGCCGAGGCCGGCTCGCAGAACACGCCCTCCTTCTCGGCCAGCAGCTTCTGCGCGGCCAGGATCTCGTCGTCCTGGCATTCGTCGAACCAGCCACCCGACTCTTCGCGCACCGTCCACGCCATGTCCCAGGACTGCGGATGGCCAATGCGAATCGCGGTCGCCACGGTATCCGGGTTGTCCACCATCGCGCCGCGCATGAACGGCGCGGAGCCCGAGGCCTGGTAGCCCACCATATGCGGGCGGTTACCCACCATGCCGCCTCCGGCATATTTGCAGTGGCCCTTGCAATAGGCGCAGGCATCGGTCACGTCGTCACTGCTCTTGGCCGCCATCTCGCTGTAGCCGATCCAGTGCGCGGTGATGTTACCCGCGTTGCCCACCGGCAGGCAGTGATAGTCCGGGGCCCGACCCAGCTCCTCGACGATTTCGAAAGCGGCGGTCTTCTGGCCCTGCAGGCGATACGGATTGACCGAGTTCACCAGGGTCACCGGGGTGTTGGAGGCCACTTCCTTGACCAGGCGCATGCCGTCGTCGAAGTTGCCCTCGATCTGAATCACCGTCGCGCCATGCATCATCGCCTGGGCCAGCTTGCCCATCGCAATCTTGCCATCCGGGATCACCACGAACGCGGTGATCCCGGCGCGGGCGGCATAGGCAGCCGCCGCCGCGGAGGTGTTGCCGGTGGAGGCGCAGACGATCGCCCGCGAGCCCTCTTCCACCGCCTTGGTCACGGCCATGGTCATGCCGCGGTCCTTGAACGAACCGGTGGGGTTCAGGCCCTCGAACTTCACGTAGATCTCGACCTCCCGCGCCAGATCACGCGGGATGTTGTTCAGCCGGATCAGCGGCGTGTTGCCCTCGCCCAGCGAGATGATGCGGGTGTCGTCATGCACCGGCAGGCGGTCGCGGTAGCGTTCGATCAGTCCGGTATAGCGGTGTCCAAAGGCCATGATGTTCTCTGTCGTTGCGGTTGCAGTCCGGGCGCCGGGATCAGCGCGCCAGCCCTTCCATGCGGATACGGGTAATCGGGGTCAGCAGGTGATCCAGCGCCTCGAGCGCGGTAATCGCCTCGTTCATCGCACCCTCGCGCACCTTGTGCGTCAGCATGATGATCGTCGCCTCGCCGCGCTCCGGATCCGGTTCACGCTGCAGGATCGCCTCGATGCTGATGCCGTGCTCGCCGAGGATGCGGGTGATGTCGGCCAGCACGCCCGGACGGTCCTGCGTGCGCAGACGCAGGTAGAACGACGTCTCGACGTCCGCCAGATCCAGCACCGGCTTGTCCGACAAGGCATCCGGCTGGAAGGCCAGATGCGGCACGCGATTCTCGGGATCGGTGGTCAGGGCACGCACCACGTCGACCAGATCGGCCACCACGGCCGAGGCGGTGGCCTCCGCGCCCGCACCCGCACCGTAGTAAAGCGTCGGGCCCACGGCGTCGGCGTTGACCAGCACCGCGTTCATCACGCCGTCCACGTTGGCGATCAGTCGGCGTTCCGGGATCAGCGTGGGGTGCACCCGCAGCTCGTAGCCCTTGGGCGTGCGCCGGGCGATACCCAGGTGCTTGATGCGGTAGCCCAGCTCGGCGGCGAAACCGACATCCTCGCGGGTGATGTTGCTGATGCCTTCCACCGCAACCCGGTCGAACTGCAGCGGAATGCCAAAGGCAATGGAGGCCAGGATCGCGAGCTTGTGGGCCGCGTCGATGCCTTCCACGTCAAAGGTCGGGTCGGCCTCGGCATAGCCCAGTGCCTGGGCCTCGGCCAGCACGTCCTCGAAATCGCGACCCTTGTCGCGCATCTCGGTCAGGATGAAGTTGCCGGTGCCGTTGATGATGCCGGCCAGCCATTCGATCTGGTTGCCGGCCAGGCCCTCGCGAATCGCCTTGATAATCGGGATGCCACCGGCCACCGCGGCCTCGAAGGCGACCATCACGCCCTTTTGCTGGGCGCGCTCGAAGATCGTGTTGCCGTGCAAAGCGATCAGGGCCTTGTTCGCGGTGACCACGTGCTTGCCGGCGTCGATCGCGGCCAGCACCAGGTTCAGGGCCGGGTCGGTGCCGCCCATCAGTTCGACGACGACCTCGACCTCGGGGTCATTCACGACCGCCGCCGGATCGGTGGTCAGCCGAATCTGCGAACAGTCACATTCCCGCTCGCGGTTGACATCGCGCGCGGCGGCCGCCACGACCTGGATATCGCGACCCGCGCGGCGGGCGATCTCGGTGCCGTTGCGCGCGAGCACGTTCACCGTGCCGCAGCCCACCGTACCCAGTCCAAGAATTCCGATCTTTACCGGCGTCATAGCCTTGCTGTCCTTGACGTCAGGCGCCGTCCGGCGCCCGGTGTTGATTGCATTCGGAGCGCGGCCCGCGCGCCTCAGGCGTTCGAACCCGAGCTTTCCTCGGCCGCGTCGGCGAGGATCGAGTCGGCCCGGAACATCGCCTTGATCCCGCGCAGCGCCTGGCGGGTGCGCTGTTCGTTCTCGATCAGGCTGAAGCGCACGTGGTCATCGCCATAGTTGCCGAACCCGATGCCCGGCGAGACGGCCACCTTGGCGTCACGCAGCATCTTCTTCGCGAACTCCAGCGATCCCATCTCGCGGTACGGTTCCGGGATCGGGGCCCAGACGAACATGGTCGCCTTCGGCTTTTCCACCTGCCAGCCGAGCTTGTTGAGGCCGTCGCAGAGTACATCCCGGCGCACGCGGTACAACTCGCGGATCTCCTCGACACAGTCCTGCGGACCTTCCAGCGCCGCGATCGCGGCCACCTGGATCGGGGTAAAGGTCCCGTAATCGAGGTAGGACTTGATGCGCGCGAGGGCGGCCACCAGCGTCGGATTGCCGCACATGAAGCCCACGCGCCAGCCGGGCATGTTGTAGGTTTTGGACAGGGTGTAGAACTCCACCGCAATGTCCTTGGCACCCGGCACCTCGAAGATCGACGGCGCCTTGTAGCCATCGAAGCTGATCTCCGCATAGGCCAGGTCGTGCACGATCCAGATGCCGTGTTCCTTGCAGATCGCCACCACCCGCTCGAAGAACTCGAGATCCACGCATTGCGTGGTCGGGTTCGCCGGAAAGTTCAGGATCAGCATCTTCGGCTTCGGCCAGGAGTCCTGGATCGCCCGCTCCAGCTCGGCGAAGAAGTCGACATCCGGCGTCAGCGGCACATGGCGCACGTCGGCGCCGGCGATCACGCAGCCATACGGATGAATGGGATACGCCGGGTTCGGCACCAGGACGGCATCCCCCGGCCCCAGGGTCGCCAGTGCCAGGTGCGCCAGGCCCTCCTTGGAACCGATGGTCACGATGGCCTCGGTCTCCGGGTCCAGATCCACGTCGAACTGGGTCTTGTACCAGCGTGTGATCGCACGACGCAGGCGCGGGATGCCCTTGGACACGGAGTAGCGATGGGTATCGCCGCGCTGGGCCGCCTCGCACAGCTTGTCCACGATGTGCTGCGGCGTCGGCTGGTCGGGGTTGCCCATCCCGAAGTCGATAATGTCCTCGCCACGGGCGCGGGCCTCGGCCTTCAACTGGTTCACGATGTTGAAGACGTAGGGCGGGAGGCGCTCGATACGGGGGAAGACGTCGGTCACGGGTCTGGGTCCTGGTTGGGGCCTTGGCGGTTGTTTTCCGGGACCCTGAAGGCCCCTCCGGATGCCGCACCGGAAAGCGCGCCAAAGTATAACCCGGGCCCGGACCTGTCAACGAATCGGGGCGCCGCCGCCCTTTGGTGAGGGCGCGCATTCTTGAGTCATTCACGGCGCCGGAGTAGCGTACGCAGCATGCTGTTCTCCGAAGTCACCAGCGAAGAGTCCTACATCGTGACCGGCTACGAGACCGGTCGCGTCGGGATCAATCAGGTGGCCCACAGCCGCAGCCTGATTGTCCGCCCGCACCAGCTGCAAACCGACTGGCCGGTGCAGGCGGCGGACGAGCTGCGGGTGGATCACCTGCAAGCCGTACTGGACACCCCGCCCGAGGTGCTGCTGATCGGCACCGGCGAGCTGCAGCGGTTTCCGGACCGTGCGGTCTGGCGACACCTTCGCGCTCAGGGGCTGGGCGTGGAGATCATGGATACCGCGGCGGCCTGCCGCACCTACAACCTGATCATGGCGGAGGGCCGCGACGTCGCCGCAGCTCTGATCATCGAGGGGTAGTCGGACCACCGCCCGGGGAACCCGGGTCAGGAGTTCGGCAGGACCTCGTCGCCCTTCATCCCGCGCGATTCGAGCAGCTTGCGCAGCCGCTTGAGGGCATCCATCTGAATTTGCCGCACGCGTTCGCGGGTCACGCCGATCTCCGACCCCACCTGCTCCAGCGTCGAGCGTTCGAAACCGTGCAGCCCGAACCGACGCACCAGCACCTCGCGCTGCTTGTGATCGAGTTCCGCCAGCCAGGCCTCCACCAGATGGTGGAGGTCCTGATCCTCCAGCAGTGTGGAGGGCTCCGGGGCATTCGCATCGGCCAGGATATCGGTCAGCGAGCGGTCCCCGTCCGGGCCCGACGGCAGGTCCATCGAGGTCGAGGGCTCGGACATCGCGCGCAGCTTCTGGATCTCGGCCACCGGCTTGCCGAGGCGCTGCGCCAGCTCCTCCTCGCTCGGGTCGCGGCCGAGTTCCTGGGTCAGGTTGCGCGCGATCCGCGCATGCATGCGCAGTTCCTTGCTGACATGCACGGGAATGCGGATCGTCCGCCCCTGATTCATCAGGGCCCGCTCGATGGTCTGGCGGATCCACCAGGTCGCATAGGTGGAAAACCGGAACCCCCGCTCCGGGTCGAACTTCTCGACCGCGTGCATCAGACCGAGGTTGCCTTCCTCGATCAGATCCAGCAGTGGCAGCCCCCGGTTGAGGTAACGCCTGGCAATCTTTACCACCAGCCGCAGGTTGCACTCGATCATGCGGCGCCGACCGGCGTCATCGCCCTGACGTGCCAGCCGGGCGTACTTGCGTTCTTCATCGGGGGTCAGCAGCGGGCGGTACTCGATATCGCGCAGGTAGATCTGGATGGCATCCAGCTCGGCCGGCCGGGCATCACGCAGGGTCTTCGGCCGCACGGGGGCCTCGGTTTCCGGCTCAAGGCCAACCGTGACCTCGGGGGCCACCTGCGCCGCGTCGTCCTCGGCATCTTCAGGATCTTCGGGGGCTTGCATGGACTCGACCGGCCGGGCCAGATCTTCGGGCAGCGCCTCCCCGTCTTCGTCCTCGGCCGGGCCTTCGGTCAGGCGTTCGTCATCCAGTTCCGGGTCCACCGGCTGCCGGGTCTTGGCCATGTAGTGTCCTGCTCTTGATCGTTTCAGCGATCCGGGAGATAGCGCGTCGGGTCTACCGGCGTCCCATCCACCCGGATCTCGAAATGCAGCATCGGGCGCTCGGCCCCCGACGAGCCCAGACGCGCGATCGTGTCACCCGCCTGCACCCGGTCACCCTCCGAAACCAGCAGTTCATCGTTGTGCCCGTAGGCGCTGAGGAACCGCGCATCGTGTTTGAGGATGACCAATCGACCATACCCCACGAGACCGCCGCCTGCATAGACCACTTCGCCGGCCCGCGTCGCGCGGACGTTATCTCCACGTTCGCCGCCGATCGCCAGGCCTCGCCGCGTGCCGCTACTGGAGAAGCCGCGCAATACCTGGCCGTCCGCGGGCCATTGCCAGCCCCCCGGATCGGCAGGCGCCGAACTCGGACTGGAACTCGAACTGCTGGAGGTCGAGCTGGACGCCCCACTGCTGGAGCTGCTGCCACTCCCGGAACTGCCGGACGAGGACGATCGCGAACTCGGCGCGGACGATGCCTGAGGCGCGCTGGGCGGGGACGAGCGGGCGGCGCCCCGCAGCCGCAGGCGCTGCCCCGGGTGGATCAAATAGGGGGCATCGATCGCGTTGCGCCGCGCGAGGTCACGCCATTCGAGCCCATAGCGCTGGGCAATGCGATAAAGCGTCTCGTTGCGCTGCACGACGTGCGTATCCGGCATCGAGGCCCCGCTCCCGCTGGGGGCCCGCGCCGCGCAACCGGCCAGCGTGCCCACGATCAGGGCCAGCAGTACGATCGTCAGCACCCCCTGAACCGCGTGCAGGCGCATCGTTCAGTCCATGACCAGGTAAACCGCCATGACCGCGACCAGCAGGATCACTGCGGCCCAGCCCAGGCGTTCCATGTACGGGCGCAGGTGCTGCTCCGCGCGCGGACCGGCCCAGGCCATGAACAGCGCCACCAGAAAGAAGCGCAGCCCGCGCCCGACCAGCGAGGCGATGAAGAACGGCAGCAAGGCCATCGACAAGGCCCCGGCGGTGACGGTGAACAGCTTGTAGGGGATCGGCGAGAAACCGGCAATCAGCACCACCCATACCCCCCAGGTCGCGAACCAGGCCTCGGCCTGGCGCAACTCCTCGCCATACCCCACCTGCTGCAACCAGGGGCCGATCCACTCGAACGCCAGCCAGCCAATCAGGTAACCCAGCAGACCGCCGAGGGCAGAAAACAGTGTCGTCAGCGCGGCCAGACGCCAGGCCGAGCGCGGGCGAGCGGCCGCCATGGGCGCGAGCATCACGTCCGGCGGGACCGGAAAGAACGAGGATTCGGCGAACGAAAGCCCGGCCAGATAGCGCGGCGCATGGGGGTGACGGGACCATCCCATCACCCGGTCGTATAGGGGCTCGAAGAGCTTCATCGGCGCCACACCACCATCGGCTCAGTCACACCCACCCGGAAGGGGCGCCACCCGCGTCACTGCTCGGCCCCCGGCAGCATGGGCACGAACATCACGGCATCCAGGATGTCGCGCACGTAGGCCTCCTCCGTCCGGGTGTAGCGCACCAGTTGCTGGCGCCCGTCCGGACCCTCCACCGGCGCGACCAGTCGGCCGCCCAGCGCCAGCTGGGTAAGCAGCGCCTCCGGCACCTCCCGGGGCGCCGCGGTCAGGATGATGCCGTCGAACGGCCCCTTCTCCGGCCACCCTTCCCCACCGTCGCTATGGCGCAGGTTCACGTTGTTGATCCCCAGACGACTGAGAAGCTCGCGCGCGTTGCGGCTCAGCGCCTGGATGCGTTCCACCGAAAACACCCGATCCACGATCTGGGCCAGCACGGCGGCCTGATAGCCCGAGCCCGTCCCGATCTCCAGGACCGTGCGCGGGCGATCACCTTCCAGCAGGGCCTCGGTCATCCGCGCAACGATAAAGGGCTGGGAAATGGTCTGGCGATGACCGATCGGCAAGGCCGTGTTCTCGTAGGCACGGTGCCCCAGAGCCTCTTCCACGAACAGGTGGCGCGGGATGCTGCGCACGGCCTCCAGGACCCGTGGATCGCGAATCCCCTGCCCCTCCAGGATCCGGACCAGGCGATCGCGCGCCCGCTGCGAGGTCAGGCCCGCGCCGGCGGCATCAGGAACCATGCCCAGCCTCCGGCAGGGAATCGTCCAGCCAGCGCCCTACCGTATCGATCGCGTCAAAGCGGGTCAGGTCCACCTGGATCGGCGTGACCGAGACATACCCCTCGCGCACCGCATGGAAATCCGTACCGGGCCCGGCATCCTGTTCCGAACCGGCCGGCCCGACCCAGTAGATCGGGCGCCCGCGGGGGTCCTCGTCCGCGATCATCGGCTCGGCCCGGTGGCGATGCCCCAGGCGCGTGGCCTGGACCCCGCGGATCTCGGCGCGCGGCAGGTCGGGGACATTCACGTTCAGGATCGTGGCCGCCGGCAGCGGAACGCGATTGATGCGGTCCAGCAGCTCGACCACCACGCTCGCGGCGGCGTCGTAATGGCGCAGGTCCGGCCCCACCAGCGAGACCGCGATCGCCGGGAGTCCCAGGAAGCGCCCCTCCATCGCAGCGGCGACCGTGCCCGAATAAAGCACGTCATCCCCCATGTTGGCACCCGCGTTGATGCCGGAGATCACCACGTCCGGTTCCTGCTGCAACAGCCCGGTGATCGCCAGGTGCACGCAGTCGGTTGGCGTCCCGTCCACCTGCACGTCGCCCCCCTGAAGGTGACGCGTGCGCAGCGGCCGCACCAGGGTCAGACTGTTGCTGGCGCCACTGCGATCGCGGTCGGGCGCCACCACATGGACCTCGGCAATCCGGCGCAGATGCGTCGCCAGGCACTGAATGCCCGGGGCGTGAATTCCATCGTCGTTGCTAACCAGAATGCGCATGCAGGAAAGGGGCCGTTGAGAGGGCTCTTAATATACTGGAAACCGTCCGGGCCGGGCCCGTCGATCGACACGATCGCGCCCGCCCCCCGAAAAGTGCGAGTATCCTGCCATGAACTCCGGGGATGATCCCAACGATTTCGACGAATTCCTGCAGGCGGTTGGCAACGTTCGTCGACTCCACAGCGATCAGGCCGACGTGCGGCCGCCGCGGCCCGCCGCCCGGGCCCGCCAGCGCGACGCCGACGAGGCCCAGGCCCACGCCGACTGGCTCAGCGATCCACTCAACGCCGCTGACCTGCAGCCCGGCGATGAACTCCGCTTCGCGCGCCCGGGTATCAGCCAGCGGGTATTCCGCAAGCTGCGTGGCGGGCATTACCGCATCCAGGACGAGATTGACCTGCATGGCCTGTTCGCCGACGAGGCGCGCCGCGCCATCGGCCTGTTCCTGGACGACGCCCGCCGGGAAGGAGCCCTGTGCGTTCGCATCGTGCATGGCAAGGGACTGCGCTCGCGCCAGCAAGGCCCGGTCCTCAAGGGCCTCACCGACCACTGGCTGCGCCAGCGCGACGACGTACTGGCCTTTTGTTCCGCACGCCCGGCCGACGGTGGAACCGGGGCGGTCTACGTCCTGCTCAAACGCCCGCGCAACCCGGATTCCGCTCGCTGAGGGAGACGCTGATCAAATCGCACGTCCGCGTTGGTGCCCCCCGGTTCTTCGAGACAAAGCGTTCCGAGACAAGGCGCGTCGTGCAGCGGGTAGTGGTTCTACCCGCCCGTTTCTGATGGATTCGGGGCGCAACGCAGGATCGGGCCATATTCATTCAGAATCGGGGGACACCGACCCCACAAGCCATAGAAAGCAGGGGCTCGGCCGCCCGTTGTTATCAAAAACGGGCATGCGCACGGCGTTGCGGTTCCCTTGTGCAGAATGACTGCACGGCAGTCACCGCGCCTTGTTCGCACGCAAAAGCGACTCGAGCGCGGACGTGCGATTAAATCAGCGTCTCCCTGAGCCCCCACGCGCACGGGCCGCGACCGCCGCAACCAACGACGCACTCACATACGGCCCTTGCCATATTCGCAATTCGCGATATTCACGCTTAGACTGAGTCGAGGCCTGTGAGGTGTTTTACGGAATTCGGTAGGGAAACAAGCCTGCTCGGCTAAACTTTCCGTACGCCCTTCCTTGCATTCCAACCATTATCGGTCCATGCTTTGTACAGCTCTTGTATAGGTACAGGACGCAACGGACTCTGCACTGCGAGGTATTTGCCATGAAGAACTGGAAGCTTGCCCCCCTGGCCCTCGGCCTGATCGCATTCACCGCCGGCAGCGGCTACGCCAGTGCCGACACGATGCCCCAGCTGAGCCAGGATGATCTGCAGGAACGCATCGCCGCCAATCGTGACGCCATCCAGAAGTTCGCCAGCACCCTGCAGGGCGAGCTGATGTCCGCCATGCAATCGGGCGGCCCGACCGAGGCCATCCAGGTCTGCAACGAACGCGCCCCCGAGATTGCACGTGACATCTCGGCCGAGACCGGCATCGAGATCGGTCGCACCAGCCTGAAGCTGCGTAACCAGAACAACGCCCCGGACCGCTGGGAACGCCTCACCCTGCAGGGCTTCGAGGCCCAGCACGCGGCCGGCACACCGGCCGCGGATCTCCCGCCCCGCTTCGGCGTGGTCGAGGCCGAAGACGGCGAGCCGAAGTTCCGCTTCATGGCCGCCATCCCGACCGGCGGGGCCTGCCTGACCTGCCACGGGTCCGAGGTCAGCGGCGAAGTAAAGCACGCGCTGGAACGTCTGTACCCCGAAGATCAGGCGACCGGCTTCCGCGAGGGTGACGTGCGCGGCGCCTTCACCGTGACCCAGGAGATGTGAATCTTCGCGTGGCGGCGGCTAACAGCCCGTACCCCATCGAGAAAGGCCGCCTTCGGGCGGCCTTTTTTACGTCCGTGCCACGCGAAAACATCCCGGCTGGTGTCCGATTTTTGAGCACAGTGGCACCGGAACGTGCTATTTTCGTGCCATACAAGCGCGGAGGTTGCGCCCGGTACAGGGCCCTGGCGCGCTCGACTCGCAGACCAGATCGCTACACGTTTATGACCCGAACGATAGACACCGAACTCCTCGCCCTCGCCGTGGACGCCTCCAACGACGGCATCGTCATCGCCGAGCGCGAGGGCGACGACAACATCCTGATCTATGTGAATCGGGCCTTCGAAGAACTCACCGGCTACCGCTCCGAAGAGATCCTCTACCGTGACTGCCGGTTCCTCCAGGGCCACGACACCGATCAGGAGGTGCGCCAGGAGATCCGCTCGGCCATCGAGGAAAACCGCCCCTGCCGCGTGACCCTGCGCAATTACCGCAAGGACGGCAGCCTGTTCTGGAACGAACTGTCGCTGACCCCGGTATTCAACGACGAGGACCGGCTCACGTACTACATCGGCATCCAGAAGGACATCACCGACCGCGTGGAGGCCGAACAGCGCGCCGAACGCGCCGAAAGCAAGCTCAAGAACTCCGCCTGAGCCCGCCCCGGTCAGCCCGACCGGTCCGCGTCCCGCGCGTTGCCAATCGCGTCCAGGACCCCCGTCGCATATTCCCCGGCCCCCAGTTCCAGCGACAACCACAGGTCGTCGCCCTCCCAGCGCCATGCAACGGCCCGCGGTACCATGCGCAGTGATCGGCGGGCGGCCCGGACACCCTCCTGCTCCAGCCCTTCCGCCAATACCGGTTCTTCTGCAGCGATGGCCGCCTCCAGCGCCGCCACCTCGCCCGCCGTCAGCATAGCGCCACGGCCCCACAGGGGCCCGGTCGGGTGGATGTCGAGACGGGCGGCACGGGCCTCCAGCTCGGCATCCACCTCCGGTACCGCGAACACGCTGCCGGAGCCTTCCAGATTGGCCACGTCCCCCGGCAACAGCCGATCCCAGTCGCCACGGCGCACGCGGGCCGCGAGTACCGCGTTGAAGATCGCCGAGCGCGCGGCGGAGAGCAGGAGACTGCGCTGATTGCGGCTGCGCGGCGCCCGCCCGCCACCCAGCCAGGCGCGCGCCCGTTCCAGGTTATCGCGACCAAAGCGCTGCGCGCCGAAGTAATTCGGGATGCCCCCGTCACGCACCGCCGCCAGGATCGATTCCGCCGCCGCCCGGTCACCCTGCACGGCACCCAGCCGGATCTCGAAGCGGTTGCCGGCCAGGTGGCCGGTGCGCAGCTTGCGCGCGTGGCGCACCACGCGCAGCACCCGCATCCAGCTGCCCGTCGCCTCGGCCTCCTGTGGGCTATTCCAGGCCTCGGCCCGGCCGGCCCAGTCGGGCTCGGACTCGGGCGGGCACTGCACGCTGAACCACTGGCGGGTAACGGCCTGACGGTCCTTGCGCCCGGCGTAGCTCACCCGGCCGCGTCCCGCACCTGACTCGCGTCCCAGCCACACGGCCACGTCCTCCGAGTTCAGCAGGCGCTTCTCGATCTCCAGCCAGACATGCTCGCCTTGCCCCTCGGGCGTCGTGGCGGGTACCTCCTCGACCCGAAAGTCCTCCGGCTCCGCCTTGATCGTGGCGACCAGCGGTGGCAACCACGGGTAGGGAGTGGTGTCGTTTTCGGTTTCCCGGCTCATCGCGGCGTGGCCGGGCGGGCGACATCGTTGCGGATATACTCCGGCTGCGCATACTCGGGGGCCACGGCCTCGCCGCGCTCCCAGGCGTCCACTGCCAGCAGGGCGATCTCGCGGGCATCCGGCAGCGCGTCGGGATCCACGGCGGCCATGGCCAGCCCGTGCGCGGCCGCCAGTTCGGGGAAGGCGGCGAACGCGGATCCCAGACCGAAACGCTCGCCCTCGGGCCAGGCAGGCGCCAGGCTTGCAGGCGCCCCGACCTGTTCCGCCGCCGTCTCCACGCGGTCCCCCCGGACCGGACAAAGGCTCCAGTAGATCTCGCCCATGCGCGCGTCCAGTGCCGCCAGTACGCCTGCCGGCCGTCGGCCCTCCCGCAGGGCCTGCTGCGCCAGGGCCTGCAGCGTGGAGACCGGCACCACGGGGCGATCCAGCGCGAAGGCCATCCCCTGTGCCACGCCCAGGCCGAGGCGGACGCCCGTAAAGGCCCCCGGCCCGCGTCCGACCGCCACACCATCCAGGCTGGCACGCGGGATATCTGCCTCGCGCAGCAGCTGTTCCACCTGCCCCAGGATCAATTCCCCGTGGCGCCGCGCCGCGCGCTCGGCAACGCCAAGGATCTCGCCATCGAGATACAGGGCGGCCGAACACTGTTCAGTTGCGGTTTCGAGCGCAATCAGGCGCATGTATTCGTCTCCCGGGCCTGCTCCAGAAAGCGCAGCGCGGCCGCCGGTTCCCGGGTGCGATGGAACGGCGGCAGGCTGGCGAGAAAACGCCGACCGTAGGATTTTCCGGTCAGGCGCGGATCGCACAGGGCCAGGATGCCGGCATCATCAGCATCCCGGATCAACCGCCCCGCGCCCTGCTTCAGGGCCAGCACGGCCTGCGGCAGGGTGAACTCCATGAACGGCGAGCGACCTTCGGCCTCCAGCGCGGACGCGCGCGCCTGCAGGACGGGATCGTTGGGCGCGGCGAACGGCAGGCGATCGATGATCACGATCGACAGCGCCTCGCCGCGGATGTCCACCCCTTCCCAGAAGCTGTGGGCCCCCAGCAGCCAGGCCGTCCCCGACTCGCGAAACCGCGCCAGCAAATCGCCCCGCGGCTGTTCGCCCTGGACCAGCAGCTCGCGATCGCGGGGCAGTTCGGCGCGCAGGATAGCGGCCGCCTCCTGCAAGGCCCGGTGACTGGTAAACAGGAAGAACCCGCCGCCCGGGTTGTCCCGCAACAGCGGCCACGCCCAGGCAATGCAGGCCCGGGTATATCCCGGATCGTTGGGATTGGGCAGCGGTGGCTGCGGATGCACCAGGCAGGCCTGACGGGGAAAATCGAAGGGACTGTCCAGGCGTTCACTGGCCACGTCCGCGGGGAGTCCGAGCCGTCGCGCCGCATGGCTGAAGTCCTCTCCCACGGCGAGCGTGGCCGAGGTAAAGATCCATGCCGCCGGACGCGCGGCCCGGCGCTGCGCGAGCGGACGCGCCGCATCCAGCGGCGTCCGATGCAGCGTCAGGCTCTGGCTGAAGCGCTCGGCCCAGGCCACGGTATCCGGGGTCTCCTCGCGCCATTCCCGCAGGCGCTCCAGCAACAAGGCGCTGCGCCCGCGCAGCTGCTCCAGCCCCGGCGCCCGCGCCGCGGCGGCCTCCAGGGCGTCCCCGACAAACCCCAGGGTCGCGTCAAGGCGGTCCAGCAACGGATCCAGGGCACCCTCCGGGTTGACCGTATCCCAGCTGGAACGCCCCTCCCAGGTCCGCGACGCCTCGAGGAACTCGGCGACGCACGCCTCCAGTTCCGCGACCCGCTGGCGAATGTCCAGCATCTCCGGCGCATGCTGTTCCTGTTCACGCCGCGTGTCCCGCGCCAGCTCCCGCAGGGCGCGCGTGCCGACGGCAATCCCGAAGAACGATCCGGCAATATCCGGCAACTGGTGCGCCTCGTCGACGATCACCGCGTCCACCTCGGGCAGCAGTTCTCCGAAACCTTCCTCCTTCAGGGCCATGTCCGCGAGCAGCAGGTGGTGGTTGACCACCACTACGTCCGCCTCCTGGGCACGCTTGCGCGCCTGCACCACAAAGCAATCGTTGTAGTTCGGGCATTCCCCGCCCAGGCAGTTGTCCACGGTCGAGGTCACCTGCGGCCAGAGTCGCGAGTCCTCCGCGAGGATCCCGGCCAGCCCCAGATCCCCGGTGTCACTAGTGCGCGCGAACCGCTGCAGGGCCTCGATCACCGGCAACTGGTCACGGCGTACTCCGCCACCGGTCGCGCCGCCCGCCTCGGCCGCTGCCAGTTCCAGGCGATAGTGGCAAAGGTAGTTGGCCCGGCCCTTCAGCAGGGCTGCGCGCGGACGATAGCCCAGCGCCTCGCAGACCACCGGCAGGTCGCGTTCGAAGAGCTGGTCCTGCAGGGTCTTGGTACCGGTGGAGATCAGGGCGCGGCGGCGCGCCTGCAGGATCGGCACCAGATAGGCGAAGGTCTTGCCCACCCCGGTGGCCGCCTCGACCAGCAGGGCGGTGGGTGCGGTGGCCAGGGCCTCCTCCACCGCCACGGCCATGCGCTGCTGCGGCTCGCGCGGGCGAAAGCCGGCAACGGCCTCCGCCAGGTCGCCCCCCGGGCTCAGGGCGTGAACGGCCGCCGATCCCGCCGCCGCGTCAGACAACGCCGGCTTCCAGACGGCGGATCGCCTCGCGGGCCTCCTCGGCACCGGCGGCATCGCCCAGGGCCTCGCGCGCCGCGAGGATCACGCGCCAGTTTTTCAGCCCGAGCTCGCGGTCGGTCCCACCCGCCAGCCGCAGCGAACGCTCCGCCAGGCGCTCGGCCTGTTCGTGGCGACCCTGTTCCAGACGCAGCGCGGCCATCTGATGCCAGAGGCCCGCATCCCGTGGCGCGATGCGCAAGGCCCGTTCCAGGCGTTGTTCCGCCCGCGCGGTATCCCCGGCCTCGCGCGCCGACTCGGCCTGCTGGGCCAGCTGCAGGGCCGCGCCAGGGGTCGGGTCGCGTTCCGGCTCGGGTGCATCACGCTCCTCTTGCGCCGGATCCTCATAAACGGCCCTCTCGGTCGCGTCGGGCGCGGGCGCGCCGGCATCGCGCGGCGCCGGGGTCGCGCAGGCCGCCAGTACAAGCGCCAGCGCGACGACACCCGCGCCCTGTACCGCCCGCCAGCCGCCCTTGGCCATCCGCGCTTTCCGGGACCGGTCCTCTGCAATACGGAACATCTTCAACGAAATAACCTCTCGAACCAGCCCTGCGAGCCGGAATCACTGCCCAGGTCGCACTCGGCGCGCCCTTCGGGCCCCGAATTCTGCCAGAACGGCAGCGTCTTCACCGCCTCGCAGGCATGGTCCTCGTTTTCCACCCGCAGGCCGGAGGCCAGGTCCACCTCCTGATAGCCCACGCCGGGGTGGCCTTCCAGCCGCAGGGACTGCACGCCTACCCCCGCCATGATCTCCGCCCAGACCGGCGCGGCGGAGACGCCACCGGTGAGTCCAGTCGGGCGATTGTCGTCCATCCCCAGCCAGACCACCGCCACATGCCGATCATCGAAGCCGGCGAACCAGCTGTCCCGAAAGTTGTTCGTGGTACCGGTCTTGCCAGCCACCACCTGACCACTCAGCCGCGCCGCGATCCGCCGCCCGGTCCCCTCGCGAGTCACGTCGTGCAGGGCATGGGTCAGGACGCGCACGGAACCATCCGACACCGCCCCCTGGAGCGACAGGCCGTAGTGGGACAGGACCTCGTCGTTCTGGTCCAGGACATCCCGGATCACCCGGGTACCCGTCGCGTAGCCGCCGTTCGCCAGCGCCTGGTAGAGCCCGGCCACCTCCAGCGGTGACAGCTCGATCGCGCCCAGCGCCAGCGAGGGCAACGGGGTCGGCGTCCGCTGCAGCCCCAGCGTCTGCAGCAGGTTGACCACCTGGGAAATACCGATCTCCTCCGCCAGGCGGACGGTCGCCACGTTGTAGGACTGCACCAGGGCCTCCCAGGCCGTGACCGTCCCCCGGTTCTCGCGATCGAAATTGCGCGGCGTCCAGGGCTCCCCGTGCGGCAGCTGCAGGGTCAGCGGGCTGTCATCCAGGAGGGTCGCCAGGGTGTAACGATCCGGGTTGGTCAGGGCCGCGAGATAGACGAACGGCTTGATCACCGACCCCACCTGGCGCTGGGCCTCCACGGCCCGGTTGTACCCGGGATAGCGCGGGTTGCGATCCCCCACCACCCCCAGCACTTCGCCCGCCTGCGGATCGGTCACGACCGCCGCGGCCTGCAGGTTGTCGAGGTCGGAACCGCCCCCGCGGCTCCGGACCAGCTCGTCCACACCCCGCACCAGGCGATCCTCCAGCCGCATCTGCACCACCGGATCCATGGTCGTGAAGATCCGCAGGCCCTCGCTGCGCAGGTCCTCGTCCGCGTAGTCGGCCCGCAGCTCACGCCGCACCAGGTCGAGAAAGGCCGGGAAACGGCTGCGCCCCTCCGGCATTACCGGGGAGACATCAAGTGCGGTTGCCAGGGCCCGATCCACGCGCTCGCGACTCGCCAGACCGGTCTCCGCCATCGCCTCCAGGACCCGGTCGCGGCGCTGCGTGGCCCGCTCCGGGAAGCGGCGCGGATCGTAATAACTCGCTCCCCGCGCCAGACCGACCAGCAGCGCCAGCTGATCCAGGCGCAGTTCGTTCAATGGACGCTGATAGTAGAACTGGGCCGCCTGGCCAAAGCCATGGATCGCCCGCTCGCCGGTCTGCCCGAGGAACACCTCGTTCAGATACGCCTCGAGGATCTCCCGCTTGTCGTAGCGGTGTTCCAGCAACAGGGCCATCACCGCTTCATTCAGCTTGCGGCTCAGCGTCTGCTCGCGCGTCAGGTAGAAGTTCTTGACCAGCTGCTGGGTCAGCGTGCTGCCCCCCTGGACCGTGCGCCCGGCACGCAGGTTGGCGACCGCCGCGCGCCCGATGCCCACCGGATCAATCCCGCGATGCGACATGAACCGCCGGTCCTCGATCGCCAGCAGCGCCCCGATCAGCTCGCGCGGTACCTCGCCGATATCGACCAGGATGCGATCCTCACCATGGGTCGGATAGATGCTGCCAATCAGCAACGGCTCCACCCGCATCAGGTCCACATTGCGGCCCCCGGACTGCTCCGCCACCGACTGCACCCGGCCGTTCGCCAGGCGCACGCGTACCGAATGGGCCGGCTCCGGTCCGTCCCCAAACGTGAACGGCCGGGTGGTCAGCCGCACGGTACCGCCGCTGACGTGAAACTCGCCCGGGCCCGAACCCTCCGGCGTCTCGCGGTAGTTCAGCGCGCGCAGCTCCATCTCCAGCGCATCCGCCGTCAGCGGGCGGCCGGCATACAGCTCCAGCGGCCGCGCATACACCCGGGCGGGCAATGCCCAGCGCTGGCCCTCGAACCGTTCGCGGATCTCGCGGTCCAGATGATGGACATAGAGCCCCCCGATCCCCACGGCGGCCAGCAGCAGGCCGGCCAGGGTCCAGCCCCCCGCGCCCAGCAGGCGCCGGACCCGCCCCCTGCGGGGCGCGTTTCGATGACGGGGACGCTGGCGGCTCTTTCGTGGCATGGACTGGCTGGGGGGCGACGTGACCGGAACGGCTGCAATGGTAACCTGACCGACCAGCAAAAACGGGTGCATGCCCGGCGATTCCGGGAAAAACATCCGGCGCCGACGCTCGCCCGCCTGAACCTCCAAGCGGAGCCCCCATGACCGAACTGGAACAGCACCAGAAACGCCTGCGCCAACTGGTCCAGGGCAACGGCTTCCCGACGCCCCTGCCGGACACCGGAGCGGTTCGGACCATCGAGACCCATATCTCCACCGTAATCCTCGCCGCCGACGAGGCCTACAAGTTCAAGAAACCGCTGGATCTCGGCTTTCTCGACTTCACCACGCTGGACGCCCGCCGCCATTACTGCGAGACCGAGCTGGAGATTAACCGCCGCCTGGCGCCCCAGCTCTATCGGGAGGTCGTGACCCTCAATGGTGACGACGCGCATCCGGTCATCAATGGCGCCGGCCCCGTGCTCGACTATGCCGTGCGCATGCGCCGCTTCGACCGCGAGCGCCAGCTCGACCGACTACTGGAGCGGGACCGGCTCCCCACGGCGGCCATGGATGCGCTCGGTCACTACATCGCGGCCTTCCATGAGCGCACCGAGCGGACCGATGCTCAATCCGAGTACGGGACCGCCGAGGCCGCGACCCAGCCCATGCTGGACAACTTCCCGGCCCTCTCCGAATCGGTCAACGGCGCCTCGGATCGGGCGCGCCTCGAGCGCCTGGAACAATGGACCCGCACGGAAATCAATCGGCTGTGGCCCCTTCTTCAGGAACGACATGATGCCGGGTTCGTGCGCCACGGCCATGGTGACCTGCACCTCGGGAACCTGGTCTACGTCACGAACGAGGATGGCGACGAGGTCCCGGTCGCCTTCGACGCCATCGAATTCGACCCCGCCCTGCGCTGGATCGACGTGATGTCCGAGATCGCCTTCACCACCATGGATCTCCTGGCCCGCCGCTCCCGCGCCCATGCCTGGCGGCTGCTGAATGCCTATCTCGAGGGGCGCGAAGACTTCGATGGTCTTGCCCTGCTGCCGCTGTACCAGGTCTACCGTGCCCTGATCCGGGCCAAGGTCCAGGGCATACACGGAGCCGAGCCCCAGCTGCCGTCCGATGAACAAGCGGCCCACCGGGCGGAGATGAGTCGCTACCTCGCCCTCGCGGACCGGTTGACCGAGGCTGGCTCGCCGCGCCTCGTCCTGATGCACGGCGTCTCCGGCAGTGGCAAGACCGTCGTCAGTACCCAGGTGCTGGAGGCCCTGGGGGCGATCCGGCTGCGCTCCGACATCGAGCGCAAGCGGATGGAGGAGCCGGTGGACTACAGCGCCGCCGGGCGCGCCCGGATCTACGAACACCTGTTGCAGCGCGCGGAACGCCTGCTGTCGCTCGGACTGACCGTCGTCGTGGATGCCACCTTCCTCACCCGCGAGCAACGTGCTCCGTTCCAGGCCCTGGCCCGGCGCCATGCGGCCGGGTTCGCCGTGGTCGCCTGCCAGGCGCGCGAAGACGTTCTGCGCGAGCGCCTGGAGCGCCGCGCTCGCGCGGGCACCGACGCCTCGGATGCCGGTATCGAGGTCATGCAACAGCAGCAGCCCCAACAGGAATGGCCGACCGATGCCGAAGGCTGCATCGAGGTCGCCCCGGATGCACCGCTCGACCCCGATGCCCTCGCGCACCGCCTGCTCCAGCCCGTCGCAACCTGAGCAACGCGCTACAATGAGGCCCACGAGCACCACAGTCCGCCCGGAAACCGGAGACACCCCCATGCATCGTTGCCGTACTGGCCCGTTCGACCGCCTCCGCCAGGCCCTTACACCGCTCGCCGCCTGCGGGCTGCTGGCGCTGGGCTCTGCGGCCCAGGCCGATGCCCTGCTCCACTATGTGGACGACGAGGGGCTGGAGAGCCAGATCCTGGTGCGCGGTGACATCGTTCGCATGGAGCTGAACGAGGCGATCAGCGGCACCTCCGGCTATATGTTGTTCGACGCCACCAACGACCAGCTGACCGTCGTGGACGATACCGAACAGACCTACACCCCGCTGACCCGCGAGGTTATGGACCAGCAAATGCGCGCGATGACCGATATGGTCAGCGATCTGCGTCGCCAGATGGAGCAGCTTCCGCCGGAGGTGCGCCAGCAACTGGAAGAGCAACTGGGCATCGGCGCGGAAGGCTTCGATGCCGAAATCAGCACCCGGACCACCGGCGAGCAGCGCGAGATCGGCGATTTCGTCTGTGACGAGCACGAGGTCCTGATCGACGGTCAGGTGCAGAGTACGGTCTGCGTGTCGGACCCGGCCCGTCTGGGATTGGAGGAACACGACTTCGCCACCCTGGGCGCCCTGATGGATCGCCTGTATGAGCTGTCCCTCAGCGCCCTCGAGGCCGGTGGCCCGATGGCCTCGCAGATGGGCGCGTCCCTGCTGCCGCGCGTGGATGGCATCCCCCTGGAGGTCAGCGAACACGACGGCGTGACCACTCGCCTCGCGGGCATCTCCACCGACGACCTGAGTCCCGAGCTCTTCACTGTCCCCGACCGCTATGCCGAACGCGATCTTTTCTGACACCGTCCCGCGCTTCCTGCCCCTCGCTCTGGTGGGCAGCGGCCTGCTGTTCCTCGCGGCCTGCAGCGCCGGCCCTGAGCCGCGCGGCACGGAGACCGCCACCACCATCGCCACCCCCCAGCCGCTCCCGCAGGGGCCGATGAGTCCCGCGCCCGAGGCCGGTCTGGAGCGTTCGGAGGTCGTCCTCACGGCCCTGGGGCACCTGGACACGCCCTATCGCTACGGGGGAACCGACGCCTCCGGACTCGACTGTTCCGCCCTGGTGCAGCGCGCCTACCGCGAGGCCGGTCGCAGCGTGCCGCGCACCACTCGCGACCAGGCCCGGGCCGCCACGCGGCGAGACGGCGCCCCGGCGCCGGGTGACGTCGTGTTCTTCGCGATCAACGGGAGTCAAATCGATCACGTCGGGGTCTACGTGGGAGACGGACGTTTCGTACATGCACCCAGCTCCCGGGGCCAGGTGCGTATTGAGCAACTGGACAACCCCTACTGGGCCCCTCGAACCCGGTTTGCCGGTCATTTCTTCGACTGAACCCGGCATCCCGGAAAACGCGGTGCCAGCCGTCCCGAGGGGCGTTGGCGGCGACACCCGCCCTCGCTCATCCAGCCTTCGAACCCGCTACCTGAGGAAGGAACCATGAAAACGACCAACCCCGTTACACGCGCATTGCGGACCTCGGCCCTCGCCATCACCCTCGGGCTTGGCGTCGGCTTCGCCACCAGCACCGCGCACGCATTCGGCCCCGAGACCGTGATCGAGACCCAGGAACGCGTGGTGTACAGCATCGAGGGCGAGTTCGACTTCTACTACGAGATGATCGAGGACGCCATCGCCGCCGAGGGACTGGTGATCAACAATCGCGGCTACATTGCCGACATGCTGGACCGCACCGCCGACCAGGAAAGTGGCGAAGGCCTGTACCTGAACGGCATGTCCGTCGATTTCTGCAGCGCCACCTACTCGCGCGCGACCATGGATGCGGACCCTCACAACATCACCTTCTGCCCCTACGTGATCGCAATCTACGAACTCTCCGACGAGCCCGGTACCATCTACGTGGGCTACCAGCGCGTCCCGGAGATCGGCGACGAGCCCTCCGCGGAGGCCCTGCGCGACGTCAACAAACTGGTCGACCGCATCGTGCAGAACGCCCTGTCCTTCTGAACCAGGCGGCCCGTCCGACACGAAAAAAGCCCGGGCCTTGCGGCTCCGGGCTTTTTCTTTCCGGGCCGCAACGTGCAACCCGGTGTGACGCCCCCCTCAGGGCGTCTGATCTTCCTCGGCCCCTTCCTTCTTCACCGGCAGCAGGACCTGACGGTCAACGCCCAGCATCAAGGCCGCCGTCGCCGCGATGAAGATGGACGAGTAGGTCCCCACAATCACCCCGATGATCAGGGCGATCGAGAAATTCTGCAGTGCCGCCCCGCCGAGGAACGCGAGCGAGAACAGCACCAGCAGGGTTGTCATACTGGTGACGATGGTACGCGCCAGGGTCTTGTTGACCGCGTTATTCATCACCTGCTCGGTACCCTGCTTGCGCAGCACCCGGAAGTTCTCGCGTATTCGGTCATACACGACGATGGTGTCATTCAGCGAGTAGCCAATCACCGCCAGTACCGCCGCCAGCACGCCCAGGTCGAACTCCAGCTGCAGCAACGAAAAGATCCCCAGAGTGATCAGGACATCGTGTACCAGGGCCAGAACCGAACCGATGGAAAACCGCCACTCGAAGCGAACCGCCACGTAGATCAGGATGCCCGCCAGGGCATAGATCATCGCCAGGCCGCCCTGCTCGCGCAGCTCCTCCCCGACCGCCGGGCCGACAAACTCCACCCGACGCAGGTCCGGGTCCTGCGGTCCACCATCCTGCAGCGTGTTCAGCACGCGGTTGGAGAGCATCGCCGGATCGTCGTCATCCTCGCTTGGCGGCAGACGGATCAGCACATCGCGCGAGGTCCCGAAGGTCTGCACCTGGGCCCCGGCAAAGCCCCCGGCCGCGAGGGTCTCACGGATCGGATCCAGCTCGACCGCCTCGGGATAGCCGACCTCCACCAGGGTACCCCCGGTAAAGTCGATCCCGAAGTTCAAGCCGCGGGTTGCGAGCATGGCGATGGAAGCCAGGATCAGGATCAGCGAGATGGCGATCGTGATCTTGCGCTTGCCCAGGAAATCGATATTCGATTCGGCGAAATTCAGATGCGGAAGCATGCGGGTCTCCCGGCGCTCAGATGGCCAGGCGCGTCAGCCGGCGCTGGCGCCCGTAGGTCAGATTGACGATGGCGCGGGTCACGATGATCGCGGTAAACATCGAAGCGATGATCCCGATCGACAGCGTGATCGCGAAGCCCTTGATCGGACCGGTACCGAACAGGAACAGCACCAGGGCCGCAATCAGCGTCGTCACGTTGGCGTCCGCGATAGTCGTGAAGGCCCGGTCATAGCCGGACGAGATCGCCGCCTGCGGTGACAACCCGTTGCGAATCTCCTCGCGTATGCGCTCGAAGATCAGCACGTTAGCGTCCACCGCCATACCGACCGTCAGCACGATCCCCGCGATCCCCGGCAGGGTCAGAGTCGCCTGCAGCATCGAGAGCACCGACACGATGAAGATCAGGTTAAGGGCCAGTGCCACGTTCGCGATCAGGCCGAACACGCGGTAGTAGAGGATCATGAAGATCATCACCGCGATAAAGCCGATCACCACCGACTGCATGCCGCGGTCGATGTTTTCCTGCCCCAGGCTTGGCCCGACCGTGCGTTCTTCCACGATGGACATCGGCGCGGCCAGCGCCCCGGCACGCAGCAGCAGCGCGAGGTTGCGTGCCTCGCGGGTGCTGTCCAGCCCCGATATCTGGAAGCGCCGACCCAGCGGTTCGTTGATGCGCGCAACGTTGATCACCTCTTCGCTGCGCGAGGTCCGCAGGACCTGCTCACCATTTTCCTCCACCGTCTCGGTCGTCGTCTCGATGAACACCGAGGCCATCAGGCGGCCCACGTTGTCCGAGGTCACCCGCGAGAAGATCCGCGCCCCCTGGCCATCCAGGTTGATGAAAACGGCCGGCCCACCGGTGTCCTGCGCAATGCCGGAAGAGGCGTCGGTGATGTAGTCACCGGTCAGCATGACCTGGCGCTGCAGCAGCACCGGCGTCCCGTCACGCTCGCGATACAGACGCGTGCCGGATGGCGCACGGCCGGATTCCGCCGCCTCCATCGGGTCCCCGGATTCCGAGACCAGACGGAACTCCAGCGTCGCCGTCGCACCCAGCACCTCCTTGGCCCGGGCGGTATCCTGCACGCCCGGAAGCTGCACGACGATGCGGTTCTCGCCCTGCTGGGCAATGATCGGCTCGGCCACGCCCAGTTCGTCCACGCGCGAACGCAGGGTCGAGATATTCTGCTGCAGGGCCTGCCGCCGCAGTTCGGTCAGATGGTCGTCGTCCAGAGTGGCCACCATGCGGATGGAGTCGCCGGAGCCGCGGACGTCCCACTCCAGTTCGCCGCGGTACTCGCGGGTCAGCCAGCTTTCGGCCGCTTCATAGTTCGCCTCGTTGCCGAACATCACGGTGAGGTCGCTGGAGCTGCGTTCGATCGTGTCAAAGGACAGACGCTCGTCGCGCATGCGCCCGCGCAACTCGTTCGCGTAGCGCTCCATCGCCGTGCCGATCACCGCCTCCAGATCCACCTCCATCAGGAAGTGCACCCCGCCGCGCAGGTCGAGGCCCAGAGCCATCGGCTGGCCATTGATCGCCCGCAGCCAGTTCGGCGTGGCCGGGGCCAGGTTCAGGGCCACCGTATGGTTGTCGTCCAGGGCGTTGCGCAGAATCTCGGCGGCGGCCGACTGCTCGTCGGTGGTCTCGAAGCGCAGCAATATCTGGCCGTCGTCCTGCTCCTCGACCTGCTTCGGCGTCACGCCCTGGGCACCCAGGATGGTGCCCATGAGGTCCCGGATGTTCTCGTCGATCTCGCCGGTCATCGGATTCCCGATCTGGACCGAGGGGTCCTCCGGAAACAGGTTGGGCGCGGCGTACAGCCCCGCACCCAGAACGACCACGACGATCAGGGCGTACAGCCACGCCGGATAGGAATTGCGCATATTCGGAGACCCTGAAGGGCGGGGTTTAAAGGTCTTTGAGCGTGCCCTTGGGCATCACGGAGGCGACCGACTGCTTCTGCACGGCCACGTTTACGCCATCGGCGATATCAACCTTGATGAAGTCGTCGCTGACCTCGGTGATCTTGCCGGCCACACCGCCGTTGGTGACGATCTCGTCGCCCTTGGAGAGCGCCTCGACCATGTTGCGATGTTCCTTGGCGCGCTTGCTCTGCGGGCGGATGATCAGGAAGTACATGATCGCGAAGAAAATGACGATCATGATCAGGAACTCGATCATGCCGCCGCCGGCGGCTCCGCCTTCCTGGGCATGCGCTGCAGAAATCAGAAAGTCCATCGAAACACTCCGTCTGTCGGTTCGGGTCGAGCCCCGCCCCGCCGCGAAAAGCGCAGCCGGACGGCGCAAAAAATAACGCGCGGATTATGGCACAGGCGGGACGTCCATGCCGCGCCGCGCATAGAAATCGCCGACGAACGCCTCGAGCGTCCCCGCCGCGATTGCCTCGCGCATTCCGCGCATCAGGTCCTGGTAGTAATGCAGATTGTGGGTGGTCGCCAGGCGCGAGCCGAGGATCTCGTTGCACTTGTCGAGGTGCTTGAGATAGGCACGCGAATAGTGACGACAGGTGTAGCACCCGCATTCCGGGTCGATCGGCCCGGTATCCTCGCGAAAACGGGCATTGCGTATGCGCAGCACGCCCTCGCGGGTGTACAGAAAACCGTTGCGCGCGTTGCGGGTGGGCATCACGCAGTCAAACATGTCCACGCCGCGACGCACTGCCTCGACGATATCCTCCGGGCGTCCCACGCCCATCAGGTAGCGTGGGCGATCCGGCGGCAACAGCGGCAGGGTCACGTCCAGGGTCTGCAGCCGCTCGTCCTCCGGCTCCCCCACCGACAATCCCCCGATCGCATAGCCGTCAAAGCCGATCGCCTGCAGGCCTTCCGCCGATTCCCGGCGCAGCTCCGGATACATCCCGCCCTGCACAATCCCGAACAGGGCCGCCGGGTTGTCGCCATGCGCCGCGCGCGAACGTGCCGCCCAGCGCAGGGACAATTCCATGGACTGGCGCGCCTCGTCCTCCGTGGCGGGGTACGGCGTGCACTCGTCGAAGATCATCACGATGTCCGAGCCCAGCTCGCGCTGCACCTGCATCGACGACTCCGGCGTCATCAGCACCTTCGAGCCATCCACCGGCGACTGGAAACGCACCCCCTCCTCCGAAATCTTGCGCATCTCGGCCAGCGAAAAGACCTGGAATCCCCCGGAATCGGTCAGGATCGGCCCCTCCCAGTGCATGAAGTCGTGCAGATCGCCATGCGCGCGGATGACCTCCGTGCCCGGGCGCAGCATCAGGTGGAAAGTATTGCCAAGGATGATCTCCGCCCCAAGCTCGCGCAGCTCTTCCGGAGTCATCGCCTTGACCGTGCCGTAGGTCCCTACCGGCATGAAGGCCGGCGTCTCGACCGTCCCGCGCGGAAAATGCAGGCGGCCGCGCCGCGCCGGGCCGTCGGCGGCCAGGTTTTCAAACTCCATCAGGGCCTCCGGTATCGGCGCTCAGGCTGGGCGGGAGGTCATCGGCCCGCCCCGGCGCCAGCCACATCGCATCGCCGTAACTGAAGAACCGGTACCGCTGCGCGACCGCATGGGCGTAAGCATCCAGGATACGGTGATAACCGGCGAACGCCGCCACCAGCATCAGCAGCGTGCTCTGTGGCAGATGAAAATTGGTCACCATCCGGTCCACCACGCGGAACGTGTAACCCGGCTGGATGAACAGCCGGGTCTCGCCCTCGAACGGCTCAAGCGCTCCCCCGGCAGCTGCGGTCTCCAGCGAGCGCACGCACGTCGTGCCCACTGCCACCACACGCCCGCCGCGGGCCTTGCACGCCGCCACGGCGGCGCAGGCCTCGGGCGAGACCTCCAGCCACTCCGCATGCATCTCGTGCGCGGCGGTGTCCTCCACCTTGACTGGCTGGAAGGTCCCGGCCCCCACATGCAGGGTCACCGTCGCCGTCTCCACCCCCGCCTCCCGCAGCCGCGCGAGCAGCGCGTCGTCAAAATGCAGCCCCGCGGTGGGGGCGGCGACCGCACCCTCGCGGCGGGCGAACACCGTCTGGTAGCGATCCGCGTCATGGGCCTCGTCAGCCCGCTCGATATACGGCGGCAGTGGCACATGGCCGTGCGTGCGCAACAGAGCCAGCACGTCCCCGGCCTCCACCAGAACCAGCCGGAAGAACGGCCCCTCGCGCCCGGTCACCTCGACCGTGAAAGCATCCGCGAGCCGCAGGCGGGTTCCCACCTTTGGCGCCCGGCTGGCCCGAACCATGGCCAGCACCTGCCCGGTCGATTCGATGCGTTCGACCAGCACCTCGACCTGGCCCCCGCTCTCCTTCTGCCCGAATACTCGCGCCGGTATCACTCGGGTGTCGTTCAGCACGAGCAGATCGCCCGGGCGCAGCAGGTTCTCGATCTCCGCAAACCCGGCATCCCGCGGGCGCTCGTCCTCCAGCACCAGCAGGCGCGACCCCACACGGTCCGGCAGCGGATACTGGGCAATCAGCTCCGGCGGGAGCTCGTAATCAAAGTCGGCAACACGCATGGCGCGCGATGCTACCACGCGCCACGCCAGCGCGGCGCGGCATGCCCCGGCCCGCGAAGCCCGTTTCTGCCGCGGGAAACCTGCGCTACACTACGGTCGCGCTGAACAAAGTCGACCTGGCTTTTTCAGCGCGCGCAGCGCTGCAAACGCGTTTTGCAGCCTGCTTTGGAATCCACCCCCGTTGAGGGCGATTCCGACGGCACATCCGTGTGCCACGGGGAGACGCCAACCCATCGGCATCTCTCCGGCACCCCACAAGCCGGGATGGCGGAACTGGTAGACGCGCCGGACTCAAAATCCGGTTCTGGCAACAGAGTGCGAGTTCGATTCTCGCTCCCGGCACCATCATTTTCTCGGGCCCTCCGCCAGGGCCCGCCCGGGGCGCACGACTCCCCGACACCAGGCCGGTGTAGCTCAGTTGGTAGAGCATCTGATTTGTAATCAGAGGGTCGCAGGTTCGACTCCTGTCGCCGGCTCCATTTTTCGGGCTCCCACAGCCAGTGGTGTTCTCTCCTGACGCACATCCCTACCTTGACGATCGCCCCGCGGGGTGTAATCTCGGAGATCCGAGGTTGTCCAGAGGCGCCCCACAGGGAAGCCGAGTCAGCAGGCCCGGCTTTCCCCCGGGCTACGCCCCGCAGACAACCCCCTCGGGCTCTGCCCCAAGGAGGCGTCATCATGTCCACAGACCGCTTTTTCATGTTGTTCGCAGGGATCGTCGTGCTGGTCAGTGCCCTGCTCGCCTGGCTGGTCAGCCCCTGGTGGCTGCTGCTCGCGGCCTTTATCGGCGTCCACCTCATTCAGGCCGCGTTTACCGGCTTCTGCCCCCTGATCATGATCCTGAAGTCGATGGGGCTGAAGCCTGGCGAGATCTTCCGCTGAGTCCCCACAGGCCACTTTGGGCTCAACGTTCCCCGTAGGGTGCGACCGCCCCGCACCCCTTGTAATCACGGGCGACAGACTACATATTAGCGATTACTAATACGAAACCCGGAGGCATCATCCATGAGCATTGACCGCATCGTCCTCGCCTTTGCCGGCACCGTCGTGATCATCAGCGCCATCCTCGCCTGGCTCTTCACCCCGATGTGGCTGATCCTGACCCTGTTCGTTGGCTTCAACCTGCTGCAGTCCGCCTTCACCGGCTTCTGCCCGCTGGCGATGATCCTGAAGGCCATGGGCGTGAAGCCCGGGGAAGCCTTCAACTAAGCCCCTCGACCAGACCATCTCCTCGCGAGGCCCGGGCGCCATTGGCCCCGGGCCTTTTCTTTTGGCGTTCCCCGGTGCGCGATACGGTGGCCTACACTCACGGGAATAACCCCCTGCGCGAGGTGCCCGCATGCGCTTCCGAGACCGCAATGAAGCCGGTGAGCGGCTCGCCCGCGCCCTGGACCGTTATCGAGGTCAGCCCGGGGTCGTCTATGCGTTGCCACGAGGCGGGGTGCCGCTGGGCGCTGTGGTCGCCCGGCACCTGGGCATGCCGCTGGACCTTTTGATCCCGCGCAAGATCGCTCACCCGTTCCACCCCGAGTACGCCATCTGTGCCGTACCGGAACACGGCGAACGGGTCTGCAATCCGCGCGAGGCGGAGCGCGTGGATCCCGACTGGCTGGAGCAGGCCGAGGCGCGCGAGCGCTCGGAGGCCCGGCGCCGGCGCGAGTTGTACTGCACCGCACCCGTGCCGGAGGTGACCGGCAAACTGGCCATCATCGTCGATGACGGGATCGCGACTGGCCTGACCATGCGGGCCGCGATCCGCGACGCCCGCCAGCGCCGGCCCCGCCACCTCGTCGTGGCCATCCCCGTCGCGCCGGCGGAGACCGCCGCGATGCTGGAAACCGAGGCAGACGAACTGGTCACCCTGGATATCCCGGAATATTTTCGCGGGTCCGTCGGGGCTTATTACGAAGATTTCGAGCAGACCTCGGATGACGAAGTCATCGCCTTGCTCGCCTCGGTCCACCAGTCGCAACGACCCGATGTCTCCCGCTGAGGACCGTAACGTAAGCCTCGTCTTGGATGGCGATCCCCACCAGGGCATCCTCGACCTGCCCGGGTCGCCCCTCGGACTGGTCATCTTCGCGCATGGCAGCGGCAGCAGCCGCCTGAGCCCCCGCAATCATCAGGTCGCCAACACCCTGCAGGACAGCGGCCTGGCCACCCTGATGTTCGACCTCCTGACCGAGGAGGAGGAGCGGACCTACGCCAACCGCTTCGACATCGAGCTGCTCGGCCGGCGGCTGGTGCAGGCCTGCCAATGGGCGACGGCACAGCCCACCCTAGCGGCCCTGCCGCTGGGACTGTTCGGCGCGAGCACCGGCGCGGCCGCTGCCTTGCGGGCCGCCGCGGCCGCGCCACAAGCGATCCGGGCGGTCGTCTCGCGCGGCGGCCGTCCGGACCTGGCGGGTAACGCCCTGCAACGGGTGGAAAGCCCCACGCTGCTGATCGTGGGCGGCCTCGACACCACCGTCATCCAGCTCAATCGCCAGGCGCAGGCGCTGATGCACGCCCGTTGCGATCTGGAGATCATCCCCGGTGCCACCCATCTGTTCGAGGAACCCGGCACGCTGGAGCAGGCGGCGGACCTCGCGGCGGCCTGGTTCCGTCAGTGGCTCCCTACGGCGTGATCGCCACTTTCAGCACGCCGTCTCGCTGATGCGAGAACAGGTCATAGGCGGCCTCGATATCGGCCAGCTTGTAGCGGTGCGTCACCATCGGCGTCAGGTCCACGCGCCCCGAAGCGACCACCTCCATCAGCCGCCGCATGCGCTCCTTCCCGCCGGGGCACAGCGTCGTCACGATGGTGTGGTCCCCCAGTCCGGCCGCGATTGCATCCAGCGGCATCGAGAGCTTGCCCGAGTAAACCCCGAGACTGGATAGCGTCCCGCCCGGTTTCAGGATGCGCAGGCTGGCCTCGAAGGTTTCCTGCTGCCCCAGGGCCTCGATGGATACATCCACCCCGCGGCCCCCGGTCAGGTCCATAATCGCTTCGACCGGGTCCTGTTCGTGGAAGTTGATCGCCACATCCGCGCCCAGCTTGCGGGCGGTCTCCAGGCGTTCCGGCACGCCATCGACCACGATGATCCGGGTCGCGCCCATCAGCTTGGCGCCCGCCGTGGCACACAGGCCGATCGGGCCCTGCGCGAACACCGCCACCGTGTCGCCGATATGGATGTGCCCGCTCTCCGCACCGCCGAAACCCGTGCTCATGATGTCGGGGCACATCAGGACCTGCTCGTCACTGAGCCCGTCCGGCACCGGGGTCAGGTTGGCCTGGGCGTTGGGAATACGCACGTACTCCGCCTGGCAGCCATCGATCGTGTTCCCAAGCTGCCAGCCCCCCATGGCCTTGCCACCGCACTGACTGGAGATGCCTTCCTGACAGGAATGGCACTGCCCGCAGGGCGTAATGGCCCCCGCGATCACACGCTGGCCCACCTCGTAGCCGGTCACCGCGCTGCCCAGCTGTTCGATCACCCCGACGGGTTCGTGCCCGACGATGCGCCCGGCCTCCACGGGATACTCGCCCTTGAGGATATGGATATCGGTCCCGCAGATCGTGGTGGTCGTCACCCGCAGCAGGGCATCCGTCGGCCCGATCTCCGGGATGGGCCGATCCTGAATCTCGATCCGACCCGGCTCGACGAAAACCGCCGCCTTCATCGTACTCATGCTCGC
Source organism: Thioalkalivibrio sp. ALE12 (assembly GCF_000381105.1). Lineage (NCBI taxonomy): Bacteria > Pseudomonadati > Pseudomonadota > Gammaproteobacteria > Chromatiales > Ectothiorhodospiraceae > Thioalkalivibrio > Thioalkalivibrio sp. ALE12. Next base: position 11,653 of record NZ_KB905905.1, on the reverse strand, counting down.
CTCCACGGGTTGTGGCCGGTTGCTGCATCCGGTTTCATGCGCAACCTGTTTATCGAACATAGCAAGGCCGTCCGCCTGGTCACTTGGGCCACGCCTTGCGATCGCGACCCGACGATCGCCTGCCGTACAATAAGGCTACATCCGCCGTTCAGGATCTCATGTGATCTCGCTCATCCCCCGCCTGTTTCAACGCGCGCCGGCCCTCGACCCGGAAAGCCGTGCCTGGATCCACGCGATCTCCGACTGGGCCGGGAACGAACCCCACCTGGGCCCGCTTCTGCGCAAAGCGCATCTGGTATTGCCCACGGCCGAGCACTTCCCCGGCCAGGCGGACAACCGGCAGGCGATGGCACAGCTGGTATTTGATCGCGTTCTGGAGCATGCCGGGCTCGCCGACGGCCCGTTTCGGCTCTCGCATCCCGGCAACCTGATGGACGCCCCGGTCCCGTGGGACGCCATGGGCACAGCCCGCGCCGCCCCGAACGGAACGACAGCCCAGAGCGCGGGAGTGGGTATCCCCTACGATCCGGAACTGGTCCCCCATTCCCAGGCCCTGATCGCCCACTTCGCACGCGAGATCGCCCTGCGTCTGCTCGCCACGGCGCGCCAGACCCCACCGGCCCTGGAAGGCAACGAGGCGCACATCGCGGAGCTTCTGGCCACCCGCATGGGCTTCGGCGTAATGCTGGCCAATACCGCCTTTCAGGTCCGCGTGAATCAGTGCGGTGCCTGCAAGGGCCCGTCTGCCGAACGTGAAGCCGCGCTGTCCCGCGATGATCTTGCCTATGCCCTGGGTCTGTTCTGCCGCGCTCAGGGGATACCGCCGGGACGCGCCCGCGCCCATCTGAATACCCCGCTTCGGCCCGCCCTGCGCCATGCCCTGCGCGACCTCGCCCGCCGTGATCGCGAAGTCGCCAGCGGCGCGGCCTGAGCCAGCTCGACGACCACTCGCGCCAGCGTTATTTGATGCGTTTTATAAAGAAAACACAGTAACTTACCGGCGAAACGGATCGTTTCTTCAAGCAGGCTGAGCAGCCGGTCCGCGCGCATCGTGGACCGCTTGAAGGGCACGACCGGGCGATCTAGTGATCAGGGTGCGAAACCCCGGCTCCCTGGAGGCCCGTAATGAAGACTCTGCGCTACGCTCTTGCCGCCCCCATCGCCCTCGTACTGGCTGCCGCGCCACTGCATGCCAGCGAGGGGACGTTCGATACCCCCACCCTGATCCCCGAACTCGCGGTCAAGGCCGCCGAGGCGGCGGTACAGGCCTGCCGTGATCGCGACACCCAGGTGACCGCGGCGGTGGTCGACCGCCACGGGACGCCCCAGGCGCTCAAGCGTGATCGCTTCGCCGGGCCACATACCGTGGACACCGCTATCAGCAAGGCCTGGACGGCCGTCAGCTTCCGCACCGACACCCTGGAACTGCGCGAAATGACCGATCCCGGCGCGGCCGGTTACGGGATCCAGCATCTGCCCCGGGTCAGCATCCTGGGCGGGGGCAAGCAGATCATGGCCGGGGGCCGCATTATCGGCGGCATCGGCATCTCCGGCGCGCCCAGCGGTCAGATCGACGATGAATGCGCGGCCGCCGGCATGGACGCGATCGCCGACGACCTGCTCTGATCTACGCGACGCGGGGGCCTTGCCGCCACAGGCGACAGGCCCCCGCTCGGGATCCCCTCGGTCCCTTCATGCCCCCAGCAAACCGCTGCGCTGCAGCCCGTCAAAGATAAACTGCATGGCCAGCGCGCTCAGCAGGACCCCCAGGATGCGCGTCAGCACATGCGCCCCGGTCACGCCCAGCCAGTGCTGCAGCCGCGAGGCCACCAGAAGGCACACCAACGCGAGGACCATCACGGCGACCAGCGCGCCCAGCACCACCGCCTGAGCGGCGGGATCGCCCTCGGCCCGGCTCATCATCAGAATGGCGGCTCCCATCGCGCCGGGGCCGGCCAGCAACGGCGTCGCCAGCGGGAAGATCGACAGGTCCTTGCGCGTCCGGGCCTCCTGCGTCTCCGCCGCCGTCGCCGATACGCCGCCGGAACTGCGGGCGAACACCATATCGATCCCGATCAGCAGCAGCAGGATGCCGCCTGCGGTATACAGCGCCGCCAGCGAAATGCCCAGAATCGAAAGCAGCGCCTCTCCGACCAGCGCGAACAGCAGGAGAATACCGCCGGCCACCAGCGCCCCGCGAATCGCCATAGCTCGCCGCTGGGCCGGGCTCATGCCCTGACTGAGCACGGCGAACACCACCGCCACATCCACCGGCCCGATGGTCACGAAGAACGTGGTCAGTGCGACGATTCCCAGTTCCAGCATGGCGGATCCCTCCTCTCGCGGCCCCTTCCGGGGGGCATGGCACAAACCTGAATGAGCCCGACACTTCGAGGTGTAAGTTGCCCTTCGTGTTTCACGAACCTACTTTAGCGCGCTCTGAAATACCGATTGGGGAGCCATCCAGCCATGAAACGTCGTGTTGTCGGTCAGCTGACGCTGGCCAGTCTGCTTGCGTCACCCGCCCTTGCCCACGCCCAGGACGCCGCGCACACTCTGGGCACCGTGTCGGTCACGGCGACGGGCTACGAGACGCTGATCGACGAGACCCCCGCCTCGGTCACCGTGATCGAGTCCAGCGAGATCCGCAACCGCGAGGCGCGCACCCTGGGCGATCTGCTGCGGGGCCAGCCGGGCATCGCCACCGCGGTGGACGGATCGGTGGGCTCCGATCCGATCATCCGCGGCCTCAAGCGCGACCAGGTCCTGGTGCTGGTGGACGGCGTACGCATCAACGCCATGCAGCCGCCGGCGCGTGGCTCACTGGCGTCCTACGTGAACGTGGACCTGATCGAACGCATCGAGATCGTGCGCGGTCCGGGCTCCGTACTCTATGGCGCCGGCGCCATGGGCGGCGTGATCAACATCATCACCCGCGGCGGCGACTTCACCGAGGAGCCCGAGACCCGTGGTTTCTCGCGCCTGGGTGTCACCTCGGTGGATGACGGCATCCGCGGCGCGGTCGGCGTAACCGTCTCCAACGACCGCAACGTGCTGGACCTGTCCACCGCGTATCTGAACACCGACGACTACAAGAACGGCGACGGCGACCGCCTGCGCGATTCCGGCACCGAACAGAACGCCTACCACCTGCGCTATCGCGGCAAGCTGGCGCCGGGCCACGAGGTCCAGTTCCGCGCCCAGCGCGACGAACGCAAGGACGTCTGGTACCTCGCCTCGCGCAACTTCAACGAGACCCCGCCCAGCGCCTCGCCCAGCCCTATTGCTCCACCCCTGGGCCTCAACACCCACTACACCCCGCGCCAGACACGCGACCTCTTCGAACTCCGCTACGAGGGCGAACTGTCCGGCGCCTGGGCCCCGCGCGTCGAGGCCTCTGTCTATCGACACGAACTCACGCGGGGCAACTACGACTGGAACGCGCAACTGGGCCGCGACTACCGAACCTCGGATACCGACTTCACCACCGATGGCCTGCGCGTCCAGACCGAACTCGTCCCCACCGACGACCAGATCCTCCTGGTCGGTGCCGAGGCCTGGCGCCTTCGTGCAAGCCCCGTTTCGTTCATCGGCACCGAGGCCAACGGGTTCCGACCGGAAAATGCCGCGCCCACCCCGTTGGTCGAGAATGGAAGAATTGAATCCGCAGGGGTCTTCGTCCAGCACGAGACCTACCTTGACTGGGCGACCGTCAACCTTGGCGCCCGCTATGACGAGGTACGCGGCAGTGCCGACGCCGCAGCGAACGTGCCTGGGCCTCTGGACAAGACCGATCGCAACTTCAGCTGGTCGGCCGGGCTCACCTGGCACCTGGACGAGGCCTTCAACCCCTACTTCAGCCTATCCGAGGGCTACCGCTCCGCCAGCCTGCTCGAGCGCTACCTGACCTACCCCTACAGCGACGGCTTTACCTGGCAGAGCGACCCGCAACTGGACCCAGAACGCAACCGCACCTTCGAGGTGGGCGCCCGCGGCCACATTGGCGCGACCTCGTACACTGTCGCGGCCTACGAGAGCCGGATCCGCGACTACATTGGTGGAAGCGTGGTTGCTCTTGATCCATTTCCGATCAAGCAAACCATCAACCTCGACGAGGCCCGCATCCATGGCGTCGAGGCGCTGGTGGAGCATGCCTTCAGCGACGCGATCACCGGCTACGCAAGCGGCACCTGGATCCGCGGCGAGAACCGCGACAGCCGCTTCGACGAACCGCTGACCCAGATGCCGCCGCCGGAGGCCAGCATCGGCCTGAGCCACACCGTGGCCCAGGGCTGGCAGTGGGATGCGCGTGTGCGCGCCGTAGCGCCTCAGAGCCGCACGGCGGACACGTTCACCGACGGAACCGAGCGCAGCACCTCCGGGTTCGCCACCGCCGACCTCGCCGTAGGCTACCGCTTCGGGCCGAGCGCGGGCTTTCGTTCCAACGAGATCACTTTCAGCGTGACCAACATCGCGAACAAGACCTACCGCGAGCATGTCAACGAAATGACCGAAGCCCGCCTGGACCCGGCCAACGGTGTCCAGGACATCTGGGCCCCGGGCCGCAGCTTCGGCCTCACCTGGAATGCAGAATTCTGAGCGACTGCCTCACGAACAAGACAAGGAAACCGCTATGCGTTTACGCGTAATCGACTTCGGCCAGCAGCCGGCCGTGCGCTCCCAGGCCGTCTACCACGGCATCGCCGAGGCCATGGCCAAGGACGACGACCCAGTGCTCACCCTGGTCAACCCGGACGACCCCTACGTCTGCGTGGGCCTGCACCAGGAAATCGCCCTGGAGGCGGACGAGGACTTCTGCAAGGAACAGAACCTGCCCATCATCCGCCGTCACGTCGGCGGCGGTGCGGTCTATCTGGACCACAACCAGATGTTCTTTCACTTCATCTATCCGTCGGCAAAGGCACCGCGGATCGTCTCGGACATCTACAAGAAGTTCATTGACCCGGTGATCAACACCTATCAGGACCTGGGCGTGAACGCGACCTTCCGTCCGGTCAACGACATCCACGTGGACGGCCGCAAGATCGGTGGCACGGGTGCGGCGAGTATCGGCAACGCAACGGTGATGGTCGGCAGCTTCATGTTCGACTTCGACACCGCCACTATGGCGCGCTGCCTCAAGGTGCCGTCGGAGAAATTCCGCGACAAGCTGCGCGCCGGCATGGAGGACTACATCACCACGCTGTCCCGCGAACTCGGCCAGATGCCGGCCCGCGAGACCGTGCGCGAGGCCTTCCTGAAGCGGGTGGCCAGCGATCTCGACGTCGAGGTCGAGATGAGCGAGCCCACCGCCGAGGAGACCGCCGCCATCGAGGAACAGATGGCCGAGCTCACGGACCCTGAATGGACCTACCGCAAGGGCCGCAAATTCGTGGAGATGGGCGTCAAGATCGCCGCGGGCACTCACCTGACCGAGGGGGCCCACAAGGCCGCCGGCGGCCTGATCCGGGCCCAGCTCATGGAGAAGGACGATCACATCGCGGATCTCCTGCTGTCCGGCGATTTCACGGTCTTCCCGGAAGACGGCATGGACCGCATCGCCGACGCCCTGCACGGCCAGCCGCTGGATCAGGAGGCCCTGCAAACCGCCGCGACCGCCTGCATGCAGGAGATCGGCCTGGATGCCCCGGGTATCGAGGCCGCCGACATCGCCACCGCGATCCTTGCCTGCGTCCACCGCGAACCGCACTGATCACCCCTGCACCGCCGCTGGTGCAAACGAAAACGGCCGGCGCCTTGTACGTGGCGCCGGCCGTTTTGCGTTATGCCGCTTGTTCGGGTGCTGTGCCGATCAAGCCGAGTTGAGGAACTCGGCACGGCTGGGCGCGGTAGACAACCGCGCACGGTCACCCGCATAGGGCTCCGCGCCCGCCGCCGCGCGTTCGGCGGCCTGCAGGGTCGCGCCCGCCCATTCCGGCAAATCGGAAGCAATCCGGTAATAGATCCAGTTGCTCTCCCGCCGCGTCCGCACCACCTTGTGCTGACGCAAGGCCGCCAGGTGACGCGACACCTTCGGCTGGGACATCTCCAGGGCATGCGTCAGCTCGCACACACAAAGCTCCCCTTCCGCCTGCATCAGCAACAGCGACCGCAGCCGTGTCTCGTCCGCCAGCAGGTTGAACAAATCCGTTGGTTTAAGCGACATATTGCATCCAGCAAAGTAGCGTTCGCGAACTATATCCCGACACCGCAGGTCGGGCAATTCAACCGAGCCAGGCATACGCGGCTCTGCCGATAAGACGCAGCGAGCCCATTGGATATTTCGGCGGCGCCCCAGAAACGACAGGATCCGCCCGCGTGCATGGCCGCCAACGAGGGATGATCCGCAACACGTTCGATCTCGTCCCGGGCTGGAACTCTATCCAGGCAGGGGCGAACCCAAGAAAATCCCGAAGTTTTCGCTTGTTAGGGCTTCGATTCGTGTATGATGCCGGGTTGGCAGTTGCCATCCGATTTTCGCCGGGCCTTTGTTTCCGGCCTGTGTGAGTACCCCCCAATGTCCGATTCCCCCTCCTTCTCCCAGCTCGGGCTTTCCGAGTCGCTGGTTCGTGCCCTGTCGAATATGGGCTTCACCACCCCGACCCCGGTTCAGGCCGCCTGTATCCCTGCATTGCTGGAAGGCCGCGACGTCCTGGGCGAGGCCCAGACCGGCACTGGCAAGACCGGCGCCTTCGGCCTGCCGCTGATCGACCTGATTGACGCCGGCGAGCGCGTGCCCCAGGCACTGGTGCTGGCCCCGACCCGCGAACTGGCCAATCAGGTCGCGGGCGCGCTGACCGAATTCGCCTCCGGGTTCGACGGCATCGACGTGCTGCCCGTCTACGGCGGTCAGCCGATGGGCGAGCAGCTGCGCGCCCTGCGCAAGGGCCCGCAAATCGTGGTCGGCACCCCTGGCCGCGTGGTGGACCACATCAAGCGGGGCACGCTGAGCCTGGAGGCCCTGCGGGTCGTGGTGCTGGACGAGGCCGACGAGATGCTGCGCATGGGCTTTGTCGAAGAGATCGAGTGGATCCTGGAGCAGACCCCGGAAGCGCGTCAGACGACCCTGTTCTCGGCCACCATGCCGGGTCCGATTCGTCGTATCGCGCATCGCCATATGCGCGAGCCGGAAGAGATCAAGATTGGTGCCGGCAACGAGGCCGGCACCGATATCGACCAGAGCTACTGCCTGGTCGACGCCCGCCACAAGCTGGAGGCCCTGACCCGGCTGATGGAAACCGAAGAAGACCTGGATGGCGCGGTGGTCTTCGCCCGCACCAAGGCCTCCACGGTGGAGATCGCCGACGCCCTCGGCCTCGCCGGCATCAAGGCCTCGGCCCTGAATGGCGACATGGAACAGGGCGAACGGGAGCGCGTCGTCAGCGACCTGCGCGACGGCCGCCTGGACGTGATCGTTGCGACCGATGTCGCCGCCCGCGGCATCGATGTGCCGCGCATCAGCCACGTCTTCAACTTCGATGCCCCCGGCGATGCCGAGGTCTATGTGCACCGCATTGGCCGTACCGGCCGTGCCGGGCGCAAGGGCCGCGCGATCCTGTTCCTGGAGCCGCGCAAGCGCCGCATGCTCAAGGACATCGAACGCCTGACCGGCAAGCCGGTCCGCGAGCAGGCGCTTCCCGATCGCCAGGCCGTGCAGGCCCGTCGCGAGGCGCGTTTCGCGGAACAAGTCCAGGCCCTGCTGGGCAGTGAACAGGCCAGCGCGCACGACGCCCTGGTCGAGCGCCTGCTGGCCGACGGCACGGTATCCGAACGCGACCTGGCCCTGGCCCTGGTCGCCCTCGCCACCGCCGACAGCCCGCTGGATGCCAACGCCCGTCAGGGTACGGACCCGCTGCTGGCCGCCGCCCGCGCGCCCCATACCGACCGCGGCAACAGTCGTCGCGACGCGAAGCCCCGAGGCGAGCGCCCCTCACGCGGCAAGGATCGCGAGCCGGAAGCGGATATGGTGCGCTACTACATGCCCGTGGGCCGCAACAACGGTGTGGCACCGGGCGCCATCGTGGGCGCACTCGCCAATGAGGGCGGGCTGAACGGCCGCGACATCGGCCGCATCGGGCTGCGCGACGACCACAGCCATGTCGATCTGCCGGCCTCGCTGGACGAGGCTGCCATTCGCCGCCTGGGCAACATCCACGTCGCGAATCGCAAGCTGGAGCTGACCCGCCAGGCGCCCCGCCCCGGCCAGTCGGCCCACCAGGACGACGCACGGCCCGCCCCCGCGCGCAAGCCCGGCAAATCCCGCGATGAGCGGTCCGAGCCGGCGGCCCGGAAGTCGCGGCCCATGGGCAAGCCGGCACCCGCCAAGCGCGGCCCGGCCCCGGCCAACCGCAAGCGCCCGGCCTATGCGGCGCCGGGCAAACGCCCCGCCGGCAAGGGCACGGGGTCCCCGAAGGCCTCCGGTCCGCGCGCGGACGGCACGCTGATGATCAAGCGCAAGGTCGCGAACGGCTAACCCGCCCCAACCCGCGAAGACGACGGCTGGCTCAGGCCAGAAGCCCGCGACACCTCTGGATGCCGCGGGCTTTCTCGTTCAGGGCTTCAGAAATCGCCGGTACGGCCCGCCTCGACGATGCTGTAGATCGTGTCGCGGACCTCGCGCGCGGTCGCCTCGAGGTCCTCGGGCAGGTCCGTCGCGTGCAGCATCATGTCCATGTTGGTGGTCACGATCCAGCCCCGCCCCTCGTCGTCCTCCACCACGGCGATCCGGCAGGGCAGGAAGCTGGCGAAGATGATGTCGTGCTGCACCATCTGATTGGCAATCAGCGCATCACAGAAGGCCAGGATGCGCATGTAGTTGCCCTCGCCCCCCATCGCCCGCACCTGCTCGGACAGCGGCAGATCCGCGACCTCCTGGAAATTGCGCAGGTTGGCGCGCAGCTTCATCGACTCGATAGCCTCATCAATGCTTACGCCATCCTCGATGCGCACCAGCTCCACGCTGTGTCGAACCATCTGCTGCAGGGTCTCGCGATCCAGCTCCTCCACATCGGTGGAATCCGACGCAGCCAGAGGCAACGGCAGCAGCATCAACAGCAACACCAGCATCCAGACTTTCATCGCGCTCTCCTGATTCGGGTGGACGGAAGGGTTCGCCGGCCGGGGCGGCATGTGAATCCTTCCTTACCGAAATCTAGATCATGCTGGCGCGCTTCACCCGCTCTCCCGCACTGGACGACGGGAGATACCCCGCGATCAAAGCAATCTGCCCCCCCCTGCACTAACGCCGGATCAGGCGGTGCAGAAGCTCGTACTTGCCGTTGGTGTGATCGGTGCGACCCGCCTCGTCACGCCAGTCCCAGCGATCCGCCGGAAACAGTTCCCGCATGGCCGGCAGCGCGCAATGGAAGGGCGGCCCACCCTCCCGGCCGGTCTGCATGAAACACGCAAACAGCTCACCGCCCGGGCGCAACCAGGCGTGCAGCTGGCGTTCATAGGCCGGCCACTGAGCGGGCGGCAGGGCACACAGGGAGGTTTGCTCGTAAACCCCGTCTACCGGTGCCTCCGGCCGCCAGGACAGCATATCGGCCTGAACCACATCGGCTTCCAGGCCGGCATGGTCCAGATCGCTCCGCAGCTGTTCGACGGGCGTTGGCGCCACGTCCAGTCCAATCACGTGAAAGCCCCGTGCCGCCAGGGTCGGGACTTCGTGGCCAAACCCGCAGCCGGGCACCACGATACGGGCCCCCGGCTTCAGGGCGGTGCGTTGCAACCATTGCTCCAGCGAGGGGCTGGGCCCACCGCGATCCCAGCGGGTCGAGCCCGCCTGATAGCGGGCCTCCCAGTCCGCCTCCGCATCGACGGAAGCGGAATCGGCAGGGGAACTTTCGGAATTTGGCATCGGACTCCTTCTCGGCACAGGATAGGAACCCGATAGACCATACCAAAGCGCCAACGACTCACGGAGATCCCGATGGACCGGAACCAACTGCCCTACCGCATCCACCGCCAGGAACTCGGCCCCATGGAGAACTTCGTCTACCTGATCGAGGATCGCGCCAGTCACCGCGGCGCCGTGGTCGACCCCGCCTGGGAGCCCGAGGCGATCATCCGTCAGGCACGGGAGAACGACGTCGAGATCTCCGACATCCTGCTGACTCACAGCCATCACGATCACATCAACGGCGTCGAGGCCATCCTGGAGCAATACCCGAATGCCCGGCTGCACCTGCTCAAGCCGGAGGCCGAATTTTGGGGCAAGCAACTGGAACGCCCGGAGCTGCACCACGGCGGCGATGCGATGCGCCTGGGCGATACCGAGATCCGCTTCCTGCATACGCCCGGCCACACGCCCGGCTCTGCCTGCTTTCACATGCCCGCGGGCGACGACCTCATCACCGGGGACACCCTGTTCGTCTTCGGCTGCGGTCGCTGCGACCTGGCCGGCGGCGACCCGGAACAGATGTTCCATACCCTGAACGGTCTGCGTGAAGGCCTGCCGGCGCATACCTGCATCCACCCGGGCCACAACTACGCCGACAAAGCCGAATCCACACTGGAAGAACAGGACGCCGGCAACCCCTTCCTGCACTTCCACGACAAGGACGACTTCGTCCACTACCGCATGGTCGAGCACGACCGCGTGCGCAGCACGCCCTACCACCCCATCCCCCGGAGCTGAGACGGGCCGAAAAACAAAGAATCCGTCCCGATGGCTTGCATCCCCCGGGACCAATCGCGATAATGCGCGCCTTCAGACGATGCGCCCGTAGCTCAGCTGGATAGAGTACCTGGCTACGAACCAGGTGGTCGGAGGTTCGAATCCTTCCGGGCGCGCCATATTCCAGAGAGAAGGCACCCACGTTCGGGTGCCTTTTTTCGTTTGGGCCAGCACAAAGGATTCGAACCTCCGTTCAACAATACGGTTCGATCCCGAGCGCAGCGAGGAACGTGTCGGCCCACGGCCGACACCCGGAAGGGCAAGACGCCCCGCGTCGCCGCTATCCTTCCGGGCGCGCCATATTCCAGAGAAAAGGCACCCACAGCCGGGTGCCTTTTTTCGTTTGGGCCAGCACAAAGGATTCGAACTTCCGTTCAACAATACGGTTCGATCCCTCGCGCAGCGAGGAACGTGTCAGCCCACAGCCGGCAGCCGGGAGGTCAACACGTACCGCGTCGCCGCCATCCTTTCGGGCGCGCCACATTTCGGAGAAAGGGATCCCTGACTTACAGTCGCTGGTCCCTTTTTCGTTCTGGCTCAGGGCTCGTGCCACTCCTGTGACAAACCCGAATTACGCCAATTGGGCTCCTCGTGCCCGATTAGTACCTGGCTTCGCGAGTCATTCCGTTCCTTGTGTTCGTAGGAACGCCTTCGATCGTGCCCCTACAGCCAGCCCTCAGGTGCGGCGCAACGAGTAGTGTGCTGAGTTATGTGCAGAAGCTGGCAGGAGGTGAGCGGCCATGGTATTCGGGTTGGTTAGCGACCACCGGAACCCCTCAAGGAGGGCGAGACCATGACCACTCACAAGAGCCAGGCTACTGCGGATCGCACGTCACTGCGAGCGTTTTTGGGGACAGACGAGGAACTGATGCGCACGCTGGTGCGCGAGGCGGTCCAGCAGGTTCTGGAAGCCGAGATGAGCGACCAGCTCCAGGCGGCACCGGGCGAGCGCACCGAGGGCCGCCTGGGCTACCG